>JBDTRR010000003.1:0-191368 GCA_039931615.1 Acidobacteriota bacterium
CCGGCTCGATCGTCATGTCGATCTTCATGATGGTGATGATCGGCGGCGGCATCATTTTCATCGACGACAAGGCGCGCGGCCTGCACGAGGGGTATCTGGTGACGCCGATCACCAAGCTCGAGCTGATCGCCGGCTTCAACGTGTCGGGCAGCATCAAGGCGATCCTGGCCGGCACGGCGATCATGATCGTCGGATCGCTGATCGCCGGCGTGCCGGACCCGTTCGATCCGATGCGGCTGGTGCGGCTCGAGGTGGTCATCATCGTGACGTCGTTCGCCCTGATCAGCCTGATGTTCCTGATCATGGTGCGGGTCACCGATCCGCTGCTGCCGCGGGCGATCTTCGGGGTGCTGAACACCGTGCTCTACTTTCCGAGCGGCGCGGTCTACCCGCAGCAGGGTTTCCCCGGCTGGATGCAGGTGATCGCGGTCGCCGATCCGTTCACCTACGCGGTGCACGCGTTCAAGAGCCTGTTGCTGAAGAACACCGGCTTCGCCGCGATCGGCGGCGACCTGATCTACCTGTTGGCGTTCTCGGTGCTGGCGATGACCGCGGCGACGCTGCTGTTCAAGCGAACGCTGTGATGAACTGCTGAAGTGCTGGTTGTTAAAATGTTGAATGCTGATTGCGAGCCGTGTCTTCAGGGCCGGGATTGAGAACCAGGGATCGAGCCGCCGGCGCCGGCCAGCGGGAGCCGGCTGCGGTGACCGGGGACCGCGACCGCGCCACCCGGCGGCGGCTGATCGCGGCAGCGGCGCAGCGTTTCGGCGAGCGCGGCTTCGAGCGCGTCACCGTCCGGGAGATCTGCCGAGCCGCGCACGCCAACGTCGCCGCGGTCAACTACCACTTCGGCGACAAGCTGGCGCTCTACCGCGAGGTGCTGCAGGCCGCGATCGGCGACATGCGCGCAACCAGCGAGGCCGCGCGGCTGGCTGGCGCCGGCGGCACCGCCGAGGACAAGCTGCGCGCCTACATCGATGTCTACATCCGGCGGGTGGTCGGATCGGCGCCCGACTCGTGGTTGCGTCAGCTGATGTCGCGCGAGCTGTC
Source organism: Acidobacteriota bacterium (assembly GCA_039931615.1). Lineage (GTDB taxonomy): Bacteria > Acidobacteriota > Vicinamibacteria > Vicinamibacterales > CAVVIG01 > JAHFUI01. Next base: position 1,051 of record JBDTRR010000003.1, read on the forward strand.
CGATCCGACGCCGGCCCTCGATCTGGTCGTCGAACAGGTGCTCCGCCCCCGCCTGGCCTATCTCGGCGGGCTGGTGGCCGAACTGCTCGACTGTCCGGTCGGCGATCGGCGGGTCGCGCGCTGCGCGCACAGCATCCAGGCCCAGTGCGTCGCGCTGATTCCCAACCCGCTGGCCGTGCGGCTCGATCCGGACTTCACACCGACGCCGGTCGTCCTGGCCGAGCTGGCTGAGCACATCGCGGCCTTCTCTCTCGCCGGCATCGCCGCGATGCGGGGGCGCCCGGCCATCACGCCGGGCCACTATAATGATGGCACCGAATGAATCTGCACCTGGCGGGGCGACCGAATCTGTTGCGTGGCCCGGGCGGGCTGTTGCGTGGCCCGGACGGGGACTCTGATCCCGGGGACGGCATCGGCTTCTCGGTCCTCGCCCACCTCGAGCAGCTCCGGCGCCGGCTGGTCTACTGCGCGATCGCCATCGTCGTCGGGATGCTGATGGCGTTCGCGTTCATCAACCCGATCTTCGCGTTCGTGTTCCAGCCTCTGCGCGGTGTGCTGCCGGAGGGCAGCAAGCTGATCTACACCCAGCCCGGCGAGGCGTTCTCGGTCTATGTGCAGATCGCTTTGATCGCGGGCATTGTCTTCGCCACCCCGTTCATCATGTATCAGGTCTGGCGCCTGATCGCGCCGGCGCTCTACCTGCATCAGAAGCGGCTCGCCCTGCCGTTCATCATGCTGACGACCAGCGGGTTCGTCGGCGGCGCCCTGTTCAATCACTACATCGTCTTCCGATGGATGATGTCGTTTTTCGGCAGCTTCGATTCGTTCAATCTGGCGTTCATGCCGAAGCTGGACGATGTTTTCGGGCTCTACACGAAGATGCTGTTCGGGATGGGCCTGGTCTTCCAGATGCCGGCCGTGGTGTTCTTCCTGGCCAAGATGGGCCTGGTCACGGCCCGCTTTCTGTGGAAAAGCCTGAAGTACGCGATTCTGATCATTTTCATCGCCGCGGCCGTGATCACACCGGGCGGCGATGTGGCGACGCAGTCGCTGTTTGCCCTGCCGATGGTTGGTCTCTATATCCTCAGCATCCTGATCGCCTGGATCGTCGGCCCGGTGGCCCGGCGCGGCGGCACTGCGGACGACGACGAGGAGTGATGCATGGCGGGACAAACCTACGCGAACCACCGTCATAATCCGGCCATGACCGGCATCGGCTTCATCCTGGTGGTGGTCTCGATCGTCGCCTTCGCCCTGCAGTGGTTCGGCATCGGCGGCCCGCCGTTGTTCGCGGCCGGGCTGGCCGCGCTGATCGGCGCCGTCATCGTGCTGCTGCTGATCAGCCGGAATTACACCACGGCGCTGCAGGACCGCATCATCCGGCTCGAGATGAGGATCAGGGGCGCGCAGGTGCTGTCCCCGCAGCATCAGGCCGCGTTGTCCCGTCTGTCCAAACCACAGATCGTGGCGCTGCGCTTCGCCTCCGACGCCGAGTTGCCGGCGCTGCTGGAACGGGCGGAGCGCGAGCGCCTCACCGCGGATCAGATCAAGCGCGCCATCAAGGACTGGGTGCCCGACCTGGATCGGACGTAACGCCGCCGACGCGCCAGCCTTCACGTCCTGCGTAAAACCTTACGCTCCGGGTAACACTCCAGGCCGCGATCGCCAACAGACGCGCCGATTCACCGTGGTCCCGCCCTTGCTAGCAGTAGCGGTTCGCGCTGGTGCATTTCCGTTCATACAAACGGGTCAATCGCCGCCTTCGGGCGACAAGGAGCAGTGAATATGTCTCGTTTCCGTTTTCTCGTGGTCGTTCTCGGACTCTTCGCCGCCGGCTGCGGCAGCGACAACGACGTGGCCCCGAGCGCAGTTGCGCCAAACAGGCTGGTGTTCGGGGCGCAACTGTCCGCGCTCAATGAAGTCCCGGCCTTGGTGGCGGGAAATGCGGAGCTCGGCGCCCGGGGTAACGTGACGCTGACCATGAACCTGACCCGGAACGCTTCCGGCGCCATCACCGCGAACACCGTTGACGTGGTCGCGACATTGACCGGGTTTCCAAACGGCAGCAGCTTGAGCGCGTCCCACATTCACATCGGCGGACCAACGGTGGCCGGCGCGGTGGTCATTCCGCTGAATCCGTCGGCGGGCGAGGTGACGATGCCGAACGGATCCGGCTCCTACGTGAGGAGCTTCCAGGTTGTTGATTCGGCCCAGATTGACGCGACGAACCAGGTCATCGCCAACCCGGCCGGGTTCTATTTCAACGTGCATACGGCGACGAACCCCGGCGGTGCTGCCCGCGGCCAGCTGGCGCTCGTGCCGTAAAGAAGGGCTTTACCCCTTTTTGTGGGGCATGCACCCTTTTTGGCGCTCCACAGTCTAAGATTAGGGGGCGCGGGAGCTTTCCGACGGGTCGAGAAGAGCTTCCCGCCCTGTTTTCAAGGAGTTACCAGAATGGCCAAGCGTTCCCCAGCGGGAATCGTCTGCCCCCGATGCGGAGTACCGAGCGCCCGTGTCATCGGCCGATCGGAATCGGTCCCGGTCGTCTACCTGCGCTGCGACGATTGCGGTAGGACGTCGATTTCGCCTGAATAACCGAGATGTGAGGATGTAGGGATGTAAGGAAGTGAGGATGTTGGGAAGTGAGGATGTTGGGAAGTGAGGAAGTGAGGAAGTGAGGAAGTGAGGAAGTGAGGAAGTGAGGAAGTGAGGATGTTCCAATCCTCCCCGCCCACTTCCTTCATCCCCACTTCCTCACATCCCGACTTCCTTTACATCCCAACTTTCTTACATCCCAACATCCTCACATCCTCACATCCTCACATTCCCCATCACTGCCTCGCCGCCGGCACCATCGTCACCGCCGTAAAGCGATCCATCGGGAAATAGCGCCTGAACACCCCCTGGATCAGTTCCGGCGTGACCGCGTCGATGCGCTGCGGCCGGCGGAGGATCTCTTCCGGGTCCTGCTCAAGCAGGTGGACCGAGGAGAGACGCCGTAGCCAGTAGGCGTTCTGCGTCAGGTTGGTCTCGTAGGCCCGCTTCGCGCCTTCCTTCGCCCGCATCGTCAGATCGGCGGACGGTCCCTCGTCCTGCAGGCGCTTGATCTCCTTCATCACCCGTTCGGTCATCGCATCGATGTTCTCTGGCGCCGAGCCGTAGCTGACTTCCATCCGGCCGTAGCCGTGCTGGGGAAGCGGCTGCGACAGGCTGACGGACACCCCGTAGGTCTGGCCGAGCTCTTCGCGGAGGATGTCGCGCAGCGCCGTCTGCAGCACGTTGGTGGCGGCGGCGACGTTTTCCTGCTCGTCCGGGTCGATCGCCGGGTCGGCAAAGAAGCTGATCACCGTCTGGCCGCGCGGTTCACGCCCCTTTTCCACCTTCACCCGTTCGATCGCCTTCGGGAAACAGAGGCCGACCTCCTTGAACCGGGCCGTGTTCTGCCCGGCCGATGGCAGCGATCCGACGTATTGCGCCAGCAGGGGCACGACCTCGTCGACCTTGAAGGCACCGACCATGAACAGCGAGAAGTCGGCGGCGTTGGCGAACCGGGCCCGGTAGAACCCGAGCATCTTGCCGCGGTCGAGTGATGCGATGCCCTCGCTGGTGAGCGGCTTCGCGGTGTAGTGATCGCAGGTGTTGACCTGCGACAGGCGCTCGCCGAAGACACGACCGGGCGACTGCTCGCGGTTGGCGATCGACGCCTCGAGCTGCCGCCCCATCAACGCGAATGCCTCGGGATCATCCCCTGGGGCCGTGAACTGCTCGTGGGCGAGTTGCAGCGCGGTCTCGAGATCGGCGGGAGCGGCGCTGCCCGACATGCCGTGGGTCGAGAGCGCGATGAAGGGCGAGGCCGAGGCGATCTTCCCGGCCAGCAGCTTCTCGAGGTCCTGCGCCTTGATCCCGCCGGCGCCGGATCGCTGGACGTATTCATCGGACAGGGCGGCGTTGAGGTAGTCCGCCTCCGGCGCCAGCGAGCTGCCGCCCAGGGCTTCCAGCGTGAAGAGCACCTGGTCGTTCTTGAAATCGGTCGGCTTCAGCCACGCTTCGACGCCGTTGGCGAACTTCACCACGGTGACGCCGAGCGCCGGGATCTCGCGCCGCGCGGCGACCGTGCCGGCCTGCGGCTTGTGCTCCATCAGCGTGCCGGTGGCGGCGGTGTCGCTCCAGGCGGTGACGGCGGTGCGCTCTGCCGATGCCAGCGCGGTGGTCAGGTCGGCATCGGTCGGGATCCGGAGCCCGGTTTTCTGCGGCGACACCCCGAGGACGATGCGGCTGTCGTCGCCGAGCAGGCGTTTTGCCATCTCGGAGGTCTCCGAGACGGTGATGCCCGGCAGCACCTGTTTGACCAGCTGGTACTCGTAGGCGATGCCCGGGGCGGGTTCGTTCTCGAGAAAATACGAAACGTATTCCTGCGCGAACGAGCCGCTCTCGCTCTTGTCGCGCTCGTTGTAGGCCCGTTCGTAGCCGGCAGCGAGCCACTTCTTGGCGCGTTCGAGCTCGGTGTCCGAGAACCCGAAGTCGCGCACCCGTTTGGCCTCGACCGCGATCGCCGTCACGCCCTCGTCGATCTTGCCGTCCTCTACTCGAGCGCCGATCGCGAACGTCTCCACGGTGCGGCCGAGGCTGCCGCCTGACACCCCGGCGCCGAGGAACCTGGCATCGGGCTTCCGGACCAGCTCTCCGAAGCGCTCGTTGAACATGTCCTGCATCAGCCGTTCGACGAGATCACGCCGGTAGTCGGCGACGCGGCCCTGGGTCTCCTTGGTGCGCTTGCGCACGATCTGGACGCTCGACTGCGTGACCTCGGGGTCGGTCACCATGCTGACCGACAGCTGGCGCGTGATCGGCACCTGGCCATCGGGCAGCCGGGCCGCCGGCGCGCGCGCCTTGAGGGGACCGAACGTGTTCTTGATCGCGGTTTCCATCTGGGCGGTGTCGATGTCGCCGACGATGACGACCGCCATCCGATCCGGCCGGTACCAGGTGTCGTAGAAGGCGCGCAGCCGCGCCGCCGGCGCCGTGCGGATGACGTCGGGCTTGCCGATCGGCAGGCGTTGCGCGTAGCGCGAGTTCAGATACAGCAGCGGAATCTGTTGGTCGCGGACGCGCGTGCCGGCGCCCAGGCCGCCCCGCCACTCTTCGATCACGACCCCGCGTTCCTTGTCCACCTCGGCGGGATCGATCGTCAAACCACCGCCGAAATCGGCGAGCGCGTTCAGGCCATTCGCCACGATCTCCGGCTTGTCGGTCGGCAGCTCCAGCATGTAGACGGTCTCGTCGAAGCTGGTATACGCATTGACGTGCGGCCCGAGCCGGGCGCCAATCGATTCGAACGTCGAGATCAGCGCCCCCGGCTTGAAATGCGTGCTGCCGTTGAACGCCATGTGCTCGAGGAAATGGGCCAGCCCCTGCTGGTCGTCCGCTTCTTCCAGCGATCCGGCCTTGACCGCCAGCCGCAGCGCCACCCGCTTTTCGGGCCGGGCATTCCGGCGCACGAAATACTTGAGGCCGTTGGGCAGCGTCGCCGTATGCACGGCCTGATCGAAGGGGATCGAATCCTGCGGGTTGAGTCGCGGCGCCGGGGCGGGCGCCTGGGTGGAGACGATCGCGGTGGCGCCGGCGACTACCGCCAGCAGCAGGGCGACGCGGGCGGTGCGACGGGCGGTATGACGCAAGGAAGCACGCATGGAATCACTGTAACGCATGGCAGGAACCGGCGAACCTTACGTTGCTGTAATTCCGCGTCGGGCGGGTCGCCGCGGTCCTACCCCACGTGGACCCGAGGCCGACGGGCGGGGTCGTGTTCGGACTGGCGCAGCACCTCCCGGGTGACCGGCGCGGTATCCCCTTCGCCGAACGCCAGGAACCTGAGCAGATAGGTGATCGGATTGCCCTCTGTCCAGCCGAAATAGACGTGCGGAATCTGATCGGTCCGGTCCCGGATGTAGATCAGCAGCGCGGCGATCGCATTCGGAATGGCCGGGCTGACGCAGCGCAGGATGCGGTGGCGTCCGACCCGGACCCCCTCGACGTCGAGGATCTGGCTGAACTGCGAGGCATCCCCGGGGCGGATTTCCAGAAACAGCACCGGGTCGTTCGGCGACAGCCGGTGCGAGTCGGTCGCCTCGCGCAGCTTGCTCTCGTACTCCTCGAGCAGTCCGGAGCGGGGCCGGCTGGCGATGATCCGGACCCCCTCGCCGCGCCGCGCCGCCTCGGCGATGAACTCAGAGGCGGCCTCGTCGGGCCGGAAGCCGTGGACCCGGAGCTCGGTCGATCGCAGCGCCCGCGACACCAGCGAGGTGCCGATGATCGTCAGGATGAAGAACGACGCGATCTTGATCCCTTCCGGCCGTTCGATGATGTTGACGACGGTGGTGTAGATGAAGACCAGCGAGATCAGGCCGAACGGCACCCAGTGGCGGCGTTGGCGCCAGGCGGTGAGGGCGACCGCCAGCGCCGCCGAGCTCATCAGCACCAGCACGCCGGTCGCGTAGGCGCCGCCCTGGGCGTCGACGTCGGCGTCGAAGATCACCGTCACCAGCACGGTGATGCCGGTGAAGATGACCACCAGCGGCCGGGTTGCCCGCGCCCATTCCGGCGCCATCCCGTAGCGGGGGAGGTAGCGCGGCACCAGATTGAGCAGGCCGGCCATCGCCGACGCACCGGCGAACCAGAGGATCGCCACCGTGGCGGCGTCGTAGACCGTGCCGAAACCGGTGCCGATCAGCTCGTGCGCCAGATAGGCGAGCGCGCGGCCGTCGGCCGGGTGACCGGGCAGGAACGCCTCCGCGGGGATCAGTACCGCCGTCGCCAGGCTGCTGCCCATCAGCATCACGCTCATGATCAGCGCCGCGGTGCGGAGCAGCCGTTTGGTGTGGCGAATCCGGCCGCGCGGCGCCGCCTCCGTGTCCGAGGCATCGCCCTTGACCAGCGGCATGACCGCGACGCCGGTCTCGAACCCCGACAGGCCGAGCGCCAGCTTCGGGAACAGGATGGCCGCCATCGCCACCATCATCAGCGGGTTGCCATGCTGCGTCGCCAGCGCCGTCCTCCACCGGGCGAAGAACTCCGGATGCAGCCAGATCTCCCGCAGGCTGACGACGATGACGATGACGTTGAGCGTCAGGTAGGCCGCGACCAGGGCGACCGCAATGGTGATCGCTTCGCTGAACCCGCGCAGGAACAGCGCCCCCAGCATGAGCAGCAGCGCCAGCGTGACGAGCAGCGGATGATCCAGCCAGGTCGGGGTCAGCGGGTTCTCGAGCAGGTGCGCGGTGGCGTCGGCGGCCGACAGCGTGATGGTGATGACGAAGTCGGTGGCCGCGAAACCGAGCAGGCACAGCACGAAGACCTTGCCCTTCCACTTCGGGAAGAGGTCTTCGAGAATCAGGATGCTGCCCTGGCCGTGCGGGCTCATTTCCGCGATCCGGCTGTACATCGGCAGCGCGCCGCACAGCGTCAGCACGATCAGGACGAAGGTGGCGATTGGCGACAGGACGCCGGCGGCCAGAAACGCAATACTGGACTGGTAGGCCAGCGTCGAGAAATAGTCGACGCCGGTCAGGCACATCACCTTCCACCACAGGGCGGTGTGCGCGGGCCGCGCGTGCGGTCCCTCGTGCTCCTCGTATCCCTTGTAGAACCACCGCGACAGACGGCGCTTCAGCCGGCCGGCCGGCGGCGGGTCCGTCCGTCCGGACGCATCAGTCAGCGGTTCAAGGGAGGCCACGGTCAATGGTTCTCTACCACGGCGTCAGCCGACGTGCACGCGGGGCCGCCGCTGCGGATCCGGCTCGAACTGCCGCAACACCTCACGCGTGACCGGCGCCGTATCGCCTTCGCCGAACGCCAGGAATTTCAGCAGATAGGTGATCGGGTTCCCCTCCGTCCACCCGAAGTAGACATGGGGAATATGGCCGGTCTGGTCCCGGATGTAGAGCAGCAGCGCCGCAATCGCATTGGGAATCGCCGGACTCTTCGCGCGCAGGACCCGGTGGCGGCCGACCCGGACGCCATGGACCTTCAGCACGTCGCTGAACTCCGACGCGTCGCCGGGCTGGACCTCGAGGAACAGCACCGGATCGCCGGGCGGCACATGGTGCGAATCGCTCGCTTCGCGCAGCTTGCCCTCGTATTCGTCGGCCAGGCCCGATCCGGGGCGGTTGGCGATGATCCGGATCGCGCTGCCGCGGCTCGCCGCATCCTTGATGTAGAGGGTCGCCTGCTCGTCGGGCTCGAAGCCGTGGACGCGCAGCTCGGTCGATCGCAGCGCCCTCGAGATCAGCGACGTGATGACGATCGTGACGATGAACACCGACGCCAGCTTGATGCCCTCCGGCCGCTCGATCATATTGGTGACGCTGGTATAGAGAAAGATGGCGGTGATCGACCCGTAGGCGATCCACCCCTGACGGCGCCGCCACGTGACGACGGCGATCGCCAGCGCGCCCGAGCTCATCAGCACCAGCACGCCGGTCGCGTAAGCGCCGCCCTGCGCCTCGACGCTGGCGTCGAAGGCAATGCTGATGGTGATCGCGATGCCGATGATGATGGCGACCAGCGGACGGTTCGCGCTCGCCCATTCCGGCGCCATCCCGTAGCGGGGCAGATACCGCGGCACCAGCGTCAGCAGCCCGGCCATCGCCGACGACCCGGCGAACCAGAGAATCACGATCGTCGACAGGTCGTAGGCGGTGCCGAACGAGGTGCCGAGCAGCTCGTGGGCGAGATAGGCGAGCGCCCGGCCGTCCGCCGGCCCGCCCGGATCGAACGCCGCCGCCGGAATCAGCACCGCGGTGACGAAGCTGCTGGCCATCAGCATCACGCTCATGATCAGGGCGGCCGACAGCAGCAGCTTCTTGGTATTCCGGATCCGCCCGAGCGGCACCTGCTCGGTGTCGCCGGCGTCACCGCGCACCAGCGGCATCACGGCGACGCCGGTCTCGAACCCCGACAGGCCCAGGGCCAGCTTCGGGAACAGGATCAGCGCCATCACCACCATCATCAGCGGGTTGCCGTGCTGCGCGAACAGCGACGCCTTCCAGTTGACGATCAGCTGCGGCTGCCGCCACAGCGCGCCGCTGCCGGCGGCAATGACCACGGTGTTCAGCGCGATGTAGACGACGACGATGCCGACGGCGATGGTGATGGCGTCGTGGAAGCCCTTCAGGAAGACGGCGCCGAGGATCAGCAGCAGGGCGATCGTCAGCAGCGTCGGGTGGTTGAGTCCGGCCGGTGTCAACGGGTTCTGGATCAAGTGTGCGGCGGCGTCCGCCGCCGACAGCGAGATCGTGATGACGAAACCGGTCGCCGCGAAGCCGAGCAGGCAGAGGACGACCGCTTTCCCCTTCCACTTCGGAAACAATTTCTCCAGGATCAGGATGCTGCCCTGACCGTAGGGGCTGAGGTCAGCGACCCGGCTGTACATCGGGTAGGCGCCGAACAGCGTCAGCGCGACGAGGACGAAGGTGGCGATGGGCGCCAGTGTGCCGGCGGCAACGAACGCGATGCTCGGCTGGTAGGCCAGCGTCGAGAAGTAATCCACCCCGGTCAGGCACATCACCTTCCACCACGGCGCGGTGTGTGCGGGCCGCGCCAGCGGCGTCCCGGGCTTGACGTAGCCCTTGTAGAACCAGCGGATCAGGCGCGGCTTGAAGGATTCGCGCGGTGGCGGAGCGATCGGTGCCGTTTCAGTGGGGGTCTGGGCCAAAGTTGAATGCGGCCGGAAAACGTCAGTATGCACAGAATGTGCACGGCCTGTCCATGTGCCCATCCACCAGCCGGGCCACCGCGACCAGTGCTCCCGCAGCGCCAGGCCGCTGGCGCCTGGGAGAGACAGAGCCGCTCCCGCCCGGATCGGGGACGGGAACGGCTCTGCGGGCCGCCGGGTCACTGCGCCGGTTCGCCCGGCGGGACGCGCGCCATCGCCGCGCTCGAGGCCTTCGGCACCAGCTGCACCTTCGGCTCGTAGCCGTGCACGACGTACTCGGGGTAGGCGACCATCCCGTGCTCGTGCAGACGGCCCTGCGCCGGGTCGTTCCGTCGATCGACGTCGGCGGTGCCGGACGACCGCCGCGCCATCAGAACAGCGCCAGTGGATTGACGATCGCGCCGGTGCTGCCGGGGACCTGCGGCGGGGCGACGATCAGCAGGAACTCCCAGCGATTCAGCCGGGCCGCCGTCTCCGCCAGCCGATCCAACTGCACGCCGTCGAGCAGATACACGCCGAGCGTGGCGAGCACCAGCTTGTGGTCGGCATGGTTGTCCTCGGCGATGGCGCGGACACCGCTCGTCACCGCCACTCCCCGCATCTTCAGCCACGGCACGACGGACAGATCGAATCCGCCATTGACACCCGGGCCGGCGCCGGCCCGCCCCGGCGCCGCCGTGTTGTAGACGAACAGCGCGTCGCCGGACGAGACCTTCAGTCCGGCCTGTTTTTCCCAGGCCTCGATGTCGTCCGGGTAGACCGGCGATCCCGGCGCGCGCGCGGCCGCGGTCTTCAGACGCGTCATGTCGATCAGGACGCCCCGCGTGACGATGCCGTCTTTCAGGTTGTCGAGTCCCAGCCTGGTGCAGCCGGTCTCTTCACTGACGGTCTCCTTGAGCGGGAAGCTGTTGTAGAGCATGCCGTTGATGCTCTCGTGGCAGAGCGCGTCGAGGTGTGTCATCCCGCCATGGACGTGGAACTCCTGGACGTCGCTGCTGAAGCCGGGGTTGCCGCGCGGATCGTCGGCGGGAAAGGTCTTGAACCGGATTTCGTAGAAGGCGATCCCGTGCGGCTTGCCGTCCGCCCTGGTCTCCTCCGGCTTCGGGACCAGGGCGACCCGGCGCTCGAGCGAGACGACGGTCCCGGTCTTCGCCAGCGCCATCGCCTGCTGCCGCTTCTGCGGCGTCACCAGGTTCAACGCGCCGAGCTGATCGTCCTTGCCCCAGCGGCCGCTGTTCGACAGCTCGGTCATCCAGCGATCGGCCTGCGCCTTCGTCACCGGCGCGCGCGGCCCGGGTGCCCCCTGCTGGCTGTCGAGCGTCAGGCCCGCCGCGGCGAGCATCAACAGCACGGATCCGGCGGTCAGCAGCTTGTGTGTCATCGCCTCACCCTGTTCACGTTGGTTGTTCGATCGTGTCCGGCCGCCGGCTGCGCGTCCCGTTCATTTCGCCGCCGCCGCCACCTCGTCGTAGTACTGGCCGACAGGGTGTTTCATGTGAGCGGCGTGAACAACGGGTCGATCGAAAGGGACATCAAGGAGTTCGCCAATCGGATAGTCTGATCGGAGGTTCATTCAATCACACAATGCCCGATCGAGGGCGATCTCCGCGATCAGTGGCGAGACAGGACCAGGGGTGACCGACCCGACATTCCGTGCGTTTCACGATTTCGAGCACGCCGGCTGGCAGAAGGCGTCCGAGCACTACAGCGGGACGTTCGGGGCGCTGACCGCTCAGACGACCGGACCCCTGCTGGAGGCCGTCTTCAACCGGCCCGGGATACGGCTGCTCGACGTCGCGTGTGGCCCCGGGTATGTCGCCGGCGTCGCGGCTGCGCAGGGCGCGGACACCATCGGGCTCGACTTCTCGCCGTCGATGGTGCGCGAGGCGCGGGGCCGCTATCCGGACCTGGCGTTCTGCGAAGGTGACGCGGAGGAACTGCCGTTCGAGGCCGGCCGCTTCGACGCCGCCGTGATGAATTTCGGATTGCTGCACCTGGCGCGGCCCGAGGCGGCGATCGCCGAGGCGCATCGGGTGCTGAAGCCAGGCGGCCGCCACGCGTTCACCGTGTGGGCCAGGCCCGAACAGGCGATCGGTTTCGGCGTTGTCCTGCGGGCGATGGAAACCCACGGCAACACCGACGTCGGCCTCCCTGACGGCCCGCCGTTCTTCCGGTTCAGCGAGCCCGAAGCGTGCCGGAGCGCCTTGCTGCACGCGGGCTTCGTCCAGCCGGAGGTCCGATTGCTGCCGTTGATCTGGAGACTGCCGTCGGCGGACGCGCTGTTCCAGGCGGCGCTGTGCGGCGGCGTCCGGACGTCGGCGGCGATGCAGGCCCAAACGCCGGCGGCGCTGACGGCCATTCGTCGCGCCGTGCACGAGTCGCTGCAGCAGTATGCCGACGGTCCGACGATCGCGCTGCCGATGGCGGTGGTGCTGGCGTCAGCCGGCAAGCCTGGGATCTAGCGAGGCTGCCCGGTCAATGGGAAAATCGTGCATCGTGCTGAGCCGCCGTTCATTTCTCGCCGGGGGCATGGCCCTGGGCGCGGTCCGCTCCGGCCTGGCGCAGACAGCACGGCCGCGCTTCCAGACTTCTCCGTTCACGCTCGGCGTGGCGTCCGGCGATCCGGCGCCAGACGGCGCCGTGCTCTGGACCCGCCTCGCGCCCGATCCGCTGACGGGCGGCGGGATGCCGCCCGCGGCCGTCGACGTCGCGTGGGAGGTGGCGCGCGACGACCGGATGCGGCAGATCGTCCGCCGCGGGACCGCGGTCGCACGCCACGAACTGGCGCACTCGGTCCACGTCGAAGTGGACGGCCTGCAGGAGAACCGGCCTTATTGGTACCGCTTCCACGCCGGCGGCGTCGCCAGCCCGATCGGACGCACGCGCACGCTGCCGTCGGCGGGCGCTGCCGTCGATCGGCTGCGGTTTGCGTTCGCGTCGTGCCAGCATTTCGAGTTCGGCTACTTCACCGCCTACGACCATCTGGCGGCCGAGGACCTCGATCTCGTCTTTCACCTTGGCGACTACATCTACGAAGGGTCGCGCCGCCCCGATCCCGAGATCCCGCGCCAGCATCTCGATCCCGAGGCGGCCACGCTCGATCAATACCGCCGGCGATACGCCCAGTACCGCCTCGATCCGGCGCTGCAGGCGGCCCATGCGGCGTGTCCGTGGGTGGTCACCTGGGACGATCACGAAGTGGAGAACAACTACGCCGGGGCGTTGTCGAGCCGGGTCGTGCCGGCCGGGCAGTTCCTGGACCGGCGCGCCGCCGCCTACCAGGCGTACTACGAGCACATGCCGCTGCGCCGCACGGCGCTGCCCGACGGGCCGTCGGCGCGTCTTTACCGGCGTTTTGCTTACGGGAGTCTCGGCACGTTCTTCGTCCTCGACACGCGCCAGTACCGCACCGACCAGCCGTGCGGCGACGGCCTGGCCGCGCCGTGCGGCGAAATGTTCGATCCGGCCGCGACGATGATGGGTGCGCCGCAGCGGGCCTGGCTGCTCGAGGGCCTCGACCGGAGCCGGGCGCGATGGAACATCATCCCGCAGCAGGTGATGATGGCCGGCGTCGACTTCTCGCGCGATGCCGGACGACGGCTGTCGATGGATCACTGGAGCGGGTACCAGGTCGAGCGGACGCGGTTCCTGCAGTTTCTTGCTGACCGCCGTCCGGGCAATCCGGTCGTGCTGACCGGCGACGTGCACAACCACTGGGTCAACGACTTGAAGGTCGACTTCGACGATCCGAAGTCGCCCATCGTCGGCACCGAGTTCGTCGGGACCTCGATCTCCAGCGGCGGCGACGGCGAGGACAGGCCGGCGGCGATGGAGCCGGTCCTGGCGAGAAATGCGTTCGTCAGGTTCTTCAACAGCCAGCGCGGCTACGTGTCGTGCGAGCTGACGTCATCGTTGCTGCGGGCGGAGCTGCGCGTCCTGGACTATGTCTCGCGACCCGGCGCACCGCGCCGGACGCGCGCCGTCTTCGTCGTCGAGGATGGCCGCTGCGGTGCGCAGCGCGCGTGAGACCCGGTCTTCCCCGGTACGAAGTACGTAGTGCCCGACTTCAAAGGGTGCGAAAACATCGATGTAGTGCAGCCTTGAAACCTGCGGTGTCTGGCAGACTTGAAGGTCTGCACTACTTCAGAACCGATTTCTTCTTACGCTAGGTGCGGGCTTGTGCGGAGCGCAGTTCCGTCACCACCGCCGACGTGTCCAGATACTCCTCGAATGCGACCACCTTGCCGTTCCGCACGGTGAAGGCGTGCGCGAACCGGATCTCCAAAATGGCTCCGGTTGCGTTGACACGGCTGGTGTCGTCGCCGATCACCATCACCATGTCGCCCTGGGCGACGAACTGCCTGGGCTCGAACCGCTGGATCGTGATGACCTCCGAGAGGGTCCGGAAGAATTCCTGAATCTCGGCGTGGCCGCGACGCGCTCCCGCCGTCGGCAGATCCGCCGGCCCCGGCGTCTTCCATTCCACCTCCGGATCGAGCTGGGCCAGCAACCCCGGGATATCACCGCGGCCGAACGCGTCGTATCCCTTGCGTACTACGTCGACGTTGTCCTGTTCGCTCATCGGTCGTTCCTCCTCCTGAAACTGGTGAACTATACGACGGCCGCGTGGCATTTGGATTGCGCCGGCCGCATTTTCTCACATGGTCTGACGCGGAGCCACGCTCGCTATGGATACCTTAGGCACCAATGGGTAGACTACGCACTACTGCTGAGTCGGCCCTGTGGCCGGGTGTGGCCACGATTTCGGGGAGAGACGAATGATGAGAGCTCGATTGACCGTTGGTGCAGCGGTGCTGGTATTCACGGCCGGCGCGACGTTCCTCGGCGCCAGGAATGGGAATGCGGAGGACTTCAACTACCGCCAGGACTTTGACGCCCGGGTGCTCCAGGGGTTCCGGATCGCACCGGTACCGCTCAGTGTCTACCGTCTGGATCCGACGATGGTCGGTCTGGGAAGCTATATCGTCAACGCGCAGGGGGCCTGCAACGATTGCCATACGGCGCCAGCGTATGCCGAAGGCGGCGACCCGTTCCTCGGCCAGAAGGAGAAGACCAACATCGCCGGGTACCTGGCGGGCGGCGCCGCGTTCGGGCCGTTCACGTCGCGTAATCTCACGCCGCGCGCGAACGGCTTGCCGGCGAACCTGACCTGGGACCAGTTCCGGCAGGTGATGCGGAAGGGTACCGATTTCAAGAATAGACACCCGGAGATTTCGCCTCTCCTGCAAGTGATGCCCTGGCCCGTCTATGGCAAGATGTCGACCCTCGAGCTGCGGGCGATCTACGAGTATCTCCGCGCCATCCCGAGCCTCCCGACGCCGACGACGGCGACGCCGGCGCCGTAGCGGGTGCCCTGGCTGCACACGGGACGAGAGTGCGGAGCGCCACGAGGAGAAGCCCGTCGCCGTGCAGGCCTTCCGCCTTCCTCCGCGTTTCGTGTGCAGCGCTTCGGCGGCTGTCAGTGCAGACCCGAAAGGTCTGCACTACTTCCCGGAACGTGACGCCGCCGCCAGCCGTTCGAGCGCTGGCGACGCGACGACCTGGAAGTCCCGCGCGTAGGCTTCGTGATTCCGTTCGACGTCGCGCAGACGGTAGATGTAGTTTGCGGTCAGTCCGAGCGCCCGTTCCATCCCGGCTGCCGATGTGTCGCCCATCCAGTTGAGCCGCTCGAGCCTCGCCCCGTTGGCCAGGTGAAACCGCGCCACGGGATCGGCGGGCATTTTTCCCTTCTTCGCGCGCAGGAGATAAACCGCGCTGAGCCGCGTGACCTCGTTCTGGGAGAGCTCCGCCGCCGCGCCCGGTTCGATGTTCCGGCTCGCGTGCAGCCACTGCGCGAACCCGGGGATCGGCGACAGGGTCGCGAACGTCTTCACTTTCGTGAGCTCGGTGCCGAGGTCCTCGACCACCTGCTTGATCAGGAAGTTGCCGAACGAGACGCCGCGCAGTCCCTCCTGGCAGTTGGTAATCGAGTAGAAGACCGCCGTGTCGGCGGTCCGCGCGTCGAGCACGCGGCTGTCCGGATCGAGGAGCGGCTGGACCCGGGCACTGACGCCCCGCGTCAGCGCCACCTCGATGAAGATGAGCGGTTCGTCGGGAAGCGCCGGATGGAAGAAGGCGTAGCAGCGCCGATCCGCCTCGAGGCGCCGGCGGAGATCGGTCCAGCCGTGAATCTGGTGTACGGCTTCGTACTCGATCAGGCGTTCCAGCACGAGCGCCGAGGTGCGCCAGTCGATCCGCTTGAGGGCGAGGAAGCCGCGGTTGAACCACGACTTGAAGAGGTGCAGCAGGTCTGAATCGAGGCCGATGCGCTCGGGATGCTGCGGCAGCGTCTGGAGGATGTGGCTCCTCATCCGGACCAGCGCCGGCGTCCCGCCGGGGCCCATGTTGATCCGCCGGAACAGCTCCTGCCGTGATGCTTCGGTTGCCGACTGCAGCTCGATGAGATTTCCGGCGGAGCGGTCCTCGCGGTATGCGTCCGCCGCGCGATCGACGAGCTCGGCATTGACGGCGAATTCGCTCGCCAGGACATCGAAGAACCGCTCGCGCGGCTCGGGCGCGAGCACATCGTAGGCCTCGATGACGTCGGCCGCCAGACGCGCGCCCGATACTTCGCCGCGCTCGGACATGAGCGCGCCGCACAGGGCCACCAGCCGCGTGGCGCTGGTGGTGGATTTAGGCTCCGGCCGCGCCAGCGATTGGAACAGCCGCGTCAGGAACGGCGGCCGCAGGCCGGTCTCACTCCTGGCCGACGCCTTCTCATCGATCTTCATGGCTGGTGGGACCGTGTCAGCGGCGGCACCGACGATGGAGCGAATCGATGGGGCCCGTGGTCGCCACGTCAGTCGTAGTAGAGGGGGGCCTTCTTCAGGCCGGCGTTGCCGAGGATGTCGTGCTGGATCCACAGCTGGGCCCCGGTCTTCTTCAGCAGCGCGTCGATGGCGACCCGCGACGCCGCGGTCTGCGCCTGGTTGTCGAGCGCCCGGAACTTGTTGAGCGTCCGTTCCGCGGCGTAGTGATACAGGTCGCCGGTCAGGACGATCGGCCCGGTCCGGGCCAGCTTGAGGAACAGCGACTGGTGGCCGGGCGTGTGCCCCGGCGTCGCCGTCAACACGACCGTCCCGTCTCCGAACACGTCGTGATCGCCGTCGAGCAGGATGGTCGGGCTGCTCTTCAGGCCGCGATAGGTCAGCGCGAACGGCTGCTTCTGCTGCTCGTCGCTGAACATGAAGTCGCGCTCGGCGCGCTGGATCAGCAGCGTCGACTGCGCGTACTCGTTGGCGTTGGCGACGTGATCGGCGTGACCGTGGGAAATGGCGAGGTAGGTGATGTCCTGCGCCCGGTAGCCGATCTGCGCCAGCTGGCTGCGCAGCGTGCGGGTGGCGACATTCGTGCCGCGCTCGACCTTGACCGCCGCGCCGCCGGGCGTGATCTCGTCGTCAGGAATGATGCCGACATCCCAGAGCAGCGTGCCGCGCGGGTGCGCGATCAGATAACAGGGATCGGCGAAGTCGGTCGATCCGACCTGCGCGCGCGTCAGTCCATAGTCGGTCGGCTCACCGCGCTTGAGGATGCCGCAGTCGAATATGTAGAGACGCGCCGCCGTGACCCGCGGCGCGGTTTGCGCGGCGGGATGCGTCACCGTTGCGGCGGCGGCGACCAGCGCCGGAATCGACAGTCGGAGCCGGGTGATGGCGTGGGAGATCGGCCTGGTCTTCATGTGGGCGCGTTCCGTGTGCTGATCGTCGGACCGAGGGTTGTCCCCTCTGTCAGGCCGCATCGATTCTATGCGTCAGGTGCGAACGTGACAAGCCCGTCGAGCCGATCGCTTCGCATTCCCGCCGGCTTCGTTTGGCAATCCCGCGGCCTCGTCGTATGATCCGCCCCGAGGCGAGGCAGACATGGCACCCCCACCGATCAACCATCTGATCGTGCTGATGATGGAGAACCGCTCCTTCGATCACATGCTCGGCTACGTCGACCCGGACGACGATCAGATCGAAGACCTGAGCGATACGGAAGTCAACTTCGATCCGCAGGGAAACGTGGTCCAGGTCGGCCAGGGCGCGAGCTTCAACGGTCCGGCCGATCCGGGGCACCACTTTCTCGACGTCAACGAACAGCTGTTCGAGACCCCCGATCCCCGGCCCGGCGACGTGCCGACGATGGGCGGGTTCGTGATCAACTACGCGAAGCAGCCGAACGTGAAGCCGAAGCGGGCCGGCGACGTGATGAAGTGCTTCGCGCCAGAGGATCTGCCGGTCCTGGCGACGCTGGCCCGCGAGTTCGCGCTCTGCGACGCCTGGTTCTCGTCCGTTCCCGGTCCGACCCTGCCCAACCGCGCGTTCGCGCACTGCGCCAGCTCCAACGGCAGCGTCGACATGAACCCGCTGGCGTTCGTCCGGCTGCTGACGATCTACGAGCGGTTGTTCGAACACGGCGTGTCGTCGAAGGTGTACGCCCATGACGGCAATTCGCTGGCGACCAGTTTTCCGGCCCTGCTGCTGGCCGGCGATCGCCACCTCGGGAGCTTCGAGGACTTCAAGCGGCACCTGAAGAACGGCACGCTGCCGTCCTACAGCTTCATCGAGCCGCGCTACAACGACTATTTCGACGCGGCGCGGCAGAAGGCGTTCTTTTCGACCGATCAGCACCCGCCGCACGACGTCCGACACGGTGAGAACCTGATTGCCGACGTCTACGAGGCGGTCCGCAAGTCGGACCTCTGGGAGGAGAGCCTCCTGGTCGTGACCTACGACGAGCACGGCGGCTTTTTCGATCACGTCCCGCCGCCGGCGGGAGTGCCGCCCTTGAAGAACAGCGCGCCGCGGCCGGACGCGATGACCGGCTTCGATTTCACCCGGCTCGGGGTCCGGGTTCCGGCGGTCCTCATCTCGCCCTTCATCGAGCCGGCGACGGTCGTCAAGACGCAGTTCGACCATACCTCCCTGATCGCGACGGCGCGGAAGCTGTTTGCCCCCGGCGCTCTGCCCCTGACCGAGCGCGACGCGGTGGCCCACACGTTCGAGGACGTGCTGACGCGCAGTACGCCGCGGGATGCGCGCAAGAAGCTGAACCGGGACAAACTGGAGGCGCCAGCCAGGCCGGCCCAGGTCGGGCGCGGGCCGCTGTCCGAGCATCAGACGAGCCAGGTCATCTCCGCGCATCGCCTCGACCAGTTGCTGCCGGCCGAGAAGCGGGTGATCGGCAGCAGCCCCGAATTCATGACCTTGCAGGACATCTGGACGGAGCAGCGGGCGATCGACTACGTCCGCCTGGTCTCGAAACGCTCACGTGAGCAATGGGCCCGATCATGAGGGCGAGATGGGCCGCGACCGTGGCGTTCCTTGGCTGGGCGGTGGCCTGGCCATCGGTCGCCCTCGCCCAGACTCCGCCGCCGGCGCCCCCTGCCGCGGCCTCGCCGGCAGGCGGTAATGGGGCGCTCGAGTTCGGCAAGAAGATCTTCGAAGCCTTTCAGAAGCCGCTGCACCCGACGGTCAAGAGCGTCGCCCCCGGGGGCGGGTTCGGTGCCGGCATCGGTTACAAGACCGAGCGCGCCGCGGGAGAGCCGTGGTGGTTCCGCAGCGAAGCAGTCATCACGCCACGGAAATACTGGAATCTGGAGGCGAACTGGACCTACCAGAGTGATGTGCTGCACGGCGAGCTCTACGGCCGTGCCCGCGAGATGACGCGGCTCGATTTCTACGGCATCGGCACCAGCACCAGCCGCGATAGCCGCACGACGTTCCGTTACAGCGATCGCACCGCCGGCGGCCTGGCGTCCGTGCGATTCCCGTCGTTCGATGTGCTGGCCGTCGGCGGCCGCATCGAGGGGCTGTGGCCGGAGATCGGCCCGGGCCGGAATGAGGACTATCCGTCGATCGAACAGCGCTTCACCGAAGCGACGGCGCCCGGCCTCGACGCGCAGCCAGCCTTCACGGCGTACACCGGCTTCGCGAACGTGAACTACCCGGGCGGGAACGCGCTGGGACGATACGGCGTCGACGTGCAACTGGCGTACAGCCAGTATCAGGATCATCAGGACGGCCACTACGGGTTCGGCCGGTGGAATCTGGAATCACAGCAGCGGATCCCGGCCTTCCGCCCCTCGCACCTCCTGACATTGCACGAGTGGTTTTCGACGACCAACACCGGAGCCGGGCACGTCGTGCCGTTCTACCTGCAACACACTCTGGGCGGCGCCGGTGCGGTGCGGCCGTTCAACGAGGAGATCCTCGGCTCCGACTCGACCAAGGCGACGCTGCGAGGCTTCCAGGATCTGCGGTTCCGCGGTCCGCATCTGCTGCTGCTGCAGGCGGAATACCGGTTCAAGATCAAGGGGCCGGTCGACGCGACTGTCTTCGCCGACGGCGGCTCGATTGGAGCGGTGCGATCCGACCTCAGCCTGTCCGAGATGAAGGGGAATGCGGGGTTCAGCCTGAGCTTCATGACGATTGATGCGACCGCGCTCCGCCTGGACGTCGGCTTTGGCGGCGGGGAAGGCGCGCACGTCTTCTTCAGCGTCGGTCCTATCTTCCAGCGTTAGCCCGTCCGGCGTCAGGCGCGGGTACGGACAGGATCCGATGATCAGCCCGGCTTCTGCCGGCTCTGCAGCTGGTGATATCCGAGCTGCCGGCGTGCCTCGGCCAGGGTCTGCCCGTCGTTGAGCGCGGCCCGGATCTGCTGTTCGACGGCATCGATCGCTTCCGCCGCCGTCAGGACCGCGTCTTCGTGGGCGCGCGGGATGACCAGCACGCCGTCGGCGTCGCCGCGCAGCAGATCGCCCGGTTCGACGCGCGCGTCGCCGATGTTGACCGGTCCGTTCATCGCCTCGACCTGCACGCGATCCTTTCCGGTCCGCATCGAGTAGCTGCGGCTGTAGACCGGATAGCCGAGCTCGCGTGCCAGGTGCGTGTCGCGGCACGCCCCGTCGATCACCGTGCCGGCGATCCCGCGCTGGCGGGCGACCCAGGTCAGGATGTCGCCCCAGACCGTCGCGTTCTCGCGGCCGCCGTTGTCGAGCACCACCACACTCCCGGCTGGCACATCGTCGATATAGTCGCCGACCGTGCCGGGCGGCGTGCCGGCCGGTCCGTAGAGGATCGTGAAGGCGCGGCCGGTCAGCCGGAACCGGTCATCGAGCGGCTTGATGTTCAGGCACTGTCCGGCAATGCCGAGCCGGTCCAGGGCATCGCTGAGCGAGGTGGTATCCAGCTTCGACGCCCGGACCACGTTCTGGTCTTCGGGAGCAGTGTGATCGGTCATTCAGTCACCGGCTTCTCTGCGTCCTCTGCGTCCTCTGCGTTTGTGAGCATTGTTTCGTAGCTCTTGCCCATCACCTTGCCGATCGGCGTCCCTTCCAGCAGCGCATCGACCATGGCCCGTTCGCGCCTGGCGATGGCCTCGGCCGCGTCGAGTACGCCGGCGATGTCGCGCGCCGCCACGAACACCACCGCGCTGCCGTCGGCGACCACGTAGTCGCCCGGCGATACCTGAACGTCACCCACCGTGATCGGTAGGTTGGTGCCGACTTCGACGATGCGGCCGCGCGCGGTGCGCGAGGTGTGGTCGCGGGCGAATACGGCAAAATCGTGGAGCCGCCCTTCGTCGACGTCGCGCGCCGGACCGTCGATGATGACGCCGGCGATGCCGCGCAGTCTGGCGCCGAGCGAGAGATTGCCGCCCCAGCTGGCGGCGTCGACGCCGGTCCGCTGTTCGACGACGATGACGTCGCCGGGCTGCGCGGCTTCGATGGCTCCGGTACACAGGTGGCGCGCCGCCGGCCGCCCGTCATCTTTTTCCAGCTTGACCGTGACGATGCGTCCCGCGATGCGGCGGTCGGTGGAAAAGCGATGAATCCCGGTGACGGCGCCCGACAGGCCCAGCTTGTCCAGGGCGTCGGACACCGCGCACGAATCGAGACGGTTGAGCCGGGCGACGACGTCATCCATGTGGTGGAGATGTTAGCCGATGCGGGGATTGGTCAGACCGTTCGATGATGCGGCGGCGGTGAAGTCGACAGCAGCGCCGGAATCTGGCTGACGCTCTCCAGGATGCGGCATGCCCCGGCGAAGGTGCCGCCCCGCGTCAGCGCCGTCGGCACCACGACGCAGCTGATGCCGGCGCCGAGAGCCGCCTTCAGGCCGCGCTCCGAGTCCTCGATCGCCAGGCAGGCGGCGGGAGCGATGCCGCTCTTCGCAATCGCCCGCAGATACGGTTCGGGATCGGGTTTGACACGGTTGAAATCGTCCGCTGTCAGGACGAAATCGAAATACCCGAGCAGGCCCGTGGTCCGGTGAATCACGTCGAAGTGATCCCGGCGGGAGCTGGTGACGATGCCCATCACATAGCGGCCGCGCAGCTGCTCCAGCACCGGCGTGATGCCGTCGATGAGACGGGGGGCCTGCGCCAGCCACTCGCTGTAGAGCGCGTTGCGCTGGTTGCGCAGCGCCTCGACGCCGGCGCGATCGATGCCCTGTTGCTCGGCGAGATGCCAGGCGCCGGTCCCCTCGACCAGAAACAGCTGGATGTAGTCGGCTTCGGTCAGGTCGACGCCGACGGTCTTGAGGACGTGCCGTGTGGCCTGAAAGTAGACCGGCTCGGTCTCGACCAGGATGCCGTCGTTGTCCCAGAAGATCGCCTCGATCATCGAGGCGCTATTCCCAGTAGGCGAAGCACATCGCGTTGCCGGTTCCGGCTTCGGAACGGTAGCAGGGCACGTAGTCGACCTGGTGATAGGACAGGCCGGCGGCGTTCATCGCGGCGATCACCGGATACCAGTTCTTGATCTCGGCGGTGCCGACCTTGAACAGGTTCTCGGGCAGCCTGGCCAGGGCGGCTTCGTCGCCCGCCTGCATCGCCGACATCACGGTGCGATCCAGATCCTCGTCGATGACGAAGTGGGTCAGCCCGCCCGACGCCATCAATGCGACGCGCTTGAAGCCGGTGAAGCTGGAGATGGCGCGGTAGAGGCCGCGGCCGAGCTCGAGGCACCGCTGCGCCTTCGGCGTGTTGTGCGGAAAGTGCACGTTCAGGATGATCGGCACGCTCGGCGGCGTCGTGTCCTGGAGGATGGTGTGGTAGAAGAAGCCGTAGGCGTGCGGGATCCCGCCGCGCGGCGCGCCGCTCGGCGTCTGATCGGATTGCGCCAGGTCGAAATCCTCGTCGGCCAGCGAATCGAGAATGTGGTCGGCCAGCGCCGTCGCCCCGGGGTAGGTCGCCCCCTCGGCCGGGGAGTTCCCCGGCTCGGCGACGTTGAGGCCGGGTGCGTCTTCGTGCAGGTGCTGCACGTTGCTGATCTGGGCGCCGCGGTAGACGGTGATCGCCGGGGTCAGCCCGGGGTTGAAGAACTCGCGCTGGTCGTTGCCGATGATGACCACCGCATCGGGCGCCACCTGGTTGAATTTCGCGCCCAGCTTCTCCAGCGCGCTGCGGCACTGCAGGAACCGCTCGCGCCTGACCTCGACCGTGACCTCGTCGGCAAAGCCGGGCGCGCGCTCCCGCAACAGCCCTTCGTAGTCGTAGGTCCGGCCGCGGAACCAGTGCCCCTTGTTCTCGCGATCCGCCTTCGCCCGCAGGTCCCACTGCTCGGGCGGCGTCGACAGCAGCGGACCGTGCGACGATCCGATGCCCAATACGATCTCAGCCATCACACCCCCATTGACCGAACCACCTAATTGCAGATTGCCGATTGCCGATTGCCGATTGGCAATCGGCAATTCCTAATTCCCAATTCCCAATTCCTAATTTCCTGTTTCCTGTTTCCTACCGCTCCGGCCTCCAGCGCGAGAAGCGTTTCTCCAGCTGCTCGGCCAGCGACGTCAGGACAATGCCCGCCAGCGCGATGATCGTCACGCCGAGAAACACCGTATCGGTCTGGAACGTCTGCCCGCCGTAGTTGACCATGTAGCCGATCCCCTCGCTGCCGCCGAACATCTCGCCGACGACGACGCCGATCAGGCCGAGCGAGACCGCCTGACGCACACCGGTGAGGATGAACGGCACCGATCCGGGAATGACGACGGTCGTGAAGATTTGCCAATCCGAGGCGCAGAACGCCCGCGCGGCGCGGAGCAGATCGGCGTCGATCGCCCGGACGCCGCCGATGGTGTTGATCAGCACTGGGAAAAAGGCGTTGATGAACACGATGAACACCTTCGACCACATCCCGATGCCGAACCAGATCAGCACCAGCGGCACGAGCGCGACGCGCGGGGTCGAATACAACGCCGTCAGGAACGGCTCGAAGACCATCGCCAGCCGCCGGTACCAGCCGATGATGACGCCGAGGAAGACTCCCGAGACGATCGCCAGGCCGACGCCAATCAGGAAGTTGGCGCCGCTGTAAGCCATATCCTGTTTCAGACGGCCCTGGCTCCACTCCTCGACGAAGCGCTTGACGACGGAGGACGGTCCAGTGAAGAAAAGCGGTGAGATCCGGCCGCTCTCCCAGAGCGCCTCCCACAGCGCGATGGCCACCAGCACCGCTGTGCCGCCGACGATCAGCCGCTCGTGTTTTTGGTAGAAGCTCCGGCGCGGCCGTTCGACGAGGACGACCTCTTCAGCCTTGCGGCTGGGATCATCCTTCCGCATGCGCCCGTTCCACCGCCGGTGTCGCGGTTCCCAGGTTCAGCCGCTCGGGAGTTTCTTCCACCAGCTCCCAGATGGCATCCTCGAGCCGCAGGAACTCCGGATCGCGCTTGAGGTTCAGCGGCCGCGGCCGCGGGAAGGGAATCTCGAAGATCCCCTTGACGCGGCCTGGCCGTGCGCTCATTACCACCACGCGGTCGGCCAAGTAGAGCGCCTCGTTGATTTGATGGGTGATGAAGACGACCGTTTTCTGCGCCGCCGTCCAGATCTTGAGCAGCTCGGCCTGCATCAGCTCGCGGGTCTGGGCATCGAGGGCCGCAAACGGCTCGTCCATCAGGAGAACCGACGGGTCGGACGCCAGGGCCCGGGCCAGGTTGACCCGCTGCTGCATGCCGCCGGACAGCTCCGACGGATAGTGCCGTTCGAAGCCGGCCAGGCCGACCAGCCTGACGAAAGACGCGGTCCGTTCGGTCATCGTCTGCCGATCGAAGCGTTGCTGCAGCTCCATCCCGTAGCGGACGTTGCCGGCGATGGTCCGCCAGGGCAGCAGGCTGGCGTTCTGGAAGACCACCGACCGATCGATGCCGGGGCCGTCGATCTGGACTCCGTCGATCGAGACGGCGCCCTTGTCGTACGGCAGCAGGCCGGCGACGATGTTCATCAGCGTCGTTTTTCCGCAGCCGCTCGGTCCGACGATGGCGAGGAACTCCCCCTCGGGAACCGCCAGCGAGACGTCGGACAGGGCCAGCACCTGCCGGCCGTCCCGTTCGACGTAGTAGCGCTTGGTCAGTCCCTCGATGTGGAGCTTCATGTGAACGGGTCGCTCAGTACGCGATCTTCTTCTTCCGCTGCTCCTCGGCCTTGATGTCGTCCCCGAACAGCTTCTCGAAGTAGCCCTCGTTGACCAGCCGCTCGACCGTGCCGTTGTCGATCACCTTCTTGAAGTCGAAGGCTTTGAGCTCGCCGGCGATGCGGGGGTCGACCTGCTGGGTCACGATCGCCTTGACCGCCGGGGCCAGCACGTAGGGGACGCGGTCGAAGATGTTGCCGTTCTTGTAGAGATCATAGATGCGGGCGACGTCGGCTTCCGGCTGCTTGTCGAAGGCGATGTAGCTCTTCACCGCGAACGCCTTGTCGTCGTAGAAGCGCTTGATCGCTTCCGCATGCGCCTTGACGATCAGCTCCGGCAGTCTGGCGTTGGCGGTCGTCGCTTTCCTGGCGAACAGATAGACCGTCGCCGCGTAGACATCGCGATCGGCCAGGTTGGCCAGCAGCTTGTAGCCGGCCTCTTCGAGCCGGAAATAGTTGGGCGCGGTCAGCAGCGTCGCGTCGGCGCGATTGGTCTGGAGCGCGGCGGCGCGCCCGGTGACGTCGGTGCCGACCGGAATCCACTGGACGTCGCGGACGCCGAGACCATAGGTGCCGAGCAGCGCCACCGTGTAGTTGTACGGCGCGTCGCCGATCTGCCCGATCGCGATCCGCTTGCCTTTGAGCTGCTTCGGATCGCTGAATTCCTTCTGCGCCATCAGGGCGAACAGCCCCTTGTTGGACGAGCTGCCGACCAGCGTGAACGACGACGCGTCCTTGGAGCTGGCGACCATCCCTTGTTCGAGCGAGTGGTTGACCATCGCCGCCTGGCCGCTGGTCAGCATCGCGATGCCGGCGGGATGCACGCCGAACTGCAGGTCGACGTCGAGGCCGTACTTCTGGTAGTAGCCGCCCTCCTTGGCAATATAAAGAGGCCATGAGGCGCCGCTGCGCGTCGGGTAGTTGATGGTGATCTTCTGCGCCTGCTGCGCCTGGGGCCGGCCGGTCGACACCGCGAGCACGGCGGCGGCCAACAGCACGACGCGTCGCCAGTAAACGATATTCATGTTCTCTCCTTCGATTCCTGGTTCATGCGCGTTCCGTCTGTACGTGGGGTCCGGCTTTAGCCGGACCGTCGCAGGTCCGCCTGAAGGCGGACCCCACGTACACACGTACCAATGACGTTGCGCTAGACCGTCGCCGCTTCCGTCACCTTCAGGTTGAACAGCTTCCTGGCATTGTCCTCGAAGATCTTCTTCCTGTCCTCGGCCGTCAGCCAGTCGATTCCCTCGATCGTGAACCGGGTCTCGTCGAGCCAGCGTCCGGTCCGCGGATCCTTGACCGTTCCGACCCCCGGCCGCTCCGTCCCGAACAGGCACCGATCCACACCGACGGTCTTGAAGAGGAGCTCCAGCGCATCCTTCGAATAGAGGACGGTGTCGTAGTAGAGCTTGCGCATCTGATCGGAGAAGCGTGGGCCCTTGCCGCGCAGCGAGCTGGCCTCGAACCGGGCGAACTGGTAGGGAATCGCGCCGCCGCCGTGCGACACCAGGATCTTGAGGGTCGGGAAATCGTCGAAGACCTGCGAGGTCAGCAGGGATACGACAGCGATGTTTTCCTCGTTGATGAAGTGCAGCGAGTAGGGGAGCCGCTCCGAGCGGCAGCCGGCCGAATGGATGTGGCCGGGAATATCCCATTCCACCAGCTTTTCGTACAACGGATACCAGAAGCGGCTGCCAAGCGGGGGTGTTTCGACCCCGCTGCACTCGCCCGGATCGGGATTCAGCAGACAGCCGACGAACCCCTGTTCCTTGACGCACTTCTCCAGATACGGGAGGACGGCGGCCGGGCTGACGCCCGGGGTCAGCGGCAGGCCGGCAACGCCTCGGAAGGTATCGGGGTAGAGCTGGACCTGCTTGGCGATGATGTTATTGGTCTCCTCGACGAACCACTGGACCAGCTTGGGCTGCTCGCTGGTCATCATCTGATACGGCCGCGGCGAGATCAGCTGGAGGTCGGTGCCGACCTCTTTCAGCTGGGCCAGGTGCGAGCTGCCGCCGAACACCGGGGCGTTGAGCGCTTTCCGGACATCATCCTCGTTGGCGAGGTTGCCGCCCCGCCCGTGCGCGCCGCGGTGGGCCAGGATCTGCGCCTTGTATACATACAGACTGTCCGGGGCGGTCACATGTCCATGCGAATCGATAATCACGCTCTCTCCTCCTCTGTCCGTCGCGGTCGGATTGTATCAGGTTAAAATTGGGCCGACGGCTGCCGGCAACGCGCCGGCGCATGGAGAACGCGCTGTATGAGAACCATTCTTGGCCTGACTGTCGCTCTCGCCGCCGCCCTCGCCGGGCCGCCGGCGGTGTCGGCCCATCATTCATTCGCCGCTGAGTTCGACGACACCAAACCGTTGAAGATCACCGGCACGCTGATGAAGGTCGAGTGGGCGAACCCGCACATCTGGTATTACGTCGACGTCAAGAACCCGGACGGCACGACGACGACCTGGGCGCTGTCGGGCGGGGCGCCCGGGCAGCTGATGCGCCGCGGCATTACCAAGGATCTGCTGAAGGTGGGCGCGACCGTCAATGTCGACGGTTTCATGGCGAAGGACGGCTCGCGCAACGGTTTCGGCCGATCGGTGACCTATGCGGACGGGAAGAACGTCTTCACCGCGAACGCGCAGGATCAGCAGTCGGCGCCGGCGAAGTGAACACGGGATCCTGAGCCGGCTGGAGGCTGGATTCTGGAGGCTGGATTCAACATATGAGAGCTCGTTATCTGCGCCTGTCTGTGGTTGCGCTGGCGCTGGTCTGCGCCGCGGGTCTATCCGCGCAGAACGCCGCGCCGCCGCGTACGCCCGACGGCAAGCCGGATTTCACCGGCATCTATCAGTGGCCGACCTACCTGCCCGGCCAGGAGCGCGGCCGTTCCAACGCCACCGTCTTCGATCGCAAGAACTTCGCGCCGCTCAAACCTGGCGGCGAGGTCTTTCTGGAGCCGCGGACCGGCGAACCGCGCCACGACGAGCCGCGCGACTTCTGCATGCCGGCCGGCTTTCCCGGCGGCATCCTGTCCGGCAACGCCATGCAGTTCTTCCAGACCAGCACCTACCTGGTGATGGTGCACGAGTTCCAGCGCATGACGCGGATCATCCCGCTCGACGGCCGGCCGCACCGCCCGGGTCTCGAGCCGATGTTCTACGGCGACCCGGTGGGGAAGTGGGAGGGCGATACCCTGGTCATCGACTCGACGAATTTCAAACGCTGGGCGCTCGA
The DNA here is from genome assembly GCA_039931615.1 of Acidobacteriota bacterium. Lineage (GTDB taxonomy): Bacteria > Acidobacteriota > Vicinamibacteria > Vicinamibacterales > CAVVIG01 > JAHFUI01. The sequence continues at coordinate 29,458 of JBDTRR010000003.1, forward strand.
CGACTACTACTACACCAATCCCAAGGAATACCGGATGCACAGCGATGCCCTGCACACGGTCGAGCGCATCCGCTGGAAGAGCAAGGACGCGCTCGCCTACGAGTTGACCATCGACGATCCGAAGATCTTCGCCCGCCCGTGGCAGCAGGAATTCGAAATCCTCGCCAAGCCCGAGTGGGACAAGCAGGGGCTGTTCGAATACGTCTGCGAGGAGAACAACCGCTGCCCGGGCGGGAAGTGCAAGGAGTAGCTAGTGTCCTGTCACCGTGGATCGTGGCATAAATCCCGGAGCGCGGCGCCCGGCTGGCAAGGCGCGACGACCGAGAATACCGGGAGTATTTGAGGGAGGAGCAACGCCGCCAGCTGGGATGCCCCGCCCGGGAGTTATGTTACGAACCATGGTGACAGGACACTAGCGCCGGTCGCTTTTCATCGCGGCGTCCGCGCTCCACAGGCCGGCGCCGCGTGTCGCGATGTACAGGAAGGCGAAGCAGAACAGTACCGCGCGCTCGCCCATGTTCTGATTCGGCAGCCCGCCATTGGGCTGGTGAATCATGAAGTAGGCGACCGCCATCTCGCCGCTGGCCAGGAACGCCGCCGGCTTGGTGAACAGACCGATCATGATCAGCAGGCCGCACACCGTTTCGATGATCTTCGCCCCGCCGATCATCGCCGCCGTCGGCACCGCCTGGCCGCCCAGCATCCCCCACTTCTGAAGACCGTAGACGAAAAAGACGAAGCCGAACACGATCCGCATGAGGGCGTACGTCTGGGACGCATAGCGTTCAGGAATCATCGTCTCTCTCTCCAGTCGTTGAGTGGCGGCGGCAATGAAGCCGGTACTTTACCTCAAAAACTGGCGCGGCTCCGCCTCAGACGCCCGGATACGCCAGGCGGGCGTTCGGGTCCGCCTCGGAGTCGTGCGGCGTCAACCGGGCGGCGTCTGCAGCGGCTGGTAGGTGAACGAGAGGCGATCATCGGTGACGCCAATCGTCACCGTCCCACCGTGTTCGAGCGCCCCGAACAGGATCTGGTCGGTCAGCGGGTCGCGGACTTCCTTCTGCACGACGCGGCCGAGCGGCCGGGCGCCGAACTTGGGGTCATAGCCCTTCGCCGCCAGCCACGCCCGCGCCTCCGGCGTCAGCGCGATGGCGACGTGCCGCTCGGCGAGCTGACCTTCGAGCTGCAGGACGAATTTCTCGACGATGCTCTCCATCGCCGCCGCCGATAGCGACCCGAACGTGATGATCGCGTCGAGGCGGTTGCGGAACTCGGGGCTGAAGACCTTTTCGATCGCCGTCTTCGACTTGCTCGCGGCGGCGCGGCGCACGGCCTGATCGACACTGTCGCCGGCGGCGCCGTCCGCGAAGCCGATCGCGTTGGCGCTCATCTCGCGGGATCCGGCATTGGAGGTGAGGATCAGCACGACGTTCCGGAAGTCCGCCTTCCGGCCGGTGTTGTCGGTCAGCGTGGCGTGGTCCATCACCTGCAGGAGCACGTTGTAGATGTCGGGGTGCGCCTTCTCGATCTCGTCGAGCAGGACGACGCTGTAGGGATGGGTCCGCACGGCGTCGACCAGCAGGCCGCCCTGTTCGAAGCCGACGTAGCCGGGCGGGGCGCCGATCAACCGCGCGACGGCGTGCTTCTCCATGTACTCGCTCATGTCGAAGCGGGTGAATTCGTTGCCGAGCAGAATGGCCAATTGCCTGGCCAGCTCGGTCTTTCCGACGCCGGTCGGCCCGGTGAACAGGAAGCAGCCGGCCGGCCGCTCCGGCTGACCCAGCCCGGCGCGCGATCGCTTGATCGCCTGCGCCACCAGGTGCACCGCCTCGTGCTGACCGAAGACGACCCGCTCGAGCGCCTCCTCCAGCTCGCGCAGCCGCTCGCGATCGGACGACGAGGCCTGGCGCGCCGGGATCCGGGCCATCCGGGCGACGACGCGCTCGATATCGGCCGCCTCGACGATCACCGGTGCCGGGGTGCCGGTGCCGGACCCGGGATCCGCCGATCCGGCGGCCGGGGTGACGGCAGCGGGGGCGGCGCTGGCGGCGCCGAGCCGGACCACCGATCCGGCCTCGTCGATCAGGTCGATGGCGCTGTCCGGCAGACGGTAGTCGCGCAGATGGCGGGCGGCCAGCTTGGCCGCGGCGCCCAGCGCCGCGTCGGTGTAGGTGACGCCGTGATGCGCCTCGTAGCGGGTCCGCAGGCCGGCCAGGATCCGGACCGTCTCCTCGATCGACGGCTCGTCGATGGCGATCTTCTGGAGACGCCGCGCCAGGGCGCGGTCCTTTTCGATCTGCTTGAATTCCTCGAACGTCGTCGAGCCGATGACGCGCAGATCGCCCGCGGTGAGGATCGGCTTGATCATCGTCGCGAGGTCCATGGTGCCGCCGGTCACCGCGCCGGCGCCGACGGTCGAATGGATTTCGTCGATGAACAGGATCGGCTTCGGCCGCGCCGAGAGTGCCTTGATGACCGCTTTGAAGCGCTCTTCGAAGTCGCCGCGGAAACGCGTGCCGGCCAGCAGCGCGCCGCTGTCCAGCGCGAAGACTTCCGCGTCCTGCAAGGCGCCCTGGACGTCGTCGGCGAGCAGCCGTGTGGCGAGTCCTTCGGCCATCGCGGTCTTGCCGACGCCGGCATCGCCGACGAACACCGGGTTGTTCTTGCGGCGGCGGCACAGCACCTCGATGGTCCGCTGCAGCTCGTCGGCGCGGCCGATCAGGGGGTCGAGCAGCCCCTGGCGGGCGCGGTCGGTCAGGTTGAGGCAATAGGCGGACAGCGGGTCGGGCGCTGACGCCTGGCCCTCGTCTCCGGCGCCGCCGGCGGGCGCCGGTCCGGTGCGGTCGGCCGGTCCGCCGGCCGGGGTCTTGGTGATCCCGTGCGAGATGTATTCGAGCACGTCGAGGCGGGTCATGCCCTGATCGGCGAGCAGGCGGGCCGCCTGCGTTTTCGGCTGCTGGAGAATCGCCGCGCACAGATCGCCGGCGTGCACTTCCTGGCGCTGCGCGCTCTGGACATGCAGCACCGCGGTCTGCAGCGCCCGGTTGAAGGCGGCGGTCTGCTCGGGCTGACGGTCGTGGCCGCGGCCAAGCTTCTCGATCGACTCGTTCAGGTAGGCATCCAGGTCGCGGCGCAGTTTCGGCAGATCGGCGCCGCACGCGGCGAGGATCCGCTCGCCGTCCGAGTCGTGGGCGAGCGCGTACAGCACGTGTTCGAGCGTGACATACGCATGGCGGCGGGAGACGGCTTCGCGGTAGGCGATGGCGAGGACGATTTCAACGGCGGCTGAGAACATGGTGGCCCTTCATCTACAGCGTAACGCATCGGCCGCCCGCCACGGGGGAGCAGGCTGTGCGGCTGGCCGGCTGGTGGCCGCCCAAGCCAGCCGCCCAAGCCAGCCGCGGGGCCGGCGATCCGGAAAAGACGCGGCCGTACCGGCCTGTTTGCGGCATAATTTCCGGGCGGGGCCGTCCGGGGCAGGGCGCGCGCGAGCGGTCAACCCGGCGACGCGTGCACGGTCAGGAGACTCCGGAACACCTTCCTTTACGGGTTTTCAGCGCGCCGATGTTAGCCTACAGAGGTAGACATGATCGGATGGTGTTCGTCCGGACGCGAGGATCGGCCGGCGAGCCGACCCGTTCGGTCTACACGGCAACTCGACCCAGCGGGACCGAACCCATGACTGCGTCCGACCCACCCTCGATTGAAGATGATGTCATCGAGGTGCTGCAGCGCATGAGCCGACAGCCGATCGAACCCACCCTCAACAGCGATCTGGTCATCGATCTCGGCTTCGACTCGCTGCAGATCCTGGAGGTCATCGCGGCGCTCGAAGATCGGTTTGACGTGTCGATTCCACTGAACGACGTGCCCTCGACCCGTACCGTGGCTCAGGTGGTTGCGCAGGTGACAGCGCTCGTCGAGGGTCGAGCGGCCGTCTGATGCCCGGCGTCCGCACCCTGCCGGCCGCACTGGGCGCCGCGGCCCGCGGCGACGCCGGCTACATCTTCCTCGGATCTGGCGGGGAGCGGCGCCGTTCGTACGCCGACGTGTACGACACGTCGCAGCGGGTCGCGTGCGGCCTGCGCGCCCTGGGCCTCGGCCGCGGCGACCTGGTCGCGCTGGTGATCGGCGACCCGGAGCAATTCCTGACGACCCTGTTCGGCGCCGCCATCGCCGGCGTGACGCCGGCGTCCCTCTATCCGCCGGCGTCGACCAGCGATCTGCCGCGCTACCTCGCCGCCACCGCCGGCATCCTGCGCTCCTGTCAGGCGCGCGCCGTCGTCACGACGGCCGGCCTGCAGCCGCATTTCGACGCGCTGCGCGCGGTGTGTCCGGATCTTCGCGATGCAGTGGTGTGCGACGACCTGCGCGCTCCGGCCATCGAGCCGCAGGCGGCGGTCTCGGCCGACGACATCGCCTTCGTCCAGTTCACCTCGGGATCGACGTCGGCGCCCAAGGGTGTGGTCGTCACGCACCGCAACCTGTCGGCCAACATCGAGGCGTTCAGCGGGCCGTCTGGTGTCGGATCGTCGCCCTCCGATTGTGCCGTCAGCTGGCTGCCGATGCATCACGACATGGGTCTGGTCGGCATGGCCATCGGCGCCGTCTACAGCGGGCTGTCGGCGGTGCTGTTGACACCGCAGGCGTTCGTCCGGCGGCCGGCCGACTGGCTGCGCGCCATTTCGCGCTACCGCGGGACGATCAGCTTCGCGCCGAATTTTGCGTATGATCTAGCTGTGCGGCGCGTCAAGGACCGCGAGTTGGAAGGGCTCGATCTCTCGTGCTGGCGGGTCGCCGGATGCGGTGCGGAGCCGGTGCATGCCCCGACCCTGGCCGCGTTCGCCGAAAAATTCCGCGCGGTCGGGTTCCACGAGACCAGCTTCCTCCCGAGCTACGGTCTGGCCGAGCACGTGCTGGCGGCGACCTGTGCGCCGCACGGGCGCGCGGTCCGGACCGAGCATCTCAAGGCGGACGATGTCACCAGGCAGGGTGTGGCGACCCTGGCGCCGGGCGGCGACGGCGCGGCGATCACGATCACCAGTTGCGGCGCCGCGTTCCCCGGCCACGAGATCCAAATTGCCGACGAGCAGGGGCACGTCCTGCCCGAGCGCGCGATTGGCGAGATTTGGCTAGCTGGGCCGTCGGTGACGCCGGGTTACTATAACGATGCTGAGCTGACCGCCCGGACCATCCGCGACGGCTGGCTGCATACCGGGGACCTGGGTTACCTGTCGAACGGCGAACTGTTCGTGTGTGGTCGATTGAAGGACATCATCATTGCTCATGGCCGAAAGTACTATCCGCAGGACCTGGAATGGGGGATCGCCGACCTGGCCGGCATCAGACCGGGGCGGGTGGCCGCCTTTGGCACCGTGACGCACGGAAACACCGACCGCACCGTCGTCGTGGTCGAGCCCAGCGGGACCGTGCCGGCCGACGTCCTGGCGACCGCGATCCGCCGGCGCATCGTCGATCTGTGCGGGCTGCTGATTGACGATGTGGTGATCGCGCCGGCCGGGGCGGTCGTGCGCACCACCAGCGGCAAAGTGAAGCGCGCCGCGATCAAGCTGCGATACGAACAAGGCGACCTCGAGCCCGCGGCGGGCGACCGGCGGGAGTTATCCGCGTGACGGACAAGCGCATGGACCTGCTCGACAAGCTCAGGGCGATCGAGGAGCGCCGCGCCCTCTTCGCGTCGGATCGCGCCCGTCCCGGCGAGACGGTGATCGAGCGCGTCCTCGGACCGTGCGAGGTCACGATCAACGGCAAGCCGACGCTGATGTTCGGCTCCAACAACTACCTTGGCCTCACCCTCCACCCGGAGGTCGTGGCGGCCGCGCGCGAGGCGATTCTCGAGTATGGCACCGGGACGACCGGCTCGCGCACGGCGAACGGCACCCTGTCGGTGCACGAAGCGCTCGAACGCGAGTTCGCCGAATGGTACGAGAAGCGCCATGCGCTGATTTTCAGCACCGGCTATCAGGCCAATCTGTCGCTGATCGGCGCCCTGTGCGGCGCCGACGACACGATCCTGATCGACGGCGACAGCCACGCCAGCATCTACGATGCGACCCGGCATACGGCATCGCAGGTGGTGGCGTTCCGGCACAACGATCCGGAGAGCCTGCGCAAGAAGCTCAAGCGTCTGCCGGACGGTCAGCGCAACCGGCTGGTGGTCGTCGAGGGCCTCTATTCCATTCGCGGCGACGTCGCGCCGCTGCACGAGATCATCGAGGTCTGCCGCGCCAACGGCGCGTATCTGCTCGTCGACGAGGCGCATTCGCTCGGCACGTTCGGGCCGACCGGCCTGGGGTGTGCCGAAGAGCAGGGCGTCCTGTCCGAGGTCGACTTCATCGTCGGCACCTTCTCGAAATCGCTGGGCGGCGTCGGCGGTGTGTGCGTGTCGGATCACGTCGAGCTGCGCGCGCTGCATTTTCTGGCCCGCGCCTACGTGTTCACGGCGTCCGGATCGCCGGGCAACGTGGCCAGCGTCCGGGCGGCGATCGGCGTGATCCGGCGGCATCCCGAGCTCCGCGATCGGCTGTGGTCGAACATCCGGCGGCTGCGGGCCGGCCTGCTGGAGCGCGGTTACCGCATCGGTCCAACCGAGTCGCCGATTGTCCCGATCTTCACCGGCGAGGAGCATCGCACCATCGCGCTGTGGCAGGAGCTGCTCGAGGAAGGGCTCTACGTGAACCTGATCGTGCCACCCGGCTGCCCGCGTGATCAGTGCGTGCTGCGGGCCAGCTGCTCAGCTGCGCACAGCGTCGAGCAGATTGGCCGGGCGCTCGACGTCTTCGAACGGGTCGCCGTCGCGCCGCGGACGGTTACGGTCTGATCCAGCCGGCGCGGCGGTAGCCGGCCGCGGTGTCGGCCAGACCGGCGCGCAGATCGAGCCTGGCGACGATCCCGAGCCGATCACGCAGCCGGCTGACGTCGCAGACAAAGCCGGCGGCGGACAGCTCGACGTATCGCCAGCGGGTCAGCGGCAGGGGGCGTCCGATCGCCGGGGCGAGGAGATCGCACCCGGCGGCGGCCAGCCGCGTGATCGCTTGCGGCACTCGAATCACCCGCGCCGGCCGGCCGACCGCCAGCTGGATCGCCTCCAGGATTTCCCGCGCGCTGACCGGGCGCGGATGCCCGACGAACATCACCTCGCCGGCCGCAGCGGCCTCGATCGCCGCGGCAATCGTCCGGACGACATCCTGGATGTGGACGAAGGTATAGGCGGCGTCGGGGCGTCCAACGAGGGGCAGCAGACCGCGCTCGGCAAGCTTGAACAGCGGCAGCATCGCCCGGTCGCCCGGTCCGTACACCACTCCCGGCCGCAGGATGGTCCAGCGCAGGCCCGGCATTCCGGTCACCGCCTGCTCGCCCGCCAGCTTGCTCCGTCCGTAGGGAGTCTGCGGGCTCGGCGGATCGTCCTCGCGGCGCGGTGAGGCGGCCGGGGCCGGACCGGCCGCGGCCAGGCTCGAGACGTGGATCAATTGCGCCGACGCGGCGTGCGCGGCCTGAGCGACCGCCTGGGTGCCGGCGACGTTGACGGTGGAGTAGCTGTCCGGCCGGAGCGCGCTGATAATCCCGGCCAGGTGAACGACCGTGTCGACGCCGCCGAACGCGTCGCGGAGCGCGGCTGCGTCGAGCGTCGCCCGGACCGGCACGGCGCCAGCAGGCGCCTCGTGCGGCGAGTCCGGCCGGACGACGGCCCGGACCTCGAATCCGCGCGCCAGCAGGTCGGCCGTCAGATGCCGGCCGATGAACCCGGTGGCGCCGGTGATGGCGACGGTGCGGCTCACGCCAGTGCCTTCTGATAGATGCGGTAGGTCTTGTAGCGCCGGGCGCCCATCCGCTCCACCGGCTGATTGATGTCGCGATTGTCCTCGAGCACCCACGACAGCTCGGCGCGGCGGTACCGCGTGCCCTTCAGCTGCCGGTCGAGCTCGCAGATCAGCAGCTGATACAGGCCGATGGCGCGGTATTCGGCGAGGACGCCGAGCAGCAGCAGCCGCACCTGGTCGACGATCGTCTTCCGCCGCAGCAGCCGGAACAGCCCGAGCGGGAAGAGCCGGCCGCCGGTGCCTCCCAGCGTCTGATTGATATCGGGAATGGCGACGGCGCAGGCGACGATCCGGCCGTCCACCTCGGCACAGACCGCACAGCGTGGATCGAAGATCTGGCGGAGCTCACTGCCCAACCGCCGGAACTCGGCCGGGGTGGGCGGCACGAAGCCCCAGTTGCGCGCCCACGCGCCGCAGTAGAGCTCGCGCAGCTGCTCGATCTCGCGAGCAAACTCGCTGACCTCGAGGGGACGGACCACGATACGGTGCTTCGCCTGGAGGCGGGCGGCGACCCTGACGATCGCCGGCTCGAGGTCGCGGCCGAGGTCGTAAAGCCAGGCGTAGAGGTCCTTCACCTTCCGGTAGCCCGCCGCATCGAGGTAGTCGGCGTATTCCGGGGGGTTGTGCGGCATCATCAGCATCGGGTCGGTGTCGAAGCCGTCGATCAGGAGCCCGGCACTTTCGTTGAGCGAGGGGTTGAGGGGCCCTCGGAGCAGCGCGCGGCCGCGGTTCCGCGCCCAGCCTTCCACGTGCTGCAGCAGCGCGGCGGCGGCGGCGGCGTCGCGGGCCTCGAAGAACCCGAACGCGGCGACACTGTCGCCGTGCGCGTCGTTGTGCAGGTGATCGTCGATCGCCAGGACGCGGCCCACCACCCGGCCGCGCTCGACCGCGAGCAGCATCTCGGTGTCGGCGTGGGCGAAGAACGGGTTCTTCTTCGGCGACAGCCGCTCGCCCTCGGCGATGCGGAGCGGCGGGACCCAATGCCGATCGTGACGATTGCGCTGGTAGGCGTAGTCGATGAACCGGCGGCGATCGCGCCGGGTGCGCACGGTGAGGATCTCGGTCATCGAACCGACCGGCTCTGATGTCGGGCGTGTATCTGTTCGAAATCCATGATCCTGCTTCGTGCGCCCCACAAAATCGTCTCTTGCGAGGCTCCCGCCCGCAGACTACCTTATCTCTGATGGCCGCGCCCGACTACATCCGTGTGACCCATGGCGAGCCGCATGCTGCCCGCGGCCGGCAGATCCTGGCCGCCCACCCCGAACTGCGCGCGCTCGCCGGACCGCTGCCGTCGAGCGGCGTCTGGACGCTGGCGCTGGTGGTCACCCAGCTCGGTCTGGCGCTGCTGGTCGGCGACCGGCGCTGGTATGTCTGGGTGCCGTGTGCCTACGTCATCGGCGCCACCATCGATCACGCCTTGTGGGCGCTGATCCACGACTGCTGCCACAACCTGGTGTTCCGATCGCGGACCGCGAACCGGCTGGTCGCCATCCTGGCCAATCTGCCGCTGGTGGTACCCGGTGCGATTTCGTTCGCCAAATACCATCTGCTGCACCACCGGAACATGGGGGATCTGGAACTCGACGCCGGCATCCCGGGCCCGACCGAATCGCGGCTGGTCGGCCGATCCGGGGCGGCCAAGGCGCTGTGGGTGGCCGGAACCATCCTGATTCAGGGCATCGTCCGGCCGCGGCGGCTGACCCGGGTGCGGCTGCTCGACGGCTGGACCGTCGTCAATATCATCATCCAGGTCGGCGCCATGTCCTTGCTGGCGGCGGTGGCCGGCGGCGGGCCGTTCAAGTATCTCGTGACGTCGACGGTCTTTGCGATCGGCCTGCATCCGCTCGGCGCCCGCTGGATCCAGGAGCATTTCGCCCTGGTGCCCGGCCAGGAGACGTATTCGTACTACGGCCCCCTCAACAAGGTGTCGTTCAACGTCGGCTATCACACGGAGCATCACGATCTGGTGACGATCCCGTGGTCCCGTCTACCCCAGGTGCGGCGGATCGCACCGGAATTCTACGACGGGCTTCACGCCTACACGTCGTGGACGGCGCTGCTGACCCGGTTCGTGCGCGATCCGGAGATCACGCTGTTCAATGCGATCGTGAGACCGACAAGGGAGCCAGGGGGAAGGCAGAGTGCAGAGGGCGGAATGCAGAATGCAAAGGGCAAATTGCAGAACGCAGAGGGCGGAATTGGGACCTAGCATTCAGCATGCAGCAATGAGCGCTCTGGATCCAGCCAGCACTTTGCATTCAGCCAGCACTTTGCATTCGTCAATCAGCATTCCGCATTTACGTGCGTCTCCTCTTGACGAAGCCATCCACGCGATTCCAATCGAGTGGTTCAAGCCGGCGCCGGCAGTCTACTGGCTCGATCTCTCCACCTCCGCCGCGATTGGCTGGACGACGCTGGCGCTGGCGGTGTCCGCGTCGGGCTGGCGGCGCGGCATGCTGCTGCTGATGGCCGTCGCCGGGCTCTATCGGGCGGTGCTGTTCATCCACGAAATCACCCACCGTGCCGGACGTGACGTGCCCGCTTTCACGCTGGTCTGGAACACGCTGGTCGGCGTCCCGCTGCTGATTCCGTCGTTCCTGTACGAGGGTGTGCACACCGACCACCATCGTGCCAGCTGTTATGGCACCGACGCGGATCCGGAATACGTGCCGTTCAGCCGCCGGCCGCCGGCGGTGCTGATCGGATCGTCGCTGGCGTCGCTGCTGGCGCCGGGCGCGCTGGCGCTGCGCTTCGGCGTCCTGGCGCCGCTGTCGTGGGCGATCCCGGCGCTGCGCCGGCCGATCCTCGAACGCTGCTCCGCGCTCTGCATCAACCCCAACTACGTCCGGCGCGTGCCGTTGACGTCCGCGGCGCGCCTGCAGGAGATCGCCGCCTTCGCGGCGTTCTGGACCGCGGTGGCGCTCTCGTCGACCGGGCAGCTGCCAGCCGCGGCACTCTTCTGCTGGTTCGTCGTCACCGCGGCGGTATCGGCCCTGAACGCGGTCCGCACGCTGGCGGCGCATCGCTACGACCTCGATGCCGGCGACCTGTCGATGACCGCTCAGCTGCTCGATTCGTGCACGATCGCGGGCGGCCGGCGGCTGCGGACGCGGATCGCCGACGCCGCCCGCGTGCTCGGCGCGCCGGTCGGGCTGCGTTATCACGCGCTGCACCACTGGATCCCATCGCTGCCCTATCACAATCTTGGCCGCGTGCATCGGCTGCTGGTCTCCAGCCTGCGGGCGGACGCGCCCTACCGGGCGACGATTGAGCCCGGCTTCACCCCGCCGCTGCGCGATCTCGTTCGCCGCTCGCGCGCGCACCCGCGCTGATGAGCGGCGCCGGCGAGGGACGCCCGCTCCGCATCGGCGTCTGTGCGCCGTACGATCTGGGGCGTGATGGCGGGGTCAACTCACACATTCGGGCCCAGGCGCGCGCCCTGCGCCGGCTCGGGCATGACGTGCGCGTGTTCGGCGCGTCATCGGCGCCGCTGATCGACGGCGAGCTGGCGCTGAGCACCTGCGTCTCGTTGACCATCGGCGGAACCGAAACCGGCATCGGCATCGATCCTCGAGCGTGGTGGCGCGTCGCCGCGCTGTTCCGCGCGGCGCGATTCGATCTCCTCCACCTGCACGAACCGCTGATGCCGCTGGTGCCGTGGTTCGCGCTGCGCCAGGCGGCGGTCCCGGTGGTGGCGACGTTTCACACCCATCGCGACGGCGGCCACCGTTGGTACGGTCCGTATCAGCCGCTGCTGGCTCCACTGATGCGCCGCGTCGCGACCCGGCTCGCCGTTTCGGGCGCCGCGCACCGCACCGTCGCCAGGGATTTTCCAGGCCGCTACGAGATCGTCCCGAACGGGATCGACGTCGATCGATTCCGGGCGCCGGCCGCGCGGCCGGCGGCGATGCCGGAGCGGTTGCGGTTCGTCCTGTTCGTCGGGCGGCTCGAACCGCGCAAAGGGGTCGATCGGCTGATTCGGGCGATGACGATCGTTCAGGCGCACGCACCCGATGCGCGGCTGGTGATGGTCGGAGACGGACCCGATCGGCTCTCCCTCGAGGCGCTGGCGCGGGAGGCGCAGATCGGCGCCGCGTTCGCCGGCCGCGTCCCGGATGATCTGCTGCCGGCCTACTATCGCGCCGCCGACATCGTCTGCTCCCCGGCGCTGGGCGACGAGAGCTTCGGGATCGTCCTGCTCGAGGCGATGGCCGCCGAGCGGCCGATCGTCGCGACGCGGATCGACGGTTATGCCGAGCTGCTCGACCGGGCGGGCAGCGGCCGGCTGGTTGACGTTGACGACCCGGTGGCGCTGGCCCGCGAGATCATCGCCCTGCTGGACGCTCCCGATCTGCGCCGCACGTTGGGTGCCCGGGGCGCGGCGTTCGTCCGCGATTACGATTGGGACCCGATCGCGCGGCGGCTCGAGACGATCTATCGGACGGCGCTCGCCGATGCCGGATGTCGGCTGCCCACGGGACGGTCTGAAGACCGTCCCCTACACCCGGGGCTGTAAGGCACACAACGTACTGATCAAGGCGCGTATCGCGGCGCAGGTGTGGAACACGCTTCAGGGCGTGCTGACGACATCGGGAAGAAACGAGTACGGCAGCTTCGGATTGAAGGCGAGCGACGCGTCCGACAGATTCGATCGCCCTTTCACCAGGTAGCTGGTGGCTGCCAGGATCAGGCAATCGACGATCGCGGATTTCCCTTTCTGGTAGTTCGACACCGCCAGCGTCCGATCGAGGTGGATGGCCTGTCCCCCTGACGGCACTCTGGGCGCATTGTCGAGCCAGACGAGACGCGCGCCGAACTCCTGGCGCATGTATTCCAGGAACTCGACTTCGTCGGTCGCGACAAAGACCTGGGCCGCGCCCGTGCCGGCGGCGCAGAGCACCTGGCGGACTTCGGCGGCATACGCCTGGTACGGCACCGGCGACGTCCGGTAGTGGGTCATGGCTCCGGTCCAGCCGTGGGTCGCATCGGTCCCCCGATAGTGGACGCCGACCACGTAGGCGCCCGGCTCGAACCGCTCGGCGACGAGGCGCGCCGCTTCCTCGACGATCTCAGGCCGCACTTGCACGTGTGCGGTCAGCAGCCGATTCAGCGCCGGCCGGCTGATGCCGTAGGCAATCGGATAGAGGTAGGCCAGCGGTCCGCCCACGACATCCGAAAACCCGCCGAACCGGCCGAACTTCGTCAGGGTGCCATTCAGGTGCACTTCCGATCGCCGCCCTCGGCTCGAGTCGGGCGCCACCAGCGGCATGTCGGCTGATTCGAAGAAGTAGGTCCACCAGTTGGGACCGCGATCCGGTTCGACGTAGAGCGGGTTGCGGAACTCGACCCGGACCCCCGCCGCCTGGTGCGAGTGCGCATGAGCCAGCGCGCCCAGGACCGAGTGGAACTCGGAGAACAGCCCGTGAAAGTCGGAGCGCACGCCGTTCGACGTCAGGCGCGGGAACGTCCGGCGCGAGTACAGCACCATCGTCCTGCCACGGACGTCGGGTTCGGGGAGCCGGTCGCGCAGCCAGTTGCGCACCCGCCGGCTGAGTGACGGCCGCACCGTCGGCGCCGCCGCCGTCGATCGATACCACATCGGCGGCGGGGTCATTGGGCGACCAGCTGGGTCTGCACGAACTGTCGATAGAAGGTCGACGTGTGAATCAGTTCGTCGTGCGTGCCGCTGGCGACGATGCGGCCCTGGTCGAGGACGATGACCCGGTCGACGGTGGCGACGGTCGACATCCGATGGGCGATGATCAGCGTCGTCGGCCGGCCATCGATCGCGCGCAGCGCGATCTGCACCGCGGAATCGAGCTCGACATCGAGCGCGCTGGTCGCCTCGTCGAGCACCAGGATGCCCGGGCGCCGCAGGACGGCGCGGGCAATCGCCAGCCGCTGCCGCTGGCCGCCGGACAGCTGGGCGCCGCGATCGCCGACCGCGGTGGCATAGCCGGCCGGCAGCCGCGCGATGAACTCTTCGGCGCAGGCCAGCGCGGCCGCCCGCTCGATGTCCGCGCGGCCCGGCGCGGCGACGCCGTAGCCGATATTCGCCGCCACCGTTCGGGAGAACAGGGTCGGTTCCTGCATCACCGTGGCGACATGACTGCGGAGCGTCGTCGGGTTCAACTCGCGGACGTCACGTCCACCGACCAGCACGCGCCCTTCGCCGGGATCATAGAACCGCAGGATCAGGTTGAGCAGCGTCGATTTCCCGGATCCCGACTTGCCGACCAGCGCCACGATCTCGCCCGGCTCGATCCGCAGGTCGACGCCGCGGAGCGCCTCCACGTCCGGGCGCGTGGGATAACGGAACCGCACCTGTTCGAGCTCGATCGAGCCATCCAGCTTCTCGTCCGCGGCGCCGCCGTCGAGCGGGATCAGCGGCGTCCGCTCGAGCAGCTCGAAGATCCACTGGGTGGCGCCGATGGCCCGCAGCGCTTCGGCCGCGAATCGCGAGGCGTTGCGGAAGCCGCGGGCGACGAGCAGCGCGTAGAGAATGAACGAAATCAACCCGCCGGTCGTCAACCGGCCGGCGACGATGAACTGACCGCCGACCCAGATGGCCAGCAGCGCCGCGCACTCGCCGGCGACCAGCGACACGCCGCCGAGCAGGGCCCGGGCCTGCACCTTCCGGCGCACGAACTCCAGTGCGGCCGCCAGTTGGCGGTCGTAGCGCGCCCGCTCGGCCGGCTCCTGTGAGAAGGCGCGGACGGTGCGGATGCCGGCCAGGACCTCGGTCGCCGACGCACCCGCCTCGGCGTGCGCCTGCTGCACGTCTGCCGAGAGTACCTTCACCCGCCGGCCCAGCACCGACGTGGCGACGATGATCGGCGGGACCGCGAGCAGGGTGAGCAGCGTCAGCTGCGGCGAGGTGTAGAAGAGCAGCGCCGTTCCGAGCACGCTGAACACGGCGAAGCGCAGCGAGTCGGCGAACTCCTCGCCGAGCACGTATTCGAGCGGCGGCACGTCCGACGAGAGGCGCGTCGTGATGGCGCCGACGTCGCGGCTGTCGAAGAACTGGATGTCCTGCCGCAGCAGCGTGCCAAAGACCAGGCGGCGCAGCCGGAGGCCGACGCGCTCGGCGCCCAATCCGAAGAAGTAGTCGCGCGCGCCGGTCCCCACGGCTTCGACCAGCAGAATCACCACCATCCAGAGCGACAGCTGATTCAGCCGTCCGATCTGGCGGCCGCTGATTCCCTCGTCGATGATCAGGCGGATCACCTGCGGATAGGCGAGCGCTGTCCCGATGCTGACGATGACGAAAATGGTTCCGGCCAGGTAGTCCCGGCGCTCGGCCCAGACCAGCCGCGCCACCCGTCCGACCTGGGCGAGCAGCCCGAGGCGCGGTGCGTCCGGATCGCTCATGCGGGCGCCTGTCCGGACCACGCCGTCTTCAGCGGACGGGCCAGCAACGCCTGGTCGATCAGCGCTTCCAGCCGGTGAAACTTGCTGCCTTCCTGAATCGGATCGTCCCACCGGTTGTGCCAGTGCCAGGCGAACGCACCCTCGTAGAGCCTGGCGCTGTTGGGCGTGTTCTTGAAGGGCTGGAAGCGCGGATCCGCGTGCCACTCGGTGTCGAAGAATGGACAGGGAAACACGGTGATCGTTCGGCCCAGCTCGATGGCCCGCTTCAGGTTCTCCTTGCCCCAGTTGAACTCACTCGGTGGAATCGCCAGCACGCCGGCGATCAGCTCACGCGCGAACGCGCTGCCCTGGCGCAGGTGCATCAGCGCGCCGTTGTATTCGCCGTCGAAGACATCCCACTGGTAGACGAATTCCTGGCTCAACAGGGCACCCAGGCTGCGCAGCACGACCATGTCCATGTCGAGGTAGACGCCGCCGTAATTGTGCAGCGCCAGAATGCGGAAGAGGTCGCCGTCGCGCCAGACCCGGTGGTCCTGCTGACGATAGAGGTCCGGCCGATCGGCGAGCGGCGTGCCGCGCACTTCCATCTCGGGCTGATAGATCCGCAACGTCAGATGGGGTGCGAACGGCTGCAGCCAGGCGTTGCCCGACAGATCCTCGTCCGACCACAGCACCAGCGAGCAGCGCGACAGGTCCTGGGTCGCGTAGAAGGCCTTGACCGGCAGCGCCTGCTTGCGGCCGAACGGCCGCGTCTTGCGCCAGAACGCCGCCCGGCGCTGGCGCCAGAACATATGGAATGTCACCGGCGCGGGCGGGCTGACGTCGGGCAGCGCGGCGCAGAACGCCAGCGCCTTGCCCCAGTCGTGATAGAGATCGCCGTGCGTCGCCGGAGAGATTGCAATCAACGTCGTCTTTCGCAAGAGGCGATCATGACAGACAGGTGCGGGCGTAGAGGGCGGGCGGGACGCCGAACCCGAGGTAGTGATAGAACCAGCGGTCGCACTTGCAGCGGACCGCCAGCTGCTCTGGCGTGTCGTGGACGAACGGATAGCCGGCCCGATGCACCAGATAGGACAACACCGCCTGGTCCTGGCGGTGGTTGGCGCGGGACGATCCGGGTGGCGCGATGCAGTCCTTGACCAGGGCGCACGTCTTCCATGGCAGCACGATATCGTGATAGAGCGCGTCGCGCGCGCCCGCCGCGGCCGTACCGATGGCGAATCCGACCAGGGTCGCGTCGGCGTTGGGCCGGTCGCCATATGCCGCCGCGTCGACGCCGAGATAGTCGAACATCAACGGATGGGTCCAGTCCCGCATGACGCCGGGGGACGGCCGGACCCACAGTCCGCCGGTGTCCCTGATCCGGTCGGCAATCGGCTGCAGCGCGTGGAAGTAGCAGCCGGCATCGGCCCACAGGACGTCGCCCGGATCGGATCCCGCCCGGGCGCGGTCCACCACCTCGGCCACGATCACCGGTTTCCAGGCATACTCGCCGGCGCTGACCGACACGTCGAGGTGAGGCGGCTGCATGGCGTAGTCGAACTTGTGATAGAAGAGGCCGTCCCACCGCGGCAGCGCGTCAGCTTCCCGGGAGCTGAGGCCGATGTCGTAGCATTCGACTCGCGCCTCGAGGCGGCGGAGCGACTCCAGCATCTGCTTGAGCGCCCCGTAATGATTCGACGACGCCGCGGTGACGACGGTCAGTTTCGAGCTCACGACTCCTCACCATGTCCAGTCCGGCGACCATCGAGCGGGTGCTGCGCAGCCACGACAGCGGCGAATACTTCGCCGGCCTCGTCAACCATCCGGCGCCGCACGCCTGGCGCCGGAACCCGGAACTGGTCTACCACGCCGCGTTGCATGCCGTGGCGCCGCGGTTCACGATGGTCACCCCGGCGTTCAACCACGAAGCGATTATCGGCGACGCCATCGCCGCGGCGGCCGCCATGGCATCGCTGCCGTTCGACTGCATCATCGTCGACGACGGCTCGACCGACGGGACGGCGGCGCGAGCCCGGGCCGTGTTCGAGCGGCCTCCGTCACCGCTGATCGCCCACGCCACCATCATCCGCAATCCGGTCCCGATTTACGAGACTGCCTGCGACAACCTCGGCTTCGCGCTGGCCGACACGGAGACCATCGTCGAAGTCCAGGCTGATATCCAGATCCGCGAACCGGCGTTCGACGCCCTCTTCCTGCGCGCCTTCGGCACCACGCCGGAGCCAAGTGCGGTGTCGGGCCGCTGTGGCCACACCTTCACGCTGATCGGCCGCCGTGCCGGTCCGCGATCGCTGTTCCGCCGCCAGCCGCCCGACTCGATCGGGTTGTGCGGCAAGGCGATCGAGACGCCGGAGGTCGTGCAGGCCATCCGCGGGCGGATCTACCGGTGTGAAACCGTCAATCGCGGTCCCTGGATCCTTCGCAAGAGCGATCTCGAACGGCACGGCTACCTCGACGAGCGGCATTTTTTCCAGGGCAATGACGACCACGACTATCACCGGAGACTGTTCGAAGCGGAGGGACGACGTCCGTTGTACGTCCCGATCGCCCTCTACGCGCCGCTCGACCTTGGCGCGGTGCGCCGGACCCGGACCGGATTGAACCGCGAGGTCTTCACTGCGCTCAAGGCCGAAAAACAGGGCAGCCCGGCGTTCCGACGCTTCCTGGAGTCGCCGCGCCGGTCGTCGCCGCCGGAAGCGATTGGCACCGACTGGAAGTGGTAAGGAAATTGTTAATTGTTAATTGTTAATTCTTAATTGTTAATTGCTAATTTCCCCCAGCCCTGCCACCCACCCGACGAGACGGGTGTCCGTCCGCCGTCCCGCCGAGAGCGCTGCCGTCACGACCTCGAGCAGCGCCTGGCCGTCCTTTTCGAGCCGGGTCTTCAGGCCAGGGTCGCCGGGGCAGGCGGCCAACCCGGTCGACCAGACCTCGCGCGCCCTGGCCAGGTTCTCGAGTCTGAAATAGCCGTCGCCGAGCGCCGCGTAGACATGCGCGGCGAGGGGCCGCGGGGTGTCGCTGGTGATCAGTGCCAGGGCCTGCGTCAGATCGGCGACGCCCTTGTCGGTGCGGTGGAAGATCAGCTTGTTGTAATAGAGGTTGATCTGCCCGCGAAAGTAGTAGGCCAGCACCGACGGGCGGGCGGCGATCGCCTGGCTCAGCGCGTTCATCGCGTCGCGTCCCAGGTAGAGCCGTCGAATGTCGCCGGCGGTCGGCACCTTGTCGGCGTAGGCCAGGGCCAGGTTGATCTTTACGTTCGGGCCGCTGTCCTTCGCCCTGGCCAGCTTGCGGAAGAACTCGATCGCCCGATCGTACAGACCCGCCGAGATCACCACCTGCCGGTAGCCGGCACCCAGCACCAGATTCTCCGGATCCGCCGCCACCGCCTGCTCCAGCGCCTGCAGGCGCTGCTGCGATGATGCGTCGGCGTCGGGCGGGGACTGCGCGATGGGCACTCGGGCGAGCAGGGTCGCGGACAGAATCGCCAGGGCGACGATCCCGGATCCGAGCCGCTCCACGGCGCCAGCCAATCTCGTCACTAACGTTCGAATCGGATCTGGATGCGGTACTGGCGGAACTCGGAACTGTAGAACGAGCCGAATGCCGGTGAGCCGAGGTTGGCCTGAACGTCGGTGGGCAGGAATGAGTCCAAGGCGTTCCACACCCTCAACCCGATCCACGGCTCGAACTTCAGGATCTTGAAGCGTCGCTCGAGCCCGACCTCGAGGCGGACATAGGTGGGAAAGCGCCGGTCGTTGCGCGGCCCGACATAATCGAGGGCTTCGTTGACGACCGAGTACGGCAGGCCGCTGCGCCAGTCGAAGATTCCGAGCATCAGCCAGCGGGGCGTCGGCATCAGCCGGCCGCGGGCGAGCAGCCGGTTCGGCGCGTCGGTGGCAGCGGCAGCGTAGGCATTGTCGCCCACCACCGGCCAGAGCACCGCATCGAAGTAGTTCGTCAGCGCATTCAAATCGCTGCGGGCGGCCGAGCGGGCGTACGAGACATGGAAATCCGCCGTCGTGCCGCGCGTGAAATGCACGGTGACGTCGGCGGCGCGATAGCTCGATCGGCCGCTGCTCGAGAGGCGCAGCTGGCCGGTGCCGGCGCCCGTCTGCAGCGGATCGACGATCAGCTCGCGGCTGCCCTGCCGGCCGATGCCGCCCAGGTGGAGCGACCATTCGCTGTTGATCCGGTGATCGTAGGCGACGTCCCAGGTCCGGGTGCGCGGCGTCTCGAGATCGCCGGTGAGGCGGACGAACGCGACCGGCGGCGCCAGCAGCGTCGCGCCGTCGTTCCCGAACCGCGAGTCGACCGCCGTCTCGAACTGCGTGAAGGTGCCGGCCGTCGACGGCGTCCGCTCGTAGAAGAGTCCGAAGCCGCCGTGCAGGATGGCGCTGCCCGAGTCGTTCAAGCGCAGCGCCGCGCCGATTCGCGGCGTCAGGTTGAACCGGCCGATGACGCCGTCGCGATCGAGGCGGCCGCCGAACTCCGCCGACCAGCGCGTGTTCGGCTGGAACCGATCCTGGACGAACAGCGCGACGTCGGTGCTGGTGATCGACTGCGTCGTCGGACCGGAAAAATCCAGCCGCCGCGCCAGCGTGCCGTCGGCGCGCTCGATCAGCACCGGCCGGCTGGTGCTGGCGCCGTCGTATTTGTTGTGCAGCAGGTCGACGCCGAACTTGAGCAGATGCGAGCCGCGCGGACCGTCGTGGGCGACGGAAACCGACTCAATCACCTGCAGCATGCTGGAGACGCGTCGCTGCTGATTGAAGAAGTTGCCGAGCGTGGTCTGCGGCTGCAGCTGCATCGGCAGGGAGCCCTGCGGCACGACGTCGGTCTCGTACCGATGCGTCTGGACCGTGGTCTCGGCCAGGAGCGTATCGGTCCAGATCGCCCGCTCGGTCACCGCCATCTGATTGGCATGGACGTGCAGGTCCACCGTCGCCGGCGCCGGGGTGAACGTGCCCAGGGTCGCGGTGTCGAAGACGCTGGGAAAGACACCGCCGGTCGCCACCAGGGAATGGCGCGGCGTCAGGTTGGCGTCGACTCGCGTGAACGAGCTGAACCACTTCGAGATGCGCAGCTGATCCTGCGGCAGGCTCGGCACGTCGGCGGCGCTGTAGCGGAACTGGGCGGTCTGCTCCAGGAACAGCCGGCCCTTGATCAGCGGCCCGCCGGCTTCGACGCGCGGCGCCCACCAGCCGACGCCGAGCAGCGCGATCGGCGAGCTCCGTTTGGCCCGGAACGTCGGGTCGATGTTGTTGAGCCGCACCTTCCACTCGTCGCCGGCCCGCCGGGTTTGAATCACCACCAGCCCCGACGAGAACCGGCCGTACTCGACGGCATACGGATTCGGCAGCACCGAAACGGAATCGATCGCATCGTCTGGCAGCGACACCTGGGTCAGACCGGTCGACGGATCGACGAGCGTGCCCGGACCAAGCTGGACACCCGCCTGGCCAGGACGTCCGCCCTTGATGCTGACACCCCCTGGCACCTCGATGATGCTGGCGAGCAGGCGCAGCTTGGCCTGAAGGCCCCCGCTCGGCGCGAACTGGTCCAGTTCCCTGCCGCCAATCGTCTCCGCCGGCGCGAGCGTCTCCTGGTTCACGCCGGCAGTGCTCGCGGCGGCGACGTCGACGGTCTGGGCAATGCTGGAAATGCTGAGATCGATCGACAGGGTTGTCGTTTTTCCCGCCGTGACGACGGCCTCGGCGCGCCCGGTGTCGAAGCCGTCGAGGGAGCCGGCGACCCGATAGGTGCCGGGTGGCAGATCGGGCACGCGGAAGCGTCCGTCCTCGGCGCAGAACACCTGGGCGACCTGTCGATCGGACGCATCCTTGACGATGACCTCAGCGCCGGGCAGGCGGACAGTGCCAGCCTGAGCGGTCACCAGCCCATCAATTTCACCCGTGGTTGTCTGCCCGAAGGCAAAAAACGGCGAAAGGACCGAGAAAATCACGGCAAGAATGACTAATCGCACGGTATGAGATTTCGTTGCCTTCAGCGGCTGCTCGTCGGGTGCTGCGCTGCCAGCGCCGCAGTAGCTTCCATGATCTCGCGGCGCGACGATTTCGTCCAGATCTTACGGGGGTGCACGCAAGTCAGATGCCGGTGACGATCACGATGGCCCAGACGGCGACAGCGAGCAGCGCGCCCGCTGCCACGTCGACCAGATAGTGATAGCGCCCGACGCTGCAGGCCAGGCTCACACTGGCGGCCAGGATCAGCAGAGCCCCGCCAGTCAGCGGCATCGAGTGGGCGACCGCCAGCGCGGCCGCCAGGGAGACCGCCACATGCCCGCTGGGAAACGTGTTCACTCCGATCGTCGCGTGCCGGACCATATACGCGGCGAGCCGCTGCACGGTCTTGTCCGGGAGGACCGGCGGCGGCTCGAGCGCCCACGGCGGCCGCGTCTGGAAGACACTGAGCGGCGCAAACGCGCCGAGATCGGCCGCCAGCACCATCGTCCAATAATGGTTCGCCTGGGCCGCGTGTCCGAACGCCACCAGCGCGGCGAAACCGCCGGGCAGGAGCAGGAAGCAGAACATGTAGACGACGTCCAGATAGCCGACGAACCAGCCGGGCCAGTGGGCGAACCGTCTGGTCGGATCACCGAGCAGACGGTGATCCCACGACATCAGCCACGCTTCGAGTTTTTCCGATGGGCGAACGAACAGCCGTCCGGTCAGGAAATAGGCGACCGTGACATACAGCAGCGGCGCCCAGTCGCGGATGAGGAGCGGAGCGGCGGCGCCGATCTGCACCGCGGCGGCGACGGCGACCGAGACGCCGGTGATGAGAAGCCGCCGGGATCGGGCCACCGGCCGCAGCCAGCAGACGATCGCCAGGTAGAGGAAATAGAGGAACGCAATCCACTCTGAGGAACGCACGTCGAACGATAGCGCAAGCCGGCTATTCTTCTTCGAGCGCCGCCCGCAGCGGATAGCCGGCGTCCCGCGCCATCACCGAGACCGTCTCGACCTTGGTTTCGGCCACTTCCCAGGGGTACACGCCGGCCAGGCCGCGGCCGTTGACGTGCACCTGCATCATGATGCGAAACGATTCCGCCGGCGATTTCTGGAACACTTCCTCGAGCACGTGGATGACGAAGTCCATCGTCGTGTAGTCGTCGTTGAGCAGGACGACCTTGTAGAGCGTCGGCTCCTGCTGCTTTGTTTTCGGGGTGACCCGCTCCTTGACGGCGCCGTCGGTGCGGTCCTGATGATCGGCCATTTGTCAGTTCCGTTCGCGCCGCACCGACACCTTCTTGCCGCGAATCGTCGTCGCTTTCAGCGCGGCGATGATCTCGTCGGCGAGCGTTTCTGGCACGTCGATCAGCGAGAACTTGTCGGCGATCTCGATCGCGCCCAGCGTCCGCGACTCGACGCCGGCCTCGCCCGTGATCGCACCGACCAGATCGCCCGGCCGGATGCCGGCCTGGCGTCCGGCGCCGATGAAGAGGCGCACCGTCCGGCCGTCGGGTTCGACGACGCTGCTCCGCCCGGCTGAAAAGCGCCGCACCGGCCGCTCCCGATCGCGCGACGTGCTGCCTGGACGCTGGCGGTGGGCGGCCTCGGCGCGCGGCGCCGTGGCGGTCGGGATCTCCCGATCGTCGCCGTCGCCGGCGACCGAGGCGTGCGCCATCTTCACCGCCGCCGCCGCGATGTCGACGATGTCGAACTCCTGGGCCAGCGATTCGACGACGACCCGGACGTGTTCGAAGTCGCCGGCGAGAATCCGTTCGCGAAGCGAGGCGCGGGTAAGGTCGAGCTGCCGGGCGCGCAGGTCGGCGACGGTCGGCACCGTCGCCACCTCGATCTTCGCCCGCGTGAAGTTCTCGATCACCCGCAGCAGCCGGTGCTCGCGCGGCTCGGCCAGGGTGATCGCGGTGCCGCCGCGGCCCATCCGGCCGGTCCGGCCGATGCGGTGCAGATACGTCTCCGGTGACGCCGGCACGTCGTAGTTGACGACGTGGGACAGGTGCTCGATATCGAGGCCGCGGGCGGCGACGTCGGTGGCGATCAGCAGGTCGGCCTTCTGGGTGCGGAACAGGCCCATCACCCGGTCGCGCTGTCCCTGCATCATGCCGCCGTGCAGCGCCTCGCCGCGGTGGCCGTGCGCGTTGAAGGTTTCGACCAGCGATTCCACTTCCATCCGGGTGCGGCAGAACACCAGCGTGGCGACCGGATCCTCCATGTCGAGAATGCGGGCGAGCGTCGCCGGCTTGTGCGAGCGATTGACGATGTAGGCGATCTGCCGCACCCGGGGCACCTTGCCGGCGGCGGTTTTTTCGCGGGCGATGGTCACGCGGGCCGGGTTCTTCAGATGGCGGCCGGCGATCGACAGGATGCGCGCCGGCATGGTGGCCGAGAACAGCGCGGTCTGGCGGGTGTCCGGGGTGGCCTTCAGTATCGCGTCGAGGTCGTCGGCGAAGCCCATGTCCAGCATCTCGTCGCCCTCGTCGAGAATCAGCACCCGCAGGGCGTCGAGCTTGAGGGTGCCGCGCCGCATGTGGTCCAGCGCGCGGCCGGGTGTGGCGACGACGACGTGGGCGCCGCGCTCCAGGGCGCGGATCTGCTGGTGCATCGGCGCGCCGCCGTAGAGCGGCAGCACCGACAGCCCGATGCCTTTCGCATACTTGTGCACCGCCTCGGCGACCTGCATCGCCAGCTCGCGTGTCGGGACAAGAACCAGGCCGCAGGTCTGGCGCGGACCGGGACCGCCCTCACCGATCCGCTGCAGCATCGGCAGCGCGAAGGCGGCGGTCTTGCCGGTGCCGGTCTCGGCCTGGCCGAGCAGATCGCGTCCCTCGAGCAGGAGGGGAATGGTTTCGCGCTGAACCGGTGTCGGTTCCTCGTAGCCGAGCGCGCTCACGGCGTCGGTCAACTCACTCTGCAATCCGAGCGATTTGAAGCTGGCGGGGGTCTCCACGGTCATCAACCCACCATCGTATCACTGCCGCAGTGACTCACGTGCGAACCGGCTTCAGCCGGATTGATCCGTAGTCCGACTGAAGTCGGACGCCACGTACGAATCGATCCTTCTTCGTACGTGGGATCCGGCTTCAGCCGGATTTGCTCCGCAGTCCGACTGAAGTCGGACGCCACGTACGAATCGCTCCTCCCCTCGTAGGTGGGATCCGCCCCCCTCGTACGTGGGATCCGGCTTCAGCCAGGCTTCAGCCGGATTGCTCCGTAGTCCGACTAAAGTCGGACGCCACGATACGACGGCTGCTAGATCGCCCCCATTTCCTTCAGGACGTCGTTGGCGGCCTTGAACGCGTCAAGTCCGGCCGGGATGCCGCAGTAGATAGTGGCGTGGATCAGCGCCTCCTTGATCTCGTCGACGGTGACGCCGTTGTTCAGCGCCCCGCGCACGTGCAGCTTGATTTCCGGCGACCGGTTGAGCGCCGTCAGCATCGCCAGGTTGAGGAGACTGCGCGTTTTCTTGTCGAGCCCGGGCCGGCCCCAGGCATAGCCCCAGCACCACTCGGTGGTGATGCGCTGAAACGCCATCATGAAATCGTTGGCGGACTGCAGGGACTTGTCGACATATTCGGCGCCGAGCACCTCGCGGCGCAGTGCCAGCCCGCGCTCGAACAGGTTGTCGATGGTTTCCGTCTTGTTGTCGTCGCTCATGGGAACTCCTTGGGGCCGATGGAATACGGCCGGGCGAAGCATATTCGATCGGGTCGATTCGCCGTATACTCAAGCGTCTTATGACCTTCGCGACATCGGCCCTTGCGCTCGGGGCGGCGATCCTGGTGGCGACGGCGTCGATGGCCGGGCAGGCGCCGGCGGCCGTGGCGCCGCCCGCCCTCGATCCCGCCGCGGTCCGCACCGGCGCCGGGCTGTTCCGGGAGCGCTGCGCCGAATGCCACGGCGCGGACGCCAAGGGCGTGGCCGGCCACGATTTGACGCAGCTGTGGACGGCGGGCGCCACCGACGAGCGGGTGCACACGACCATTCGCGCCGGCGTTCCCAACACGCTGATGCCGTCGAGTACGGCGCCCGACGAGGAGCTGAGGGCGCTGGTGCTGTATCTGCGCAGCCTCAATGGCAGCGCCGCGGCAGGTGTCAGCGCGCGCGGCAACAGCGACAACGGCGAGCGAATCTTCTGGGCCTCGTGCGGGACCTGTCACGCGGTGAAGGGCCGCGGCGGAGTGATCGGGCCGGACTTCTCGCGCGTCGCGCAGTCGCAGGAGGCGCTCGCGCTGGCGATTCGGAACCCCAATGCGTCGACGGCCAACGGCTACCAGGCCGTCACGCTGGTCACCCGCGACGGACAGCGTGTGCGCGGCGCCCGCAAGAGCGAAGACGCCCTGTCGATCCAGATGATGGATACGAATGAGCGCCTGCGCGGCTTTCTCAAGTCCAGCCTGCGCGAGGTCATCAAGGAGCCGGCCTCCCTGATGCCGGCGTTCGGGCCGGACAAATTGACTGACGCCGATCTCAACGACGTGCTGGCTTTCCTGAACACGTTGCGGACGCCGGGTGGCGGCCGCGGCCGGGGCGGGGCCGGACGCGCCGGCGGCGCCGGCCGTGCCGGGGGGCCGGGCCCGTTCTAGACGTCTGGCCGGAAGGACCTATGCGTACATCTCTTCGCCGCCGCGGCGTGGTCGCCGGGCTGGCCGCCGCCGTTCTGACCTCCGGCCTCCTGGTCGCCCAGGCGGGATCGTCGGGCGTCACGGTTCAGGAACTGCTCGAGGGCTACAAGAACCCCTCGCGCTGGGTGACCTTCTCCGGCGACTACAGCGGCCAGCGTCACAGTCCCCTGAAGCAGATCACGCCGCAGAACGCTCATCGTCTGGCGGCGCAGTGGACCTTCCAGACCGGCGTCATCCCGCGCCGGGGATTCGAAGGCACGCCGCTGGTCGCGGACGGCGTTGTCTACGTGACCGGAGCGTTCAACAACGCCTGGGCGCTCGATGCGCAAACCGGGCGGCCGTTCTGGCGCTACCAGCGTGATCTGCCGGCCGACTTGACCTACGGCGCGATCTCGCCGGTCAACCGTGGCTTCGGCATCCTCGGCACGCGTCTGTTCATGTTGACCGCCGACGCGCACCTGATGGCGCTCGACTCCAGGACCGGCGGCGTGCTGTGGGATTCGGAGATGGCCGACTACAAGATCGGCTACGCGGCGACCGGCGCACCGCTGGTGGTCAAAGACAAGGTGATCGTCGGCATCTCGGGCGGTGATTTTCCGACCCGCGGCTTCATCGATGCCTACGATCCGGCCACCGGCAAACGGCTGTGGCGGTTCTGGACCGTCCCGGCGCCGGGCGAGCCTGGCAGCGAGACCTGGCCGGGGAGCGAGGTGATGGCCCGGGGCGGCGGCGCCACCTGGGTCACCGGCTCGTACGATCCTGAACTGAACACGGTCTACTGGGGCACCGGCAATCCCAACCCGCTGTATTACGGCGACGACCGCAAGGGATCCAACCTCTACACGGCGTCGATCGTGGCGCTCGACGCCGACACCGGCAAGCTGAAGTGGACCTTCCAGTTCACGCCCCACGATACGCACGATTGGGACTCGAACCACGTGCCGGTCCTCGCCGATCTGACGATCGGCGGGCAGCCGCGCCGGGTCGTGATGATGGCCAATCGCAACGGGTTCTTCTACGTCTTCGATCGGGCTACCGGCGAGCTCCTGGTCGGCAAGCCGTTCAGCGATACGACATGGGCGAGGGAGCTCGGGCCGGATGGCCACCCGATCGTGATCAACGACGGCAGCAAGGGCTGCATCCCCGACCAGTGGGGCAGCACCAACTACATGCCGCCGTCGTTCGATCCGGTGCTGAAGCTGTTTTTCGTCACCGTGCGCGAGACCTGCGCCGCCTACCTGCCGGTGAAGGAGGAGATCGTGCCCGGCCGGATCTCGAACAGCGGCACCGTCCGGCGCGACGCCGAGCGGAGCTACGGCGTGCTGCGCGCGCTCGACCCGACGACGGTCGATCGGAAATGGGAGTTCAAATATCCGACGCCAACCATGGCCGGAGTGATGTCGACGGCGGCGGGCGTGGTCTTCGCCGGCGACAACGAGGGCAACTTCATGGCGTTCGAGGCGCGAACCGGCAAGAACCTGTGGTTCTACCCGACCGGCTCACCGATCTGGGGCGCCGCGGCGATGACCGTCATGAGCGGCAACCGCCAGCTCGTGCTGATCGGATCGGGCACCAACGTGGTGGCGTTCGGGCTGCCGACTCCCTGACCAATCGAATGGGGCTGGCTTCGACGCACGAAGATCTGCACGAAACCTAGAAGTCCAACTGGACGCTGATCTTGGCAAACCGCGCCGTCACGATTGTCGTCGGCACCCGCCACTGGTTGATGGCCGTGCCGGAGTAGGTGGCGTTCTCGGCCAGCACGGTGCTGACGTTGAAGGTGTTGTACAGATCGAGGTTCAGCGAGGTTCGCGCCCGGCCGGCACGCAGCAGTTTGCCGAACCGGACGTCGAGCTGATTCAGTCGATCGCCGAACAGCGTCCCGGGCTCGACCAGGTTGAGGGTCTTGTTCGTCGCATTCGTAAACGCGCGACCCAGCGTCGTCTGTGCCGGCAGCGTGACGCGATTGGCGGACAGGGCCGGGCCGGGAATGCTTTGGAACGCGCCGCTCACCTGCAGGTCCACCTTCGGAATCGTGTAGGC
Source organism: Acidobacteriota bacterium (assembly GCA_039931615.1). GTDB lineage: Bacteria > Acidobacteriota > Vicinamibacteria > Vicinamibacterales > CAVVIG01 > JAHFUI01. The sequence goes on from JBDTRR010000003.1 coordinate 57,325, forward strand.
GCCGAGGAACTTCAGCTGCGTCAGGAAGTTGGTCTGCTGACGGCAATAGGGCAGCCCGAGCGGGTTGGATTCGGGCAGCGCCGTCAGAATCTCGCAATTGTCGGTCAGCGTCCGGCCGGTGCTGACCCCGCCCTGCACGTACAGGTCGCGGCGCAGGCGTGCGTTCACCGTCACATCGACGCCATTCCATACCTGGATCTGATCGCCGTAATCGCGGGCGAGCGTGAAGAGATTGTTGGGCGGCGTAGTGGCGCGATTGGCGTTGAGATCGACGAACCCGTCGACCGCGTAGCCGCCGCCGCCGGGGAGACGCGGGTCGGCCGGGGCCGTCGTGCTGAACGCGGTGAAGTCGGCCGGCGTCAGGTTCCGATCGTCGGTGACCGCGAAGTTGCCGAACCAGCGGCGGAAGTATCCGACGTCGACCGATACCCGCGGCACGAGTTCCCGCTGGACGCTGGCCGAGAACTCCCAGTTGTACGGCCGCACCGCCCAGCCGTTCAGCACGCCCGGATCGATGGTCGTGCTCGGCGTCGCGCTGCCGAAGTTGGTGTCCGACAGGTTGCCGCACTCCAGGTTGGCCAGCGGGTTGGTGAGGTCGCAGTCGGGAACGAAGTTGCTGCGCCGCGGATCGCCGACCGGGAAGGTGGTGTCGGTCCAGGTGCGCGTCACGAAATTGGCCAGCCGGTTGACCGGCGCGATGGCGTCGCCATAGGGACCCTGCACGCCCTGGGAGATGACGTACTTGCCGACACTGATCTTGAGCGCGGTCTTGCCGTCGCCGGACAGATCGTAGGCCGCCCCGAGCCGTGGCGTGACGTCCTTCCAGCTCGTCAGATCGGTTTCCGGCAGGTCGAGGTTGCGGCCGGGCACCAGCGGCGCCGGATCGAGATGCTGCGCCGGAATGGTGATCTTCAGGTAGTCGTAGCGGATGCCCATGTTCAGCGTCAGCCGGTTGAGCGTCCAGCGATCCTGGGCGTAGAGACCAATGCCGGCGGGCTGGCGCTGCGCCTTCTTGTACGGCGTGGTGCGCTGGGTGATCAGATTGGGGATCCCGTTATTGAAGCGGTAGCTGACGTGATGGATGTTGTCGTCGAGCGATTCATTCCTGAGCACGATGGTGTCGCTGACGCCGAGCTTGGCGGCATGCCTCCCGGTGACATACGACGCTGAGAACAGGACGTCGATGTTGCGGCCGTAGGTGTTCTGGTAGGGCTGGGTTGCCGTCGCGCCGCCGATGCCGCCGCCATGATATTGCAGGCCGGCCGGCGCGCCATTGACCGACGCCTGTTCGGTGACCGTGATCAGCCGTCTCGCCGGATCGTCGGCCGGAATGCCGTTGTACTTGTAGTTCTCGCCGCGGAAGCCGGCGCGCGCCTCGAGCAGCAGCCGATTGGTCTGTGGCGAGGTCCAACTGACCGACGCCATCCGCTGGATCGGGTACTCGATCGAGATCGCCGCTTCCGGCGCCGTCGTGGCCGTCACGTTCGCACACTGGCACCGGCCCTGATCGTCGACGAAGAACCCAAACTTGTTCTTCTGGTTGGCCTGCCAGGTCAGCCGGGCGTTGACGCTCCTCTGGAACGCGTTGGCAAACGAGGGCCTGGTCAGATCCGGATCGTAGGTCCAGACATTCTCCAGCCCGGCGTTCTTGTTGTCGAAGATGCCGCCGACGTAATTCTGCGTCTTGGTCCAGCGGCCCGACGCGTAGAACCACAGCGCATCCTTCTTGAGTGGCCCGCCGACCCCCGGATTGATGTCGTAGTTCATCTTGACTGAGTTGGGCGTGCGCAGCCCGCGCTCCTGCAGCGCCGGGCTGTAGTTGCCGGCCTGGAACCCGGAGTTGGCACCGGTGGCGAACAGCGTCCCCTTGACCTGGTTGCCGCCTTCCCGCGGAATGATGTTGATCCGCACGCCGCTGGTCGACTGATCGGCGGTGCCGGAGGAGAAGTCGATCGCCATCTCCTGCACCGCTCCCATGTTGGGCAGGAAGTTGCTCGCCTGACCAGCCAGCTCGGAGTTGGCCGTCGACAGCCCGTCGATCATCACGCGCTGATCGTTGCCGTTGCTGCCGTGGATCGTCATGCTGCCGCCGGTGGTGTTGATGATGTTGGTGCCGCCGACATCCTGATTGTTCAGGTTCATCCCCGGGATCAAGGTGGCGGCGGTGAACTGGGTGCGTCCGGTCGGAATCGATTGCAGCACGTCCTCGCCGATGACGCGCTGCTTGGTGGCGCTCTGCACGTCGACGATCGGCGATTCGCCCGAGACCGTCACGGTTTCCTCAACCGAGCCGACGCGCATCTCCGGGCTGATCGTCGCGACGAACGAGCCGGCCAGCTCGATCCCTTCGCGCCGCACGGAATTGAAGCCGGTCAGGGTGAACGTCACCGTGTAGGTGCCCGGCCGCAGGCCTTCAATCCGGTATTGACCGGCCCCATCGGTGATCACGGTGCGGACCTTTTCAATCAAGGCCGTGCTCGCGGCCTCCACCGTGACGCCCGGCAGCACGGCGCCCGAGGTGTCGCGGACGATCCCGACGATGGAGGCCTGCGCCGCCTGACCGAAGGCCGCGACCGGAACGGTGGCCAGCGCCACGACAATCATCACCAGTCGGGTCAGCCGGCAGCGTCGCCCGGCATGGGCCGGCAGCGCCCGCGGCTGGCCGCATGTCGTTCGTGTGCCGCGCTCCGCGCGGCGGTTCGATCGGGGCATCATCGGCTCTCCTTGGGGTTCTGGCGCGTCGACCGACACGAGTCATCGATCGATGTTCATTGACGTCTGGCGGGCGCGACATCCGGGAGTGTCTGGGCGATGGCGAGTGACGCCCAGCTCGTGCCGGCGGCCGAGATCCATTGATGCCGTCCGAAGGGAAAACCGCTCTCGAAGTAGCGCTGGACGGGAAACGAGTGCGTCTTCACCAGCCAGGGGCCGTCCGGATACTGGCTGCCGAGCAGGAACGCGACGCCCTTGCGGTAGGTGTCGTCGGTCGGAGGCACGCCGCCGACGTGAAGGGCATACAGCGACAGGCCGGTGGCGTAGGCATCCGGATCGGTGCGGGCGAACTGCGACCAGCCGCCGCCGGTTTCCTGTCGATCGCGAATCGCCTTGATCGCGGCGGTCAGCGCCGGCCGCGGCGCATCGGTCCACACCAGACCCATCAGGCGCATGGCGCGCTCCTCCGCCGACTTCGCCGCCGCGACCATCAGCCATTGCCGGGCGAGCCGCAGGCTCGCGGTGATCTCCTGCTTCCGCCCCGGCAGGGGATAGGCGCGCAAACCGCCGGCGGCGATCGCCGTATGGCTGATCACACTGTATTCGGAGGGCGGCCGGTTCAGGCCGTTGCCCAGCCATCGCCCGTCCGGCATCTGCCTGGCGAGCAGCCAGTGGGTCATCGTCGCGGTCACCCGGTCGAGCGGGTGTCCCGCCGCCGCCAGCGCCATCTCTGCATAGCCGGTGGTCAGCGCCTCGCCGCCGACGGCCGGATCGCCCAGCATCATCCGCGGCGCGTTGGTCTTGAAGAAGGCCAGGATGTCGTCGAGGTTCTTCCGCGCCCGCCCTTCGTCGATGTCGATCCCCTTCCGTCTGGCATTGGCCGCCGCCAGCGCCGGCAGCGCATTGTGATGGCAGGAGATGCAGGTGGTCTGTTCGCGAAACCTGGGCGCCACGTCGAGCAGGCGCGCCACGCTGCTGGTGAGTGAGAGCCGTGGATCGGCGGTACCCCCTTTGGCCGGCGGCGGGATCGTCTCGCGCCGCGGACCGTCGCCGCGCTGCGCACCATACTCTTCGAGGACGGCGATCTTGGCGCGATCGCCCTTGTAGATCGCCCAATCGAGCGGCGTTTCACCCTCGGCCATCCGCGCGTTCGGATCGGCGCCGCGATCGAGCAGCAGCTTGACCGTGTCGGCGCCCTCCGCCTCGGACGCGACGGCGTTCATCAGCGGCGTTCTTCCGTATTGGGCCGCAGTGCCCGCGCCGGCGTTGACGTTGGCTCCCAGATCGAGCCAGTGCGCCACCCGATCGGCGGGCTGCCAGGTTGCCGCGGCGCCGAGCAGATCCTGGGCCGGCGTCGGGGCGCTCGCCAACAGGAAGTCTGTCGTCGGCAGGTCGTAGCGACCCAGGCCGACGCGGCGCGCCGCCGGCGTCAGTTCCTTCGGATCCCGCCCCCTTGCCACCAGGAATTGCACGACGTCGAGATCGGCCGACCGGATCGCCAGCGACAGCGCCGTCGACCCGCCCCGATCCTGCGCGCCGGGTTCGGCGCCGCGCTCGAGCAGCAGCCGCAGCAGGTCGACGGTTCGCGGGTACGCGGCGGCCACCAGCAGCGGCGTCCGGTCCGTCTCCGACCGGGCGTTGACATTGGCGCGATGGTCGAGGAGCAGCCGGGCCTTGGCCAGATCCGGCACCGCCCAGAGCAGCGCCGTGCCGCCGCCGGGGCCGGTCCGGTTCGCGTCGGCGCCGTGATCGAGCAGGACCTTCACCATCTCGGGGCTGGCGAACACGACGGCGGTCATCAGCGCCGGCACCCCGTCGGCGTCGACGACGTTGGGATCGGCGCCGGTGCGAAGCAGCCGCTCGACCTCGTTCACCGCTCCGCGCTGGATCGCCTGGACGAGCGCGCTGCCTGGAGTGTCACTCTGGGCCGACGCCGCCACCGCCAACAACGCCACGAGCGACAGTCGCCAGAACATCATGGTTGCTCTCGTTGCCGTGTCATGACCCCGTCGATCCGCGTCGGATTCTAGCGCGAAGCACCCTGGCTGAGAAGAGGATTTGTCGTTCTGGGCGTCGGGGCGCCCGCCCGGCAAGGCGCGACGAGCGAGGGCGGAACACCCCGACGCCGCGGCGCCGGCGGAATGCCGTCGCAAGTTTCACCCCGGGCTGTTAGGATTGCGCGCGATGACACCTGTGTTTCGGAGCGGTCTGGCCATTGCGGCGGCATGGCTACTGGTAGTCGGGGCCCGCGGGAGCGTTCCCGAGGCGCGGGTCCAGGCGGGGCGCGCGCCGGCGCAGCCGGCGGGCGCCACCGATGGCCGCGATCTCGAGGTCCTCCAGCTTCGTCCCAACTTCTTCATGATCGCCGGCGCCGGCGGCAACATCGCCGTCCAGGTCGGCGAGGATGGCGTGGTGGTGGTCGATTCCGGCTCGGCGGCGCGCGCCGACGCGGTCGTGGCCGCGATCAAGAAGATCACCCCCCGCCCGATTCGCTACGTCGTCAACACCAGCGCCGATCCGGATCACGTCGGCGGCAACGAGATACTGTCCAAGGCGGGTCAAACCCTGTTTACGGCGCCCGGCTCGATCGGAGTCACCGGCGATTTCCTCGGCGGCGTGGCGTCGATTCTGTCCGCGCAGGAGGTCCTCGAGCGGATGAGCGCCCCGGCGGGACAGACCGCGCCGTTTCCGGTGGGCGCCTTGCCGACGGAGACCTTCGACGACGCGCGGAAGTATTTCTACCTCAATGGCGAAGGCATCGAGGTCCTGCACCAGCCGGCCGCACACACTGACGGCGACGTGCTCGTCTTCTTCCGGCGCTCGGATGTCGTCGTCGCCGGCGACGTCCTCGACACGACCCGTTTTCCGGTCATCGACGTCGCCAGAGGCGGTACGGTCAACGGCGAGATCGCGGCGCTGAATCGACTGGTGGAGCTGGCCATTCCGTCGGTGCCGATCGTTTCCCGCGAGGCTGGCACCCTGGTGATTGCCGGCCACGGCCGGGTCTGCGACCAGCTCGACGTGGTCGAGTACCGCGACATGGTGACCATCGTTCGCGATCGCGTCCGCGACCTGATTGCGGCCGGCATGACGCTGGACCAGGTCAAGGCCGCGTCGCCGGCCAGGGGATACACGCGCAGGTACGGCTCGGAGTCCGGGCCGTGGACGACGACCGCTTTCGTCGAGGCCGTCTATCGGAGCCTGGTACAGGAGAAGGCGTGAGCCCACATCGCTTGATCTGTGCGCTTGCCGCGGCCGCATCGCTCGCCGCACCGGCCCGGCTGCAGGCGCAGAATCGCGGAGCACCACCGCCGCCGCCGGCCGCGAAGGCGGCGGCGCCGCTCGATCTGACCGGCTACTGGGTGGCCATCGTCAACGAGGACTGGCGCTACCGGATGGTCACGCCGGCCAAGGGCGACTATCGAGGCATCGGGATCACCTCCGAAGCCCTCAAGATCGTGAATGCCTGGGATCCGGCAGCTGACGAGGCGGCCGGCAATCAATGCCGGTCCTATGGCGCTGCGGTCATCATGCGCGTGCCCGGGCGCATCCACCTGACCTGGCAGGACGACAACACACTGCGTCTCGACGCCGATGCCGGCACCCAGACGCGCCTGTTCCGGTTCGGAGCCGTCCCCGCGCCGGCGGGGCCGCCGGGCTGGCAGGGTCATTCGGTGGCGCGGTGGGAGCGGCCGGGCGGCCGCGGCGCCCCTGCCGGCGGCCCGCCTGCCGGGTCGCTGAACGTCGTCACCACCAACATGCGATCCGGATACCTGCGCAAGAACGGTGTCCCCTATAGTGAGAACGCCCGGGTGACCGAGAGCTTCGACGTCGCTCCGCTGCCCAATGGCGGCCAGCTGCTGGTCGTCACGACCGTGGTCGACGATCCACGCTACCTGACGCAGCCGTTTATCGTCAGCTCACACTTCAAGAAGGAAGCGGACGGTTCCAAATGGGATCCAACACCGTGCTCGTCGACGTGGTAAGGGCCGCGCTCATCGTCATCCTGCTGCTGTGGGCGCCGGTCAACCGGACCGCCTTCGCCCAGCCCGAGCTGGCGGCGTCGTGGGCGGCGCGCAACACCGAGGACATCTCGCGCGACTCCTACCCGGTCGACTACCTGGGACTGCCGCTCAACGACGAGGGGCGGACCAGGGCGTTGACCTACAACGAGTCGCAGCTGGCGATGATCGAGCGCCAGTGCGAGGGCTGGCCGGCCTTTTATTTCCTGCAGGGTCCGTTCGGCCTGAAAATCTGGAGCGACACCGAACCGGTCAAGGGCACGACGATTTCCTTCACCATCGGCGCCTGGGAGGATCGGGCGCCGTTGGTGATCTGGATGGATGGGCGGTCCCACCCGTCCCAGTATGCCGAGCACACCCGCGGCGGTTTCACGACCGGTCACTGGGAGGGCGACGCACTCGTCACCTTGACGACTCACATGAAGGCCGGCTTCCTCCGCAAGAACGGTGTGCCCAGCAGCGACCAGGCGACCATGACCACGCGGTTCTGGCGGCACGGGGACATCCTGACCGTCCTGGCGGTCATCGACGACCCGATCTACCTGGCCGAGCCGCACGTCGTGACCAAGAGCTTCCAGCTCTCGGCGACCCAGCTCTCCCCGGTCGGGCCCCCGTGCGTGTCCGGCTACGAAGGGAGACGTCCCGGAGAAGGGGTCCCGCACTATGTGCCTGAGAAGAATCCGTTCGTCGATGAACTGACCAAGCTGTTTCACCTGCCGAAGGACGCGGTGCTGGGGCGGGTCGAGACCCTCTATCCGGAGTACCGGAAGACGATCAGGTCGACCTACGTACCGCCGGAGCCCTGCAAGACCAACTGTGGCGCGGCACCGCCGCGTTGACGCCACCCGGGCCGGCCGGACCGGCGGGCACTTCGTCTTACCAGGGATGAGTCTGATCCCTGCCGCCGGCCAGATGACCGGGCGTCAAGCCGACTCGACAGCGGCAGAGTCGCCCTGCGGGGAGACGCGAATGTATGATCGGTGGGTGACAGCGCAACCCGTGTCAACCGGAGAGTCCATGCGGCATCGACGACGCAGGATGGTCATCGCTGTCGCGCTGTCGCTGGCGGTGACGGCGGTTGCACAGGCCGATCAGACAGACGACTACATCAGGACCCAGATGAAGAGGCAGCGCATTCCCGGCCTCTCTCTCGTCGTGCTCAGGGACGGCAAGATCATCAAGGCGGCGGGCTACGGCCTCGCCAACGTCAAGCTCGACATCCCGGCCACTCCGGAAACCGTCTACAAGATTGGCTCGGTCGGCAAGCAGTTCATCGCCACCGGGATCATGCTGCTGGTGCAGGACCGCAAGCTCGGCCTCGACGATCCGATCGGCAAATTCCTCGAGGGCACCCCGCCGACCTGGAATGGCATCACGATCCGGCACCTGCTGACCCACACCTCCGGCATGGTCACCGAAGCTCCTGGTTTCGAGCCGTTCAGGTTTCGGAGCGACGCCGATGTCGTCAGGACCGCCTATCCGGTTCCGCTGCACTTCGAGCCGGGAGAGAAATGGGAGTATTGCAACACCAGCTACTTCGCACTCGCCGACGTCATCCGCAAGGTGGCCGGGCGGCCATGGGACAAGTATCTGAGCGACAGGGTCTTCAAACCGGCCGGCATGAACGCGACCCGCACCACGACGACGACCGAGAGCGTCCCGAACCGGGCGGTCGGCTACACCGACAATGACAAGCTGCAGGATGCGACCGACTGGCCTGCGGTGCGCCCCAGCGGGGCCTTTCTGTCGACGGTTCTGGATCTGGCGAAGTGGGATGCGCTGCTCTACACCAACAGTATCCTCACCGATTCAACACGCCGCCAGATGTGGACTCCGGTCACCCTCAACGACGGCACTTCCTACCCCTACGGTCTCGGCTGGGCGATCGACTCGGTGAAAGGCCACCGGGAAGTGCATCACAGCGGCGGGATTCCGGGGTTTCTCTCGGAGTTCGCCCGCTTCGTCGACGATCGTTTGACGGTGGCCGTGCTGCTGAACCTGGATGACGCCGATGTGAAGACGATCGCGCGGGATGTCGCGACGTTGTACCTGCCGCCTCCGGAACCAGCGCCGGCCGCACGTTGAATTGAAGAAGTGCAGGCTTCCAGCGGCCCGTAACTGCGGAAAATGGGGTCGGGAGTCATTTTCGCGAAGGCCAGGAAAAAGACTCCCGACCCCATTTTCGCGTTCCTGCTGTGGCAGGTAGGCTGGAAGCCTGCACCTGATCCCGCGATCTTCTCAACTCGGAAAGACGGGTAGTCTGTCCACGGTGGAGCGGGGATTCACGCTCTTGTGGATGGTCGTGGAGAAGAGGGACGACTCCCTCAACCGTCGTGGTTCTATCGCTTCTTGACGGACCTGGCCGGTGACGGCTCGGCGCTGGCGGCCTTCTGTTTGGCCCACCGCGCGCGCTGTGCGTCGCCGATCGCCTTCCGCGCCGCGGCAGACATCTTCCGCCGCTTGCGCGGCTTCAGTTCGGCCACCGCCGCCTTGACCGCCCGTCGGCCGCGCTTGACGACTTCTCGTGTCCCCGTGCGGAGATTGGGGAAATGCCGCACCAGTGAATCCAGCTCCGCCTTGAGCTCTTCATACCGGTGGGTCGCACCACGTCTTGCCAGTTCAAGGATATTGGAAGAATGCTTCGCCATGGTGACGATGATAGGCGAAGAGTCGCGAGCCGGCAACCAATCTATAACTCGAGGCGAAGTATCAATAGCCGTCGACTTCGTATCGAACGTGAAGATGAGGGAGTCGTGTCACTTGATTCGCGACTCTTTAGCACTCGGCCGTCCTCACCCTGACGAAGTTCAGCATCAAGTCATCTTCCCAGAATGGGCATTTCTTCCGCTTCGAAGTACTCGAACAGCGGCATAACGCCAAGCGCAACTCTCCACTGGCTACAGGAGGGGCGGGTGCCGCTGGCCGAAGCCAGTGGCTTGCTCGAACGCGTGGGCCAGCTGCAGGACGCCGAAGTCGTCGTTGGCGCGGCCGACGATCTGAACGCCGACCGGAAGGCCTTCTGGCGTGAAGCCGGCCGGCACGGAGGCCGCCGGATTTCCCGTCGCCGAGATATACCAGCAGGATTTCATCCAGTCGATGTAGCTGTCGAACCTGATGCCGGCAATCTCGGTGGGATAGGGCGTCTCGACGTCGAACGGCGGCAGCTGCGTCGTCGGCAGGACGAAATACTCGTAGGTTTCGAGAAAGGCCTGGAAGCGCCGCCAGAGCTGCGCGTGTGCCGTTTCGGCGCGGGCGACGTCCGTGCCAGTCAGCCGAAGTCCATCCTTGATTTCTTCAGTAAGGGTGTCCTTGAATGCGTCTGGATGCGCGCGGAGACGATCGCCGTAAGAATTCGCGGTGTTCCAGGCCCGCAGCACGCGGAAGGCGATTTCGGCTGGTAAGAAGTCCGGTTCCGCCTGGTCGACAATGCACCCCAGGGACTCGAAGGTCTGGCGATGCGCGTCCACCACGGTGCGCACTCGCGGGTCGAAGGGCACGCCGCCCAGGTCCTTGAACCAGGCGACGCGCACGCCTTTGAAGCGGCGATCGAGCGGCCGGGCGAAGCGTGTTCCGGGTTCGTTGATTGAGAGGGGCGCGCGGGAATCGGGCCCGGCAATCGTGCTCAGGACGAAGGCCAGGTCCGCCACCGAACGCCCCAGGCATCCCGACGTACTCAGCGTCGACCACGCCAACGCCGCCTTCGGGTTCGGGACCCGGCCAATCGAAGGCCGAAAGCCTACCACATTGCAGAACGCGGCCGGGTTGCGCAGCGATCCGCCGGTATCGGACCCACTGGCCACCGGGACCAGCCCGCAGGCCAGCGCCACGGCGGCACCGCCGGACGACCCGCCGCAGGTCTTCGTCAGGTCATAGGGATTGCGGGTCGCGCCGAAGACGCTGTTGAACGTCTGTGAACCCGAGCCGAATTCCGGCGTGTTGGTCTTGCCGATCGTGATCGCGCCGGCGCGGCGCATCCGTTCGACGACGATGTCATCATCCGCCGGGATGTTGTCCGCGTAGAGTGGCGAACCAAAGGTGGTGCGGATGCCGCGGGTGTCGAACAGATCCTTGTGCGCGACGGGCAGGCCGTGCAGCGGTCCCAGTTTCTTGCCGCGCGCCTGCCGCTCATCGGCGTCCGCCGCGGCGGCAGCGGCCAAATCCGGCACCAGCGTGACGATGGCATTGACTCGCGGATTGATGCGATCGATCTGCGTCAAGTGCGCCGCCAGCGCTTCCCGCGCCGAAAGCTTCCTGGTGCGGATCAGCCGGGCCATCTCGACGGCGCTCATGAAACATATCGGCGAGGCGGCAGCCTGGGCCTCCGGGGTGCTGGACAACAGAGGTAACGCTGCCAGGCTCATCAGGATGTCGCGCCGGGTCGGACCGTTCTCACTCATGCGCGGAATGGTAACACCCGCCCGAAGCTCGCCTGGCAGCTCTATTACGTAGGCGATGTGTGGTCTTCGCGAGCCATGCGGCGGTCATCAATCTGGGTGCCCGGCGCTCGGTACAGCTCGAAATAGTCAATGGTCGTCTGATTGCGGCGTTGATTGGGGCGCACGCCGGCGCTGCCGGTCGGCGCCCTCGCCAGCCGGAAGTGTGCTGCATTGAACACGCTCTTCCGGGTAAGCCCCTATATGTATTGATGGAGTCTTTACCCCGTCGCCTGCGGAACAACCTGTGGACCAACGCATCGGCGCCGCCCGGGGCACGCGCCGCTGTTTCGGACGATTGGTCTGGAAAGCGCGGCCATTATCGAGATGCACGTAACACTCAGGAGCCCCATCAGATTCTGCTCCGGCATCCTGAGCATCGTGCTGTGGGGCCTGGTGGCAGTGCCCTCGACAGCGGGCGCCCAAATCCCCGTGCCGGACCTGGCCCAGTTGTCGATCGAAGACCTCCTGAAGATCGAGGTCACGTCGGCAGCGCGGAAGGAACAGCGCGTCGCCGACGTCGCGGCGGCGGTCTTCGTCATCACGCACGAGGACATCCACCGCTCCGGCATGCGGAGCATTCCCGACCTTCTCCGGATGGTTCCGGGCGTCCAGGTCGCCCAGATCAACTCGAACAAGTGGGCCGTCACGGTGCGCGGATTCAACGGCCTGTACGCGAACAAACTGCTCGTTCTCGTCGACGGCCGCAGCCTCTACAACCGGATCTTCGCGGGGGTTCTCTGGGACGCCGAGGACCTGATGCTCGACGACATCGATCGGATCGAGGTGATTCGCGGGCCCGGCGCCGCCCTTTGGGGCGCCAACGCCGTCAACGGCGTGATCAATATCGTGACCCGATCCGCGGCCAGCACCCAGGGCGGACTGGTCCGCGTCGAAAGCGGGCGCTCGGACACCCAGGGTGCGGTCCGGTACGGCGGGACTCTCGGCGCGGCGAACTACCGAGTGTATTCGCAGTGGACCGGCCGGGATCAATCGCTGATCACTCCGGGCGCGCGCGCCGACGATGCCTCGCACAGCACGACGACGGGATTCCGCGCCGACTGGAGCGCCGCGCCGGCCGCGCTGATGGTCGAGGGCGACTACACGTCGGGACAGGCGCGCGCGATGTGGTTCAACCTCGACCCCCAGACGGCCGCTCTGGAGCCGATCACCAACGCCCCGTCCAATTCGCAGGGCGGCCATCTGCTGGGCCGCTGGACCCAGACGCTGGCCAGCGGCGCGTCGTTCCAGCTGCAGTCGTTCGCGGACATCGCGGGGCGGCAGGAAACGATTGCCGACTACCAGCGCAAGGTCTTCGACGTCGACACGCAGTATCACACCTCGCTCGGTGCGCATCAGGACCTGGTCGTCGGCGCCAGCTACCGGTTCGTCCGCGAGGAGGTGAGGGGACGCTTTGGCTTTTCACTGACTCCGGCTGAAGATCGCTCGTCTCTCTTTACCGCCTTCATCCAGAACGAGATCGCGCTGTTCGGGAACCGCTTCGCCGTCACGCTTGGCAGCCAGGTGCAGCACGAATCTCTGTCGGGCGCGGGTGTGCAGCCGACCGCGCGCGTGATGTGGAAGGTCAGCCCCCGCCAGCGCCTGTGGGGCGCCGCGTCCCGCGCCCTGCGGACCCCGTCGTTTTACGAACGGGCGATCGAACTGACCTACCCGCCGGTGCCGAGCCCGGCTGGGCTGCCGCTGGTCGTCATCGTGGCCGGCAACCCGACGGCACGGACGGAGACCCTCGTTGATGTGGAGGCCGGATATCGCCTCGAGATCAAAGCGGCGGCGGCGATTGACGTCACGGGGTTCGTCGGCCGCTACGAGCACCTGCGGACTTCCGAGCCGTCAGCTCCCATCGTCCAGTTCGTCCCGTCGCCTCGAATCCTCGTCAATACGCACTTGGACAACCAGCTCGCGGCGACGACGCGCGGCCTCGAAGTGGTGGCCCACTGGACGCCCGCGCCGGCGTGGCGCCTCGACGGCAGTGTGACCGCGTTCCACCTCACCCCGAGCGTGGCCGCCACGAGTACGGACCCGGCAGCCGCCCGCGACGACGGCGCCGCGCCGCACCTGCAGTGGCAGGTACAATCGTCGCTGTCCCCGATCGAGCGCGTCACGCTTGGCGTCGCGCTGTTTCATGTCGGTCCGATTGCGCAGCTCGGAGTGAACGCCTACACGCGAGCCGACGTCAGCGCGGAGTGGCGATTCACCAGCCGCTTTTCCGCTATCGGGAGCGGCCAGAACCTCTTCGACGCGGCCCACGCCGAGTCCGCCGGCCCAGGGTCGCTGTTGCTCACGACGCAGGTTCCGCGCAGCGCGAGCCTGGGGCTGCGATGGACGTTCAGGTAGATGTCTGCTCCGTGGTCCTCGGGCTGGTGGATCGGCGCGGCGCGCGGCCTGCAGGTCGCTGCCCTGGTCCTGGCGCCGGGCATTGCCGCCGCCGCCGACGTCGCGCCGGAGGTCGGCGTCAAAGCGGCTCTCCTCTACAACTTCGCCAAATTCACGGAGTGGCCGGCGCTGGGCTCGGGTGACGCGATCGTCATCTGCACCGTCGGTGATGACCGGATCGGAGCGGCGCTGGTCGAGATAGTTCGCGGACATCTCATCGGCGCCCACCCGATCGAGATCCGGCGCACCGAGGACAGCGCCCGGTGGCGGCTCTGCCATATGCTGTTCATCGCCGATGATGGGCAACGAGCCGCGATCAGACTCGACGCGCTCAAGACGCAGCCAGTTTTGACCGTGAGCGACCGTCAGGATTTCGCCGAGAGCGACGGGATCATCGGGCTCTATCTCGAGGGCGGACGGGTGCGTTTCGCGATCAACGTCGATACCGCCGCAGAGTCAGGCCTTCGGCTCAGCTCCCGACTGCTGGGGCTGGCCAGGATCGTTCGAAAAAAACGGACTCCTTGAACAACGCAGGGCCGGCGGATTCGAAAATGGTCGGGGCGACTGGATTCGAACCAGCGACCCCCTGCGCCCAAGGCAAGCCCCGGAGAGCATTGGAAGTAGTGATTCTCAAATGATTTGCAGCCGTCGCCAGAAGGTGTGACCAATTCTGTGACCACTCGAGCGGCGACGCGTCGTCGCTCAGGGCCACCAGTGGCGAGGAAGCGCGGAATCTGATCGTAATCGAATCAAGCAAGTCGGCGAACAGCACGAAGTAGTTCGGAGTTGTTGTCATGGACGTAGCCTGTTCTTCCTGCCACCGAAAGCAGGACGAGTCTCCCATGATAGACCCGAGCCGTCGCGTTTCCGGCCCACCCCAATCACCCGCCCGCCGACGTCCGTCGTCGCGGCATCCGAACCACATCGCCCGTTCCTCTCGGTGCGACCGGAATCTTCACCTGCTGGCTCGCCAGTACCAGATCCTCTTTCAGAAGATGTGCATAGTGCGCCTCCGTCACGGCGACGCTGGAGTGTCCGAGGATCTTCGACAGTTTGTAGATGTCGCCGCCGGCCTGAAGCCAGCGTGTCCCGAAGGTGTGGCGCATCGCGTGGGGGGTTATCGTCGTGATCTTCGCGCGCACCGCGCCCTCGGCCAGCACTTCACGTAGCCGCTGCGGATTCTGCTTCCACAGTTTGCCTTCCTCTTCGAGCTGCTCCTTCAGCGCGGCGTTTGCGTCGGGCTGCATCGGCACGTCCCGTTCCTTTCGGAACTTGCCGATCACGTGAACCGTGCCGCGGATCCAGTCGATGTCCTGCTTCGGGTCGATGCCACGGATCTCGTCCAGGCGGCATCCTGTGCCGAGCGCAAAGCGAACGAAGCGCTGAAAACGCGGGTGGAGCGCATCCAGCAGCTTCGTCTCCTCGTCGAGCGTGAGGACGCGCGTGCGCGGCTTGTCCTTTCCGCGCTTGATGCCGCGGAAGGGGTTGCGGATGTCGTAGGCTTCGTCGATGGCGCGCTCGAAGATCGACTGCAGCAGGCCGCGCTCGCGCCGGACTGTGCCGTCCGACACCAGACGCCGGTTCTTGTGCCCTGGGTTGCCGGTCATCTGCGTCCGCCGCAGGTTCAGATACCGGACGATGTCCGACTTCGTGATCTCGTCGAGCGGCCTGGCGCTGAAGTGCGGCAGGAAGTGCGCGACAATCTGCGCGTCACGATTTCGGACCGACTTCAACGGTGTGTACGTCTTACGGTACACGGCCCACCATTCATCGAAGCTCGGAATCGTGCTCCTCCAGCCGTGCACGCCCGCGCGGATGTCGAGCTCGATCTCGTTGGCGCGCCGCTCCGCGGCCTTCTTGTCCGCGAAGGCCGAAACCACCTTTACGATGCCGAGTGGCGAGGTTGTGTTGGCCATTGCGCTCCTCGAGTGGGAAGTCCCGCGGGAAACACCTGATGACTGGCCTGAGACCGCGAAGAGGCCGCTGCGGGAATTCTGGGAGGCGCGCACCGCACGGCAACGGGCCACCGACGCCTCGATCGCATCGAAGGCGGAGATCGAGTTTCTCTATGATCGCCCCTTTTCTCAAGCAAGTCGCCGAGCGCTGCTGCGCGTGGCGGCATCCGTTCTCCGCGTCCCGGTCCGAATTGTGCGTTCGCAAGAGCTTAGCGTTCGCTGTCCGATTGGGGAAGGGTCTTGCCGGAGTGTGCAGTTCAAGGCAGCGCACACACCGAGGCGCTCCGGCAATTGCCCAGGACCAGCGAGCGCGCCGGGCGGGTCAAGACCGCGCAGCGCCGGAGGGCAGTCTTGACGCGCCCAAGCGATTCCGAACAATCGAATACCGGAGCGACGCGACGCGGTGGCCGTCACGGCACTGATTGACGCTCAAATGCGGCTCGCGTCAACTCGATTGGGCTTGCGCCGTCGAGCGGAAGAATCGGTGTCTGCGAGAGGAACCGTATCAGATCTTGCGACGACTCGGGTTCGGTCCGTCGCGCGTCCACTGATTGGGCCATGAACGCGAAGTCGTTCAGGGTGCCGAGCAAGCTGCGATTCCTGGTCCGGCCGAACGCAATCTCCGACATCCTCGACCGCTCGTTAGCGATGTCCGCGGCGCCGACTCCGACACGGCCCAGCACTTCGCACACTGCGTCCGGAAATACCTCCGCCAACCGCTTGCCTTCTCGAATGGCAATCACGACCGGAAGTCGAGACCGCTCGCTGATGAACAGCAGGTGCTGGCGACGACCGATCTGGAGGATGTTGCCGTACCAGTCGCCGAGCCGTGTGGTGGACTCGACGACGTGCAGGTTGTCGGCCTGTTTCAGCCGGGCGAGCAGCTTCTGTGCGCAACGAAGAACGACCATCGGTTGTGCCTACGGTACGACACTGCGTGCGCCGGTGATCGTCACCACGCTGGCCGGTGCGCGCCGGGCCGAGATCTTGACGCGGAGCCGGTCGCGCATCCGGTCACGATCTGAGCACACATTCGGGCCGCAACCTGTAGGACAACTGACACCAGACAAGTGGGCGTGAGCGACCCCGCCCGCAGGGGGCCGAACAGGGGCAGACCGGGGTCGCTCACGCCCCCACGCCACTCCTTCTCTTCATTCTTCTGTGCGGCCCGGTCGGCACAGGGCGCCGGCCTCTCTGGTGCCGACATCGCGCAATTGCTCGCTGTTCTGGCCGTTGTTGCACCGCTGTCCAGCCATTGGCGCGTCTGCATCGACGTCATGGTGAGGTGGCCATCAGCTGGCACTGGGGGCTGATGACGCGAAGCGCTGTCGGCTCCCCGTTCGGCTCCCTCTGTTGGTCCTCAGCGGTCCTCACCCTTCCACGCATCGCCAGGTAGAAGGGTGACCAGTCGCTGCGAAATGAGAGCCTCGGCGGCGATTGGATCCCACGCTTCGCCGGTCGCGAGAAGTGGGCTGAGGTCGGCCAGGAACGCGCCGTCGCGCATCTTCAATGCGAGGTTCTGTTCGACCTGCGCGCGGGTGATCGGGTGGCCGTCGCGGACCATGTATTCAAGGAACGCCGCGACGATTCGCTCTGGTTCTACGGCCAAGCGCGTGAGGGCGATCTCGAGGTCGAACAGGTCCCGCGCCTGCTTGCGCTGGTAGAGCGCGCGGAGCTTGGTGCCGAGCAACTCGTCGAGCTCGTAGGTCTGGATATCGCACGCGCCCTCGAACCACCGCGAGGCGACCTTGAACGGAGCCTTCCGAAGGCCGTAGAGCGCCAAGTGCTCGCGGGTGTTCGTCTCGACCTTGAGCCGCATCGGCACGGGCGACGCGCCCTCCGACGTGTAGCGGAAATAGAACGTGATCCGCCCCTCGCCCTGCTTCCACTTCGGCTTGCCGAGCCAGGGTTCCAGCGCGGCCCTCAGCGCGTTCATCATCGGCCCGGCAGGTTGAGCCGTGGTCTGCACGAGATCGATGTCTTCCGAATACCTCGCGGGCGGTCGGAGCTGCAGCTTGGAGAGCGCCGTGCCGCCTCGCAAAGCCAGTGCTTCGGCGAGCACCGGATGCGAGAAGATCTCGACCAGCGCACGGCTGATCACAAGGTCCTGTTCGACCTGCGCATCGTCAATCCACGGCGCCTCGGCACGCCACTCGGTGATGTAATCGAACGGGATCACAGGTCGAGCTCCACGCTCGCGTTGACGACGATCTTCCAGCCCTTGTCGCGGGCCCCGGAGCTGCTCTTGGCGCCCGCCAGGAGGACCGCGGACTTGTGCGCGTGGGCCTGAACCCATGCCTTGAGCGGAGCGGCTTTCTCGGCCGCGTCGACACGTTCCAACACGTAGCCAAGACGCTGCGACCAGGCCGGCGGCGCGGTGTCGGCAACGGTCACCAGCTTGTCGGCGTCGAGCCGTTCGGCAAGCTCGCCGAGCACGGTGGCGACCTGGTTCAATCCCCCGGCTCTATGCGGGTAGCCGACGAGGTCCAGGGCAGTCGCTTCAGGGGTCGAGATGAGCAGAGTTCCGCGCGGAGTGTTCACGCTCTGGACGGGGACGTCGCGGAGCCGCTTGCGGACAATGAAGGCGACGCGCACGCGGCTGCAGGCAAGCGGCCGACGAGCCCGTTCCAGGCAGACCTGGAACTCCTGAGGGCGCTGGTGCGCGGCGCCGTGGTACTGCGCGGCGGTGAGGAGGCCGGCGTAGTAGCGAAGGCCCAGACGCTCCATCAGCGACGGGACGAATTGCCCGGCGGGAAGGCAGCCAAGGGCGTGATACTCGGGCGGCACGACGATGTAGTAGCCGCGTGCGGGTGAGGAGACGAGCCCCTGCTGGGACAGTCGATAGAGGGCCACTTTGGCCGCCTCCGCCGACACGCCGAGGGCCTCCCGGGCGTCGGCGGAACTGAAGAAGTACCGTCCCGACCGGGCAAGGCCCTCGACGTATTGCCGAGCGTTCCAGGCGTGTCCTTTCATGTTTCATAAAGTAACGGTATTCGTCACTTTGCGCAATTGGTTGGGTAATCAGACGCCAGCGCTATAGTTCCGGGGCCTCGGCTTCTGGTCGCCTGGTCTTGGTGTGGGGAAGCCGCGCGATGCCGCATGCGGCCGTGAATAGACGTTTCTGACGGCGCTTCGCCAATAAGCGCCTTCAGTTGCATCACTTAGGTGCGGTTTGGGTGTGACTAAATTTGTGACCACTTTGCGGCGAGAACGGGCGTGCGAGGGCGATTGGTGGCGAGAACGAGCGAGCAGAGCTCGCGCCGAGAAGCGCTGCTCATTGTGATACTTACGAGGACTTCTGGGGAAAGTGGTCGGGGCGACTGGATTCGAACCAGCGACCCCCTGCGCCCAAGGCAGGTGCGCTACCAGGCTGCGCTACGCCCCGACTGCCTCATAGTACTTCAGACGCGGGTCCCGCCGCGGCGCATTGCTGACCAGCCTCTACCCCGAAACGGCGGCATGTCGAGCCGCCGATCAGTCGCTGACCTTCTTGAACCGCGGCCGCAGCTTGGCGTACGTCAGGATGGCCGCCTCGCCGAGCACCAGGCCCCCAATCAGCCAGTCGCTGGCTCGCGCCGGTGGCAGGCTGGCCGGTCGCGCCGGATCGAGGTCGGCGTCGACGCCGCAGTTGCCGGCGAAGGCAGGAGCCGCCGATGGCAGCCCGGCGCTGTCGCCCTGTCCGGCGTCTCGCCCTTCCGCCCGCGCGCCGATCACCTTCTTCTCGCCCTTGACCTTCTCTCCCGGATCCTTGCCGTCGGGTGACGCGTGCTCGATTTCAGCGTTCAGTTCCGCGCCGATCAGCACCGCCAGCGAGGAAACGTAGAACCACAGCATCAGCACGATCACGCCGCCAATCGCGCCGTAGGTCGCGTTATACGCCGCGAAGTGCGAGACGTAGAACTTGAATCCGAGCGATGTCAGCAGCCAAAGCAGGGTCGCCACCAGCGAACCAGGCGTGATCCAGGTCCATTCCTGCTTCGCATCCGGCGCGTAGTAGTAGATCAGCGCCACGGCGAGGGTGACCAGCCCGAACACGACCGGCCACTGCAGAATCTTCCAGCTCCAGACGAACGCCGGTCCGAGATAGAACCACGACGCCACCGTCTCCGCCAGCGTCGGCCCGACCAGCAGCAGCACGAACGCCAGCACGATGAAGACCGCCAGCGCCAGTGTCAGCCCGATCGCCGTCAACTTGACGCGCCACCAGGGCCGGCTTTCCTGGATGTCGTAGGCGGAGTTCAAGGTGCTGATGATCGCATCCACTCCGGACGATGTGCTCCAGATGGTGCCGAGCAGACCGACCGTCAGCAGCCCGCCGTTCTTGTCGTTGGCGACCTTGAGAATCTGATCCTGGACGATGGTGATCACCTCGCCTGGCGCGACCCGCGCCAGCGTTGACGTGATCATGTCCAGCAGGCCCTCAACCGGGATGTAGCTGACAATAGCGACCAGTACCAGCAGCGCCGGGAACAGGGCGAGAAAGAAGTAGTACGCCAGCTGAGCAGCCAGGTTGAGGCAGTTGTCGGCGATGACCTCGTTGACGGTCCGTTTTGCCAGTTCCTTCCAGCCGATCGGAACCTTGATGGCTTTCAGCATTACGGACGGCTGGTCCGGCTGCTGAGTCCGGTGCCGACGGCCGGCGTCCACGACGGCGGGTCGCTGGCAGGAAACGATTGATCCGACGCTTCATGGACCAGGTCGTCGCGGCACGACGTCAGCCGGTCAAATGTGTTCACCAGCCAGCGGCGGGGGTGGGACAAATCCCCTTCGCCGCTCAACGCCCACCACGCCAGGGTCCCTCCAATCCCGGCCAGCGCGCCTCCGATCAGGGTCTTCTGTCTGGCGCCCTGAATGGCCAGCGCGGCGCCGCCGATCCCGACAAGCCAGCGGGTCAGCGCCAGCGGCTCTTTCGAGCCGTCCCAACCCTGCCGTTCCCAGACGCTGGCCGTGGCCCGGTGGGTCGCCGTCGTGAGGTTCAATTCTGCCGTGTTATCAGTCATGAGCGTCCTGGATGCAAAATTGACGACAGGTTTTGTCGTTGGCCCGCTGCAAGAAACCCACACCGCGTGCCAGCGGCGCCAACACCCGGGCCGCGCCGGCAATCCGAAATAGAAGAGGTGCCTCCGAGTCGGTGGAGAAGTGGGCCCGTTCGCGCTCGTTGGCCGACCCAGCTGTGGTCCGGCGGTTGCCCAAACATCACCGATCGAGGCAGTCCACTTCTCTCAAAAGGAACTCGGATGGATATTCAGTCGGCCCATCAACGGCACCTCGCTGCCGGCCACGGCCAGATCTCACCGGTCGCCCTCACCGGTCATCCTCCAAACACCAACCACCGCGGCTCGTCGCCCGGACGTCATGCCGGATAGACTCCGAGCCATGGCGAGACTGCTCGTGGCGACCACCAACCGTGGCAAGGTTCGCGAAATCCGGGGGATCCTCGCCGGCGGATCGCACGAACTGATCACCCTCGCGGACTGGCCCGATCTCGAGCCGCCGGAGGAAACCGGCCGCACGTTCGAACAGAACGCGCGGGAGAAAGCGGTGTATTACGCTGATGCAACAGGTCAGCTCACTGTCGCCGAGGACTCCGGGCTTGAGATCGACGCGCTCGGCGGCCAGCCCGGCATCGAGTCGGCCCGCTGGGGCGGCGCGGACGCGACCTACCCGCAGAAATTCGCGATCCTCTACGAGGCGCTTCGCGCCAGGGGCGCCATCGACAGTCCGGCGCGGTTCGTCTGCGCCCTGGCGCTCGTCCGGAACGGTGAGGTTCTATTCGAAACGCGTGGCACGATCGAGGGTCAGATTGCCCGCGCACCCAGAGGGGACGGCGGCTTCGGATACGACCCGATCTTCTTCTACCCGCCGCTCGGGCGGACCCTGGCGGAAGTGGAAGACGCCAAGGCGGCGATCAGCCATCGTGGGATGGCATTCCGCCGGCTGCGCGAGTATCTCCTTCGGCCGGCCTGAAATCGCGTCCGACGAATTGTTGTCGTGCAGGATGTTCAGGCCTGCCGTGTCCGGCAGACCTGAAGGTCTACACTACTTCGGAATCGATTTTTCACAGATCAGGCCCGCCGCGCGATGAGATGGCCGACGATGGCCCGCTGCTTCTCGATCAGTTGCTGGATGCCGAGGTCGGCGAGGTCGAGCAGTGATGTCAACGCGTCGCGGTCGAACGGGCTGCCCTCCGCCGTTCCCTGCACCTCGATGAACCGTCCGTCACCGGTCTTGACGATGTTCATGTCGACGTCGGCGCGGGAATCGTCGTCGTAGGCGAGATCGAGCAGCGCTTCGCCGTCGACGATGCCGACGCTGATGGCGGCCACATAGTCGAGCAGCGGGATGCTCTTGATCACGTCCCGTTTGCGGAGGGCTTCGAGCGCCAGCGCCAGGGCGACGAAGGCGCCGGTGATCGACGCGGTTCGCGTCCCCCCGTCCGCCTGGATGACGTCGCAATCCAACCAGATCGTCCGCTCGCCGAGGGCCGGCAGGTTCATCACCGAGCGCAGCGAGCGGCCAATCAACCGCTGGATCTCCTGGGTGCGCCCGCCGACCTTCCCGGTCGATGCCTCCCGCTGGGTTCGTGTACTGGTGGCGCGCGGGAGCATGCCGTATTCGGCGGTGACCCAGCCCTTTCCCGAATGGCGCAGAAAGTGCGGGACCCGATCTTCGACGCTGGCCGTGCAGATGACGCGCGTGCGGCCGGCCTCGATGAACACTGAACCCTCGGCGTGCTCGAGGTAATGGGGCGTGAGCTTCGTCTCCCGCAGCTGGTTGGCCGGCCGATGATCAGAACGCATTATGTGTGTGGACTCTCACTGCAGCTGATTATTGTACCCAGGACAGATTCTTGGCGAGCGGGCGACTCAGGTCGACGTGACCGGCGAGCGTTTCGATCTGCTTGCCTTCGACCAACAGCTGAACCGAGGTGACCGCCGGCAGATTCGCCGTCAGCGCGTCGACGATGGTATAGACCGTCAGTATTTCGTCAGTCGACCCGCCCGAATGACCGGTGACCAGCTCGCCGCTGAAATCGACGAACGCCTCGCCGTGCTCGGTCACGAACAGCGTCCGCAGCCTGGTGCCAACCGGGACGGCTGACACCAGCGGTTCGACGGCCGGGGCGATCTGCGCCTCGATGATCTGCCTGGCCTGCTCGACGGTGCCCTCGCCGAACGCCACGTCCCGCTCCAGGTCGGTGAGCCGCGTCCCGTCGTCGGCGACGTAGAACAGATGTGCCTTGATCTTCCGGCCCGGAGCGGCCGGCGTGGCCGGGGTGCCGACGGCCGCCGCCGGGGTGCGCGAGCGCCGATACGACGCCGGCAGCGTGACCAGCAACAACCAGGCGAACCCCGCCACGATGACGGTCAGCGCGCCGAGGACCAGGATGCGGCGCGACGTCACTGGGTGCCGCCGCCAAGCGAATCGCGAAACCTGATGACCGCATCGTAGAGCGCCTGCACCAGCACGTTCTGGAACTCCGCCCCGGACATTTTCGCTTCCTGTTCCGGGTTGCTCAGATATCCCATCTCCACCATCACCGCCGGCATGTTGGCTGACGAGAGCACGCGCAGCGCGGCCCGGTCGATTGGGCGGGCCGAGAGCGGGATGCGCTCGCGGAAGTGATCCGCCACCAGCATCGCCAGTTCGCCGGATCGATCGACGTGCCGGATCTGGGCGAGATCCCACAGGACGAAGTCGATCTCCCGGAGCCCGCCCCCGATGGTGGGCAGCCTGGCGGGTGCGGCAGCGCGTCCAGCCAGGACGGTGTCGCCGTCGAACGCGGCGTAGAGAACCGAGGCGCCGACGGCGCTTTTCCGGAACGAGGCGTTGGCATGCAGGCTGATGAAGATGTCAGCCTTGTTGTTGTTGGCCATCGCCGCCCGCCCGTCCAGTGAGACGTTGTGATCGTCTTCGCGGGTCATGAGGACGCGAATGCCGAGCCGGCTTTCGATCAACCCCTTGACGCGGCGGGCAACCGCCAGCGTGAGATCCTTTTCCTTCGTTCCGCCGGCGCCCTTCACGCCTTCGTCCTCGCCGCCGTGGCCGGGATCGATGGCGATGGTCCTGAGCGAAGGGACCGGCGTGCCAAGCGCCGACAGATCCAGCGGGACGACGGGTGGGGACGGAGCCGCTGGAGCGGCAGGAACGGCCGCCAGCGGCTGCTGGTCGGTCTGGGCCGGCGCCAGCTCGATGATCGTGCGCGTCGTCGCCTCGAGCTGTTGCGCGGAGGCCCGGAACCCCGCGAATCGAGGGCCGAGGTCGAGCATCAGGGTGACCGGTTCGATCAGCCGGATTGCCTGCAGCAGCGGCTGGGGCTGAATCGGCGGCAGTGCGGCGTCGAGGAGATCGGCATCGAACCTGATCGCCAGCGAATTGCCTTCCTGCGTCACGGTGCTGGCGGTACGCGGTGACGCGTCGACGACCACACGCGTCGGATCGCCGCCCTCGACGCGGACGGTGACGCGCGGCACGCGGAGATCGCCCGCGATCAGGAGTCGGGCCGGTTTGCGGAGATCGAGCCGCGCATCGTAGATCAACGCCAGGGCCCGGCTGATGAATTCGACGGGAACCATGACGCGGCGTCCTGACCGGGTCGGCGAGGCGGGCAGCGACACCAGCCTCCCGCCAATCGACACCAGCGGTTGCTCGGGGGTGAGCAGAATCGATCGGCCCTTGTAGGCGACCGTCAGGGTGCCGAGCGACTCTTCACGAACCGACAACTGGAAGGCTGCCGCGAGGTCGTCGAGGAAGATCAGCTCCTGGTCGTTGACAACGTTCAGCGGCAGCGAGCGGCGGCCGTCCTTGGCGAGAATCGTCAGCGCCGGCGATATCGAACCCTGGCCGCGGATCGGCGGAGCGATCGCCAGCAGGCCAATCGCGATACCGGCCGCAATAGCGGGAACGGTGACGCGGCAGGGGCCCACGACATTCACGAGGAGAGGGCGAAGCATATTCAATGAAAGATCCCGCTGCCGAGGTCCCTCATTGTAGCGCCGCTCACCCGAGAATCTTCCGTGCTCCGAGCATGGCCAGAACCAGGAAGACGACAAACAGGAGCAGGAACAGGCCGGCCAGGAATTTGGCGACCGCGAACGACACGCCGGCGATGGTGGTGAATCCCAGCAGCGCGGCAAGCAGGCCGATGACCAGGAACGTCAATGCCATGTGGAGCATGTGGTGTGACCTCCACCGGTCGGGGATAGCCAAAGCCGTGCCATCGCCGGTGGCGGCGGCCTGCCTCCCTGCGCTAGCTTAGTGAGATGGAGACGCACGATTTCCTGACCTTGGCGGTTGAAGAAGCGGAGAAGGGTCGCCAGGAAGGCGGCATTCCGATCGGGGCGGTGCTCGTGCACGACGGCCGGATCCTGGGCCGCGGCCACAATCGCCGCGTACAGCAGGGTAGCGCGGTCCTGCACGGGGAGATGGACGCGCTGGAACGCGCCGGACGTCAGCCGGCGGCAATCTACCGCCGCAGCGTGATGTACACCACGCTGTCGCCGTGCGCCATGTGCAGCGGCGCCATCCTGCTGTACGGGATCCAGCACGTCGTGATCGGGGAGAACCGGACATTTCTTGGCGAAGAGGATCTCCTGCGCGAGCGGGGCGTGCGGGTCGAGGTGGTTCAGGACGACCGGTGCATCCGGTTGATGGAGCAGTTCATCGCCGAGTTTCCCGGCCTTTGGCACGAGGATATCGGCGAAGAGGGGTGACCGGTGCTGGTGTCCCTCTTCGCCGCACGCCTGCTCCTGCGTGGGATCCGGCTTCAGCCGGCGCCACGTACGATTCGGACGCGAGCTGCTTCAGCTACTTCTTGTCGATCTGGACCGCCTGCAGCGGCGCCATTTCGTGTGCGAGCTCCTGGCTGCCGGCCGGATACTTGTTGGCGCTGAAGATGTAGGCGAGGAGATCCGCGTACTGCTCGGCCGACAGCCCGCCCGGGCTGTCGAACGGCATCGTCATCCGAATCTCGTCGAACAGGGCCCCGGCCGTCTTGCCGGTCCAGCCCTTGAGGAAGTCGTCGCCCACCAGCGGCGGCGAATCCTTCCCGCCCGACAGATCGTCGAGATGACATTTCGAACAGGCTTCGGCGTAGACCGTCTGGCCGCGCTTGGCTTGAGCGTCGGTGTAGACCCCGCTCGAAACCGTTCCGCCGGGCTGCTGCGCGCGCAACGCCGACCCGAGGAGGGCACCGGTGAAGGCGACGGTGAGGAATCCAATGGCAAGGCGAGTATGCATGGTGATCTTTTTATCACACCGGCTCGGTCTGACGAAGAGGGCCCGCGGCCGCTCAACGTCTGAGCTGATCTGGACCGCTTCTTGCTCGGGTTCCAACGGTGCGTCGGAACGCCCCGGTCACGGCGGTTGCGCTGGCTGCGGCCCTGATCACCAGCGTCGTGACCGGCAGTTCGGCTGCCCGCCACGTGACGCCGGAGGCCAGGTTCGGCGCCATCGCCCGGGCGCAGGTCTGGATCCCCACCCGCGTCGCGTTGATGGATATGAAAGCGGGTCCGGGCGGCGCCGATGGGTTCGCCATCGGGCAATCCGTGACCTGCCGCTTCGTTGACCGGAAGATGAGCGGCGCGTCGCCGAAGTTCACGTGTGCCCTCGAGCCGGACGATGAGGTCAAGGTGAAATACGGCCGCGCCAACGGCGAGGTGTTTGCGGAGGTTGCCGCCAGCCGGCTGCTGTGGGCGCTCGGCTTTCCGACTGATCGGGTTTACCCCGTTCGCGTCACGTGCATCGGCTGTCCGTCCGACCCGGCGAACCGGCGCGACGACCGGCGCGATCGGGTGGTGTTCGATCCGGCGGCCATCGAACGGAAGGTGCCGGGGCAGACCATTGAAACCACGCCGGACTCGGGGTGGAGCTGGCCGGATCTCGATCTGATCGACGAAGCCTCCGGCGGCGCTCCCCGCGCCCACCGCGATGCATTGAAACTGTTGGCGGTCATGCTGCAGCATACCGACAGCAAGCCGGCGCAGCAGCGTCTGATCTGTGTATCCGACCAGTCGGAGGACGCCAGTGAACCGTGCCTCCGCCCGGTGATGATGGTCAGCGACCTGGGGCTGACGTTCGGGCATGCCAACGTCTTCAATCGCAACGGCATCGCCAGCGCCAACCTGGCGGAGTGGGCGGCCGCCGACATCTGGCTGGATCCGGCGCGGTGCATCGGCAGCCTGGCACGTTCGCACACCGGCACCCTGGACAACCCGTCGATCAAGGAAGCCGGTCGCAAATTTCTCGCGGATCTGCTCGTGCAGCTCTCCGACGCGCAGTTGCGCGACCTGTTCGAGGTCTCACGCTTCCCGGAGCGTCTTCAGGGCGGCAAAGGGGGGAGTGAAGTCCGCGACTGGGTGGCTGCCTTCAAGAACAAACGCGACCGGATCGTGAACCACTCCTGCCCGCGTTAGACTCGTTTTATCGCTACGGCTCCTTACATCACTGCGCGCGACGATTGGCGCGGTCGTTCCTGACAGCTTAGTCAGGAAGCGTCGAATCAATAGACCGTAAGAACGTCAACCACGCCGAAGATCGGCGTGTTTTGTCGTGCTGCACCTCCGGCTGTCCGCCCCGCCCACGAGTCGCGATACTGACGAAGAATTCAGAAACTCTTCAGGTCGACAACCCGGCCGTGTGCAATACGATCCGCTGGTGGCAGGGTCCGTTCGAGGCCGGTTCGTGCGGCCTCGAACCGGCATCCGCAGCGATGACGGGACTGTCTGCCGAGCGGCCACGCCCTCGGAGATCAAGAAGGTGGCACACATGCAGAGATTTCGCGTCGGGGTCGCAAGCGTGGTGGTTCTGCTGACCGCTGTCGCTGCGGCCGCGCAGACATCGTCGGTCAGCGGCAAGGTAACCAACAAGGAAGGCGCGGTGGTTGCCAACGCGACGGTGTCCCTGGTGCCGCCGCCCTCCGCGATGGCGTCGATGCCGGGCATGCGACCCGGGGCGACGGATATTTCGGTGCAATCGGGCGCCGACGGGACGTTCCAGTTCGACAAGATCCCGGCCGGGCAATTCATCCTGCAGGTCGACGCGCCGGGTCAGTCGCGCTCATCGCAGCAGATCACCGTGCCGACGACGCAGGCGCTGGCCATTTCGCTCGAGCCGCTCGAAGTGCCGGGCGCCGAAGCGTCGCCGACCGCGGCCGGAGCCGCTGCTGCCGCGCCGACGGTCGACGCGCTGCTCGAGCGGATCCGCACGCTCGAGCAGCGGCTGACCGAGTTCGAGTCGACCACCGTGCTGTCCGAGCCGGAGACCCGCGTCAAGCGGATCGAAATCTGGGTCGATAAGGACGGCAACCAGTACGACCACCAGGTCGCCGGTTCGAAGCGCGAGGTCACCTACGAGCGCGAGCGCGCCTACCGCCGCCAGACGATCAACGAGAAGATCGAACAGGCGCTGTCCGACGAAAAGGATCGCAACGTCGGCATCGGCGTCGATGCGACCACCGTCACGCAGTTTGCCGGGCGGACGACCGGCGACCAGGCGCTGGCCAACAAGAACGCCTACGCGCTCGCCTCGGCGGACCTGTTCTTCACCGCCAAGCTGGCCCAGCACACGATCTTCTTCGCCGACGTCGTCGCGCTGAGCGGCTCGCCGCCCGATCGCCAGATTCCGACGTTGACGCTGCTCAACGGCTACACCGCACGGCTGGTGAACCAGAACGAACTGAATCTGCGCGAAGCGTGGTTGCGGACCGAGTTCTTCGGTCAGCGTCTGGCGCTGGTCGCCGGCCGGCTGGATTTGACCAACTATTTCGATCACAACGCCGCCGCCAACGACGAGACCACCCAATTCCTCGCCGACGCCCTGGTGAACAATCCGACCCTGGGCCTGTCGAGCAACGGGACCGGGTTCGCGACGGTGTTCGATCCCAAGAACGGCTTCAACTTCAAGTTCGGGATCCAGCAGAGCAACCCGGACGCCGACAACCTGTCGGACTCAATCTACTCACTCGCCGAAGCGGGCTACGTCGCCCGGCCACCCGGGCTCGGGGAAGGCAACTACCGCGTCTGGTACCGCTGGGACAACTCGGCGGAGAGCCGCGCCAACGCGGTCGGCATCAGCCTCGATCAGCGGCTCTTCCCGAGGCTGACGGTGTTCGCCCGGGTCGGCTCGGCTGAGGTGCTGGACGGTCACGATCGGTTCTACAGCGCCGGCGTCCAGATTCAGAACGGCCTCGTCTTCAATCCGCTGGATTCGTGGGGTATCGGCTATGCTCAGATCAATCCGTTCAGCGGCCGCAACGAGAAATTGTTCGAGGGCTACTACAACTTCCGGCTGACCGAGCGGCTGCGCCTGTCGTTCAATCTGGAGCGGGTGCTGGACTCGGCGGAAGGAGACCAGCCGAAGTTCGGGTACTTCCTGCCGGGTGTGCGTCTTCAGGCGAGCTTCTAGCGATCAAATTGTTGGTCAGGAGAAACAGATGCTGAAAGCAGGTCGATTCGTCGTCATCACCGGCGCCATCCTGGGTCTGGTGGCGGCGGCCGCGAGTTATACCTTGAGCGCGGCCGACATCAAGCTCGCGGACCCGGCCTCGGTGGTGATGATCGTCAATCGCGACTCGAACGATATCTCGTTCATGGACATCAAGACCCACAAGATGGTGGGCAAGGTGTTCCTCGGCAACAACGTCAACCCGCACATGGTGATGATGTCGCCGGACGGGCGGTATGTGGTCACCGGCGGGACACGCGCCAACAAGGCGTTCATCATCGACGCCAAGACGCTGCAGCTGGTCAAGGTCATCAACGTCGACATCGCGCCGGAACATCTGTCGTTCTCGCCGGACAGCCGCTGGTACTACCAGGGGAATCCGGAAGGCGACTCGATCTCGGTGATCGACATGGTGTCGCTGACCAAGATCAAGACCATTCCAGGATTCGCCGAGCCGCTCAACGTCACCTTCTCGTCGGACGGTTCGAAGGCCTACGTCGGGAACTACGGCGCGCACTGGGTCGGCGTCATCGACGTGCGCCGGCACGAGCTGATGAAGAAGATCCAGGTCGCGGAAGTGCCCGGAGTGTCGAAGCTCGATCCTGCCAAGTACCTCGGCGAGATCAAGGGCATCAACATCGCCGCGCCGACCAACGATGGCCGCTTTCTCTATGCCGCGGACGGCGATCTCGGGGTTGTCGGCGTGATCGATCCGCGCGAGGACAAGGTGATCAAGGTCATTCGCGTCGGTAAGAATCCGTGGCGCATCTACATGAGCCACGACGGCAAGTACGCGATCACGCCGAACAACGGCGACGAGACCATCTCGATCATCGATCTCCAGGCGAACAAGGTGGCCGCGACGCTGGAAGCGGGGCCGGACATGACCGGAGTCAATTTCGCAGCCGGCAAGGCCTTTGTGATCAGTTCGACCAGTGGCTTTGTCTACATGTACGACATGAACACGCTGCGCCCGGCGGGTCGGATCAAGATCGGAACCAACGTTCAGCTCGAGACTGCCACCACCGACACCAAGGACGAGAAGCTTTATCTGGCCGAGTCGACGACCAACTCGGTGGTGATCATCGATGGGAAAACCGGCCAGTTCGAGAAGGTGGCCAACGTCGGTTTGTTCCCGTGGGGCACCCACATCATGGACAGCAAGGACAACTACTGCCACTGAGACCGTCACAGACGCTTGAAGTAGCGGCACACTCTCCGGGGTGTGCCGCACATCCCCTCGGGCGGTCGTCCGCAGGGACCGGCTCAGCCGGACTTCGCGGCCACACACTTCGCTTGCGGCTAGACTGGTCGTTGTCATGCCTTCGAGGCTGCTAGCGCTCCTCCTGTTCGTCCTGCTCTCGACCCGATTCACCTCGGCTCAGCGCGAGCACACCCGCCCCGCCCAGCCCGCCGGTACCGCGGTCTCGGAGTCGCAGGCGAGTGACGTCACGCTGACGCTGAGCACCGCCACGCTGCGCCTGGTCCAGACCTGGCTCCGGACCGCCGGGACCATCGACAAGTCGGGCCGGGTCCTCACCGCCGCCCTGGCTGGTCCCGAGGCGGCCCTGGTCAAGGTCGGACAACGGCTCCGCGCCTTTCCGCCCAGCTCCAAGTCGTCGATGTACCAGGCCTACGTGACGCGGGTCGTCGCCACTCCGGGCGGTGCCGCAATCGAGGCGTCGCTGTCCGGCCTCGGCCGGGAGAACACGCTCCATTACGTGATGGAGATCGTGGTCGAGCGCGGGCCTTTCCTGGCCATTCCCAACGAGGCGATCATCGAGGAGGGCGACCGGCGCGTCGTCTACGTGCAGCGCGATGCCGGGCAGTACGTGCCGCAGGAGATTCACACCGGCATCCAGGGTGAACTGCTCACCGAGATCGCCGACGGGCTGCGGGACGGCGATCAGGTGGTGACCTTCGGCAGCTTCTTCATCGACGCTGAACACAAGCTGAAGTCGACCGACAGCGGCCCGCTCGACCAGCCGGCCGGCGCGAGATGATCACCGCCGTCCTGAGAGCCGTCATCCGGTGGCGGGCCGCCGTCTGGCTGGCGGTCGCGGTGGGCGTGCTGGGCAGCGTCTATTCGATCCGGACCGCCTCGCTCGACGCCATCCCCGACATCTCCGACCCGCAGATCATCGTCTACGTCAAGTGGGCGCGGAGCCCGCAGCTGCTGGAGACGGAGGTCACCGAGCCGCTCGCCTCCTCGCTGGTCGGCTCTCCCGGGATCCGGGCGATCCGCGGCAGCTCGCACATGGGCTACGCGTTCATCTACGTCGTGATGAACGGCGACAGCCGGCGCGAAGACGTGCAGAAGCTGGTCGTCGATCGGATCAACGCCATCCGGCCGCAGCTCCCGGCCGAGGCGTCGATCACGCTCGGGCCGAACGCCAGCAGCATGGGCTGGATCTACCAGTACGCGTTGACCGACCGCGAGGGCTCGCACGATCTGCGCGAGTTGCGGCTGTTGAACGAGAGCCAGATCAAGCCGGCGCTGCAGGCGGTGGCCGGCGTCGCGGAGGTCGCCTCGGTCGGCGGGCTGGAAAAACAGTACCAGGTGAAGATCTTCCCGCCGCTGCTGGCCAAGGCGGGCCTGCCGCTCAAACAGGTGATCACCGCCATCCAGAGCGTCTTCCAGGAAGCCGGCGGCCGGATGATCGAGGTCACCAACCGCGACTACCAGCTGCGCGGCGTCGTCAACAGCGAGGATCTCGACCAGCTCGACCTGCTGGTGCTCGGCCGATCGGCCGACGGCACGGCGGTGCACCTGCGCGACGTCGGCTACTTCCAGGTCGGCTACGACCAGCGCCGCAGCACGGTCGATCTCGACGGCACCGGCGAAGTGGTCGGCGGCATCGCGATCATGGAGCAGGACCAGAACGTCCTCGCCGTCACGCGGGCGCTGACCCAGCGGCTGGATCAGCTGCGGCCGACCCTGCCGGCCGGCGTCGAGGTGGTGGCGACCTACGATCGCTCGGCCTGGATCTGGGCGACGCTGCGCCAGTTCTTCGAGACGCTGTTGATCGAGATCGCGGTGCTGATCGCCGTGACGCTGCTGTTCCTGCGCAACATCCGCACCGCGGTCGGCCCGATCGCGATCCTGCTGTTCGGCGTGCTGTTCACCGCGCTGCCGCTGGTCGGCTTCAACCAGACGATCAACCTGTTCTCGCTGGCCGGCCTGGCGATCGCCATCGGCGAGATCGCCGACGCGACCATCGTCATCGTCGAGAACTGTACGGCGGAGCTGGCGCTGCACCCGGCCGCCGGCCGCGACGAGAAGCAGGAGATCCTGATCCGATCGATCGCCGCCGTCACCAAACCGCTGCTGTTCTCGCTGTTGATCATCCTGGCGTCCTTCCTGCCGGTCTTCTTCCTCGAAGAGCGCGAGGCGCGGCTGTTCGACCCGCTGGCCTACAGCAAGACGTTCGCGATGGCGTTCTCGACGCTGCTGACGATCTTCCTGCTGCCAATCATCGTCGTCTGGATCTTCAAGAAGGATCAGCGCGTGCGGCGCGACTTTCGCGAGAGCGCGGCGATCCGGGCCTACCGGTCGGTACTGCGAACCGTGATCCGCTTCCGCTACGTCTTTACCGGGACCGGCATGCTCGTCCTGGTTCCCGCCGCCTTCCTGCTGGCGACGTTTCCCAAGGACTTCCTGCCCGATATCGACGAGGGCTCGATCCTGTACATGCCGACGACCCTGCCCGGGCTGCCGAACCGGGAAGCGGGCTGGATCCTCCAGCAGATGGACAAGAAGCTGAAGGCGCTGCCCGAAGTCGAGCGGGTCTTCGGCAAGATCGGCCGCGCCGACACCTCGACCGACCCGGCGCCGCTGACGATGATCGAGACCACCGTGCTGCTGGGGCCGAAGGCGAAGTGGCGGCCGGGCATGACCAAGGACCGGCTGATCGCCGAGATGGACAAGGCGGCGGAGACGCTGGGCTACGTCAATGCCTGGGTGCAGCCGGTCCGGGCCCGCGTCATGATGCAGAGCACCGGCATCCAGACGCCGGTCGGCATCAAGGTGACCGGCCCCGACGTCACCGGCATCGAGGCGGTGTCGCGGCAGATCGAGGGACTGCTGCGCGGCCTCCATGGCACCAAGTCGGTGATCGCCGAGCGGATCTCCGAGGGCTATTACGTCGACGTCAGGAATGACCTGCGGCGGATGGCCGAGCACGGTGTCACCGTCGACGAGGCGATGTCGACCGTCCGCTATGCGATTGGCGGCGACAACATCGTCGCGGTGAAGGAGGCCGGCGACGTCGTCGTGCCGCTGAGCGTGCAGTATTCGGCCGAGTACCTCGACACGCTCGACAAGATCAGGAATACCCCGGTGGTGACCGGCGATGGCCGGGCCGTGCCGCTCGGCAACGTCGCCGAGGTGTCGGTCCGGAAGCTGCCGGAGATGATCCGGAACGACAACGGCAAGCTGGCCGGCTACATCTACATCGACGTCCAGGACGTCACCGGTCCCGACTACGTCGACAATGCCCGGCGGTTTCTCGCCGGGAATCTCGCCCTGCCGGCCGGCTATGCGGTCGAATGGACCGGGTTGTACGAGTACGCCGCCGCGGCCCGGGGCCGGCTCCGGCTGATCGTTCCGCTGACGCTCCTGATCATCTTCGTGCTGCTGATGGTCGCGTTCAGGTCGGTCACGGAAAGCATCCTGATTCTGTTCTCGGTGCCGTTTGCGATGGTCGGCGGTGTGTTCCTGCAGTGGTTTCTCGGCTACTCGATGACGACGGCGGTGATGGTCGGCTACATCTCGCTGTTTGCGGTGGCGGTCCAGACCGGCATCATCATGGTCATCTTCATCCGGGCCGCGCTCGACCGGCGAGCCGATGGCCAGACCTATATCGATGCCGTGATCGAGGGGTCGGCCACCCGGCTGCGGCCGAAGCTGATGACCGTCGCAGCGATCGTGCTGTCGCTGATTCCGATCATGCTGTCGAACGGGCCGGGCATGGAGATCATGAAGCCGATTGCCGCGCCGAGCATCGGCGGGATGGTGACGTCGACGCTGCACGTGCTGTTCATGACGCCGTGTCTGTTCGTGATCGGCGAGGACGTGCGGAAGTGGTGGGAACGAAGAAGGGCCAGGGGTTAAGGGCTAGAGCTGGGGGCTGGGCTTCTTCCCGCTCAGTCGGCCGTATGCGCGGGAGCCGGCTTGACCGCGACGTCGAAATGAGCCGTATTGACGACGCCATGACGTTGAAACTGGACCCACACACGGTAGACGCGAGGGCGGGGGAAGACCAGGCCGAACTGCATCTCGGCGCTGCCGTCGGCGATGTACGGGTGGGTGTGGGTCAGGTCGATCAGGTCGTCGCTGGCGGCCAGCATGTGACCCCAGGCGCCGAGATATTTTTCGAGACCCTCGCCGGGGCTGACGCTCAGCCGCAGTTGCGTCGACGCGCCGGCGACCGGATCGGGCGGGTTGGTCGACAGTTCGACCTTGAGATTCGCGGCGTCCTTGGCCGAATAGTCGCGCGACAGCTGCGCCGGCGCGGTGTCGCCGCCGGCGACGAACAGCGTGTCGGTGATCAGTTGCGGCGCCGCCGCCTCCGGGTAGAAGTCGCCGAGAATCCGGTACATCCCCGGTTTGGGAAAGGCGATGTCGTAGTGGAAGGCGCCGTTCTCCCAGACTGGATGGTCGTGCACGAAGAACTGCATGTCCCGGCTGATGATGAACGCGTGGAACAGCTTCTCGTGGACGACCGAGAACTTCTCCACCAGGCGGTCCTTCCAGGGGTCGAACACCTGAAAGGTCAGCCGGACCACCTCGCCGGGCCTGGCCGGCTTCGGCGTGACGGTGAGATCGAGGTGATATTCCGACTGGTCGGGGATGCCGGCAACGAGGGTCATGCCGCAACGGGGGCACTTGCCCGGATCGTTGGAACGGATGTCCCGATCCATCGGACAGACGTACGCCAGGTCGGTGGCCTTCGGCGCGGTCGAGACCGTGGTCTTCCCGGTCGGCGCCGACGACTCGGTATTCTGACCAGCGCCGGAGCAGCTGATCGCAGCGCAGGCCATGATCCAGACCGCCAGGAACCGGGTACCGCGCATCATTCCGTTGTAGTGTCCGATCAGGGGGTTGTCAAGTCGTGAGGCGCCTGGCCGCGGCAATCGCCTTGACGTTCGTCGCCGGCGGCGCACTGCTCGCCCACGATCCGAACGGCGTGCCGATTTCATGGAATCGCGAGATCTCGCGGATCGTCTACGAGCGATGTGTGTCGTGCCATCATGAGGGCGGGACCTCGTTTTCGCTGATGACCTACCAGGAGGCCCAGCCGCGGGCGCCGGCAATCAAGGACGCCGTGCTGTCGCGCCGGATGCCGCCGTGGGGAGCGGTCAAGGGCTTTGGCAGCTTCAAGGACGAACAGGGGCTGACCCAGCAGCAGATCGAGCTGATCGCGGACTGGGTCGAAGGCGGCACGACCAGGGGAAACAATTCAAGGATGCTGCCGCCACTCCCGAAGATAGAGCCGCCGGTGGAATTCCGGCTGCCCAGGAATGCCCTCGCCGTGACGGACGGCCTGCGCCTGTCCCAGCCGGTACGGGTCGCCGGCGTCTATCCGCAGCACGTGCCGCCGGGCGCGTCGCTGCAGATTGCTGCGGTGCGTCCCAACGGCGACATCGAACCACTGATCTGGCTGTATGAGTTCAAGGACAGCTCGCGCCATCCCTTTCTGTTCCGGACACCGCTCGAGCTCCCGGCTCAGACGGTGATTCGTGGCGTCGGCCCAAACGCGGCCATCTACCTGCTTCCAGAGAGGAACCCGGCGACCAGATGAATCGACGATCGATGCTCGGCGTGGTGATGAGCGGGTTGCTGGCGGTGGTGGCCGCTGCCGCGGGGTGCGGCGGCGGATCGGGCCGGCTGACGGAATTGCAGCGCGTCCGGTCGGGCGCCCTCGACGTCGTGGTGCTGTCGCCGCATGACGCCTTGCGGCATGGCAAGGACGACTTCGTCATCGAGTTCAAGTCCGCCGACGGCCGCCTGGTCGAGGTTGGTGAAGTCCGCGCCAGTGCCAGCATGCCGATGCCGGGGATGCCGATGTTCAGCAGTGTGACGGTTCAGCGCGCCGACGCCCCGGGCCGGTATCGTGCGGAGGGCGACTTCAGCATGGCCGGGACGTGGCGCCTGACCGTCGAGTGGGACGGCCCGGCCGGCAAGGGCTCGGTGGCGTTTTCGGGATCGGTTCAGTAGCCGCAGCGGGCCCTGTGCTGATCCATAATCGAGAGTGATGCGCTTACGACACTGGTTTTTCCTGGTCGGCGTCCTGCTGTTCGTCGCCGGGATCGGCTTCTCGATCGCCGGCGCCCGCGCGGCCCGGCTGGCTCCGGCCGTCGAGGCCCCGATCGCCGTCCCGGTCGCCACGGTGAAGCAGATCATGAAGGGCATTGTCACGCCGGCGGCTACCGTCGTCTTCAATTCGGTCAGTACGACGGTCTCGTTCCGCGGCACCGAAGAGAAGTTCCCCCGCGACGACGCGGAGTGGGAGGAAGTCGGTAACAGTGCCGCAGCGCTGATCGAATCGGGCAACCTGCTGCTGCTGGGCAGCCGGGTGATCGACAAGGGCGAATGGGTGAAGATGTCGCAGGCGATGATCGAGGCCGGCAAGCTCACGCTGAAGGCGACCCAGGACCGGAGCGCGGACGGGGTGCTCGCCGCCGGCGAACAAGTCAACGCGTCGTGCGACGCCTGCCACCGCCGGTATCAGCGTGGTTAGACACCGCCGGGCCCTCTTGATCGGTATCGTGCTCGCCGCGGTCTTCGCCGGCGAGTTGAGCGCCCATGGCGTGTCGGGCAAGGACGCGCTGTTCCTCCAGTCCGTCAAGGGTGCGGCGATCGGACCGCTGATGTATCTGGGCGCCAAGCACATGGTCACCGGTTACGACCACCTGGCGTTCCTGGTCGGCGTGATCTTCTTTCTCTACCGGATGAAGGACATCGTTCAGTACGTCAGCCTGTTCACGATCGGGCACAGCGTGACGCTGCTGGCCGGAGTGCTCGGCGGGATCCGCGCCGATCCCTACATCATCGACGCCATCATCGGCTTCTCGGTGGTCTACAAGGCGTTCGACAACATGGACGGGTTCCAGCGCTTCTTCGGCGTCCAGCCCAACACCCGGCTGGCGGTCCTGCTGTTCGGCCTGTTTCACGGCTTCGGCCTGGCCACCAAGCTCCAGGAGTTCGCCCTGTCGGCGGACGGCCTGGTCGCCAACATCGTCAGCTTCAACGTCGGCGTCGAGATCGGGCAGATGATCGCGTTGACCGGAGTCCTCATCGCGTTGAGCTACTGGCGCACGCGCAGCGGCTTCCTCCGCCATGCCTTCGTCACCAACAGCGTGCTGATGGCCGCTGGGTTCCTGCTGGTCGGCTATCAGTTGTCGGGCTATTTTCTGGGAGTGTGATGGCTACCAACGAACTGGACGCCGGTGGACCGGTCGTGGCGCGCGAGCGTCTGGCGGTTGCGGCCGGCGCCGCCCTGCTGGTCGCCGGGGTGATTCTGGTGATCGCGGTCCTGCCGGCAGAATTCGGTGTCGATCCCACCGGCCTCGGACGACGGCTCGGCCTGACCGCGATGAGCGACATCCAGGCGAGCCTCGAGGCGTTCGAGGCCAGCCGCGGCGCCGCCGCCTCAGGGGCAGCGACCGTCGTCGCCCAGGAGCGGGCCTACCAGAACGAGATAATCGACCTGAAGCTCGGACCGCGCGAGTCGGTCGAATACAAGTACCGCCTCGATAAGGGCCAGGCGCTGCTGTACTCGTGGAAGGCGAGCGGCCTGGTCAACGAAGAATTTCATGCCGAGCCGGACGGCGCGCCGCAGGGCTACGCTGAAACCTACGAAAAGAAGAACGCGCAACTGGCGGCGTCGGGAACGCTCACCGCGCCGTTTGCCGGCATCCACGGCTGGTATTGGGAGAATCAGACCGACGGCGAGGTGACCGTCACGTTATCTGCGGCGGGTTTCTACAACCTGTCCCACGAGTTCCGCAAGGACGCCGCGACGAAGACGACGACCTTTCCGACGCAGGTTCCGCCGTCAGGCGGACCGTGATCGCCGGCCACGACCACGCTATAGTTGATCCAATGCTGCGGCGGTTCCTTCCCATTCTGCTTGCGCTCGTCGTCGCCGCGGCGCCAACCGCCCGCGTGGTGTGCCAGGTGGACTGCGCCCAGGTGCGGCATTCCTCGCACGCACACCACGCTGCCGGCGGGCACGCCTGTCATGATGACGCGGCCCGGCCCGGCGCCAGCGTGCAGGATGTTCCGGGGCCGTGCAGCCACGCCGACGAACCGGCCACTTCCGACGTAACGGTCCGGCCTCCGGCCGATCCATCGTCGCTGGCGATTGCCACGCCTCGTCCTCTCGCGGCCTTCCCCCGCCTGCTGCGCGCCGACTCGCTGTCTCACACACCGGACTCTCGTCGCCCCGATCGCGCTCGAGCGACAATTTCGCTTCGTATTTAGAGCCTCCCCGCTCGGCGTTCACCTTTTCTTCGAGAGTGGGGGGACCTATGTTTGCGCGTGTCTGGCCGCGGCTATTCAGCGTGGCCATCTCGATCGGCTGTCTCGGCGCCGGTGCGCCTGCAATCAGCGCTCAATCGGTGCCCGACCCTGAACCGCATCATCATCCGTCGGCCGATCAGCCGGCTGCGGCGGCGGGCGAGCACCAGCACGAGCCGCGCGCCGCAGTCCACGACCACGGTGGCAGTGCCGGGAGCGCCGCCCGCGACGGCTCCGGGACGGCGTGGCAGCCTGATGACACGCCGATGTACGCCATCCACAGCCAGGCCGGGGGCTGGACGCTGATGATCCACGGCGAGGCGTTCCTCCAGCACCTGCGTGAAAGCGGCGATCGCGGCAGCCATCAGACTGGCGCCATCAACTGGCTGATGGGCATGGCCGATCGGCCCGTCGGCGACGGGCATCTCGGCCTGCGCGGCATGATCAGTCTCGAGCCGTGGACCATCCGCGGCTGTGGTTATCCCGACCTGCTGGCGACAGGCGAAATCTGCCGCGGGGAGACGATTCACGATCGTCAGCATCCGCATGACCTGTTCATGGAGCTGGTTGCCGAGTATGACCGCCCGATTGGCCGGGGGCTCCGGCTGCAGGTCTACGGCGGCCCGGTTGGCGAGCCGGCGCTTGGCCCGGTGGCGTTCCCGCATCGTGTCTCGGCGATGGCGAACCCGCTGGCGCCAATCACCCACCACTGGCTCGACGCCACACACATCGCTTACGGTGTCATGACCGGCGGCGTGTATGGGAATCGATGGAAGGCCGAGGCGTCGCTGTTCAATGGCCGCGAGCCGGACGAGAAGCGGACTGGTCTCGAGGCCGGCGCCCTCGACTCGTGGTCGGGGCGGTTCTGGTTCCTTCCGACCCGGCAGTGGGCGCTGCAGGTTTCGGCCGGCCGCCTGAACCAGGCGGAACCGGGACACGCCGGCGATGCCCGCGTCGATCTCGATCGGATGACGGCGTCGGCGACCTACCATCGGGTATTTCAGCCCGGGAGCATCTGGGCGAGTACTGTTGGGTGGGGACGCAACTCGGAGCGGGGGGGCGATGGGACACAGGCGCTCTTTGCGGAGACGAACGTGACTGTTGATCGGCGGGACGCCTGGTTCGGCCGATTCGAGCTGGCTGAAAAATCGGCGCATGACCTCGACGTCGATTCGCTGGACTCGTTCACCGTGGCGAAGGCGCAAGCCGGATACACCCGCTACCTGCCCAGCTGGAATGGCCTGCAGGCTGGCATCGGCGCCAGCGTCTCGACCGGCGCCGTTCCGGAGACGCTCGTGCCGATATATGGGAAACGGCTCAACTGGGGCGTTGGCGTGTTCATGACCCTGCGCCCGGCGGAGCATCAGGGCCAATGATCCGGACGGCGGCTGCCGCGATCGCCGGCGCCTCGCTCCTGCTGATCGGGGGCATCGTCACGGCGGCTGTCTATCTGCGCACAACCGGACTGAACGCCCGGGACACCCCCGGTGCATTGGAAACGCGGATGGCCCGCGCCGCTCGTCGCCTGGCCATTCCACGGCTGGCGCGCGATCTGAAAAATCCCGTGCCGGAGTCCGCCGCGGCAATCGCAGACGGAATGGCGCATTTTGCCGACCACTGCGCCTCCTGTCACGGGAACGACGGCAGCGGTCAGACCGCGTTGGGCCGTGGGCTGTATCCGAAAGCGCCCGACATGCGTCGGCCCGACACCCAGAAACTCTCCGACGGCGAGCTCTTTTACATCGTCGATAATGGCATCCGGTTCACCGGTATGCCGGCATTCGGCATCGGCACGGCAGCGGGCGCCGAATCCACCTGGCGCCTCGTGCAGTTCATCCGCCGTCTTCCTGGCTTGACGGCCGACGAGCTCGAGCGGATGGAGGGCCTGAATCCCAGATCGCCGGACGAGATTCGCCAGGAGATCGACGAGCAGCAGTTTCTGCAGGGCGGCGGCGAATCCTCGCCGGCGTCCCCACCACAACACTAGGAGGATGCGATGATTCACAGATTTCTTGTTGGCGCCGCTCTGGCGGGGGTCCTGATGTTCGCCGGGCCGGGCCGGCTCGCCGCCCACGAGGGACACTCGCACAAGGTCCTGGGGACCGTGTCGAGCGTTCAAGGCAACCACGTCGAGGTGAAGACCACCGACGGCAAGCGTGTGGTGGTCATGCTCGATGCCAAGACGAAGATTACGCGAGGCAAGGAAAAGCTTGACCTCTCTGCGATCAAGGTCGGCGGCCGGGTCTCGATCGATGCCATGCAGGAGAAAGACATGATGATGGCTCAGGCCGTCAAGCTCGGGGTCGCCGCCGCCGCCTCGAAGTAGCGTCTGCTCCCGACGCTACTCCTGCAGGTGGAACGGCACGCTCGTGACGACGGTGTTCGGCTTGAAGAGCAGGGCGCCCTTGATGAGCAGCGCGCCCTGGTTGTGAAACAGGTAATGCCACCAGCGTGCCGGCACGAATTCCGGCAGGACCACGGTGACGTAATCGCCGGGGTTCGAGACATTCAACCGCTCGACGTACTCGAGCAGCGGCTCCATCAGCGAGCGATACGCGCTGATCGAGCCGCATCGCCGGGCCGACACGCTGGCACGCATCGGCGATCTCGAACAGCTGCCGCTGCGCCTGATCGAGTACCGCGGCGTCGACCCGGCCCGGCGGTGGCGGGGCGTCACAGCAGCGTGCCACGCAGCACGAGCAGTCCAACCGAGAAGTAGATCACCAGTCCCGTCACGTCGACGAGCGTGGCGACGAACGGCGCCGACGACGTCGCCGGATCGAAGCCGAGCCGGCGGAGCAGGAACGGCAGGATCGACCCGACCAGCGTTCCCCACAAGACCACGCCCATCAACGCAATCGACACGGTCAGCGCGACCAGAAACCAGTGCGGGCCGTAGAGGGTCGAGAACATCGACCAGATCGAGATCCGCATGAACCCGATCAGCGCCAGGATCGATCCCAGCGCCAGCCCCGAGAAGACTTCCCGCCGGACCACGCGCCACAGGTCGCCCAGCTTGAGCTCGCCGAGCGCGAGGGCGCGAATCACCAGCGTCGACGCCTGCGACCCGGAATTGCCCCCGCTCGAGATGATCAGCGGGACGAACAGCGCCAGCACCACGGCTTTGGCGATCTCCTTCTCGAAAAAGCCCATCGCCGTCGCCGTCAACATCTCGCCCAGGAACAGCACGACCAGCCAGCCCGCCCGCTTCTTCACCATCTGCAGCGGCGACATGTCCAGGTACGGCCGATCGAGCGCCTCGGATCCGCCGAACAGCTGGAAGTCGCGCGTCGCCGCTTCCTCCGCCACGTCGAGCGCATCGTCGATGGTGACGATGCCGACGAGGACGCCGGTCGTGTCGGTGACCGGCAGGGCGGTGCGGTCGTCGCGCCGGAACACCTCGACGGCGGATTCCTGCGTGTCGGTCGCCTTCAACGTCGTGAAGCGGCGATCCATCAGGTCGGAGACGCGTTTGTCCAGCGGCACCACCAGCAGCTCGCGAATCCGGAGGTCGTCGACCAGGACGCCGGCCTCGTCGACGACGTAGAGGACGTTCAGCGTTTCGCTGTCGTGGCCGTGCGCGCGCACGTAGTCGAGCACT
The DNA here is from genome assembly GCA_039931615.1 of Acidobacteriota bacterium. Classification (GTDB taxonomy): domain Bacteria; phylum Acidobacteriota; class Vicinamibacteria; order Vicinamibacterales; family CAVVIG01; genus JAHFUI01. The sequence continues at coordinate 99,408 of JBDTRR010000003.1, forward strand.
TCCTGAACGGTCCAATGTTCCCGGACCGCGATGTAGTCCGGCGTCATCAGACGCCCGATCGAGCGCTCCGGATAGCCGAGCAGCGTCACCGCCACCGCGCGCTCCTCCGGCGTCAGCAGGGTCAGCAGCTGTCTGGTCGCGCCGGCCGGCAGCTCCTCCAGGAACGTGGTGCGATCGTCCGGCGCCATGTTGTTGAGGAGGGCGGCCACCTCCTCCTGCGCCATCGCCTTCAGCAGCGTCTCCTGCGCATCGTGCGAGAGGTACTCGAAGGTCGCCGCCGCCACCTTGCGGGGCAGCACCCGGAAGGCGACGACCTGATCTTCGATGGCGAGGTCGGTCAAGACACGCGCGATGTCCGGCGCCGGCCGGTTTCGCACCTTGTCGCGGAGGCGCCCGAAGTCCCGGCTGCGAATCGCGGCCGAGAGCTCGTCGGCGGGGCTGGCGATCTGCCGGACCACGGCGAGGACCTGGTCGCGCGCCGGCCCGTCCTGTTTGAGTTGGTCTTCCATATGTTTGAGCGCTGCGCGCACCACGTCGCCGTGATGCACATGCGGGCCGACCGCCTTGACGGCATCGAGCCACAACGAATGAATCAGGTGGAAGTCGTCGGGGCTGAGCCGGGGGGCGTGCGCGCCGAGGTGATAGACCGCGGATCCGCCGCTGCTGTGATAGATGACCAGGCGCACATCGAGGGCGACGGTTTTGGCGGCGCGCTCCCACGCCTCGCCGAGCAGTCTGGCCTGATCGTCAGCGGACAGCGTTTGTGATTCGCCGGTGTAGACCTCGGCCGACTGCAGCCGCAAGACGGTTTCCACCACGGCGTCGAAGACGTTGGTCGCTGGCACGATCAGCAGGCGGACGGCGCGTCCGTAGCGCTCGCTCGACGCCACCGCCGCGGCAAAGAGCCGCCGCTCGTCGTCGGTCGCCTGGGGGTTCAACGTCGGATCGTCGGCGGTATCGCTGCCGACGACCCGGGCGGTCATCACCACCACGTCGCGATCGCCGGCGGTCTGGAGCGCCGCCGTCAGCTGGGCCAGGGAGTGCGGATTGCGGACCGCCACCAGGAGGTTGCCCGGACGGGCCTCGACCCGATTGAGGCCGATGTCGGCGGTCGGCACGAGCTGGAACTCGTCGAGCCCTTCGCCGCCGTGGGCGCCGGCCACCGAGCGCTCGGACACGATGAAGAGCGAGACCAGGCCGAGGGTCAGCCCGGCGCCGGCGAGCGACGCCGGATCGCCGGCCGACAGGACGAGCAGCGCCGGCACTGCCAGCAGCGTCGCGATCAGCCACAGCCCGACCGGCCACTCGCGCGCCGTGCCGAGATTGAGCGGCACACGAAAGGCGCGCGGCCCGGGCCGCAGCCGGCGCAGCCGCAGCAAGGCGGCAATCGTGATGACGCCGCTCGCGATCAGGCCCATCGCGTAGGCGCGGGCCAGCCACGAGACCCGGCCGGCGCTGACCATGACGACGACCAGTTGCGCCGCGGTCGTCAGGTCGGTCAGGTGCGACGGCGTGCCGAAGCGCGTATGCAGGGTCCGGATCGAGGGGGCAAGGACGCCGTCCTGCGACAGCCGCGAGAGAATGCTTTCGGCTGCCAGCGTCGCACGCAGGATCGCGCCGAACAAGATGATGCCGGCGGCGCCGATCAGTCCGGGCAGCAGCAGGAATCGCAGCCCGGCCGGCGCCTGAAGGTGCAGCACGAGGCCCACCACCGGGGCGTCGAGCCAGTTCGCCCGCGCCTCGGCCGGCACCAGCGATCCGATCAGGAGCGCCAACGCCGCCGTGGCGACCAGCGAGTAGGCCGACGTGAACAGCGCCACCCGCCGCAGGTAGCGAATCCTCGGCTGTGGCACTTCCGGAGCCACCCGCGTGAAGGCATGGATGCCGCCGAGGGCGAACAGGCAATAGCCGAGCGCGGTGAACAGCGCCGCCGGGGTGGACAGCCCGGCCGGGAGTCTCGACCACCGGGCGACGAGATCCGGCGGCAAGGCGCCGACCGAGGGCCACGGCACCGGCGCCCCGCCCCTTCCAATCAGGGTGACGACGCTCCACACGATGATCGCCGCCGCGAAACAGACGGCACCGGTCACGGCACGCCGCACGACGGCGTTCGACGGAATCCGGCCCTGCCGCTGCGACCACCAGTTGTAGCCGAGCAGGCACACGGCGACGGCGCTGGCGACGTCGTTCGTCGTGAGATCGGAGGGGAATTGCCCGGTGCCGATCAGCGGACGGACGAGCACGGCGGCGTAGTGTCCGGCCGCCACCGCGGCCAGCGCGCCGAGCACGAAATGCTGGACGAGAAGGGCCGCCGCTGCCACCTTGGCGGCCGACTTGCCGAGCCCTTCCTTGACGGTGCCATAGACGCCGCCCGGGATGAACAGTCCGCAGTTCTCCAGATCGACCGTCCGCAAGAGGATGCCGAGCAGGACGGCCGCGAGGATCAGCCACGGTGCGGCCGGTCCCACGCCGCGCTCGGCGACCCCACTGGCAAAGAAGGCGGCGCCGCCGAGCTCGAGCAACACCAGCACGAGCGCCCGTTGCGAGGAGACGAGCGACAGCAGGCTGGTCGTCGCCAGGACGATGCTGACTGGTGTGGCGGTGGAAGGCGTCGTCCGCGGTCGCATGAGCCGATCGATTGTAGCGGGTCAGGGTAACGCTGATCCGCTGACAAATCGCCGCGGACCGATTGAGCGAATCAAAACGACGCGCCGGGATAATCGATCCCCTGACCGATGACCATTTCCTTCTCTTTGACCGTCTCGAGGTTCCCCAGCGCCTTCAACTTCGTCGCTGCCTCCCGAATCACCTGATCGATCAGCGTCTGGACCTCGGAAGGCAGCTGGTCCTCCGCCTCGAGGTGAACGAGCTGCAACCCGTTGAGCAGATTGTTGACGATGTCCTGCACGGTCCGCATCGTCGCCCTGAACACCCGCAGCCGCTGCAGCTGGATCTCATCATTGAGGTGTTGGAGCTCGGCCTCGGCGCGCTTGCGTTCGCTGATGTCGCGGGCCACTGCCGTGAAGTGGGTGGCGCCGCCGCTCTGCCAGACGGACACGGACAGCTCGATCGGAAACCGGAATCCGTCCTTGCGGATGCCGTCAACCTCGATCGTCCGGCCGACCTCCGCCCCGGCCAGGCCCATCGACGTCAGGACCGTGAGGCAGGCCTGCCGATCGGACTCCGCGACGAACCGCGTGATCGACTGGCCGATCGCCTGGTCCTCGCCGTAGCCGAAGATCGTTCCCGCGCTCCTGCTCCAGAACACGACCGTGGCGTGCTGGTCGGTCGAGATGATCGCATCGCGTGCCGACTCCGTCACCGATGAGAAGCGCTCGTACGACGCGGCCAACCGGGCCGACCGGTCCTGGGCCTCCTGGTGCCAGTGCCGGAGGTGCGCGCTCATCTCGTTGAACGAGACGGCCATCGAGATCGATTCGGCGCCGCCACGGGTCGGAACCTGCCGCTGCCAGTTGCCGGCGGCGATGTCGTCGGCGGCGGCAGCGATGTCCTGGAATGGGCGCGTCACCCGCCGGCTGAAGGCGATGCCGGCGCCGACCGCGATCAGGAAGATCACCGCGCCGGTGCGAAGGAAGCTGATGCGCAGCTCGTCCAGGAATCGCTGCGTCGGCTGCCAATCCTGCAGCAGGAGCAGCCGGTCGGCGCCGCCGGACGGCCGATCCGGCGACAACGGAAAGGCGCCGGTCACGTAACGACGGCCGGCGATCGACTGCCGATCGAGGGAAAAGTCCGGTTGGGTCTGCAGCCCGCCGCCGGCGAGCAGGCTGGCCAGCTCGGCTCGACCGGCGTCATCCAGGCTGGTGCCACTGAGATGGTTGGCAGCGATGAGATTCACCTCGCAGTGCGTCACCTGTGCGAGCTCCCTGGCAATGGCGTCGTCGAGCGCGTAGCCGACGGTGAGTGTGCCGAGCACCTCTTCAGCGAAGAGCGCCGGCTCGGAGACGATCAGCACCAGCTGGTGGCCGATCGCGAGCACCTCGTGGTGCGAGCGGCCGGCGACGGCGGCGTCGATGCTCGATCGGAGGCCCGGCGATGGAGGTGCGTCGCCGGCCGGCCAGCCCGGATGGCTGGTCCAGGCGCCGTCCGGGTCGGTCAGGATGCAGAACTGCGCCTTGAGCTGCTGCCGGTATTCGTCGACCATCGCATCGAGCGTCGGTCCGTCCCGCGCCAGCCGTGCGTCGCTGATGTGAGCGCGGAAGACCGGCAATGCCGTGATCAGACGCGTCTGGGCGATCGCGAACTCCGCCTGACGTCTGACCAGCACGTAGAAGGCGGACCGCGCGGCTTCGAGGGTGTCCGAGGCCCGGGCGAGCGAAAGGCTGGTGACGACCCGGGACGTCGCGATCAGCGCGGCGCCGAGCGACAGCCCGATCAGGAGACTCAGGCCGACCACCACCCGTACCTCGAGCCGGGAGTGCCAGTGGATGGGTGGTGGGCCGGCCGCGGCGGTGGACACGGTGCGCCGTCAGTGCAGTCTGAACGAATAGGTGAGTGCGAGGTCGACCGGGATCGCCCGGGAAACCGGCAGGTTGCCCGACTGGCGAAGCAGGTTGACCTGCGCGGTCAGGCCGCGTGGCAGGCGGACCTTGGCGCCAACCGTCACGCGGCGCGCATGAAGCGCATACTCCGAGGCGATGTTGTAGTTCAACTGCTCGACCCGCATGACGGCCGTGACCGGTCCCATCGCCGCGCGATGAAGCATGAGGTCCGCGTACCAACCATCGGTCGTAGTGCCATCGAACGGCTGACCGGTAATCCACTCGCCGCGGACCAGGACGCCGTCGTGCATCCACCGGACGTCGAGGCCGGTGAATTCGGCGCGCCCGCGCGCAAACGATTCGGGTTGAGTGGGCTGGGTCCAAATGCGGCTGAGGCCGACGATCAACGGGCCGTGATACGCCTGCAGGCGGACGACGCTGTCCAATCCGTGCCGTCGCTTCGCGTCGCCGACATCCGCCGGCGCCCCCAGGCTCGCCTCCACGTACAGCTGCGGCAGGCCCGCGATCACGTCGGCGCCGTGCTCGAGAAACGTGTTCGACAGCGCGAAATAATCGTCGTAACGAATCAGCGGCGGTCGAAGGAATCCGGCGTAGGCGTGGTCGCTGCGTCCGGCGATCCCGAAAGGAGTACGGTACCGGCCGGCGCGGATTCCGACCAGGCCCCTGCCGGGCGTGAACAGCCGCTCGCCGTAGGTCTCGATGACGTCGAAGTGACCGCCGTAGGGATAGGCGGCGGCAAACGCGTCGCTCTCCTTGTCTGAGCGTCGCGCCCACGCGCTCTCGAGATAGAACCGGACGCCCGCCTTCAGATCGCCAAAGGCCCGCAGCTGGGTCGCGAGGGAGGAGATGTCGTCAGTCGAATGCCCGGCCGTCACGTCGGCTTCGGCGGTCAGCGACTGACCGCTGGCCAGGCCGGCATGGCCCACGACCACGAACAGCACCAGCAGAACGGCGCGGCTCAGGGCCATCGGACGTTCAGCGGTGTCTCTCCGTCGACCGTCGCCGAGCCGGTCAGCGTGGCGCCGCCAGGATGCCAGGCATGGTAGACGTAAGTCCCTGCCGGCACCGCGGCAATCTGAAAGCGGCCCGAGGCATCCGACGCCGCGAAATACCCGCTGTCCACCGCGATGACATAGGCCGCCATGTTCGGATGGATGTTGCAGAAGATGCGACTCACCCCTGGCGTCCCGAACGTCACGTCCCTGGAGGCGCCGACCGGGTACATCCCGAGGTCGAAACGCTTGCCGTCGTGGAACGAGAACACGTTGTGAAAGACGCGATCGCGATTGGGAAACTCGACCGTCGCGCCGGCGCGAACCGCCAGCACGTGAGGGCTGAAGGTCAGGTTCCGTTGATCGAGTACGACCTTGCGCGTCTCGCGGCCCGGCGCCGCGGCGGCCTCCAGCCACACCACCGCGTTCGGCTCGACCCGTGCGCCGACGCGGGTGGTTCCGACGAGATCGAAGGCCGCAAGTCCACGAGTCGCCGTCGTCAGCAACAGGATGCCGCCGACGGCCACCATCAGCGCGCGCATGGCGAGGCTCCTTGGAAGACTGCGTCGACTGTAGCCGTTCCGGTCTGGCTCGAGTGTCCTGGATTGAACAGGGAACGGCGAGTAATCCGGCTCAAGCCGGATCCCCAGGTACGTGGCTTCGTACGTGGCGTCCGACTTTAGTCGGACTACGGAAGAATCGGGCGGAAGCCGAATCCACGCACGAGGAAGGAACCTCTCTGACGAGGCTCGTCAATCCGCGGTTAGAGACTCTTGAGGAACGCCGCCAGCGCGGCGTGATCGGCGGGCGACAGCCGCTCGTACCCGCGCCGGGCGGGGTCAGCCTCGTTCTGGTGCCGCCGGATGGCCTCCTCGGCGTTGGCGGCGCTGCCGTCGTGCAGCAGTGGACGCCGGACGCGCAGGCCCCACAGCGCCGGCGTCCGAATCTCTTCCGGCTCGGCCGCACTCTGGCGGATGCCGTCGCCGGTGCCGACATCGTGGAGCAGCAGGTCGGAAAACAGCGGCACGGGCCGGCGGTGAAACGCCGGGTGTGTGCTCGGGCCGGTGGTCAGCGACGGCACGTGGCAGGCGGCGCAGCCGATGGCGGCAAAGACCCGTTCGCCGGTCCGCACGGTGTCGTCGATGGGAGCCCGCGCCATCGGCGCCAGGAACTTCATGAACGCCTCGAAGTTGTCGATGCCGCGCCGGCGCGTGAACGGGTCGCGGGCATCTTCGGGATCGGGAATCGGGTCGCAGCGCCGCATCTGGGAATCGCTGACACCGAACGCCGATTCGACCGGAAACAGATCGTTGGTGATCCCCATCTCGTTGCGGTACGCGTCGGCGCCAAACGTCAGCAGCGTCGCGTGCTGCGACTTCCAGCCGAACCGGCCGACGCGGCGCTGGCCCGTCCCGACATCGACGATGATCGGTGCCCGGCCGCTGACGCCGTCGCCGTTCCGATCGAAGGGATCTTCCAGCGCCAGCAGGGTCTCGTCGGCGATGGCTTCGACCAGACCGGCGCCAAACAGCGGCACCGGCGCCCGGCGGGCGACGACGTTCGCATCGTCGGGCATGACGGCCTGGCATGAATGGTTCGGCGTCGAGAACATGTGCAGCAGCGTATCGCCGGCGGCATTCAGCCCGCGCCGCGCGTCCGACTCGTCGCGGTAGCCGGCGCGCATCTCCAGCATCACCCCGCCGCCGCCGATGGCCGGCAGGTTGTGGCACACCGCGCAGCTGGTTCCATTGAACGCCGGACCGAGGCCGTCCTCGGCGGTTTCCACTTCGGTGAAGTCCTCCAGGCCAAGGCGGAACTCGGAGAACTCCACCGGCGAGATACCGGAGAGTGGATCGCCCGGGTTGACTGTCCGATCCTGGCCCTGCGCGGTCAGCGCGCCCAACCAGACGAGTCCCGCCGCCGCGGTGGCGGCCGCGGTTCGGGCCGTGATCGTTTTCATGGCCGTGAACCGCCGCCCGCGGGCTCGGTGACGATCAGCACGCCGCGCATGAAGTTGTGGCCGGCGCCGCAGACACGCGTGCACTCGAACGTCATCCTTCCTGGCTGATCCTGACGGACCCGGACGCTGACCTCGCCCTTGCCGCGCTTGGGAACGACGGCGGAGACATTGGTGCCGATCAGGCGGAAGCCGTGCGCCGTGTCCTCGCTCTGGATGCGCAGCTCGACCTCCTCGCCCGCCTCGACCCGGATCTCGGACGGCGTGAACGAAAAGCGCTCGGCGGTGAGGTGGATGACACGGGGCGCGGTCTGCGGCCGCGCCAGCACACCGGCGCCGACCAGGGCCACCCCAGCCAGCGTCGCGGCGATCAAGCTGAATCTCACGTCTTCCTCCCTCAGTTCAGAACCACCAGCCGAGCCCGATGTTCAGCGACCGCGGCGCGGTGATCACCTGGCTCTGGTTGCGCTGCCAGGTGTAATCGACCTTCACGGCGATATCGGGGTCCGGGTAGTAAGAGACGCCGGTGATCCAGGCGTCGCGATCGAATGCCTTGAGCGGCAGGAGACCGGCCGGCATCCGGTGCTGCGTGTCGAAGTTCTCGTAGCGCACGAAGCCGACCAGGTCCCGGGGCGAGCCGCGGGACCAGAGCCGGTAGCTGGCTTCGCCGTAGAAGCCCTGCAGACCGGCCGCGACGTTGGGCGACACGCCGGTCAGACGGCCGATCGCGTCGTTCAGGTTGGCGCCATCGGAAATGCCGACGCGGGCAAACTGGCCGCGCAGCTCGAGACGTTGACGACGATATCGGGCGTCGACCTCGCCGATCGTCACCGTGGTGTGCAGCCTGGGCAGCGCGAAGGTCGAGGTGCCGCGCCAGCCGCTGGCGCCGAGCACGAGGTTGCGGATGCCGACATACTCGAGCCGTCCGGTGAACGCGACGTTCCGGACGTTGGCGTTGGAGCCCTTCTGACGTCCCTCGCGAATGCCTTCGTCGGCGCTGAACTCCAGCGAGTTGAGTGGCGCCATGACGTAGCCGCGGTAGCGGATGCCGTGGCGCAGCTCGCCGTGCACGCCGGCGCCGGCCTCGAACCACGTCGTCGGGATGATCACCGTGTCGACGAAGGGGCGCTCGACGCCGTGGTAGACGGGCGGCTCGTGACGCTCGTTGATGATGCCGATCGGCACCAGGATCATGCCGGCGCGCAGGTTGAATTCCCGCGCCAGCAGGAAGTCGATGTAGGCCTGCTCCAGCTCGATCTCACCCGAATCCTCGAGGCCTTCGACAAAGGCGTGCTCGAGCTCGAGCTCGCCAACGAAGCGCAGGCGAGGTGAGAAGCTGTGACTGAACAGCAGGACGAAGCGGTGGAAGTCGAGTACCCCGTCCTGCCCATGGTCCTGGTTGAAATGGAAGTCCATGTAGCCGGAGATCGGCCCGGTGTTGGGGTAGCCGGGCGTTTCCTGCGAGGGCGGGGCGGGGGCGTTCTGACCGAGCGCCCCGCCGGCTGAACCGAGCAGCAGCAGGGCAGACAGCGCGGCGGCGGACATACACCGTGATGACTCAAATTTCATATTTTGAGTCGTCAAAATACCAGCCGCGGTGGTCTTTGTCAATCGGCCGTACGGCAGCGGGTGGGAAGTGACGACGCCACAGTCAGCCGCATCGGGCCGCGCTGCCCGGGGGGTTAGAGACGGTTTAGAGACGGTTACCGGTGACTATTGCCCTGGCTCGCTGCCGCCCGTGTGCCGAGCTCACGGTCGAGATCGAGCAATGAGCCCGGGTCGTCGCCGACCAGGCGGAACCGCGCCACCAGCTCGCGGGCGGTCTTTTCCTCTTCGACCTGCTCAGTGAGGAACCATTGCAGCTCGGTCATTTCGGCGAACGCCCGGGAGCGGAACGCCAGCTCGTAGAGGTCGTTGATCTGCGCCGTGACCCGCTCTTCCTGTTCGAGGGCGCGCTCGAAGACGTGGCCGAAGGTCTCGAACTCGAGCGTCGGCTGCTCGATCGCCGCCAGCTCGACGTTGCCGTTCCTGGCCAGGACGAAGTCGAACAGCTTCATCCCGTGGTGATACTCCTCGACGCTCTGCAGTTTGAGCCAGCGCGCGGCACCGGTGAATTTTTCGCGCTCGCAGAATGCGGCCATGGCCAGGTACTGATACCAGGCGCCGAATTCTGAGTTGATTTGCGTGTTGATGGCGTGGAGTACGTCGACATTCATGAGCGGTCCTTTTGGCGGCGGTTCGTGGCGTGGATTGCCGTGAGATTCTGTCTCAATTTGGTGAATGAGCATATCTCCGCCCAGTTTGGTCGGTCAAGGAAGCCAGCGGATCGCAATCGGCGATGCAGCCTCGCTGAGGAAGAGCCGCGCCGGCTCGCTCCCGTCGATCGGCGACACCCAGACATCCGAGATTGCGGACTGCGACGATCGGCCGACGGAGAGCGATGGCCGGAGTCGGATGAGCCAGGGATGCGAGCGAGTGCGAGGAGAAGACGCGCCGGAGTGCGGGCTGGTCAGGCGTGCCCGGCAGCTGGATCGAGTCTACTCCAGGGCATCAGACCGAGATCATCCATCACTCAGATAGTAAACTGCTCGCCATGTTCAGAAGCGTCACCGCGCTGGCGATCGCCTCGGGTCTCTGCCTGCCGGGCTGCACACGATCGATCCCCAAGCCGGCCAGTGGACCGGCCGGCGTCGCACGGGTCGGCTGGGTAGTGATGATCGGCGACCGCGACAATCCCGATCGCGATTTCGTCTGCTACTCGGAATCGCCGGGTGACTGCGTGATGCCGCCGAGCCGGCCGGACGGCCAGGTATTTGCCGCCGTTCACCTCTACTATCACCCGGCCGCGACCGAGACGAAATATGCCGGGACGATTCAGATCGGCTTCTTCAGCACCGCGCTCGATCTCAAGCCCGACTTCACGGTCAAGCCGAATGCCTCGCCCGGCAACCAGGGCATCGTCGGCATCGTCTCCGCCAAGCCGGGCACCTACCCGTTCACGATCGCCGTCGACGCGACGCCGACGGCCGTCGGCGCGCCGAGCCAGATTCGGCAACAGGTCCAGGTCGTCGTTCGCTAGAGTGCCTTCCGTACGTGGCGTCCGACTTCAGTCGGACTACGGATAATCCGGCTGAAGCCGGATCCCACGTGCGAGGGGAGATCGGGTGTGTCTCGCCACAATCACAAACCCGTACTGCGGGCGCGCGCGTAGGTCGGCGCGCCGGCGAGCGATTTGGCCGCCTGCCTGGCGCTGCGCCGCAGGCGCTTGACGCCGAGACAGAGTCCGATCACGCTCGAGGCCAGACCGCCGAGCATCAGGGTGAGCACGCCGATATCCCACAGCGGCCGCCGGTTGTACCAGAAGGAAAAGTCGAGGCTGTGCAGACCGTTGTAGAGCCAGCGTTCGACCCGATCCAACCGGTGGATCCGGGCGACGACCTGGCTCATTTCCGGATCGACGTAGACCCAGGTCTGGTCCGGATCGTCGAACTTGACGCGCAGAATCGGAAGCGGGGTCTGGCGGCCGCGTGAGTAGTAGTACGAGTCGTAATCGTCGAGCAGCCGGGCCTCGACGATCGGTGCCTGCGGCGCCGCCTGTTTCAGGCGGGCGACCAGCGAGTCGGCGCTGAACGGACCGGGACGAATCGACAGCGACCCGGCGGCGACGATCAGGCGCTGTCCCTGACGCCGGCCGGTGACGTTGTAGGGTTGGTGGAGGCGCTCGAACGACGCCAGCTGCCCCGAGTCGCGCGCGGTGCGGACCACATAGTAGGGTTCGTCCTGGATCCGGACGAACTCCACTTCCTTGATCGGCCGCCCCTCCATCAGCTGCTCCCACTTCGCCGAATCCATCGCCGGGAACCGCGCGAGCTCGACGTTCCCGCCAGTAAACGCGTCGCGAGGGATCTGGAGCCCGGGATTTGTCGCCCAGCCGAATGGCTCCATCGACAGCAGGCCGCTGAACGCCCAGGTCAGGGTGAAGACGCCGAAGATCACGCCGGTGATGTAGTGCCAGCGCATCCATCCCGAATAGGGGATGCCAGTGGCGCCCGCCCGGCGCGGCCGCGACCACCGATACTGCGTCGCGCCGAGGATCAACCCGAGCAGGGCCACGACGCAGCCGATGCCCGATGTCCACACGACCACCTGATACCAGACCGGCTGATTGTTTCGCAGTGCCGCGAAGTAGAACCAATGCGGGATGGTGCCCAGCCACGCCAGCGTGCGGCTCCGGCGAGTCGTCATCACCGTGACTTCGCCAAGGTTCGCCGAGACGTACAACTCGGTGCCGAGTGGATCGTCGACCGTGAACTTGTGCAGCGGCATCTGCCGGCTTTGCCCGAGCGTCCACTGGTCGGGCCGATCGATCGTGCCTTCGAGATGCACCTGCGCGTCGGGAAGCGACATGAACTTTGCCGCGATCCCCGTCGCCGCGACCGGCGTGACGGTCTCCAATACCTCGCCGGTGTCGGCGAACAGCGTGACCGCGTCGGGGCCGCCAATCCGATAGGCGGGCCGACCCATGACGTTGAGCAGGGTGGTGCGGCCGCCGCCGACCTTCTGTTCCGCGTCGCCGGGCGCGATCCGCACCGTCCTCAGGTCCAGCGCGGGCAGCCGTTCGAGCCGTTCGTCTGCCGTCAGCCGCGGCATGCCGCCCCACCACATCATGGTGATGCCCGAGGCGAACCAGACGATGAAGATCAGGCTGAGGGCGATGCCGAGATATCGATGTGACAGGATGACGAAGCGCCGGAACCAGGCCATTTTTCCTCCTGCCGAGGTCCATCCTCCTGCCGACGGCCAGGGGACTGGGCGGCCAGCTGAATGGTCAGCGTCGCACATGGTATCGCGCTGGTAAGGATTGCGAAAAAGAAAAGGCTCGACTGTCTGGCCGCCGTTGGCGGCGGCCAGCGGAGGATGCGAGGGGCCCTGCTGACCACCGCCACGGACCCCACGTGTCGGGCCATCGCGTGACCGATAAGTTCCGGTCTCCGCTAAGAGTTCTGTAAAGCTGAACAAGAATTCAGCAATTCTTCAGGACCGCAGCGGCGCGGCGTGTCTAAGATCGATCCACGTCAACCCCGGAGGATTGAGCAATGCGATCGTTAGCCGGAATCCTTGCTGTCGCCGCGGCCGTCCTGGTGGTCTCGGCGTGCAAGTCGCCCAACCCACCGCCGCCGCCGGCGCCGGCCTTCGACACGGCGCGGACGATCAAGGAAGTGATGAAGTCGATGGTCGAGCCCGCGGCCGATACGCTCTGGAACTCGGTCGCGACCAACGTGACGACGACCGGAACCGAAGTGAAGGCGCCGACGAGCGACAAGGACTGGATCACTGTCCGGCGCGAAGCGATCGTCCTGATCGAGGCGATGAACCTGGTGACCATGCCGGCACGGCACATGGCGCCGACCGGGACCAGGTCAGACAATCCCGGATCGGAACTGGAGCCCGATCAGATCGAAGCGCTGGTCACCCAGGATCGCGAGTCGTTCACCAAGCTGGCGCATGCGCTCCAGGACACCGGCCTCGCGGCATTGAAGGCGATCGATGCCAAGGACACCGAGGCGCTGTCGAGCGCCGGCGGCGACATCGACATGGCGTGCGAGACCTGCCACACCAGGTATTGGTACCCGAACAAGAAAGCGAGCTAGCGGATCAGGACGACCCATCCCGCCGCCGCGGCGGCGAGGCCGGTCACCAGGATGAAGACACTGGCGCGTCGGTAGTCGCCCGCGGTTTCCAGCGGTGGGTCGGCGGGATCGCCCAACCAGACGTCGGTGACCAGGCGTCCGTGCATCCAGATCGGGCCGACAAGTTTTCGCTGCAGCGCCCCGGCACATGTCGCCTCGCTCCATCCCGAGTTGGGGCCCGGGAGAATCGCGTGCTGCGACCATCCCACCCGCAGCGCCTTCCGCGCCGAGCAGCCGGGCAGCACGGCGGCCGTCGCCGCCACCAGGCCGAAGGTCAGCCGCGCCGGCAGGAAATTCATCGCGTCGTCGAGTCGCGCGCCGCACCAGCCGAAGCGCAGATATCGCGGGGTCTTGTAGCCGACCATCGAGTCCATCGTGCTCACGACCTTGAACAGCGCCAGCCCCGGAATGCCGGCGGCGACATACCAGCACAACGGGCTGATGAACCCGTCCGTCAGGCTTTCACTCAAACTCTCGATCGCCGCCCGCCGGCAGCCGCCATCGTCGAGCCGGTCGGTGTCGCGTCCCACCAGGCGAGCGACCGCCACTCTCGCGTCGTGGCGATTGCCGCGCCCGAGCGCCCGCTCGATCCGCCATCCGTGCTGCAGCAGATCGCCGAGCGCGAGAAAGCTGTAGAGAAGAAAAAGGTGCGCCCCCCAGCCGGCGATCGAAGAGCGCGACGAGAGCGCGACGAGCGCGATCGACGGCCCGATCACCCACACCGCCGCGAGGCCGACGAAGAGTACGATGCCGCCGGCATAGCCGTCGGCGGAGATCCGTCGCAGCGCCGATTCCAGCCACTGCAGCGTTCGTCCGATCAGCCGGACCGGATGGCCGCCATAGACCGGATCGCCGGCGGCGAGGTCGATCGCCACCGCCACCGCCAGCGCGGTCGCGCTGGGCGCCAGGACCGCGGCTAGTTCGACCGCCACTTTTCCGACCAGCCCAGTGCGATCGCCGCCAGCACCAGCGATTTCGGATCAGCGGTCGCGCTGTGATGCAGGCAGGAGCGGAAGGCGCTCCAGCGATCCGGTCGCGCGGCGAGGCTCGCGGCCAGGGTCGCCGCCTGCTGGACGACCGCCTCCCGCTGCACAGCAGCAGGGAGCGCCCCGTGGCGCACGCGGTCGAGCACAGCGGCGAGCGCATGGGCCGCCGCCCCGACCAGCGGCTCGTAGAGCGCCGCTTTGCTGTTCTTGCGGAGCAGTTCCAGATCCGCCGCCTCGAGGTGTCCGGCGATGTCCTCGAAGAAGGTGGTTTCCAGCAACCCGTACCGGCCCAGCGCGCGGAAGACGCCGCGCGTGTAACTGGCTTCCAGGCCGTTCTGCCACCGCAGCGCCTCGAGGGTCGCCGTCCGCGTGGCGCGCCCGATCAGCTCGCCCAGCTTGACGTGCGTGCTGGCCGACGTCAGCCCGGCCGCCGAGGTCAATGGCGCCGCCACGCAGTACTGATCGGTGCCGGTACCGGTCGCCAGATCTGGCGATTGGCGGCTCGGGACGACCAGCCGCTGCAGTGCGGCGCTCTTGCCTTCGGTCATCGTGACGACCGCCCGCGCGAGCGCAGCCGCGGTCAGCGGCGTATTGATCAGCAGCATCGTGTTGATCGTGCCGGCATAGGCCGGCACCGGCTCGAAGCCGGCCGCCGTTTCGCGAAAGTTCGCCGGATCGCCCGCGCAGGTGGCATTGCCTTCGACGCCGGCGGTGACGACCGCCGTGACCTCGACGGCGTGGTCGATTTCCGTCGCGATGGCCGCATAGTTCATGTTCGCCGCCGTTCCCATCACCGCGGTGTAGTCCGCCGGCAGGCCGGCCTCGCCGCACACATGATCGTGGTACTTCTCGAGGCCATCGTCGACGATCAGCCGATGACGGTCGTGATGGGCGGTGCCTTCGCAGCTCTGGTGATTCAACAGCAGGCGCAGGTGATCGGACTGGCCGCCGTGACGCACCGAGGTGCTGAGGACACGATGCGGTCCAGCCAGGTCGGCTACCAGAAATCGTCCACCGCGCCTCAGGGCGAATCCCGGCCGCTGGTCCAGTGTTTCCCAATCCATGATGCCTCTCTCGGTCATCTTTTCAGAACAAGCCGAGCCGCTCCAGCCCGCGGCCATGGCGGCCGAACCACTCACCAAGCCGTTCGTACTCCTCTTGCTTTGAGACGAGGTCCTGCATCGGGACGCCAAACAGCTCCGTGCAGACAGCGGTACTTTCCAGCGCGCCGTGGAGGTAGGTGCCGATCACGCGTTCGACGCAGGCGCCCTCCGGGTCGCCGTTGTCCAGGATCGCGAACGGTACGGCCGGCGGCTCGACCGTTGTCACGCCAAGATGAATCTCGTAGGCCGCGAACGCCACACCCGCCACGGTCGTGGCCGACCGCACCCTGGTCGTCTTCTCCGCGGCGAGGGTGGTTTCGACGGGCAGCAGTCCGAGTCCCGCGGCGCTCTGGCGGGATGATTCCATCCCGTCGGGATCACGAATCACGCGGCCGAGCATCTGGAATCCGCCGCAGATGCCGATCACGGTTGCCCCACCGTGATGGGCGTCGATGATCCAGTCGGCCAGCCCGTTTTGCCTCAGCCAGCGGAGGTCTTCGATGGTGTTCTTGCTGCCCGGCAGAATGACGTAGTCGTAGCGCCGTACCGGCGGGGCAGTCATCCAGTCCGCCCAGTTCAACTGCCGGAAGTCCGTCGCGTTCGACAGACACGGAAGCCGGACGATGGCGATGCTCGCGCCGGGGGGCGGCGGACGCTCGGCTTCGGTCTTCAGCGCCAGGCTGTCCTCGGCGTCGAGTGTCAACTCACCGGCGTAGGGAAACACTCCGAAACAGTGCGTGCTGGCTCGTTCCTCGAGGATCCGCACGCCGTCTTCGAACAGCGACGCGTCGCCGCGGAACTTGTTGATGGCGAAGCCACGGAACAGCGCGCGCTCCTCGGCGGTCAACAGCCCGACGGTGCCAAGGATCGACGCGAACACGCCGCCGCGTTCGATATCGGCGACCAGGAGCCACGGGGCCTGTATCCGGGCGACCAATCCGAGATTGACCAGATCGTAGGGGCGGAGATTGAGCTCGCTGACGCTGCCGGCGCCCTCGATGACGATGACATCGAAGCGGGCGGCGAGATCGGCGTAGGCGGCGAGGACATGCATCAGCAGCTCGCCGGCGTGCTGATAGTAGCCGCGCGGCGGCAGCGTCTTCCAGAGCCGCCCGTTGAGCACGACCTGGCTCGAGCCTTCGCCGTTCGGCTTCAGCAGGATCGGGTTCATCGCCGGCTCGGGTTCGAGGCCGCAGGCTTCCGCCTGTGCCACCTGGGCACGGCCGATCTCTCCGCCCTGGCGGCAGGGGTAGGAGTTGTTCGACATGTTCTGCGCCTTGAACGGCGCGACGGAGATGCCGCGGCGGCGCAGCCAGGCGCAGAGCGCCGTCGCCATCCAGCTCTTGCCGGCGTTCGAGGATGTGCCGCCGATGAAGATCGGCCGGGCCGCCATCAGGTACGCCGCCGGATCAGCCAGATCAGATAAGGGCCGCCGATGCAGGCGGTGATCGCGCCGGCCGGGACCTCGGCCGGCGCCAGGACGAACCGGCTGATCGCGTCACAGAACGCCAGCAGGGTGCCACCCAGGAAGAACGAGCACGGCATCAGGATCCGATCGTCGGCGCTGATGCGCGTCCGGACCAGGTGCGGTTCGGCGGGCGGCCGGCAGCCGTCCGGTGGACGCGATCGAGTGCGGTCCGGATCTCGGCGACGAGCGTCCCGGCGCGGGCGCCGACGCCGGCGGCGTCGCCGATCGCGTGAATCGTCGAATAGATGCTGTTCAGGCTGCCGGGCTCGAGGGTGATGGCGTGCAGACCCAGGCTCGTCAACTGGCGCTCGGCCTGGTGCGGCCCGGCGCTGAGCAGCACAAGGTCGGGACGCAGCCGCGCGATCACTTCGGTGTCCGGGCGCAGGTAGGTTCCGACCCTGTGCAGGGTGACGACATCATCGGGGTAACGGCAATGATTCGAAACCCCGACCACCCGCGCGCCCAGCCCCAGCGCGAACAGCGACTCGGTGATGCTCGGCGAGGTCGAGACGATGCGCACCGGCAGCGGCGCCGCGACCACCGTGGTGCCGATCGCCGCGGCGGCGATCAACGTCAGGATCCGTCGTCTCATGATGCGTCCCCCAGGCGCCTCAGCCGGATCCGGCGGCGATGACGGCCGCCACGGGCGCGACGGGAAATACCCGCGTCGACTCACCACGCCCGCGACCAGCGGTTGCCGGTCTTTCCCGTGACGGCGCGCAACGATCCGTCGATTCCCGCGTCGTGTTCGAGCTTGCGGCCCAACAGCCACAGCAGGTCGGAGAGGCGGTTGAGGTAGGCGAGGATGGCGGGCTGCACGAACTCGCCGGATTCGACCAGCCGGACCGCGCCCCGCTCGGCGCGCCGGCAGATGGTGCGCGCCACGTCGAAGGCGGCGGCGGCGGTATGGCCGCCCGGTACCGACCAGTCCGAGAGGACGCCGTCAATCGTCTCGAGCCGATGCACTTCGGCGGTCAGACGCTCGACGCTCTCGGCCTCGATCAAGACCGCCGGTTTGGCACTCTCGGGCGGCGTGGCGAGCGCGGAGCCGATTTTGAAGAGCTCCTTCTGGATGCTGTGCGTCAGCCCCGCGATCGCATCGTCCTCGCAGATCGATCGAGCGAAGCCGAGCGACGAGTTCAACTCGTCGACGTTGCCGTACGAGTCGACGCGTACCGACGCTTTCGACACACGGATCCCGCCGGCCAGACCGGTTTGACCCTGATCGCCGCGGGTGGTTGCAATACTGCCCATCGTCGTCCTCCATCATGCGGTGGACGTTCGTCCGGCAACAGAGCGCCTGGCAACACGGGCGTCGAACTGGAGGGGTTGCAGGACATGCTCTCTGTTCTCCGCAGAAAGTCGACCGCGTGGGGCCTGGGGTAGGTCTCCTGGCTTGTGGGGAGCAGCCTGCCGGCTGCAGTCGCTTCACCTTCCCCGGCCCGTCGGACCGAGTGGTGTTCGAAGCGACGTGCCCGCACTTACAGTGGCGGAACCGCGCCGGATTTGCACCGGACTTCCCTGTTATGCCCGTCACGGGCACCCAAGGCAGACGATGCTTATATCATTCGGCCGTTCTGACGCGCAAGCGCCTGTCCTCGCCGAGGATGAATCCGACGCCGCGCACGGTATGGATCAACTCGCTCGACCCGCCCACTTCGAGCTTTCTTCGCAGCCGGGCGATATGCACGTCGATCACATTGTTGAGGGAGGGTGGACCCAGCTCCGCAGCCGAGCTGGGGTTGGCGCCGCCCCGCGGTCCGGCGGTGTGCGTTCCGGTGCTGCGGCCACCGGCCCGATTCCCATATGATCAGCGGATGGCATACTTCTCACGAATCGCCTTCCTCGCCGCCGCCCTGGTCTCCGCTGCTGCCCTGGGCGCCGGCACGTCGACGGCCCAGCCGAGGCGGGACGATGGAGCGGGTGTTGTCGTCTACGACGATGTGAACTTCCAGGGGCCGGCGCTGACCCTGCGCAACGACGTCAACGACATGCGGGAATACCGCTTGAACGACCGGATCAGCAGCCTGCAGATGGCCCCCGGCGAGAGATGGGAGGTCTGCGAGAACACCAACTTCGGCGGGCGCTGCGAGGTGATCTCCGGTTCCGAGCGCGACCTGCGGCCACGCGGCTGGAACGACATGATCTCGTCGATGCGCCGGGTGCGGGAGCGTGACGATCGCCGGTCCCGTGACGATCGCAACGACCGCGGCCGGGCCAGCATCACGGTCTACGACGACGTGAACTTTCAAGGCAAGCCGTTCACGTTTCGCGGCGACGTCGCCGACATGCGGCAGTTCGGTTTGAACGACCGCATCAGCAGTCTGCAGGTGGGATCGGGCGAGTCGTGGGAGATCTGCGAGAACACCGGCTTCGGCGGCCAGTGCACCGTCGTGTCCGGATCCGAGCGCGACCTGCGGCGGATCAATTGGAACGACATGATCTCGTCGATGCATCCGGTGTCCGACCGGGATGGCCGGCGCGATCGCGATCGTGATAACCGCCGGGACGACGACCGCAACGACCGACGGAACCGATGAATCCGCGACGCTGCAAGGAGCGTACGCGCGACTTCAGTCGGACTGCGGGTCCTGGCCGCCGACGGTCCGTTGCACGGAGGTTACTCTGCCGAGGCCGGCTGGCCGTTCCGCTCGTCGCTGCGTGACGGCGCGGTCAGCTCACGGTAAACGCGGCGCTGGACTGCGATCGCCGCATCGGTTTCGAAGCCCCGGTGGGTGCCGTCGCTGTAGGTCGCGAAGCCAGCCTCTTCATAGTACGACTCCATCGAGTCGGCATCCTCGATGGCCGGATTGCCGGCGATCTCCAGCGCATGCTGCAGTTCGTGGGCCAGCATCGACAGCTGTCTGCTGGATGGCAGGGTGCAGCGGAGGGCGACGCGGACGTACCGGATGCGACCGACCGTCGACATGAAGTGGAGACGCCCGCCCAGTCCCGTCGGCATGAACAGGTCGCAGTTGACGAACACCACGATGGGCGCGGCGTCGACCTGCGCCACCACCGATTGAAACGTCTCCGAGCCGGCCATTCCCCGTTCGATCAACCCTTTCAGGATCCGATCGCTGACATGAATGTGTGATGTGCCGTCGAGCGCGAACGCCCCCGCCGCGCTCGAGGCCATCGCCATCGCCAGGACGGCGCCGGCAATGCAGATCGTTGTGCGCAGGACGGTATTGATCCACCAATATGTCATGAGTGCGCTCGAGAGTCACAACAAGTGTGCCACAAGTGCCGTCCTGGCGTGGCCGCCCGCACTTCAAATGCACGCGCACCGTGGCGAGCACGTTGATCGGGTCGCCCGGGGTAGGCCTGGAGGAAGTCCAGGTGCGGGGTGAAGTACTTCGTGCTCGTGACGTCGTTGACGTTGAGCTGATACTCGAGCGCGCCGCGCGCACCGCGAGGTTGGCCAGACCGTAGCCGTCCGCCGCGAACGAGTTGGCGATCGCCGTGTTGTCTTGCCCGCCTCCGGCAGGCGGTCCTTGACCGGCAGGCCGGTCGGATATATGCTCTGAACTGAAATTGAGACTCGGTATCATTAATGCCCTCCCACATTAATGCCCTCCCATAACCAATGCTGCTCCATATTCCCGACGTGCTGATCGGCGACCAGCTGGCGCGCGCCCGCCAGCGGCTCGAGAGCGCCGGCTGGATCGACGGCCGCATCACGGCCGGCCACCAGTCGGCCCGGGTCAAGGACAACCTCCAGCTGCCCGACGATCACCCCGCGGCACGGGAGATTGGCGAACAGATCATCGCCGCGCTCCAGCGTCACGCCCTGTTCATCTCCGCGGCGCTGCCGCTCCGGGTGTTCCCACCGCTGTTCAACCGCTACGAGGGCGGTCACGCGTTCGGGAACCACGTCGACAACGCGGTCCGCCAGGTGCCGGGCACGCCGCACCAGATCCGCACCGACCTGTCGGCGACGCTGTTCTTCACCGACCCGGACGAGTACGCCGGCGGCGAGCTGATCGTCGAGGACACCTACGGCGTCCACAGCGTCAAGCTGCCGGCCGGCCACATGGTGCTCTACCCGTCGAGCAGCCTGCATCACGTGCGGCCGGTGACGGAGGGCGCACGGATCGCGTCGTTCTTCTGGATTCAAAGCATGATCAGGGACGACGGCGAGCGGACGCTGCTGTTCGATCTGGACGGTGCCATTCAACGCGTCAACGTCGATCTCCCGGACCATCCGTCCGCGGTCCAGCTGACCGGCGTCTATCACAACCTGCTGCGCCGCTGGGCCGACCTATGAGGCCAGTACGTAGTGTCCGGCGTCAGGCGGATGGCTCTCTGGTCCGACTGAAGTCGGACGCCACGTACAAGAAAACAGACCCTTGTACGTGGATCCGCCTCTAGCCCGATTGCTCCGGCGTCGGACTGAAATTGGACGCCATGCCCCTCGTACGTGGGATCCGGCTTCAGCCGGATTGCTCCGTCGTCCAACGCCCCTACATCCGGTCGCGGGAGGGCAGCGGCCGGTCGGTGCGAAAGTATTTCTTGTAGGCGGTAATCCAGTTGGAGGCGATCTCGCGCTGCGCCGTGGCCAGCGGAACCTTCCGCTCGCACACCAGTTGCGGCAGCAGGTCTTCGAGCTCGTCCTTGACGCGCGCATTCCAGACCCGGGAGCCATAGCGTTCGGGCCAGAGATTGCGGCGGTCGCTGGTGCCGCCAAGGGCGGGCGTGATCAGATGATCCAGCTCGTAGTCGCCCTCCCGCAGATGGCCCATGTTGTAGTCGTGCAGCACCGCCTGCTGGACGGAGGGCGGGACGGATCGTCCGGAGGGGAGCCGTTCGGCGCAGAGTTCGTCGAGTGTGACCGGGCGGACGTCTCCCGGCGTCAACTGCGGCAGCGGCAGCGCACCCGGCTCCGCCTCGGCGACCGGCGCCGGCTGGTCCGGCTGCCGTGGACTGGCCGCCCGGAGCGCCAGGATCACGAGCGCCGCCGCGGCGAGCGCCGCACCGGCGTCGGACCACGACCAGCGCCCGACCGGGCGGACCCGGGTCAGCGCGGCCTCGAGCCGCCGCCGGGCGTCGTCGTGCGCCGCCGTGGCGGCCGGTGGCGATACGTCGTGCTCGTGATAGGCGCGCGCGAACGCCCGGGCGGTGTCTTCCAGCCGTTCCTTGCGTCGCCGGCAGTCCGCGCAGCGGGCCAGGTGGGCGCCGACGGCGATGGCGCGTGACGGCCGCAACTCGTCATCCACGGCGAGCAGCAAATCGTGATCGGAGAGATGCGCGTTCCGGTTATCCATATGCCTTACCGTTCGTCGGCCCGTTGCAGCCGCTCCAGCGCCCGCGTCAGCGACTTCGCGACGGCACCGAGCGAGATGCCCAGCACGTTCGCGATCTCGCGATAGCGCAGCCCTTCGGCGCGCAGGCACAGGCAGCGCCGATCCCGGTCGGGCAGGGCGTTGAACACGGCAATCAGGCGCTGCTGACGCTCGGCCCCGGCCAGCTGTTCTTCCGGATTGTCCGTGCCGACCTCCTGGCGGGCCGCGACGACCGCATGTCCCGCCATCTCCGTCTGCCGCTTTCGCGTCCAGTTCCGCCGCTTCAACGCCAGGTTGTGCGTCACCTGGAACAGCCAGCCTTTGAGGTTGACGCGCGACCGTCCAAGCTGGACGTGACGGAACAGCGACAGGAACACGTCCTGGACGATGTCTTCGGCGTCGTGGGATCCGAGGCCGAACGACCCGACATAGCGACGCAGGCGCGGTCCCCATTGATCGAACAGCTCGAGCACTTCCTCGTGTGGCGCCAGCGGTGCGGCATGCGGCGCGGACTCGAGGGTCGCGAGCAGCAGCCCGTCGGCTGTTGAGTCGGATTCGGAGGACATCGGATCTAATGCGGTGGAAACGTCATCTGTGGCCGCGGTCCCGGCGCGCATCGGGCCACGCGTGACGGCCACGGCCGCCGGAAGTGACGTGACGCTCACGTTTCCACGGGACTAATATCTTGTCATGCGTAAGCTGCTGGCCGCCGCCCTGACGCTGACCGGCGTCAGTTTACTCCCAGCCTCCCCGCATCAGTCCACTGTCGCCGCCCAGGCGGCGCCGTTGAAGCTCACCGTGCTGATCGTCGTCGATCAGATGCGCGCCGATTACGTCGATCGATTCCGGGCGAACTGGAGCGGCGGTCTGAAGCGGATGGTCGGCGACGGCGCCTGGTTCAGCCGGGCCGCCTACCCCTACCTCGCCACCATCACCTGCGCCGGTCACGCGACCATCGCCACCGGCGCGTATCCGCGCACCCACGGCATCGTCCAGAACGCCTGGTGGGATCGCGACACCGGGAAGCAGGTGGCGTGCACCGATGACGATCAGGCCACGGCGGTCAGCTACGGCGCGCCGATTGCCGGCAACGGCGACAGCGCCCGCCGGCTGCTGGTGCCGACTCTCGCCGACCAGCTGCGCCAGTCGCGCGGCGCCCGCGTCGTCAGCCTGTCGCTGAAGGCACGGAGCGCGATCATGCTGGCCGGACACGGCGGCGACGCGGTGACGTGGCTGAGCGACTCGCTCGATCGCTGGGAGACGTCGTCGGCGTTCGCACCCGCGGCACTGCCGCAGGTCCAGACGTTCGTCGCGGCGCACGCCATCGACGCCGATTTCGGCGCGATCTGGACGCCGCTGCTGGCCCAGGGCCGCTATCGCGAGGCGGATGATGCCACTGGGGAAACCCCCCCGCGAGGCTGGACCCGGACGTTCCCGCACCCGCTCGCCGCCAACAGCCCGGCGCCCGACGCCGCCTACCGGGTGCGATGGGAACGCAGCCCGTTCGCCGACGAGTATGTCGGGGCCTTCGCCGCCGACCTCGTCCGCAGCTTCGCGCTGGGGCAGCGTGACGCGACCGACCTGCTCGCGGTCAGCTTCTCGAGCCCCGACCTGGTCGGGCATGCCTACGGACCGCGCAGCCTGGAGGTCCACGACATGTTGGTGCGGCTCGATCGCACCCTCGGCGCGCTGCTCGATCGCCTCGACGCCCTCGTCGGGCGCGGCAACTACGTGGTGGGTCTCACCGCCGATCACGGCGTCACGCCGATTCCCGCGCAGCTCCAGAGCGCCGGCCTCGACGCGGGACGACTCGATGCCGTCGCGATCTCGGCCCTGATCGAGGACCAGGCCAACACGCGGGCCGGCGCCGGCAAGTACGTGGCGAGGGTCAACGGCAACGATGTCTATTTCGCGCCCGGCATGTATGCGCGCCTGGCGCAGTCGCCCGGCGCGCTGGAGGCCATCATCACGGCCTTGACGGCGACGCCTGGAATCGGCCGCGTCTTCCGCGGTGAGGAACTGTTGACAGGCGCGTCCTCGCCGGACGTCCTGCTGCGGGCGGCAGCGCTCAGCTACCTGCGCGGTCGCAGCGGCGATCTGGTGATGGCGCCCCGGCCAGGCTGGATGTTCTCGTCGGTCGGCACCACGCACGGCTCCGCCACCCCGGATGATCAGCGCGTCCCGGTGCTGCTGTTCGGACACGGGATCAAGAAGGGGGAGTATCGGCAGCCGGCCTCGCCCGCCGACATCGCGCCGACGCTGGCGGCGATTGCCGGTGTGCCATTGCCGCAGGCCGAAGGGAGGGTGCTCAAGGAAGCGCTGGTGGATTCGAGAAATTAAGAATTAGGAATTAGGAATTCGTGCTCTCGCCTGCGAACTCAGTTCCCATTCCTAATTCCTAATTTTTAATTCCTAATTTCCCAAACACCCATCCCAGTGCGACGATGCCCAGCCCCGCCATCGCCTGCAGCGGCCGATTGATGCCGACCAGCAGCACCACGCCGCTGACCAGCAGCACGAACAGTCCCGTCGTCCACGGATAGCCGGGCGCCCTGAACCCGCCGGCCTGCGGGTTCCGCCGGCGCACCACCAGCAGCGCCGCCGCCGCCAGGGCGATGAATCCCATCGCCGTGCAGACCACGAACGACACGATCTGCTCGAACGACCCGATCATGACGAACCCGCTGGCCAGCGCGGCCAGCACGGCCGACGCGCGCGCGGGCGCTTGCGTGACCGGGTGCAGGGCGGCGAGCGCCGACGGGAACAGGCCATCGCGGCTCATCGCGACGTAGAGCCGCGGCGCCATGATCATCAGCGCCGTCGCGCTGACGATCACCGACAGCACCACCATCGCGGCGAGGAGCGGCGGCCCGGCGGAGCCGAGCATCGCTTCGCCGGCGCGGCGGGCGAATGCCGCGGCACTGGTCGCGTCCCGGACCGGCACCAGGTAGATGAACGCCGCCGTCGTCACGACGTAGACGAGCGTCAGGCAGGCCACTCCGAGCCCGAGGGCGAGCGGCAGGGTCCGGCGTGGATCGCGCACGTCGCCGGCAATCCGGCTCGCTTCCCAGAAGCCCGCGAACGAAAAGAACACGCTGACCAGGCCGAGCGCCAGTGCCTCGGCGAGCGGCGGCGCCCCGGCGCGTGCCCCGGCCACCGATCTGAAATTCGACCAGTGGCCGTCGCCGACGGTGAAGGCGGCGATCACGATCGCCGCCAGCGCCAGCAGCTTGAAGGCGGTCATCGCGCCGAAGATCCGGGCGCCGAGCTTGAGGCCGGTCAGGTTGACGAGCGCCAGGGTCCAGATGGTAAGGACGGCGATCGGACGCTCGAAGCCGGTCGCCGCCGGCCACAGCACGACGAGGTACTGCGACATGCCGGTGGTCAGGGCCGCCGTGACTCCCGGATCCATGATCAGGAGCGACTGCCAGCCGTAGAGGAACGCGATGCGCGGCCCCCACGCTTCCCGCAGATAGATGTACGGGCCGCCCGCGTGCGGGTACCGCGACGCCAGCTCTCCGAAGGTGAAGGCGCCAGCCAGGACGATCGCGCCGCAGATCAGCCACAGCCCCAGCGTCAACGCCGGCGAGGCCAGCGCGCCGATCAGCTCCGACGGCGTCAGGAAGATGCCGACGCCGATGGCATGGCCGACGACCAGCGCAGTTGCCGGCCACAGACCGAGCTCGCGAGCGGGAGGACCGGCCGGTGTCGGCATCGTCGGTTGAATCGTGCCTCGCTGGTCTGCAGTGTCCAGAGGAAAACCGAGCCCAAGGCAGGCATCAGCTTGTTGCTGTCGTAGTGCAGGCCTTCAGGCCTGCCGCGTCGGGCGGACCTGAAGGTCCGCACTACTTCAGAATCGATTTCTTGATCAGACTAGAACGTGACGCGGGCGGCCAGCTGCATCGCCCGGGGACCACCGGATCCGAACACGCCGCCGGCCGTCGTGACCGGCTTCCCAAACGAAGACGAGCGCAGGTAGCCGGCGTTCGCCGGGTCGTTCGAATCGCGCACGAGCACGTTGGCGAAGCCGGAGTAGTTGACCGTCGACGTGCCGAGAATGTTGGCCACGTTGAACAGGTTGAAGACCTCGGCGACCGCTTCAATCCGCACCGGGCCGGTGTTGAACGAGCGCGACAGCCGGAGATCGAGTGAGCTGAAGCGGTCGTTGAAGCGCGCGCTGTCGGAGACCAGGGGCAGCGGCTGGCCGTTGACGCCGCCGCCGGCGTTGACGCTCCGAACCAGGCTGTTCAAGTCGCCCGCCGATGCGATCTCGCGGCCGCCGGCGTTGCGCGACAGCAGCGGGATGCGCGACTGCGCGTCCGGCATCAGGATGTCCATCGGCACGCCAGAGGCGAACCGCCACAGCCCGGCGAGCTGGAATCTGGCGCCCAGATCGACGACGCCGGACAGCGCCAGGCGGTGGCGCTGATCGTTGGGCGCCGGACCGTACTCCCGCGCCAGGTCGTTCGGGTCGAGCGGACCATTGCCGAACGGGATCTGGTCGTCGTTGGAATAGTTCATCGACTTCGAAAGGGTGTACGAGGCGCGCAGTCCGACCCGGCCGCTGTAGCGCCGTTCGACTTCGACCAGCAGCCCGTCGTAACTGGTCCGGGCGCTCGACTCGAGGCTGACGACGCGATCGGGACCGTCGATGACCGGGTTGAAGACCGTGCCGATGGTGCGGCCGATGATGAAGTCGGTGCCGCGGGTGTGGATCAGATCGACCCGGACGATCTGCCGCGATCCGATCTGGCGCTCGAGCCCGATCGACGCCTGCTGGACCCTGGGATTCTGCAGGTGCGGATCGATGAGGTTGATGCCCGACGCCCCGGCGCCGGGCAGGATGAAACCGGTGAACGGATTCGAGGTGCTCGGCGCGAATGGCGGCACCCGGCCGGTCGCCGGATCGAGAAATTGCAGATTGCCGGCGCGCACCTCGATCGGCAGCGCCCGGCCGTCGAGTCCGCGTTCGAGCGATTCGATCTCGAGCGTCACACGGTCGTAATAGATCCCGTAGCCGCCCCGGATGCTGGTGCGGGAATCGGGCGCCGACCAGTTGAACCCGAGCCGCGGCCCCCAGTTGTTGGTGTCGCGGCGGCGCTCGGCGGTGACGAAGGACGCCACGATCGGGTTCAAGTCGCCGATCCGGCTGATGTTGTTGACGTCGGTATCGATCTCGTAGCGGACTCCGAAGTTCAGCGTCAGGCGCGGGTGGATGCGCCAGTCGTCCTGCGCGTAGCCGGCGAGGTGAAGATTGTTGGCGTTGGGGATGACGAGATCCCGATCCGGCCGGCCGCTGCGCAGCGTCACCGCGAACAGCAGGTCGTCATCGTCGATCCGGCCGTCGCCGTTGTGATCGAAGGAGGGGAAGTCCTCGACGTACTCGATTCTGCCGTCGCGGAAGACGCCGAGGTCGAACTGACCGGCGACCCGCTGCACCTGACCACCCATTTTCAGCTGATGGGTCCCGCGCTGCACCGACAGCCCGTCGGAAACCTGCCAGCGCTTCTGGGTCGTCCCTTGCGGTACTCGAAACGACGAGCCGCCGAGCAGGCTGGGAAACGTCAGCTGGACGCCCGGCGCGACCGGTGTGATGGCGTTCTCGAAGCTGCTGAAGCTGACGCTCAGTTCGTTGAGGGCGCGCGGCGAGATGACGCGGGTCCACGATGACAGGACCGCGTGCAGGCGGTTCTTCGACTGCTGGCGCTGCGACGCGGTGCCGATCACCCGATCGGAGGCGCTCGACGCCACGTCGTTGGCCCGCTGTCCGGAATAGCGGACTGTGACGTCGTTGCTGGCCGCCGCCCTCCAGTCGAGCCGGATCGTGCCGAGCAGATCGTCGACCGGCGCCGGGGCGAACGATCGGACGATCGAGCTCGACGCCGTGTCCCGCGTCCCGACCATGACGCCGCCATCCTGGTTGCGCACCTCCAGCGATCCGAACCCGAACAGACGCTGCCGCCGCAGCGGCCCGCCGAGTGTGAAGGAGGCCTGCTGTCGATCGAACGGCGGATCGCCGGCGACGCCGGGATCGATCGTCGCCGGCAGCTCCTGCCAGCGCTGGTCCCGAAGGTAGATCGCCGCCGATCCATGTGCCGCCTCGCCGCCCGATTTCGTCACCACGTTGATCACCGCTCCAGCCGATCGGCCGAGTTCGGCGGTGAACCGGCCGGTCGCGACCTGGAACTCCTGCACCGCGTCCTGCGAAATATTCTGCAGCGGCCCGCCGACGACGTCGTCGTTGTCGTCCATGCCATCGATCAGGATGTTGCCGCCGCGGCCAGCCTGGCCGGCCGACGACACGACCACCGACTGCGCCTTTGTCGGATCGAAGGTCGGGGCGGGCGAGTTGCCCGGGGTGAGGAAGGCCAGTTCGAGGAAGTTGCGGCCGTTGAGCGGCAGCGATTCGATTTCGCGGGCGGAGACGACCGAGCCGACGACCGATCCCAGGACGTTCACCGTCCCGGCGTTGCCGGCCACCGTGACCTGCTCGCGGACGGCGGCGACCTGCAGATCGACGTCGACTTCGGCCGCCTGCCCGACCTCGAGCTGGATGGCCACGATCCGGCGCTCGGAAAATCCCGCCGCGCTCACCACCACATCGACCTGGTCGGGCGGGATGCTGGTCAGCGCGAAGTGGCCGTCGGCATCGGATTGCGTTTCTCGCAGCAGTCCGGTGCGCGCCTGGACCACCCGGACGCGGGCGATCACCCCGCGGCCTTGCGGATCGAGCACCCGGCCGCGAATGGTGGCGGACGCCGGCTGCTGCGCTGCAGCGGGAATCGCCGCACACGCGAGCAGAAACACGGTAAGGAACCATTTCATCGGCGACTCTCCGTCCGGGTCGTGAGGAGCGTGCGGTTGGGGTCTGCCGGTTGAGTGGACGACTGTACGGGCGGCCAATTGAGCCGGCAATAGTCCAGACGTACTAGTGTGCGAGTGACCGCTGCGAGTACCCTGTTTCGACACGATGATCCCCGCCGCCACCGCCACCCCGCCCGCCCCGCCGCCCCCGTTCGCGTGGGAGGAATGGTACGCAGCGGTCGGCGGCCGATCGATCCGGATCGAGGAGGCCAACGTCTACCTGCAGAAGATCTACGACGATCAGTACTCGCGGTTCGAGGGACCTGTCGCGCCGGTGCGTCACGACTTCGCCTCCGCGGCCGACGCCGCACAGCACGTCAAGAACAAGGCGGTCGAATTTGGCGCCGACATCGTCGGCATCGCACCGATCGAGCCGAGCGACATCTACCGGGGGCGAACCGTTCCCGAGGCCTATGCGGTGGCGGTCGGTCAGGCGATGCGCTGGCGCGAATTCCAGGTCGTGCCGTCGCGTGAGGCGGCGATTGAGTGCCTGCGCATCTACTTCACGCTCGGCGAGGTGGTCATCCGGCTGGCGGCCCATATCCGATCGCTCGGCCATGCCTGCCGGGTCGAGCATCCGATCGGCGACAGCGACCTGCTGCACATTCCGATCGGGCTGAAAGCGGGCTTCGGCGAGCTGGGCCGCCACGGATCGATCATTCATCCCCGCCTTGGCCCGCTCTTCCGGATGGGCAGCGTGGCGACGTCGATGCCGCTGGCCATCGATCACCCGATCGACGCGGGGATCGCCAGGTTCTGCGACACCTGCCGGGCCTGCCGGAAATACTGCCCGGCCGATGCCATCCCCGACGAACGCAGTCCGGAGGCTGGTCAGGATCACCTCGGCAACGACCGCTTCGTCGTCGACACCGGGCGCTGCTTCCCGTATTTTGCGGCGCATTCGTACTGTTCGATCTGCCTGCCGGTCTGCGTCTACCACCATAAGGAGTGGGCCCGGGACTTCGAGGGGTTCGAGACCAAATTGTTTCCGACCGTCCTGATGCCCGAGTCGCCGCCGCCGGTCGATCTCCCCGACGTGCATCACATGCACGTTTATCCGAAGCGTGGGCGAAAATAGGGCGTGGCGCCCGTCGGCGGCAGGACAACGCTGACTAGCGGTGACGCCGCGCGCCTCCTCGTACGTGGGATCGGGCTTCTCCTTGTACGTGGGATCCGGCTTCAGCCGGATTCGATCCGTAGTCCGACTGAAATCGGACGCCACGTACGATTCGGTCTGCGGCGGAGCCCCGCTACCACCGCCGCCGGCGAGCGCATCGGAGGATGATGAGACCTGTCACGGCGGCGACGGCCAGTCTGGTGATGTTGCTGGGTCTGCCCTGCAGCGTGCGGGCGCAGGCATCGGTTGGCGGCCCGCCGGATCTGCCGGCAGTCGAGCGTTACCGGATCGAGGCGATGGCCGCGATCTGGGCACCCGGCGCCGACATCATCGTGTCCAGCGACGCTGCCGGCATCCCCGGCACCCGCATCGATTTGAAGCGAGACGTCGGGATGAGCGATCAGCGCTTTCCCGAGTTGCAATTGACGTGGCGGCCGAAATTGCGGCACCGGTTCCGGCTGCAATACATTCCCGTCCGCTTCGACTCCACCGCCACGCTCTCGCGTGATCTCGTCTTCAACGGCGCCACCTACCTCTCCGGCCAACCGGTGACCGCCCGCCTCGACTGGACCACCTACCGGTTCGGCTACGAATACGACTTCGTCGTCAGGCGCCGCGTGACGGCCGGGTTCATCGCCGAGGTCAAACATACGGTGGTGCGGGCGGCATTCCGGGCGGCGCCGCTGGACGAGGTGAGCCGGCAGGCGATGCCGGTCCCGGCGGTCGGCGGCGTTCTGCGACTCTATCCAGCCCCCCGCCTGACACTGACCGGGGAGGCGACGTTCTTCGGCGTGCCCGATCGGGCCGACGGACACTATGGAGGACGGGTGGCCGACATCGATGCGTCGGCGGTGTGGAGCATCGGCCGCCATCTTGGCGCGCAGCTCGGCTACCGGGCCATTGACATCCATCATCTGGGCGAATGGAATACGGCGGACTTCAAGCTGAAGGGGGTCTACGCCGGCGCGGTGGTGAGATATTAGTTAGAGCGCATCGCCGTTCGGTACTCGTGTCCTGCCCAGAGGGCCGACGCCATGCTGAAACGCACACTGATCCTCGTTCACCGCTGGCTGGGGGTCGCGCTCTGCCTGATCTTCCTGCTGTGGTTTCCCTCGGGTATCGCCATGATGTATTGGGATTTCCCCAGCGTCACCGAGGCCGATCGATTGCGGCGATCCCCGGCGCTGGTTCCGTCGACGATCCACCTGTCGCCGGCGGAAGCCTACGCCAGGCTCGGCGACGATCAGCCGCCGGGCCAGGCGCGGCTGACGACATTCGACCGCCGTCCGGTTTATCTCTTCAGCGGCGGCGGCGGAGAAGCGATGGTCTACGCCGACTCCGGAGAGCGGCAGGTCGAGGTGTCGGACGCGATGCTGGCGCGGATCGCGTCGGCCTGGACCGGGCAGCCGGCTGGCGCGGCGACGATCGAGCCGGTCGGGCGCGTCGATCAGTGGACCATTCAAGGCGAGTTCCAGAATTTCAGTCCGCTGCGGAAGTACTCCTGGCCGGACGGCGAGCAGCTCTACCTCTCCGAGAACACGGGCGCGGTGGTGCAGTACACCACGACGGCATCGCGTCTCGGCGCTTACGTCGGCGCGATCCCCCACTGGCTGTACTTCCTCCCGCTGCGCCAACACGGCCTGGAATGGAGCCGACTGGTCGTCTGGTCGTCCGGCCTCGGCACCGTCTCGGCGCTGGCCGGCCTGGTCATCGCGGTCTGGATGTATTCGCCGTCACGGCGCTATCGCTACGCCGGAGCACCGACCGGCATTCCGTATCGCGGCCAGAAGCGGTGGCACACGATCCTCGGGTTGCTGTTCGGAGCCGGGGCCGTCACCTGGGCCTTCAGCGGCATGCTGTCGATGGATCCGTTCCCGATCCGCGGCGGTCCTGCCTGGATTAGTCGTAGCGCAGGCCTTCAGGCCTGCCTGTCACGGTCCGGCTGAAGCCGGACCCCACGTACGCGCGGCTTTTGTGGGGGGTATCGTCGGGCTCGTCGCGGACGCCAGTCAACGCACCAGCGCGAAGGCAATCTCCGACCGCGCGTCAGCGGTCTCGTGCACGTCGCGTCTTGTCGCCGCGTATTCATTCCACGCCAGGGCGAAGCCGTCACCGGCCGGCTGAATCGCGGGAATCAACGAATCGGTCGGGTTCCGGGTCAGCCGTTGCGGCGAGCCCGCTGCTGCACCGGTGGCGTCGAATGCCTGGAAATACACTTCGTGCTGACCCTCGGTGTTGTCGCACCACGCCAGCCCGAAGCGGCGGCGCCTGGCGTTCCAGGACACATAGGCACCGATCGACTCGCCTGGCGTGTTGGTGATCCGCATCGCGCGCGCCTCGAGCCCCTCTTTCAGGTCGCCGGTGCGGGCCACGAACAGATAGACCTCCTGGTTGCCGTCGCGCTGATCGAACCAGGTCAGCGCCACCCTGTCGCCGGCCACGGCCAGGTCCGGATACTTGGACGCCGCACCATCGTCTGCCGTCACTCGCGTGACCACGGCGGCCGCCTTGTCGACGCGGGCGACGTAGATCTCGCTCGTGCGTGTATTCACCTTCGCGTCGAACACCACCCAGGCCCGGCCGCGATCGTCGATCGTCGCATTGACGTTCCACGTGGTCTGTCCTGCGGGACCGAGCCGCTGCGCCGGCGCGATCGGATTCCCATCCCGGTCGAACCACGCCGCGTAGACCTCGAAGTCCCTGGCCGCGTTTTCCGCCAGCCAGGCGCAGAAAATCTCCTGACCCCGGGTGCGGACGACGGGGTTCTTGCTGATGCGCTCCGGCAGCGCCAGCGCCATGCTCCAGAGGCGCCGGCCATCCGCCGTCCACAGCCCGAGCCGCGCGTGCGACGTCCGGTTCGGACCGACCTCGTACCACGCGAGCGCGAGGTCCTTGCCGACTGACGCGATGTCGGCCTCGTAGGCGCGCTCGACGCTGGTGGTCAGGCGGCGCTCCGGCCCGGCCGGCCGGCCGCGTCCGTCGATCCGGCGTGAATAGATTTCGGGATGTCCATCGCGGGTGTCGTACCACGCCACCGTGAAGCCATCGCCCGAGCGCGCCAGGCTGGCCTCGAACGCGCCGTAGCCGTTCTGCGTGATCTGGTGAGGGCCGTCGATCAGGCCGGCCAGCGCGATCCCAAGCCAGGCGAGTATGACCATGTGGGAGGCGGACCGTGGCTACCGCCGCCGATGGCGGCGACGCCAGGCCAGCAGAGAGGCCAGCACCGGCACCGCCAGGCCGGCGGTGACCCACTGCGGCACGACGACGCTGACTCCAGCGGCTGGCGACGGGCGCGAGCGATCCTTCTCCTCCATCACGTAGCCCTTGAGCGCCGATTGCGCCGCACTCATGTCCCGGGCAACCTGCGCTGGCGCCGGACCCGGCGCCGGCGGCGGCGCCGCCTGGACCTGTGGCGAACTGGGCGCCGCTTGGTTGCTGCGGACAAAATTTTCCACGACTCCGGCGGCAGTCGTGACGGTGGCGCCCATCGCCTTTTCCATCGCCCGCTGGAACCCTTCGAGCGCCGGCACCGGAATGCCGGCCGCCTTACCCTGCTCCAGCACGTACTTCGACAGCCGCGGGTTGCCGCTCGTGAACTCGGCACCGCTGGCGCCGTGCTGGTTGACGCTGTCGATGTATTCGGTCAGCAGCTTCGTCTTCGTCTCGCTGTCGGCGTCCCAGTAGCCCTTGCGCACCGTCTCGACCATCCGCCCGGCCATGTCCTGGTAGGCGTAGGGCGAGTTCTTTTCGAAGAAGTCCTTCATCCCCAGCTGGTGCTGGTCCTGCACGTAGACGTCGAACGTCTCCTTCCACATCGCGTCGTCGACCAGTTCGGGGGTGGTCGCCTTCCAGCCCCACATGTACTCGACGAACGAGCGCATCTCGCCCGCACCGGCGTACCCTTCCTTCTTCATCCCCTCGATCCACGTCGGATTGATGTAGCGCGACCGGAATTCGGTGCCGATGAACTTGTCCATCGAGGTCATCTCGGGATGACCGGGATCGCGGGTGTTGGTGACGACCAGTTCCGGGCTCTTGCCGTCGATGTTGCGGATCGCCGCCGCCAGCCCGCCCAGGTACATGAACATGTCGTCGTTGTCCAGGGCGCCGTACAGCATCGTCGAGCTGCTGTGCACCACCTTCTCCGTGCCGGACAGCGCGAGACGGAAGACGTCGGCCATCGGCTCGCCCCAGAACCCGTTGCCGTAGCCGTGACCGAGCTTGCGGACGTAGTCGTCGGCAAAGCCCTTGTCGGAATCCCAGGTCCCACTGGCGGCGACGATGGTCGAGGTGTTCAGGTTGAAGAGGCCGGGCGGTTCGTCGAAGATCCGGACGCCGGCGCGGCGATCGGCATCCTGCTCCGAGTAGCCCTTCTCCATCAGCAGCGCCTTGGTCTGCAGGTAGTGCCGCCGCACGACGTTGCCGGCCTCGTCGATCGCCTTGACCTTCTGGACCGCCCTGTCCATCAGCAGCGTGACGTTGTGGAACATCCCTTCCGCCGCGCTGGCGATGACGATGTCGACGCGCGGCCGCTGTAGCTGCGCGCTCGGAATCACCTCGACGTCGACGACCTTGCCGCGAGCATCCCAGACCGGCCGGGTCCCCAGCAGGTGGAATATCTGCGATTCGAGCACGCCTTCGTGGCGCATCGTTTCGTCGCCCCAGATGACGAACGAGACCTTCTCCGGATACTTCCCGTGCTGCTTCAGGTGATCGGCAAGCAGCTGATCGCCCAGCTTCACGCCGAGTTCCCATGCGGCCGGCTTGGGCACCTTGTCCGGATCGATGCCGTAGAAGTTCTTGCCGGTCGGATAGGAGTCGGGGTTGCGGATCGGCTCGCCGCCGCTGCCGGCCGGGACGAAGCCGCCGCTCATGGCCCGCATCAGGTTGTCCAGTTCGCGCCGGCCGGAGACGACGATTCGATCCTCCATCTCGGCGGCCAGCACCTTGGCCTGGCCGGGCAGCAGACTGCGGTCGGCGCTGACGATGGCGTCGATCGTGCTCTCGCGCAGCGGCTCTTCCGGCGTGCGGCCGAAGGCATGGAGTCCGTACGGAATGTTCTGACCCTTGAGCTCGAGCAGGTGGGTCTCGATCTGATGGATCGTCTCCTCCTGCAGGCTGCCGGGCTGGCCGAGGTCGAGGCTCAGGTCCTTGGCGATGCCCAGCGCAATCACCTGCTCGCGCACCCGTTCGAGATAGGTCCGGGCCAGCTCGGGATTCTTGCCTTCGTTCTTCTCGAAATCGCTGATCGTTTCGGCCAGCTCGGCGAGTTGCGGGTACAGCCCGCCCTTCTTGAACGGCGGCACCATGTGATCGATCAGCGTCGCCATGCCGCGGCGGCGCGCCACCAGCCCTTCGCCGACGACGTCGACGTTGTAGATGTAGAGATCGGGAAGGTCGGCAATCAGCGCGTCGGGGGCATCCTCTTCCGACAGGCCGGCGTCCTTGCCGTCGAGCCACTCCAGCGTCCCGTGCGTGCCGACGTGCACGACGGCGTCGGCCTGGAACCCGTGTCTGAGCCACGCATAGGTCGCGACGTACTGGTGGTGAGGTGCCAGATCCTTGGCGTGGTACATCTTCTCGTTGTCCTCGCCCCAGCCGCGCGCCGGTTGCGGGAGCAGGACAACGTTGCCGTAGCGCACGGCCGGGATGATGACGCTGCCGCCGGCCGCCATCAGCTGGCTCGTGCCGGGCGGCCCCCAGTCATTCAGGATCTTCGCGCGCAGCGGCGCCGCGTATTGATCGAGCCAGCGCGTGTAGTCGGCGAGCGGCACCCGCACCGCGCTGCCCTGCGCCAGCATCTCGTCGAGCTCGCCGGGAGCGTAGCCGCCGACGTTGCGCGCCCTGGTGGTGATCTCGGACAGGACCGCGCCGGCGGAAAGGTCGGCGCTGCCGACGTCGTAGCCGTCGGTCTTCATCCGCCGCAGGATGTTGGCCAGCGATTCCGCCACGTTCAGGTAGCTGGCGCCGATGTTGGCCTTGCCGGGCGGGTAGTTGTAGTACATCAGCGCGATGCGCTTGTCGGGGTTCGGTCGGAGACGCAGCGCGGCGTAGCGCCGGGCCCGCGCGACCGCCGTCGCGACCCGCGACGCGATCGGATGATTGACGATGATCGTGACGCCGGTGTCGGCGTCCTTGATCTTTTCCTTGCTGCCGACGACCGTCGGGGCGATGGTGCCCGCCAGCTCCGGCACCGCCACCTGGAACGTGCCCTCGAAGCTGGTCACGCCGCTCGACGATCGCCACTCCCGTTCGCTGCGGCCGTAGAGACTGACCAGGTGCAGCGTCGGCACGTCGATCTTCGCGAGCAGCTTCCAGGCTTCGGTGTCGGCGAAGTTGAAGAGGAACCCCATCGCCACGTCGACGCGTGGTGTGCCTTGCGCGTCGAGGAGCAGCCGCTGATGCGTCACCGATCCGGGATAGCCGAAGACCGGTACCGCTTCGGCACCCTGTCGCTCGATCTCCGCGATCAGCGCGTCGAGCAGCTCGGTCTCGCCGCCGTAGAACGTCGACTTGAAGAAGCCGACGGCGATCCGCGGCGCGCCGGCCCGGCGCTTGCCGTGCGCCGTCCGCCAGGCGTCGAAGTCGTCCCAGCGGGCGAACACCTGTCCCTGCCGGCCGTCCGGATAGTAGTAGCCGAAGTCCAGGCTCGGCTGGGCCTCGGGCACCGTCAGTCCGGCGACGCCGGCCTGGGTCAGCGCGAATTTCAGCAGCCCGACCTGGTTGGCGAAGCCGGAGTACCCCCACAAGGCGCGGGCGTGGTCGTCCCACATGGCGCCCTGGCTGGTATAGGTTTCTTTCGGCACCAGCCCTTCACCGACCGCAATCACCCCGCCGTGCGCCCGCACGCTGGCCAGGAGATCGATCTTGTGGGTCGTGTTATAGCGGTCGAGCATCTGCTGGTTCATGATGTCCAGCACGAGGAGGTTCGCGCCGGTCAGGTCGGCCGGCGCGACATCGTCGAAGACCGACTCGGTGAGGAAGCGCAGGGTCACCCGGTTGCGGAGGTCCGGCCGTTCTTGCAGCAGCGCCCGGTACGCCTTCATCGTGCCCGAGATGTTGCCGTCGGAAAACACGAACGCGATGCGGACCGGTTGGGCCGGCGGGCGTGGCCCTTGTGCCAGCAGCGCGGACGAGATCTGGAGACAGGCCAGCAGCAGGACGAAAAGGGGTACGGCCCCTTTTCGAAGAAGCCCCGGGAAAAGGGGCCGTACCCCTTTTTCAGGGCCTGGCATCTCGTTCATCATTTCGCATCGGGCCCTTCCGGCACGTAGATGATCTGCCCGTTGGCGAGCCGATAGGCGGTTCCGAGCCGCTCGCCGTCGCCCGCCATCGTCTTGCCGGTGACCTTGTAGGCGGTGACCTTGGTGCCCTTCTTGACGATGATCTCCTGCTCGCCCTGGGCGCTGGTCTTGACCATGGTGACTTCGCTCTTGGCGTCGACCAGATCGCCCATCCGGTAGATCGAGAACAGCGAGATCATCAGGCCGACGATGAAGACGACCGAGACGTCGAAGAGATTCGCGATGCCCGCGAGCGGATCCTCCTCCGGCGGCTCGTCAACAGCCGGAAGATGTAAGAAGCGCGCCATGTTCCCTCCACCACATCCGGCTGTCGCCGGAGGCTACGTCCGGGCGGCCAGCTCGCCGGCAATCCGCTCGGCGAGAAACCGCTGATCGTGGACCGTTTCGTTGACCCAGCTTTGCCGGACGACGGCGACGACGTAGGCGAGCGTGCCGGTCGCCAGGCCGATGATCGTCGTCGTGAACGCGACAACCATCTGGCCGGCCATCGCTTCGAGATTGCCTGCCGCCAGCGACGCCAGCGAAGAGCCCATCGGGATCAGGGTGCCGAGCAGGCCGAGACTCGGCCCCACCTTCACCAGCATCCGCGAACCGGTCAGGGTGCGCCGCGCCTTTTCCTCGCGGGTCAGGACCAGGTGTTCGAGGCCGCCGTCGGCGAGGCGGCCGTCGCGCTGTTCCTTCTCCACGTCGGTCAGCAATCCCCGCAGCAGGGGCGGCAGCGTGTGCCGGCGGGCGGCATCGGCCTCGAGCACCGGACCCGAGCGCAGCCACGCGTTCAGGTCGAAGCCGCGGCGTTCGCGCCGGCGGCCGAGAAATTCGACCAGGCACCCTCCTGCCATGAACAGCGCCGCGCCGACGCACACCCACAACAGCAGCATCACCGGAAACCGCAGGACCTGACCGAGCGCGAACAGGCCGTTTTCGAGCAGGCCGAGCACATTCAGCTTCAACCGCGTCTCCACGCCGACCGCAGTGCACCCAGGGCGACCGCGGCGCCGACGAACGACAGCGTCCAGACCGGGACGAGTTGGGCGGATGCTCCAGGCGTGGCCGCCATGTTCAGCGCCACCGCTGATTGCCAGCCCTGTACCACCGTCGGCGTCATCCCGACGAGGACGCCGGCGGCGAGCA
This sequence comes from Acidobacteriota bacterium, assembly GCA_039931615.1. GTDB lineage: Bacteria > Acidobacteriota > Vicinamibacteria > Vicinamibacterales > CAVVIG01 > JAHFUI01. Next base: position 137,825 of record JBDTRR010000003.1, read on the forward strand.
GGATCAGCAGCGCTTCCTCACGCAACACAGTCGGGGCAAACACGGGCCGTTGATTCGTGAGCCAGACGGATGAGATCATCGTTACTCCGGTGATGCCCAGCGCGAGGGCCAGGGGGATGCCTTCAGCCTGGAGGACGGCGCCCCAGGCGGCCGCCACGACTCCCGCGCCGGCGGCACCGACGATCGCCGCGGCGCCCGCGTCCGGGCTGGCCAGCTGGCCAGCCGCGGCCAGCGCCACCAGACAGCCGATCCACGACGCGTCCACCGGAAGGCCCGATTGCACCGTCCACGCGGCGGTCGCCACGAAGCCGATCGCCAGAGCGGCCGCGCCCGGCCTGGTCCGCACCACCGTGGCGAGAACCGCAGTGCCCAACGCGGAGAGCATCCACAACGCCTGGAACGTCATTGTCACAGCAGGGTACCGCGAGCGGTGGCGCGCCCGACGATGGTACTGGAAGCGACAGGCGGGAGCACCTGAAGACTTCTTCAGAAAGCCGCGCGGGCGATTGGCTCTCTCGTGATCTGCCGCCAGACCGTGGCGGTCGGGAATGGACACGCCGGGAGGGCGTTCTCGTCGCCGGCGGGGTTCGTCAAACCTTTATAAATTGTTTCTGACATTATGTTCAGAACGGCGCGCTGCCGGGCGGACAGGAAGTTCAGAAACTCTTCAGATGTGTCCGCCGGCAGGTCGGGTAGGATTTCCTGGTATGCCGCACACCCCTCACGCGTCTCCCGGATCCGCTTTCTGCAGAAGGGAACTGATATGACAGCTGGCAGTGGGCGTTTCATCGCCGCCGCTGGATTCATCACGCTCGCCGGGCTGGCCGCGTCGGGATGCACGTCGAAGGCGAGCGCGCCGCAGCCGGATCTGAAAGCGATTGTCTCGATCAAGGAGTTGATGGAGAACATCATCGATCCGATCGCGGACAACGTGTTCGATGCCGTGGCGACCGACGCGACCGAGAAGGGCGTGGTGAACATCAGCCCCAAGACCGACGAGGACTGGGCGAAGGTGCGAATCGGCGCCGTGACGCTGGCCGAAGGATCGAACCTGCTGAAGATGATGCGATCCGTCGCGCCGCCGGGCGACAAGAACAACAGCGGCGGTCCGAACGCGCCGGAGCTCTCACCGGAACAGATCCAGGCGAAGATCGACGGCGACCGGGGGCTGTGGAACAAGCACGCGGACGAATTGCGCGACGAAGCCCTCCGGGTGATGGACATCGTCAAGGCGAAGAACACCGAGGCGCTGTTCGAGGCCGGCAGCCGCCTCGACCGGGTCTGCGAGAACTGCCATCTCGAGTACTGGTATCCGGGCGACAAGGCGGCGGTGCTCGAGGATGAGCAGAAGCGGGCGACGATGCCGGGCGGGAAGAAGTGACGTCCAGGCCCGAGGCCTGGACGGCGATTGACTGCGCTTGATCGGGACTAGCCGGCCGGAGGCTTTTCCTTGCCGGTGTAGGCGAAGTCGACGGTCGCCGTTGCGCCCGCCTTGACGGTGACCGTCTTCATCACCGGACCGTATCGCTCCTGCCAGGCCACGATCGTGTAGGTGCCAGGCGGCACGCTGGCGATCTCGAAGCTGCCCGCCTTGTTGGTCACGGCAAAATACGGATTCGACACCACTCCGACGTAGGTCGTCATCCAGCTGTGGATATCGCACTTGATCCGCAGCATCACCTCTTCGTCCTTCATCTTGAACTGCTGGACCATGCCCGCCTTCGGCTCGCTGACATTGAAGGTGTTGCTCTTGACCGACAGGCTGTGCACGTTGTGCATGATCTCGTCGTCGTTCCGGACCTGCAGCGTCTGCCCGACGCGGACGCCGATCACGCGCGGGACGTAGACGCAGGCGCGCTGATCGATGGTGACCGGCTCGCTCGGTACGGGGGTCGCCGGAAACGTGCCCTGCAGCCGGACGAAGACGTTGGCCAGGCTGCCGTCGAGGCTGGCCAGCACGGTCTCCTGCACCACCTGCTTGCCGCGATTGACCGTGGCGCACATCGGATCCTTGCCCATCCGGATGACCGGATTGCCAGGCTCCTCGCCGCTGAGGCGGATGTGGCCCTTGATCGTGCCGCGCGCTGCCGCCTGCGCCGACGCGCCACGATCGGGACCACTCATCGCCAGGGCCGCGATGACGCCGGCGACGGTCAGGACCATTCGGCGATGCATGACGCTAGCCCTTCTTGGGATTGGCGGCGCCACTCTTCTTCGCCTCGTCGGCCTGCGCCGTGTTCGGATACCAGTACTTCAAGTGGCAGTTCTCGCAGGCGTTGTCGATCAGCTCGCCGGCGTCGAGCAGGCCCTCGGCGTTCTTGTCGTCGATCGCTTTCAGCGCCGGCATGGCGGCGTCGTGCAGGCCCTGGGCGAACTTGACGAAGGTGGGACGATCCTCGTTGATCAGTTTTTCCATCTCTTCCGGTTCGAGCTCGATGCCCGGATTCTCCGACTTCTCGCCGGGCTTGGCGACATGGCGGCCTTCCATGACCATCAGGTTGGTCGCCTCGAGCAGCCGGACGGCGTTGCGCCGGACGGTTGCCCACTCCTCGTCGGTTCTTGGCCGCCGCTCTTCGGTGCCCCTGGCACTGACGATGGTGGCGACTGATTCCCACAGGACGTCGGCGGACGGGTCGACGATCGCGTCCATGATGTCCTTGATCGACGCGGTGAGCCGGAACTGGGGGGCGGGCGGCGCGGCCGGGGCCGGCTGGCTGCTGTTGCACGCGCCGACGATGAACACTCCAACAGACAGGACAAAGAGCCAGTGAAACCTTCGCATCGGGTCGCCTTTCGGAATGAAGTCGTTCTTCACGGTCATGCTATCCGACCGCGCACCGCCGCGCTTCTGAATTCTCTGTCAGACTTTCGGGATGTCCGGTCAAAAAAAACCGTAAATATCAGCGGCCGCACGCCCCTCGTCTGTCGGGTCCGGCTTCGGTATCTGGATCGTCCGTGGCGTCCGACTTCGGTCGGACTACGGATCAATCCGGCTCACGCGTCCGCGTTTCTGGGTGATGCGGAGCCTCGCGACGCTCTACCGATTGACACTGCCGATCGAGTTGGCGGGGTAGCGCAGCCCCGCCGTCGCGCCCTTGGGCGCGGCCTCGTCCAGCCGCGTCAGATCCTGGCCGGTCAGCAGCACGTTCAGCGCGCCGACGTTCTCCTCGACATACTGCACGTGTTTCGCGCCGAAGATCGGGACCATCGATGGACCGCGCGAGAGCACCCAGGCGAGGGCCAGCTGCGCCAGGGTGCAGCCCCGGGCGGCCGCGATCGGTTCCAGCCGCCGCACGATGTCGAGGTTGCGGGTGAAGTTCTCTTCGTGAAAGCGCGGGTGATCGTGGCGCCGGTCGCCCGGTTCGATGTCGGTGGTCTGTTTGAACCGGCCGGTCAGGAACCCGCGGCCGAGCGGGGCATAGGGCACGAACCCGATCCGCAGCTCGCGGCAGGTCGCCAGTACCTCGTCCTCGGGATCGCGGGTCCAGAGCGAGTACTCGGTCTGAATCGCCGTGATCGGATGCACGGCGTGGGCGCGCCGGATGGTCGCGGCCGAGGCTTCGGACAACCCGAGGTAGCGAACCTTGCCGGCCTGCACCAGACCGGCCATCGCTCCGACGGTGTCCTCGATCGGGACGTTGAGATCGACGCGGTGCTGATAGTAGAGGTCGATCACCTCGACGCCGAGCCGGGCCAGCGACGCGTCGCAGGCGGTCCGCACGTAATCGGGCGATCCGTCGATGCCCAGCGACCGGCCGTCCTCGGTCCGCTTCTGGCCGAATTTTGTCGCCAGGACGACCTGATGCCGCCGATCACGGATCGCCGCGCCGACCAGCCGCTCGTTGGTGAACGGCCCGTACATGTCGGCGGTGTCGATCAGCGTGATCCCCAGATCGATGGCCCGGTGAATCGTCGCCGTCGACTCCGCATCGTCCTTGGGGGCGTAGAACTCCGACATCCCCATGCAGCCGAGACCGAGCGCCGAGACGACGAGACCTTGCGAACCAAGTCGTCGGGTTTCCATGGAGCCCTCTGCGTCCTCTCTGCGTCCTCCGCCACCTCTGCGCCCTCTGCGATTCTAGAATTTTCTACTCCAGGTCTGAGGCCAGCGCTCGACGACGATTTTCTTCTCGGTGTAGAAATCGATCGCATCGCGCCCCTGCGCGTGGAGGTCGCCGAAGAAACTGTCCTTCCAGCCCGAGAACGGGAAGTATGCCATCGGCGCGGCCACCCCGACGTTGATCCCGACGTTGCCGGTGCGGACCTCGTAGCGGAACTTGCGTGCGGCGGCGCCGCTGCTGGTGAACAGGCACGACATGTTGCCGTACGGTGATCGGTTGATCATGTCGATCGCGTCCTCGACCGACGCGGCCCGCATCACGCTCAGCACCGGCCCGAACACTTCCGTGCGCGCCAGCTCGCTGGCCGGGTCGACGTCGGCGAGCACCGTCGGCCGCAGGAAGTTGCCGCGCTCGTAGCCGGCCACCGCTGTCGTGCGGCCGTCGACGATCGGCCGGGCGCCGTCGGCGACGCCCTGCGCGATCAGGCCCTGGATGCGCTGGCGGCTGTCGGACGAGATGACCGGACCCATCTCGACGCCGGCGTCGAGGCCGTAGCCGACGGTTCGGCTCGAGGCGGCCTCGGTGATCTGGCTGGTGAACGGGTCGGACGCCTCGCCGACCGTGATCACGACCGAGGAGGCGAGGCAGCGCTGGCCGGCGCAGCCGAACGCCGAGTCGGCGGTAATCCGCGTCGTCATTTCCATGTCCGCGTCGGGCAGGATGACGATCGGGTTCTTGGCGCCGCCCTGGCACTGCGCGCGCTTGCCGTTGGCGGCGGCGCGGGCGTAGACGTAGCGGGCGACCGGCGTCGAGCCGACGAACGAGATCGCCCGGATGTCGGGATGATCGAGCAGGGCGTCGACGACGGTCTTGCCGCCGTGCACCAGGTTGACGATGCCGGGCGGGAAGCCGGCCGCTTCGATCAGCTCGAAGATCCGTCCCATGGTCATCGGCGTCTTTTCAGATGGTTTGAGGATGATCGCGTTGCCGCAGCCGACGGCGTAGGGGAGGAACCAGAGCGGGATCATCGCCGGAAAGTTGAATGGCGTGATGGCGGCGACGATGCCGACGGGCTGACGGATCATCAGCTCGTCTATGCCGGAGGCGATGTCCTCGAGGTTGCTGCCGAGCATCAGCGTCGGGATGCCGGTGGCGACCTCGACGTTTTCGATGCCGCGCCGGAGCTCGCCGTCCGCCTCGGCCAGCGTCTTCCCGCACTCCTGGGTGATGATCCGCGCGATCTCGGCGGCGTGCGCGTCGAGCAGCGCCTTGAGTCGGAACAGCGGCTGGATCCGATCCCCGGGCGGCGTGCGGCGCCACGCCGGCAGCGCGTCGTTCGCCGCGCGCACTGCCGCTCCGACGTCAGCAGCCGACGACATCGGCACGCCGGCCAGCCCCTCGCCGGTCGCCGGATTGTTCACGGTCAGTTGATCGGTTGCAGTCGAGGCGAGCCATTGGCCGCCGATGTAGTTTTGCAGAACGCCGTTGACGATCATGGAGGCTCCTGAGAAGCAAGAAGTGAAAAAGGGGTCGGGAGTCATTCTTTCTGCGTACTGCGGGGCAGGGACAAGACGCAGAAAAAAACACTCCCGACCCCTTTTTCAGGGCACGACGATGGCGCGGCCGATAATCTCGCCGCGGGCCAGCGCCTGGTAGCCGGCGTCGGCCTCCTCGAGCGAAAAGCGCCGGGTGACGATGCGGTCGGGCCGGAAGGTGCCGCGGGCCGCCAGCCGGATGATCTCGGGCATGTCGGCGCGTGTCCTGGCGCCGTACGAGCCGATGATGCGGAGGCCGCGGCGCACCAGCCGCGTGATCTCGACCGGCGCCGTGGTCTTGCCCGGGGCGATGCCGACCGCGACCATCCGGCCGCCGTCGCCGATCGCCTCGAGCGCCTGCGTGAACGTCTCGGGCCGGCCCAGCACTTCGAACGCCACGTCGACGCCGCGGCCGTCGGTCAGCTCGCGCACCCGCTCGGTGGCGTTGGTGGTGGTCGAGTTGACGACGTCGGTCGCGCCGACCCGCGTCGCGATCTCGAGCTTGTCGTCGCGCACATCGATGGCGATGATCTGCGACGCGCCGAACGCCGCCGCAATCTGCAGGATGTTCAGTCCGACGCCGCCGGCGGCAACCACCGCCACCCGTTCCCCGCCGCGCAGGTCGGCGCCGTGGCGGACCGCGCCGTAGGCGGTGAACACCGCGCACCCCAGCACCGACGACTCCGGCAGCGGCAGGGTCGCCGGGAGCGGAAAGACATCGGTCGCCGGGACGACCGCGTACTCGGCCAGCCCGGCCATCGAGTACATCGCCAGCGGCGTCCCGTCCTGGCGGCGCAGCCTCGTGGTGCCGTCGTAGAGCGTGCCGCGCAGGCGGTTCATCGCGAAAAAGTTGTCGCAGAGATCGTCGCGGCCGATCGCGCACAGCCGGCAGCGGCCGCACGGCATGATGAAGGCGCAGGCGACCGGCGTCCCGGGCGGCGGACCGGCGACGCCCGGACCCAGCGCGGCCACCGTGCCCGAGATTTCGTGACCGAGCACCGCCGGGGTCGGAAACGCCACCTCCGCCTTCATCACATGCAGGTCGGTGTGGCAGACGCCGCAGGCGGTGACCTTGACCAGCACCTCGCCCTCGAGCGGGGTTGGAATCGGGATCTCTTCGATGTGCAGGCCGCCGGGCGCCCGCTCGAGTACTGCGGCCTTCATCGTGTTGGCCAAACCGACCTCAGATCTTCTGCTGTTCTGTTTGATGGATGTCGTGATGCCTCGTCTCCGTCGCCAGGATGACCGAGACGATGGTAATGGCGGCCATCCCCATCAGGTAGAGCGACAGCGCGCCGCGCCCGTAGCCGAGCTGCAGCAGCCGGGTCGCGATGATCGGCGACAACCCTCCCGCGATGGCGGAGGACAGCTGCACGCCGAGCGAGGCGCCGCTGTAGCGCACGCTGGTGCCGAACAGCTCCGAGAAGAAGGCGCCCTGCGGCGCGTACATCGCGGCGTGGCCGAGCAGGAGGCCCATGTAGAGGGCCGCGTGCACCAGCCACGGTGTCCCGGTGTCGAGCAGCCAGAAGATCGGGTAGGCGGTCAGCGCGGTACACACCGCGCCGAACAGGTAGACCGGACGGCGCCCGATCCGATCCGAGAGCGCTCCGTACATCGGGATCGCCGCCAGCTCGATGGTCGAGGCGACGATCAGCGCCCAGAGCACGATGTTGCGATCGATGTGCACGTGCTGCACGGCGTAGATGAGGACGAACACGGTGTAGAGGTAGAAGGCGCCGTTCTCGGCGAAACGCGCGCCCATCGCGAGCAGCACTTCCTTCGGGTAGCGGCGCAGCACCTCGACGATCGGCTGGCGCGCCTGCTGACGGGTCTCTTTCAGACGCTCGAACGCCGGCGTCTCGAGAATCCGGACCCGGATGAACAGGCCGACCATGACGAGCACGATGCTGAGGAGAAACGGCACGCGCCATCCCCAGGAGAGGAATGCCGCTTCCGGCATCCGGGAAAACGGGAAATACACGACGGTCGAGACCAGGAGACCCGCTGGCACGCCGATTTGCGGCCAGCTGCCGTAGAAGCCGCGTTTGCCCGCCGGCGCATGCTCGACCGCCATCAGCACCGCGCCGCCCCATTCGCCGCCGACGCCGAACCCCTGCGCGATCCGCAGGACGACGAGCAGCACCGGCGCCCACGGCCCGATCTGCGAGTAGGTGGGCAGGCAGCCGATCAGGAACGTCGCCACGCCCATGATCATCAGGGTGAGCACGAGCATCGACTTCCGGCCGATCTTGTCGCCGAAATGGCCGATGACGATGCCGCCGATCGGCCGGGCGACGAAGCCGACCGAGTAGGTGCTCAGCGCGTAGAGCGTGCCGATCAGCGGATCGACGTTGGGGAAGAACAGCCGGTTGAAGACCAGGGCGGTGGCGGTGCCGTAGAGGAAAAAATCGTACCACTCGATGGTGGTGCCGATCAGGCTGGCCAGCGCAACGGTGCGGATCGAGCTCGGTTTGCCCGCAGTGACCGTCATCGGCCGGGCATGTTAGCACGCCGGATCCTCGTATGTGGGATCCGGCTTCAGCCGGATTGCTCCGTAATCCGACTAAAGTCGGACGCCACGTACGATGCCGGAACGCTAGCTCTTGCCCACGCTCTGAAGCCGGGCACCAGCACGCCCTGTCAACTGTAAATTGTCAATTGTGAATTGTTGATCGGCTACTTGATGTGCACGATGCCGCGCCGGATGGCGACGTTGACCGCCGCCGTCCGCTCGCCGACCTTGAGTTTGGCGAAGATGTTCTTGAGATGCACCTGGACGGTCTCTTCGCTGATCCCGAGCAGCACCGCGATCTCCTTGTTGCGCCGGCCTTCCGACACCAGTTCCATGACCTGCACTTCGCGCGGGGTCAGGGTTGGCTGCGCCGCCCGCTCGTCGAGCCGCGCCTTGACGTCGGCGCGGATCGGGCGCCGGCCGCTGTGGACTTCGCGCACGAACCTGATCAGATCGTCGGAGAGCGTGTCCTTCAGGAGGTAGGTGGTCGCCCCCGCCGTCAGGGCGCGATGGATGTCTTCATCGCCCTGGTACATCGTCAGCACGATGATCCGGGCGTCCGCATCGTCGCGCCGGATTGCCTGGATCGCTTCCAGCCCGCTCATCGTCGGCAGCTGGAGATCCATCAGCGTGACGTCGGGCCGCTCGCGCTTGAAGAGTGCGACCGCTTCTTCGCCCGTCGCCGCTGAACCGACCACTTCCATGTCCGGCTGGCGGGCGATGATCAGCCCGATGCCCTCGCGAACGATGCGGTGGTCGTCGACGCAGAGTACACGAATTTGCGGCGTGGTCATTGGTACTCATGGTACGTAGTGTCCGCCTTCCGCCTTCGCCAAGGCTTCGGCGGACCGCCGTAGCTTTAGCGGAGGCTGGTCAGGCGGACCTCCCACGGTCCGGCTGAAGCCGGACACTACGTACAAACCCGCGACGAACAGTAGCGTACGTTTCGTGTTTTCGTGTTTTCGTGGCCGATCGATGCGGCTTGTCGATTCTCAGACGTTGCTCGCGAGCGGCACGATCGCGAGCACCTCGGTGCCGCGCCCAGTCGCGGCGTCGAGCGTGAACTGGCCGCCGAGCTCCTCGGCCCGCTCCCGCATCGTCGCCAGCCCGTAGTGCCGGTCGGCGTCGGCCGCCGGACACTCGCAGTCGAAGCCACGGCCATCGTCGGAGACCCGCAGCGCGACCGCGCGGTCGTCGAACTTCAGCTCGAGGTGGATGCGCCGGGCATCGGCATGGCGCACGGCGTTGGTAATCGCTTCCTGCCCGATTCGCAGCAGCTGATTCTCGACCTTGGCCGGGCACCGGCGCGGCGTCCCGGTGATACTGGCGGCGAATCGCACCGTCTTCCCGACGGTCGCCCGCTTGCCGAACTCGCGCAACGCGGCGTGCAGGTCGTGCGTTTCGAGGACCGGTGACCGCAGATCCCAGATCGACTGGCGGGCGTCGCGAATGTAGGCTTCGACCTGGCGGCGGATTCGCACCAGCTGGTGCCGGGCGGCCGACGACGACGAGTCGAGCGTGTTGGAGATGGCGTCGACCTGGAGCGCGACGCCGACCAGGCTTTGCAGCAGCGTGTCGTGGATCTCGCGGCTCAAGCGCGCCCGCTCGGCCAGGACCATCGAAAACTGCCGCCGGACCAGCCGCAGCCGCCCCTGCCAGGCGCCCCACACGACGAGCCCGGCCAGCGCGACGCACGACGCATAGAACCAGTTGGTTTGATAGAACGCCGGCTGGATGGCGAACGCCCACGTCGTAATCGCCCGGTTCCAGCGTCCGTCGTCGGTGTCGGCCTCGACCTGGAACCGATAGTCGCGCGGCGAGAGGTTGGTGTAGAAGGCGACGCGCCGCGTGCCGGCGTCGACCCAGTCGGTATCGAAACCGTCGAGACGGTAGCGGAAGCGGATCTTGTTGGCGGCGGTGAGCGTCAGGGCCGTGTAGCTGATCTGCAGCCGCTTGGTGCCGGGCGGCAGTGCCGTCTGCGGGGTGGCGCTGAAGCGCCGCTCGTTGGCGACGGCGGCTTCGATCCGCAGCGGCGCCGGCGTCAGGGGCCGATCGTCGTGGAGCGCTCGCGGCTCGACCAGCGTCAGCCCGCCGCCGCGGACGAACCAGAGGCGGCCGTCGGCGGCCCGGGCGGCCCGGATGCTGCCGAGCGGCGCCCCGGCGAGGCCATCCGATGTGTCGTACAACTTGTACTGGACGCGGTGGCCGCGATCGGCAGCCGCGGCGGCGAATTCATCGCGGGTGAGATGAACCAGGCCGCGATCGACGCTGAGCCACAGATCGCCATCGTCGTCTTCGACAATCGCCCAGACGCGGGTGCCGGGCAGGCCGTTTTCGCGGTTCACCGTGACGACGCGCCCGTCGGCGACCCGGCTCAGGCCGCCGCTTCCGCCGATCCACATCACGCCGTCCCGGCCTTCGAAGAGCGCGTAGATTGCCGCATGTGTCTCGTCCGCGAGACCGTCGTTCGCGCCAAGCGCGCGGAACGCGCCGTCTTCGTCGACGTAGCCGACGTGGCGGTCGTCGAACGCCAGCCAGAAGCGCCCCTGCCGATCGCGGCGCGCCAGGGTGATGCGCTCGATGCCGGCGCCGGCGGGCGCCTCGAATGGCGCCAGGGTGTCGCCGTCCCAGCGGAAGATCCAGTCGTTGTAGCCGAGCCAGACGCCGCCGCCGCTCGACGGCGTAATCGTCGTGATCGCGGCCGAGGGGTAGTGGTCCGGGAGCCGCACCCGCACCGGGGCGCCGCCGCTCGATCGCCACAGCCCCTCGTTGGTGCCGATCCACAGCGTGCCGTGCGGGTCCCGGTAGAGGGTCCGGACGCCCGGTCCGGTGCCCTGCCGCTGCCATTGGCCCGAGGCGGCCGAGAAACGCAGCAGGCCGTTGGTGGTCCCGGCCCAGATGCCGCGGTCGCCGGTCGATTCCGCGGCGACCACGAAGCCGACATCTTCAATCGGTGTCAGTTTCCGCCGGGTGAAGCGGTGCAGGCCGCCCGTGGTGCCGGCCCAGATGTTGCCGTCGCGATCCTCGAGGACCGATTGGACGGCGTCGCTGGAGAGGCCGGTGCGCAGCCCGGTCCGCTCGATCACCGGATCCGGGACGTTCGTGTCTGCGACGCGCCACAATCCTTCCCCCAGCGTCGCCACCCACAGATTGCCCTGCCGATCGTGCATCAGGCGATAGCCGGCGCCTTCGAGCGGCCGCGGGGGGGCGGCCGGATCGGCGAGCCGCCTGAATCCCGCGACGATGTCGGTGATCCAGGCGCCGCCGCTGGCATCCTCGCTGACCCCCCACGTGTAACCGGCGGCGATCCGCTCGAAGCCATCCGTTTCCCCGACGCGGCGGAACAGGCCGCGAGTGGTGCCGACGAGGAGCTGACCGCGCCGATCGACCGAGGGGTGGAGGATGCCCGGTGCGCGTCCCTCCCAGACCGGCATCAGCTTCTGCCAGGCGGCGTCGTGCAGCCGGTAGAGGGTGCCGTCACTGACGGCCCAGATGACGCCGTGGGCATCTTCGACGAGGTCCGAGGTCGAGCCGAGCCGGCCGCGCGGCTGCCCATCGGCAATCCGGCCGTTGCGGAGCCGGCGCACGCCGCCGCCGTCGGCGAATCCCACCCACAGGCTGCCGTCGCGGGCCACGCACAGGGCGGTGACGGAGGACCGGGGAAGGGCGTCGTCGCTCAAGACATCCCAATGGGTGAAGCGCAGCCCGTCGAAGCGAAGCAGCCCGGCGTCGGCGCCGATCCAGAGGTAGCCGTCGGCGTCCTGGCCCATCGTATACACGGTGCCGAGCGGGACGCCGTCGCCGTCAGTCCAGGAGGTCAGCGAATAGCCGGTCAGTGGCTGGTCGGCTTTCACCGCCCCCACGCGCACCGAGAGTCCGGCGGCGAGCGCCAGCCCGGCAATCACGAGGGAGGTGTTCCGCGTCATGACCCGTTTTTTCGCCGGCATGTTCAACGCCTCTGAACAGACGAAGGAACGATACGCGAGATTCCCGGCAATCTGCGGCAGCGTAACAGTATTTGGGTATTGCTCTTCTGCCGTCGTCCCCGTAATTCTTACATCGTTCCGCTGCCTTTGATGAGCCGCTAAGTGTTTGTCAAATACGTGGTTTACGGCCAACAGACATAAATGTTAGACTTCATCGTCTTTAACTGCCTTCGCGCGAGGCAGACCCGGCACCATTCCGGCGGGGGAGAGCCTTGATGGACAGGCGTGTGTGTATCGGCGTCGCCGCACTGTTCTGCTGGATGTCGCCGGCGCTGCGGACTGTTCCGCAGGCAGCGGCTCCTCAGGGTGCGCAGGGGACCCCTAAAGAGACGCTGTCGGCTGCCGCGGCAGCGACGGCCGATTCCCGCGCGGTCCTCGACCGCTACTGTGTCACCTGTCATAACGAGCGGGCGAAGATCGCCGGCCTGACGCTGGACAAGGTCGACCTGTCCGATATTCCCGCCAGTGCCGACATCCTCGAGAAGGTCGTCCGCAAGGTGCGGGTCGGCATGATGCCGCCGCAGGGTTCGCCGCGGCCGGATCAGGCGGCGGCGACGGCGCTGGTTGCCCATCTCACGCGCGAGCTCGATCGCGCCGCCCTGGCCAGGCCGAATCCCGGGCGCGGCTTGATTCACCGTCTGAACCGCGTCGAATACGAGAACGCCATCCGCGATCTCTTCTCGCTGGAGATCGATGCGTCGGCGATGCTGCCGCCCGACGACGCCGCGTATGGATTCGACAATATCGCGGACGCGCTCGGCGTCTCGCCGGTGCTGCTCGAGCGCTACCTGACGGCCGCGGACAAGATCACCTCGCTGGCGGTCGGCGATGCGGAAACCCAGACGGCGGGGCAGACGTTCCGGATTCGTCAGGACGCGTCGCAGGACACGCACATCGAAGGGCTGCCGCTCGGCACCGTCGGCGGGATTCTCGCCAAGACGACGCTGCCGCTCGACGGCGAGTACGCGTTCGGGATCAAGCTGTTCCGCACCAACCTCGGCGTCGTCCGTGGTCTCGAATACGACCATCAGCTCGAATTCACGGTCGACGGCGAGCGGGTGCACCTGTCGACGATTGGCGGCGACGACGATTTCAAGGCCAACCTCAAGAACATGACCAAGGCGGGCGACGACGTCGAGAAGCGGGCGGCGTTCCGCCTGCCGCTCAAGGCGGGCCCGCACACCATCACGGTGGCGTTCATCGAGCGGTCGGCGGCGGTGAACCCGCTGCGGCTGCAGCCGTTCATCCGCAGCTCGAACGACACGCTCGATACGCTCGGCCATCCGCATCTCGATACCTTCACGCTGACCGGCCCGTTCAACGCCACCGGCCCGGGGGACACGCCGAGCCGCCGCCGCATCTTCCTCTGCCGGCCCTCGAGCGCCAACGCCGCGGACGAGGACGCGTGCGCGCGGCGCATCGTCACGACGTTCGCGCGCCGAGCCTACCGCGGGCTGTCCACCCAGACCGACGTCGATCGGCTGCTCGAGTTCTATCGGTCGGGCCGCAAGGCCGCCGGTTTCGAGCGCGGCATCCAGAATGCGCTCGATCGGATGATTGCCAGTCCGAAGTTCATCTTCCGCATCGAGCGCGATCCGGTCGGCGCGGCGCCCGGTGCGGTGTACCGGGTCACCGACCTCGAACTGGCATCGCGGTTGTCGTTCTTCCTGTGGAGCAGCATTCCCGACGACCTGCTGCTGCAGGCGGCGCGGCTCGGTACGCTGCACACGCCTGCGGTCCTGAACCAGCAGGTCAGGCGCATGCTGGCCGATCCGAAGTCGCAGGCGCTGGTCGATAATTTCGCCGGCCAATGGCTCTACCTGCGGAACCTGAAGAACCTGCAGCCGAACTCGAACGAGTTTCCGGATTTCGACCACAACCTCCGCACCGCGCTCGAGACCGAGACCGAGCTGTTCTTCCAGAGCGTCATGCGCGAGGACCGCAACGTCCTCGACCTGATGACTGCCGACTATACCTTCCTCAACGAACGGCTGGCCAAGCACTACGGTGTGCCGGGCGTCTACGGCAGCCATTTCCGCCGCGTCACGCTCACCGACGACGCCCGGAAGGGGCTGCTCGGGAAGGGCGCGATCCTGATGATCACGTCGCACGCCGATCGGACGTCGCCGGTCGTGCGCGGCAAGTGGGTGCTCGACAACCTGCTCAACGCGCCGCCGCCGCCGATGCCCAACAACGTGCCGCCGCTCAATGAGAGCGCGGTGCGCGCCGGCAAGGTGCTGACGATGCGCGAGCGGATGGAGGAGCACCGGGCCAATCCGGTCTGCGCCAGCTGTCACAAGATCATGGATCCGATCGGCCTGTCGCTCGAGAACTTCGACGCGGTCGGCGCGTGGCGGACGCGCGACGGCGGCACGCTGGGCAGCCCGATCAACGCCACCGGCGAGTTGCTCGACGGCACCAAGATCGACGGTGTCGTGACGCTGCGCCAGGCGCTGATCAAGAATCCCGAGATCTTCGTCGGCACCGTCACCGAGAAACTGTTGACCTACGCGCTCGGCCGCGGTCTCGGCTACTACGACATGCCGACCGTGCGCGCCATCGTTCGCGAGACGGCGCCGCGCGGCTACCGGTTTTCATCCATCGTGTTGGGAATCGTCAACAGCGCGCCGTTCCAGAAGCGGAGCAATGTGACCCAGGACCTCGAGAATCCGGCGGTTCGGACCGCCGCCCGTTAGACAAGCCCGGTAGACGAAGTACCACGAGACAACGTGCAGGGGACGTCCGACAGGGCATCCCAGAGCAAAAAAGGAGCTCGCCACCATGTTTATCACCAAGATGTCGTTGCCGAGGCGGACCTTCCTGCGCGGGATCGGGGTCACGCTGGCCCTGCCGCTGCTTGAATCGATGGTGCCCGCACTGACGGCAGTCGGCAAGACCGCGGCGGCGCCCGATCCGACGCGCCGTTTCGGCGCCATCTTCGTCCCGCTCGGCGAGCGGCCGGGGTTCTGGACGCCGAAGACGGTCGGTGAGAACTTCGAGTTCAACACGATCATGAAGCCGGTCGAGAAGTTCCGGGACCACATGACGGTGGTGTCCGAGCTGTGCGATCCGCTCGACGGCCACGCGACGACCGTGGCGGCATGGCTGAGCGGCACCATTCCGAAACGGACCATCGCCGAAGACGTTCACAACGGCATCACGGTCGATCAGGTGATTGCCAAGCAGATCGGCCAGGACACGGTGTTCCCGTCGATCGAGCTGGCGACCGAGGATTTCACCGGCTACATCGGCGGCTGCGACACCGCCTACGCCTGCGCCTACATGAACACGCTGTCGTGGGCCAGCCCGACCCAGCCGCTGCCGATGGAGATCAACCCGCGGGTCACCTTCGAGCGGATGTTCGGCCGCGCCGGCACCGCCGGGCAGCGTCTCGCCCGGATGCAGAACGACAAGAGCATCCTCGATTCGGTGCAGCAGGACGTCAAGGACCTGCAGGGCGGCCTCGGACCGAAGGATCGGGCCCGGCTGACCGACTATCTCGAGAACGTCCGCGAGATCGAAAAGCGCATCCAGCGGGCGGAGAAGCAGGCGACCAGCGAAATCACCGTGCCGGATGCGCCGATCGGCGTCCCGGAGTCGTTCGAGGAGCACACCGGCCTCCAGTTCGACCTGCTGGCGCTCGCTTTCGAAGCGAACATCACCAAGGTGTTCACCTTCATGCTGAGCCGCGACGCCAGCCAGCGCGTCTACCCGAACCTCGGTTTTGCGGAGCCGCATCACTCGATGTCGCACCACGGCAACAATCCGGAGAAGCTGGCCAACCTGGTCAAGCTGAACACGTATCACATGTCGCTCTACGCGAAGTTCCTCGACAAGCTCGCGGCGACGCCCGATGGTGATGGCTCGATCCTCGATCATTCGCTGATCGTCTACGGCAGCGGCATGAGCGAGAGCGACACGCACTCGCGCCTCAACATCCCGGTGGCGATCGCCGGCGGCGGCGCCGGGACGCTGAAGGGCAACCGTCACATCCAGGCGCCGAAGGAAACGCCGATCGCCAACCTGATGCTCGACATCGCGAACAAGTTCGGGTGCGAGATGGACAAGTTCGGCACGCTCAGCACGGGTCGTTTCGAGGTCTAGAGTAAATACTCACGAGGGCGCAGAGGTCAGGGAGGACGCAGAGGTAAACGAAGGTCGCAGCGAGCAGGTTCCTGGACCGGCGCCCTGCGTCCTCGGCCGCCTCCGCGTTCTCTCCGTTCTCGGCGGTTGAACTTCAAAGCGAGAAAATCCATGCGCATAACACTCGTTCGTAGCGCGCTGCTGCTGGCGGTCGTGTCGGTGGCCGGCCTCGAGGCCGCCGGGGGGAACACCGTCCGCCTGATCGACGCGGTCAAGGCGGGAAACCGCACCGCCATCCGGACCTTGATCGCGCAGCGCGCCAACGTCAACTCGACCGAGCCCGACGGCATGACCGCGCTGCACTATGCGGTGCTCGGCAACGACGAGACGGTCGCGCAGCTGCTGCTGAAGGCCGGCGCCAACGTCAAGGCGGCGAACCGCTACGGGATCACGCCGCTCAAGCTGGCGGCGGAAAACGGCAACCCGACGCTGACCGATCTCCTGCTGAAGGCCGGCGCCGACGCCAACGCCGCGACGCCCGAAGGCGAGACCGTCCTGATGACGGCCGCCCGGACCGGCAACTACAGCGTCATCCGCTCGCTCGTCACCAGCGGCGCCAAGGTCAACTCCGCCGAGCAGTGGCAGGGCCAGACGCCGCTGATGTGGGCCGCGTCACAGGACAACACCGAGGCGGTCAGGGCGCTGGTCGAGCTCGGCGCCGACAAGAACGCCCGGTCGAAGCAGCTGACCTTCCCGGAATTCAAGTTCGAGACCTCGGGCATGGTCGTTACCGTCCTGCCGCGCGGCGGCTGGACCGCCTTGATGTACGCGGCGCGGGATGGCGCCGCCGGCGCCGTCGGTATGCTGGCCGACCAGAAGGCCGACCTGAACCTGCAGGATCCTGACGGCACCACGGCGCTGATGCTGGCCATCATCAACGCCCACTTCGATACCGCCGCCGTGCTGATCGACAAGGGCGCCGATCCGAACGTCGTCGACAGCACCGGCACGGCTGCGCTCTACGCCGCGGTCGACATGCACACGCTGGGACCGATGTTGAGCCGGCCCGCCCCCAAGCTTGTCGACAAGCTCGACGCAGCCGACATCGTCAAGATGCTGCTGGCCAAGGGCGGCAATCCGAACGCCAGGTTGAAGCGGCCGATTATCGGACGGCATCACACCCCGACCGGCGACGCGTCGCTCGGTGAAGGCGCGACCGCGCTGGCGCGCGCCGCCAAGAGCAACGATCTCGAGCTGATGCGGATGTTGTTCGACGCCGGGGCCGACCCGCGGCTGACCCTGAAGGATCGCACGACAGTCGGCATGATTGCCTCGGCCGGCGGCGCCGTCGTCGGCGCGTACGCGGCGGCCATCCCGGTCACCGAAGCGAGCTCGCTCGAAGCGCTCAAGCTGTGCGTCCAGCACGGCGTCGACATCAACGCCTTCAACAGCAACGGCGGGACGGCCTTGCACAGCGCGGCGGCGCGCGGCGCCAATTCGCTCGTCACCTACCTGGCCGAGCAGGGCGCGAAGCTGGATATGAAGGACAAGCAGGGCCGCACGCCGCTCGACGTAGCACTTGGCGTGGGCGGCGGCGCGGGCCGGCGGGGCGGCGGCGGCGGTGGTGGACGCGGCGGCGCCGGACGCGGCAACGAGAGCACCGCGACGCTGCTCCGGGAGCTGCTGGCGAAAAGCGGCACCCCGGCTCCGGCGGTTGCCACCGGGCAGCCGTAGTGGAATCAATCCGCCTGAAGGCGGATTCCACGTACGGGGGGCTAGGCGTCGGGCCGATCACGAGGTACGCGGCGTCCGGCTTCAGGGCGTGTGAAAAAATTGATGTAGTGCGGGCCTTCGGGCCTGCCGTGTCGCGCAGACCTGAATGTCTGCACCACGTCGCAATCGAATTGTTCTCAGCCTCTGCAGACTGACCAGGAGCGCGACAACTACGTGCCACAAGGCCGGAATCCTGGAGGGTTCTGGCCTTTGCATTGTGACCCTTGGGTGAACGCATGGGATTTCGTTGGTGGCGGCAGTCCGCGCTCGTCTTGGCGACAGTCGGCGTCCTCGCCGGCCTGCCGGCCGTCGTCGTGCAGGCCCTCCGCCCGGCGATCGGTGCGGCCGCCCAACAGCCGCCGGCCCGGCAATCGGTGTGGGACGGCGTGTACACCGACGACCAGGCCGCCCGCGGCGAGACGCATTACGCGCGCTCGTGCGAGGCGTGCCACGGCGCGGATCTGTCCGGCAACCCCGTCGACGAGATCCCCGCGCTGGCGTGGGATGCGTTTCTCCTGCACTGGAACGAGAAGACGATCAGGGACCTGTACGACTCGATCAAACGGTCGATGCCGCAGGACAAGCCGGGTAGCCTGAACGCGCGCGCGTATGCCGACGTCGTCGCGTACCTGCTGCAAGTGAACAAGTTTCCGAGCGGCGCCAAAGAGATCGGGTTGAACCCGGACGTGCTGGGCCAGATCGTGATCGAGCGGAAGAAGTAGAGACGAAGTAGAAGCAGCACCTCACGGGCGGCAGAGAACGAGCCTTCTCCTGGCGCGGGGCAATCCGCGACCGGGCGCTGTGCCATCGCTGTGGTTCCTGAAAGGCAGACAAGCCATGGGACGAAGACAGATAGCATGTGCGGTTGTGGTGGCGATGTGGGGAGCGGCGGTCGGCTCCCGGTACTTCGCGGTCACGGTGGAGGCGGGCGCGGCGCCACAGCAGGCGGGCGCGGCGGCGGCGCAGGCGGGCAGCGGTGAACACAAGATCTGGGAGGGCGTCTTCACGGCCGAGCAGGCGGAACGCGGCAAGCCGCGTTTCGAGGCGTCCTGCAGCCGCTGTCACAACGCCGAGCTGATCGGCTCCGAGCGCGGCCCCGCCTTGAAGGGCAATGCGTTCCTCTCGAAGTACGAGAACGACAGCCTGGCCAGTCTCTATACGCTGATGCGCGATACGATGCCACGCGACGGCGGCGCCGCGGTGGTCAGCGATGTGGTGAAGGTCGACATCCTCGCCTACATCCTGGCGCGCAACGACGTGCCGGCCGGCAAGGAGGAACTCAAGCTGGACATGTCGGCGCTCGAAGGCATCAAGATCTCGAAGAAGGGCGTCTGGGACGGCGTCTACACGGCGGCACAGGCCGATCGCGGCAAGGCCAATTTCCTGAGCGGCCGGTGCGGCGGATGCCATCAGCTCGACCTCAGCGGCGATCGCGGACCGACCCTCAAAGGCGAAGGGTTTCTGTCGCACTGGGAGAACGGCCCGGTCAGCAGCCTGTTCAAGAAGATCAGCGAGACGATGCCGCCGAACGGGCCGAACGAGACCCCGGACGAAGCCAAGATCGACATCGTCGCCTTCCTGCTGCAGTCGAACGGCTTCCCGGCCGGCGCGATCGAGCTGGCGCTCGATCCCCTGGCGCTGGAGCGGATCGAGATCGTGAAGAAGGGGCTGATCGCCACCGCGCCCAACTTCGCGCTGGTGCAGGTGGTCGGCTGCCTGGGGCAGGGCCCGAACAACAACGGCTGGGTGCTGACCCGCACGAGCGAGCCGACCGTGACCAAGGACGAAGCGCCCTCAGCGGGCCTGCTGAAGACCGCGGCGGCCAAGGCGCTGGGCGATCAGACCTACCAGCTGGTGAGCGTGACCCCGTTCAAGCCGGAAGCGCACAAAGGCCAGAAGGTCGAGGCCAGGGGCCTGCTCTACCGCGATCCGACGGATGCCCGGCTGAACCTGACCTCGCTGCAGATGGTCGGCGAGAGCTGTCCAAATTAAGCCGACCCGCCGCGCACCTCGCCGGTCTTCGACATCTCTTCGAGCGCCAGCATCAGCGCCTGGGTGCCGCGGCGGCCGTGGCCCTGGGCGCGGACGGTGATGTAGAGCTGATGGACGAGCGCCAGGCCGGGCAGCGCAATGTTCATCCGGTCGGCTTCGGCCAGCGCGATCCCCATGTCCTTGATGAAGTGATCGACGACGAACCCCGGCGCGAAATCGCGCTTCAGGATGCGCGGCGCGTAGTTGTCGAGCGACCAGCAGCCGGCCGCCCCGCCGCGAATCGTCTCCACCATGGTGTCGGGATTCAGGCCCGATCGATGGCCGTAGAGCAGCGCCTCGCACATCCCGATCATCGTGCCGGCAATCATGATCTGGTTGCACATCTTGGTGTGCTGGCCGGCGCCCGGTCCGCCCTGATAGAGAATGCGCTTGCCCATGGTTTCGAACAGCGGTATCAGGCCGTCGACAGTCGGCTGGTCGCCGCCGATCATGATCGATAGCGTCGCGTTCCTCGCGCCGACGTCGCCGCCCGAGACCGGTGCATCGACGGCGTCGGCGCCCTTGGCCCGGGCGGTCTCGTAGATCTGCTTCGCCAGCGACGGCTCGGTGGTGGTCATGTCGACGAAGATCTGGCCCGGGCGTGCCGCCGAGAGCAGGCCGCCGGCGCCGAAGTAGACCTCGCGCACGTCGGCCGGGAAGCCGACGATTGAGAACACGACATCGGCCTGAGCGCTGACCGCTGCCGGCGTGTCTGCCCAGGTGGCGCCGTGCTCGATCAGCCCCTGGGCCTTCTCCTTCGATCTCGTGCTGACGACGACCGGATAGCCGCGGTGGAGGATGTGGCCGCACATCGATCCGCCCATGACACCCGTTCCAATCCAGCCGACGCGCGGTAGCGATTGTGATGATGAAGTCATATTGATGTCTGCCGGGTGTTCGGGAGCCCGGCGCCTCTTCTCCTGTTGGCGCTGCCGCTCATTCTACCGTCACCTGCCGTCAGGCCGCGGTGGCGCCGCCGTCCACCGCCAGCACCTGGCCGGTGACGTAGTCCGATGCCGCCGACGCCAGGAAGAGCGCGACGCCCTTCAACTCGCCCGGCCGGCCGATGCGGTGCATCGGGGTGGCGTGTTCGATGTCCCCACGGCTGCGCTCGAGCAGCCGCGTCGTCAACCGCGTCTCGAAAAAGCCCGGCGCGATCGCGTTGACGCGAATGCCGTGGCGCGCCCATTTCACGGCGAGGTCGCGGGTCAGCGCGATGATCGCACCCTTGCTGGCGCTGTAGCCGATCGCATCGAGCATTTCCGGCGCCGTCCCCACCAGTCCGGCGATCGAGGCGATGTTGATGATGACGCCGCCCTCGCCGCCGGCAATCATGGCCCGCCCGGCCGCCTGCGACATCAGAAAACAGCCGGTCGTATTGGTCTCGAGCACGCTGCGCCACTGCTCGAGCGCCATCGTCAGCGCTGGTTCGGCCCAGCTGATGCCGGCGTTGTTGACCAGGATATCGAGCCGGCCGAAGCGGGCGATGGTGGCGGTGACCGCCGCCTCGACCTGATCGGGCTGCGCGACGTCGCAGGTCAGCGCCAGGCACTCGATCTGTTGCGCGGTCAGCTCGGAAGAAGCCGAACCGAGCCACTGCTCGCGCCGTGCGGTGATGGCGACCGCCGCGCCCGCTTCGCCAAGGCCGTGGGCGATTTCCAGCCCCAGGCCTCGCGATCCGCCGGTGACGAGCGCGGTCTTGCCGGTGAGATCGAACAGCTGCTTGACGTGCATCGTCGGCGAAGACGCTATCATACGCGGTCCCGCGCGGCCGGCCTGCGCACTACGGCATAATGCGGGTTCCATTTGCCACCCGCCAGGAGCGCTGACCGATGCCGCTGCGAACCGTTCAACAGTACGTCGAGAGCCTGCGCGACGGTCGTACCGTCTTCTTTCGGGGCGAGCGGGTCGCTGACGTTACCCGTCATCCGGTCATCTCCGTGGCGGTCGGGCACGCCTCGATCGACTATGCGATGGCCGACGACCCGGCGCACCGGGACCTCGCCGTCATCGACGACGGCGGCGACCAGTACTCGCGCTACTACGGCATCGCCCGCAGTGCCGACGACCTGCTCAAGCGGAGCGCGCTGATCGAGCAGGCGACAGCGGCGGGAGGAACGCTGGTCGTCCTGATCAAAGAGATCGGCACCGACGCGTTGTTCGCGCTGCTGCGAGTCGCCCCGGCGATCGATGCGCGTCATGGCACCGCCTACGCCAGCCGGGTCGAGGCCTTCTACCAGCACTGCCGATCGAACGATCTGGCGATCGCGGTGGCGCAGACGGACGTTAAAGGGGACCGATCGCTCGCGCCGTCGGCCCAGGCCGACCCGGATCTCTACGTGCGGATCGTCGACCGGCGTACTGACGGCATCGTCGTGCGCGGCGCCAAGGCGCATACCTCCGTCAGCACCAACGCCAACGAGTTGATCGTGCTGCCGACGCGGGCGATGGCCGCCGCGGATGGCGACTACGCGGTCAGCTTTGCCATTCCGATCAACACGCCGGGCCTGATTCTCCTGGCGTCGGCCTACGATTCGACGGCGCCGCAGGGGTCGATCGCCGAGCACCCGATCAGCGCCCGGCACAAGATGATGGAGACCACGACCGTGTTCGAAGACGTGTTCGTGCCATGGGATCGCGTGTTCCTGGCCGGCGAGCACGCATTCGCCGGGCCGCTCGCGCTGGCCTTTGTCGAGCACCACCGCTTCACGGCCGTCTCGTACAAGCTGCCGCTGGTTGACGCGCTGGTCGGCTCGGCCCTGCTGATGGCGGATCTGAATGGCATCGCCAAAGCGGGGCATGTCCGCGAGAAGCTGGTCCAGCTGATCAGCTATGCGGAAACGCTGCGCGGCCTGACCCACCACGCCGCCATCCGATCGCGCGCGCGAGAGCAGGGTATCGTGGTGCCCGACCCGCTCTACGTGAACATGGCGAAATACCACTTCGCCCACGGCTATCATGAGGCGGTAAGAAACGTCCAGGATATTGCCGGCGGCGCCCTGGTGACCGGACCCGGGGCGGAGGACCTTCAGGCGCCGGAGACGGCGCCGTACTACGAGCGCTTCTATGCCGGACGCACCGGAGTCAGCGGCAGGGACCGGCTCAAGGCGTTGAGCCTGGTGAAGGATCTGGTCGCCTCGGAGTTCGGCGCCTATCAGGAGGTGCTGGCGGTCCACGCCGAAGGATCGCTCGAAGCCGAGAAGCTGATGCTGTTTCGCAGCTACGATGCCAGCGCGGCGCTCGACTATGTGCGCCGCCTGGCTGGACTGACGTGATCTGTCCGTGGGGTCCGCCTTCAGCGGCGCACACGACGTGGTCGCGACCCATCACTCCAGCGACTTGCGGCACACCCTGAGGGGTGTGCCCTACATCAGGAGGTGTAGGGGACGGTCTTCAGACCGTCCCGTGGGCAGCCGGCGAGTCGCTTAGGAGGCGGACTAACGACGAGCGCTGCAATGAGGGCTGAAGCCGGACTCCACGTACAAAGGGAAAGCGCTGTGCCAGACCGCCCGCCGCGCCTGCCCTGGCCGGTCTGGACCTCCGCGGCGGCGACGACGGCGGTCGTGATTGGCAGCGTCTGGGATATCTCCTGGCACGTGTCGATCGGCCGCGACACGTTCTGGACGCCGCCCCACCTCCTGATCCAGCTGTGCGCCGCGATCGGCGGGCTGACCGCGATCCACCTGATCGTCCGCACGACCTGGGGCGACGACGACATCGCGCGCGCCGAATCGGTGCGCGTGTTCGGTCTCCGGGCCCCGCTCGGCGCGTTCATCTGCGGCTGGGGCGCGCTGGCGATGCTCACCTCCGCGCCGTTCGACAACTGGTCGCACGAGGCGTACGGCCTCGACGTCACCGTCGTCAGCCCGCCGCACATGATGCTCGCCCTCGGCGCCGTCGGCGTGATCTACGGCGGGTTCATTCTGACCATCGCCGAGCGCAACCGGGCCCCGGCGGCGCTGAGCGATCGCATCGACACCCTCTTCATCCTGATCGTCGGCGTGCTGATGGTTGGATCGCAGGCCGAGCTGATTGAATACTCCGACAAGGCGTTCATGCACAGCGCGATCTTCTATCGGGCGTTCGTCGTCGCGTTTCCGATGCAGCTGATGCTGGTCCGCAGCCTGTCGTCGCGGCGGTGGGCATGCAGCGCGGCTGCCGGCGTCTACATGGCGCTGTCGATGCTGCAGGAGTGGGTGCTGCCGATGTTTCCGGCCGAGCAGAAGCTGGGGCCGGTGTTCCAGCGCGTGACCTACATGGTGCCGGTGGGCTTTCCCGCGCTGATTCTTGCGCCGGCGATTGCACTCGACCTGCTGTGGCCGCGGCTGCAGCGCTTGAACCGGTGGGCGGCAGCCGCGCTGGCCGGCCTGGTCTTCCTGACGGTCCTGCTCGCGGTGCAGTGGCCGTTTGCCGACTTCCTGACGTCGCCGTGGTCGCGCAACCGGCTGTTCGGCACGCACTATCAGATGTATATGGTCGATCCGGGGACGCCGTTCTCGCGGGGCGAATTCATCGCCTACGAAGCAACGCGGGCAGGGTTCTGGGCCGGCATGGCGATCGCCGCCGCCACCGCGATGATGACGAGCCGGGCCGGCCTGGCGGCCGGCGCCTGGATGCGGCGGGTGCAGCGGTGAGGCCTGGCGAGGCACCGCCTCAGCCCGCCGGGAAGCGCGCGGCGGGTGTTGGCTCCGCCTCGCTGGCGGCAGCGTTGTCTTGCCCCGCCTCCGGCGGGGCCAGTCACGCCGGCCTGGGCAGACTGGCGGCGGCCGTTGCCGCCGCGGTCCTGGCGTGGGCGGTTCCGGTTGCGGCGCACCTCGGCAGCCCCGATGTCTTCTTCGAGGGCAACGCCGGCGAGTACCGGATGCTCGTCGTGGTCCGGATGCCCCGCGTCATCCCGGGGATCGCCGAGATTGAGGTCAGGCCGATCTCGCCCGGCGTCAGCCGCGTCCGCGTGACGCCGCTGCGCATCCGCGGCCTGGGTTCGGATCTCGAGCCGGCGGCCGATCTCGCGCAGCCGGACGCCGGCCGCCCCGGCGTCCACCTCGCCCGGTTGTGGCTGATGCAGCGCGGGGCCTGGAAGGTGCGTGTCAGCGCCGACGGCGATCGAGGTTCGGGTGAGCTGTTCGTACCGGTCGCCGCGGTGTCGAACGCGACGCTGCCGATGCGGCTGTCCCTGCGATGGCTCCTCGGCACCCTCGCCTTGCTGCTGATTGCCGGTGCCGTGGCCATCGTTGGCGCCAGTGTCCGCGAAGCGACGAGCCCGCCCGGACTCGAGCCGGCCGCCGGATTGATCCGGCGCGGCCGATGGGCGATGGCGATCGCGACGGCGCTGATCCTCGGCGTGTTGTCACTCGGCGGTCTCTGGTGGCGCGCTGCCGCGGCAAACGCGGCCGCCGCCCTCTACAAGACGCCGGAGGTCGCGGGCACGCTGATCGATCCGCGCACGCTGTCGGTAACCGCCGTGACGGCGCGGGGCGCGTCAAACGTCCGCGACGGCAGTCCGGCCGGACGGGATCTCGTGCCGGATCACGGCCACCTGATGCACCTGTTCCTGGTCCGTTCGCCCGGGATGGATTGGATGGCGCACTTGCATCCGCGACAGACGGCCGGGGGAGGGTTCGAATAGACCCTGCCCTCGATGCCGGCCGGCCGCTATCGGATGTTCGCCGACGTCGTGCACGACACGGGATTTCCGGAAACCGCCATCGGTGAGATCACGCTGCCGGACATCGTCAGCGGACTGCCGATTGGCGACGACGCCCTCGCGTCAGCCGAGCCGCGGGTCGAGGGCCCGCAAACGAGCGGCGCCCCGCTCTCGATGGGATACCGGATGCAATGGCTGAACGCCGGCGACACGATGCGCGCGGGGGAGCCGCTGTGGCTGAAGTTCAGGGTGGAGGATCGGGCCGGGGCGGCGGCCGGCGATGTCGAGCCCTACATGGGGATGGCGGGACACTTGATCGTCGTCCGGTCCGACTGGCAGGTGTTCGCGCATCTTCATCCTGCCGGATCGCCGCCGCTGGCCGCGCTGACCCTGGCGAATGGAGCGGCGATGGTGACGCATGCGGGGCATGGGTCAGCGGCGGCCGAGATCGGTTTTCCCTATGGATTTCCCGCAGCGGGCGACTACCGGCTGTTCGTCCAGATCAGACGGACCGGGCGGGTCGAGACGGCCGTCTTCGACGCGCAGGTGGAATGACCGCGCGTCCGGTCTTCACTTCGCGGGCGCCAGGTTCTCCGTCAGTTCGATGTAGGTGCCCCAGGGATCGGTGAGAAAAGCGATCGCGGTCGCCGAGTTCGCGATCTTGGTGTAGGGCCGATCCATCTTGATGCCGCCGGCTTCGAGCTTCATGATGAACTGTTCGAGGTTCCTGACCTCGAAGCCGATGTGATCGAGCGTCCGCCCTTTCGTGCCCACCACCGCGCCATCTGCTTTCGAGAACGTCAGGTTGACGCCGGGGAGATCGGCGGTATCGAACGACGCGCGCTTGCCCGGCGCGGCGCCGAACATCTTGGCGTACCACGCCTGCGCTTCGACGGCTGATGCGGTGAAGAAATGCACATGGTGAAATTTGATCGGGGTGTCGATCGCGGCGTTCTGGATCACTTCGATGCGAACGTCGTCGGGCCCGGTGAGAAAGCCCTGGGTGGCGTTGGTCGGCGCCCATTTCACGCCGGCCGCCTGCCAGACCGGCGCGGCCTGCCATTTCGCGAGCGAGTCGTTCAGGTTCTTGACGTGGAAGCCGAAATGCTCGACCGTCGATCCGACGGTGCCGCCCGACGGTTCGGCCTTGCGCAGCATGACGAAGGTGCCGGGGAACTGGATCAGCTGGAGATTGCCGTTCTGGATCGGCGTGCCGCCGAGCATGGCCCAGAATTTCTGGCCGGTCTCGAGGTCGCGCACGGACAGGTGCAGATGGCCCTGCGCCACACCCGATTCGCCTGGCGCAGCCAGCTGCGCCTGCGCCGGCCAGCTGCCGGCGAGGGTGAGCGCGGTGACAACGGCGGCAATGCAAAGGGACTTCGTCGACATGTCTTGTGTCTCCGCTGGCTATTGTAGAGCCAAAGCCAGCTCTGGCGGTGGACCCGACGGTATAATTCACAGGCGAAGGATCGTGTCGAGCACCCTGTTGACTGTTGCGCGCGCCGAAGTCGCTGCGAAGAAGTAGCCGCTGGATCATTCATTCCGGCGAGCGGCACGTCAGGCCCTGCTCTGGGTGCCGGTCGTCGCCTACATGGCCGTGGTCTTCCACCTGTCGAGTGAATCGGACCCGCTGCCGCAGCTGACCGCGACGGTCTGGGACAAGGCGCTCCACTTCGTCGAATACGCCGGGCTGGCCGTGCTGCTGGCGCGCGCCTTGACTGGCGAAGGGATGTCCCCCCGGCAGGTGTTTGTCGCCGCCGTCGGCGTGGCCAGCCTCTATGCCGTCAGCGACGAGACGCATCAGATCTGGGTGCAGGGGCGCGATCCGGCGGTTCGGGACTGGCTCGCGGGATCGCTCGGCGCGATCGGCGGCGCCGGACTCTACGTCGCGGCGGTCACCTACGTCGGTCGCAGGCCGTAGCGCGCTTTCCGTGCGGCAAGAATGACCCGGACCTGGCGGGTGGCATTCAGCGTCACCTCCGTCTTACGCCGCGACGACGCGGGGCGACACCGGCCGCAGGGCCAGGTTGCCGACGGCGCCGGGCCCGGCCGGGCCGCGCCCGCTGGCGAGGCTCCCCCATCTGGACGAACGGGCCGCGACGATTTTAGACTTGCAGGGTAGACGGTCCGCCGGACGCGCTGCTGGCCCGCAGCGCTGCCGGCAGGCGGACCGATCTTCCAACGGTCGATCGTAAAAGGAGGCTGGCATGGCGGCGGCGAATCGTCTGGTCTGTTTGGTACTGTGCGGTGTGACGATGCAGGTGTTGGCCCGACCGCTGGCCGGCCGGGCGCTGGAGCAGGCGGCGCCAACGGCACCGCAGGCCCCGCCGCCGGCTGGGGCGGCCGCTCCGGCACCGCCCGGAATCCCCGGCAGCGAGGTGGCGAAGCGGCTGGCCGGCGTCTGGAAGGCGGCGGAGGACCGGGTGCCGCGCACCACCGCCCTGGACATCCAGGTGTTCGGGCCGGATGCCTACGAGGTCAAGAACGTCGACCTGACCATCCAGGCGGCAGGGGAAGGCGTGCTCAAGGTCTCCAAGGCGGTCATCGGGCAGAAGGGCCGCCGCTACTCGCCTTCGGTCATCGAGGCGAAACTGGCGATCGGCGCGACCACCACCTCGGTCACCGGCCGGCTCGAACCGGCGATCAAGGTCGCCAGTGCAGAGGAGCGCTACCTCGACGGATCGAACGACCGCTGGCCCAGGGACGGATCGCGGGTGACGATTTCGATGGCCAGTCTCGAGGACAACCAGATGGAGCTGCGCTACGACTCCCCGAATGGCTCGGAATCGTTCGGCGCGACGATGACGCGGCAGCGCGCACGCCCGGCCGGATCGGCCAAGTAGAGGCAGGACGGACCAGGGCGTACTTCAGCAATTCGTCCCGGACGTTCCTCGTGGTTCTGGTTGAACCTACAGTGCGCTGATGGTGACGTAGTATCCGTCGGGATCCCGGACGGCGAACTCCTTCGTTCGAGTATTCGGGTTCACGTGAGGCTGCTCATCGAACCTGGCAACGAGCCCGCGCGCCCGCTGCACTGCCAGGTCGAAGTCGTCGACGCGAAAAAACAACAGGAGTCCGTTTCCCGGTGTCGCACGGTCGGCACTCGTCAAGGAGGGATGCTCGTGGGCGCCCCATTGGTGGAGACAGAGCAGGACCGTGCCGTCCGAGTCCAGGATCTGGCCAAAGTAGTCGTGGTCCGGCACCGTCTCCGGCTGGCCGAAGAGGGACTGGTACCACCTGAAACTCGCGCGGACGTCGTTCACCGCGATGATCGTCCAGGTGCGCTTCATGGCAATCCTCCGGCGGCCTGCTGAAACAGTAGCATCAACGTGACCGCGTTGACTGTGGGGACCACGCCGTGGCGAAGGGATTAATCCTCGGTCTCCCGCTCCAGGGACATATGACCCCGTTGCTCGCCCTGGTCCGCGACCTGGTCTCGCGGGGTGACGACCTGGTCGTCTACTCGACGCCCCCCTTCGCCGCGGACATCGAGCAGACTGGCGCGCAATTCCGGCGATATCGCCCCGGTCGCCTCGATGACCTGACGCAGCTGCCAGATAGGACGGAAGCGATCTCGATGTTGCTGATGGGCATCGTCGGCGAGGTGCTCGACGCGGATCTGCCCGAGATGCGCGCCGCGCGGCCCGACTACATCGTCACCGACTCGGTCGCCCCTTGGGGACACTGGGTCGCGCAGGTGCTCGGCGTGCCGATCGCCACGTCGGTGACCACCTTCGCGGTCAACCGCCACGTCCTGGCATTTGCCGCCGCGCACGGTGTGCGGCCCAAGAGCGTCGGTTTGCTGGTTTCGAAGCTGAAGCACGTGTCGAACGCACTCATCCTGCGCCGCAGGTTGTCACGCCTGCATCAGGTCCGCGGTCTTGGCGTGTTCCGCACCGTGTTCGGTCGATCCGACCTGAACATCGTCTACACGTCACGCGCATTTCAACCGCGCAGCGAAACCTTCGACCGGTCGTTTCACTTCGTGGGCCCACCGGCCGGGGCGCGCACGGAGCCGGCCGCCGGGTTTTCCTGGCCGGGCGGCATGCAGCCGATGGTCTACGTCTCCCTCGGCACGCTGTTCAACGCCGACGTCACCTTCTATCGCCACTGCGTCGCGGCGTTTCGAGACGAGCCGGTGCAGGTCATCATGTCCATCGGGTCCCGCGTCTCTCCGAGCGACCTTGGCGCGGCCCCCGCCAACGTGGTGGTCGCCTCCTACGTGCCACAGTTGGAGGTTCTCCGGCGGGCATCGGCATTCGTCACCCACGGCGGGATGAACAGCGTGAGCGAGAGCCTGATGATGGGCGTGCCGATGGTCGCGGTGCCCCAGATGGGCGAACAGGATCTCGTCAGCCGTCGCGTCGAGCAATTGAGCGCCGGTTTGTATCTCGCGAAGGCCGAGGTGTCACCCGACCGACTGCGACTGAGCGTTCGGCGGCTGCTCACGGAGGAGCGGTTCCGACAGGCCGCTGCCGGTCTGGGAGAGACGCTGCTCGCCGCTGGCGGGACTGCGGAGGCCGCCACCCGTGTCCAGGCTTTTGCGATGGCCGCGACGCGTGAGCCTTGAACCGAGCCGGTGCAGGAAGCGATACCGGTTGAGGCTCGGGTCGGGCAGACAGGATCAGGTGCGCGGCCGTTCATCGGCGGCAACTGCGGCGTCGCTGCCATCCGTCCGGCCCAGTCGTCCCAGGGCGCTGCGTGCGGCTCCCGTGGCATCGACGTGTTTGGCCGCCTTCGCCAGGCCTCGCAGGGGCATGTTGTTATAGATGCATTCGTACTCGCCCGCGCGGACGAGGAAGGTCTCGTGCCAGATGCCGATGTCGCCGTTCGAGCCGATTTCCCTGTTGAACTTCACCCAGTATGGGTAATGGGTCTGGTCGCGGTCGCGCGAATACGCGGTCAGATGCTCAACCGACCGCCAGTACTGCACATTCGTCGTCAAGCCCAGGGACTCCCATCCCAGGAAGCCGCTCTTCGGATCGGCAGCGACCTCTGCGAGCATCTTTGGCATGGTCGAGAAGAACCAGAAATATCTGGGTATCTTCCACCAGCGGTTGAAACGTGCGCCGATGATGAAGACGACGAAGTCGCCCTCGATTGACGCCGCGATGCGGCGGTTGATCGTGGCCATCGGCGACAGTCTACCGCAGCGGACTGGACGTCTTGAATGCCGGCAATCCGTGCGAACGGGTCAAGTCCTGTCGCCGGCCTCGAGACGTCTCGCCCCGCACGAGGCGGGGCAAAACAGTGCCGCTAGGGAGGTGGAGCCAGGACCCGCCTCGCGTTTCGCGGCGGTCTGAGGCGGAGCCTCGCTAGCCCGGCAACTCCATCACCTCGGGCTCGAAGCCACGGCTGCGCAGCCAGTCGCGCAGCGCCAGCCCGGTCCCCTGCGACCACGTCCGGCACCTCGCCGGTTCAACCCGCCGACAGTCGACCAGTTCCTCGTTCAGGGTGATCGTGCCGGACCCGACGACGTGGTAGGCGATGATCACCTGATTCATGCGGGCGAACTGGTAGACGCCGATCAGCGCCGCCGCCGCCGCGTCCAGTCCCAGTTCCTCTTTGACCTCGCGCAGCACGGCCTGCTCCGGTGTCTCCCCACGCTCGAGAAAGCCGGCGATCAGCGCATACCAGGTCTCCGGCCAGGCGCGATTTCTCGCCAGCACGACGAGTCCCTCGTGTTCGACGACGGCGGCGACCACGGGAATGGGATTGTCGTAGTGCACGAAGCCGCAGCTGGCGGAACAGACGGACCGGTTCGGCTGGTCCGCGGACGATCGGGCGAGCGGCGCCGCGCAGCGTGGACAGTAGCGGAACGTCGTCTCGCGTGAGCCGGGGCCGATCCCGTCCTCTCCAGTCCGTTCGAGGTGATTGACCAGGACGGCGACATCTTCAGCGGGCGCCGCGCCGGATCCGTTCCGTTTTCGGCGGCTTGTCCGCGGCCCAGGCGCGGAACTTCAATTCAACCGAGCCGATCGTAATCACATCCCCGTCGGTCAACGGCTCCGGCGCCGCGATTCGACCGCGCCGCAGGAACGTGCCGTTGGTGCTGCCGAGATCGTCCAGCGCCGCGTCGCGTGTCGCGGCATCAATCCGGATGCGGGCGTGCTGACGTGAAACCCCGGTGGCGTCCAGCCAGACGCCGCACTGCGGATCGCGGCCGATGACGTTGTCGCCGTCCGACAGGAGATAGGTCCGATCCTTCCAGACCAGCCACATCCGCGGGGCGTTCGCCAGCGCCGGCGGCACGGCCAGGTCGTCGGCGTCGCCGCAGAACGCATAGCCGATGCCGTGGACCGTGCGGATGAAACGCTGCTGCGGCGGCGGGTCGGCGATGGTCCGCCGGATTTCGCCGATCAGGACGTTCAGGTTCGCGTCGACGACGTAGGTGTCGGGCCAGATCCGCGTGTGCAGCTCGGCCTTGTCGACCACTCGCGGACGGCGCTCCAGCAGCACGCACAGCAGGTCGAACGCCTTCGGCGACAGATGGACCTCGCGCCGGTCGTGCAGCAGCTGCCTGGTCTCTGAGTCGACGATGAACGGTCCGAATCCGGTTCTCACGTCAGTTTCAGCTCTCGCCCGAATCAGTCGTGGCGCCGAGGGGAAAGACTACGAAATCCCTCGGATTTCCCTAAGACTGTTCCGCCGTTCCATCCTAATCTAATCCTCGAGTTGACCCGTCACCCAGGCGCTTCCCGATCGGCCGCCCCCCGCCGCCCGGCGCGCGATCTGATCGAGGCGGTGCTCGAGAACATGCGCCAGAATCTCGAGCCGCTGCGCTACTCGACGCTCGCCCCCAGCCGGTATCTCGTGTATCTCCATCCCGACGAGTACGCGCGGCTCGAGGGCATCGTGCCGATTCTGCAGGAGCAGGCCCTCCGCGCGCTGGCGGAAGAGCTCGACACGCTGAACCGCCGGTCAGCCCTCAGGCGCTACGCCGATCGGCTTCTCGGCCACCGCGATCCGCAGGTCCAGAATGCTGGCGGAGACTGGCAGGTCGAGTTCCTCTGCGACCCGGACGGCGAGGTTGCCGATGGCGACATCCTGATCGATTCAGAGCTGCTGCTGCCGGCCAGTCCCGAGCTCGGCGTCGGCGAGCGCACGCGGCGGCTGACCACCGTCCACTCCGGTCCGCACACGACCGCCAACATCCGGACTGCCGATCGGCCGCCGCTGTCGCCGCGCGATCGCGTGTTCGCACGGCTCGCCTACGACGACAACTCCGGCCACCATTCGCACGACGTCGTGAAGGATTCGGTGACGGTCGGCCGCGGCGGCATCGCCTACGCGGTCGACGTCCGCATCGAGTCATCCGTCGACGTCTCGCGGGAACATGCGCGCATCCGCCGCGATGCCCAGACCGGCCGGTTCTTCCTCATCGACCTGAGCTCGCTGGGTACGACCTTGAACGGCCGGCACGTGCCGAAAGGCTACGACGAGGTGGACGGAACGAAGCGGGAGAACCAGGTGGAGACGCCGCTCCCGGATCAGGCGCGGATCGGTCTGGCCGACACCGTCTATCTTGATTTCCGGATCGTGTCCTGATGGCGTGGCTGCTCTGGGCGCGGTTCCTCCTGCTCGCCGTACTGGCGGGCGTCGTCGGCGGCTATGTCTGGGTCGATCGACGAGGGCGTGAGTAGCAGCGGACCGGTCAGCAGATGCGAACCATCCAGGCACTGACGGCTGCCGCCGCCACCGATCCCGGTCTCCAGCGGGAAGTCAACGAGGATCGCTGTCACAGCGACGCCGGGCGCGGCGTCTTCGCGGTCATCGACGGCATGGGCGGCCAGGCGGCCGGCGGAAAGGCCGCGGACGTGGCGCTCGCCATGCTGCGGGCCCGGCTGGAGCGCGAGACCGGTCCGACGGCCGATCGTGTCCGGGAAGCGATCGCCATCGCCAACAACGAGATCCATCGCCTCGGTTCGCTGCGGGCGGAGTGGGCCGGCATGGCCTGCGTCCTGACCGTCGCGGTGGTCGAGGATGGCCGGGCGACGATCGGGCATGTCGGCGACACCCGTCTCTACAAACTCCGCCCCGATCGGATCGAGAAGGTCACCCGCGATCACTCGCCGGTCGGCGAGCGCGAGGATGCGAACCAGCTCTCGGAAGCCGAGGCGATGCGGCATCCGCGCCGCAATGAGGTCTACCGCGACGTCGGGTCGGAGCCGCACCAGGCCGACGATCCCGAATTCGTCGATCTGCAGCAGATCCCCTTTGAGCCGGATTCAGCGCTGCTGCTGTGCAGCGACGGTCTCAGCGATCTGGTCCCGGCCGCGTCGATCGACCGCATCGTCCGGCAGTTCGCCGGCGATCCCCGGGCGGTGGTCCAGGCGCTGGTTGCGGCAGCCAACGCGGCCGGCGGCCCGGACAACGTCACGGTGGTTTACGTCGAAGGCGCGCGGTTTGCCGCGGAGCGACCGGATCCTGACGCGGTCACCCGGGCGAGGCCTCACGCTACGACGGCAGCCGCCAGTGCCGGCACTGGCGACCGCCGCGCGACGACGCCGTTCGACATGGGGCCGCGGCCGCGTCCACTTCTGCGGGTGACGATGGTCGCCCTGGTGCTGGTCGCGATCGGCTTCGTGATGATGCGGGCCGGCGTGCTCCCGCAGGGCTCCGAGCTGCCGCTGGCCGGCCCCGCCCCACCAGCGGCAGGCGTCGAGGTGGTCAACCCGACTCAGTCGATCGCCGACGCCATCCAGCGGGCGCGACCCGGCACTCGAGTCGTAGTGGAGCCTGGCGAATACCGCGAGCAGCTTCGTCTGCGGGAGGACGTGCGCGTAGTCAGCCGCGTGCCGCGGGGCGCGATCCTCCGGCTTCCGGCGACGGCGTCCGAGCTCGAACCCGCCGTCGTGGCAGCCGGGGTCTCGACGGCTGAGCTCGTCGGCTTTCGAATCATCGGCGACGCCGCAACGCCGTTGGGCGTCGGCGTGCTGATCGCCGGGTCGTCGGTGTCGATCGTCGACGTGGAGATTTCCGGGGCGACCAGGGTCGCCATCGACTTCTCCAACGGATCGGGAGGGATGCTCGTCGGCAGCGACATCCGCGACAACCCGGGCGCCGGACTGGCGATCCGGCCGGGCGCGTCGCCGCGAATCGCCCACAGTGCGTTCGTCCGCAACGGAACGTCCGAGCACGCTCCTGCGTCAGTGATTATCGAGCCGGGGGCCGCGCCGCTGTTCCAGAGCAACGTCTTTCACGGACTGACGCCCAATGCCTTCGGCACCCTCGGTGAGCATCCCCTCAAGACGATGACGCGCGACAACTGGTTCGTCGGCCTGTCCGAGTCCCGACCCTCGTCTTCGAGAAGTTCCGGTCCGCGGCCGGCTCGATGATGGCGACGATATTCCATCGGCTGGGCCCGTTCGAGATTCTCCGGGAGATCGGCCGCGGCGGCATGGCCGTGGTGTTCCTCGCCAGCGACACGCGTTCCGGCCGCCGGGTTGCGCTCAAGCTGGTACCCGAGGGCACGGACCGCGAAGCCCACGACGTGCTCGCGGCGGAACAGTGGGGCGCCGAGCTGCAGCAACAGTTCTGCCTGGTCAGTCCGCACGTACCGGCGGTCTACGAGCACGGCATCGAATCCGGCTACTTCTTTGTGGCGATGGAGTATCTGGACGGCGAGAACCTGTCGGATGTCATCACGCGCGGCCCGCTCGAGATCGGGCGCGCGGTCGCCACCGCCATCGAGCTGTGCCGCTTTCTCGAGGATGCGCATCGCTTCGAAGCGGTGATTGGCGACCGCAATCTGCGCTCGCTCCTGCATGGCGATCTCAAGCCCCGCAACATTCGCATCACCGCCAGCCATGACGTCAAGGTGCTCGATTTCGGCATCGCCAAGGCGCTGTCGTTGAGCCGGAAGGTGACGCGGAACGACTTCGGCAGCGTCGCCTACCTGTCACCGGAACGGCTCGAATCGGGGGATGTCGACGGATACGCGGACTACTGGGCGATCGGCGTGCTGCTGTATGAGATGGTGAGTGGAACGGCCCCGTTCCAGGCGTCCGATACCCGCCGGCTGGAGCGGCAGATCCTGTCGCGCCTGCCGCCTTCCTCCCTCGCCGGCCGCTGTCCGATCGGCGTGCAGGCGGTCGTCGCCAAGCTGCTCGGTCCGCGCCCGATCGACCGCTACGAAACGGCCGCGGCGATTCGTCAGGATCTCGAGCAGATCACGGCGGGAAACCGGACCCGCGCCGAGCAGGAGGGCTGGCCGGCCCGCGCCGCCGACGAACAGGCGACGCGGCGCACCCGATCGGGAGGAGACAGTCGCGACGATGTCACGCGGCGAACGACCACGCCCGCCGACATCCCGCCGCCGGCGACACCGGCCGACCGCCAGGTGCCGTCTGAGGGGGCTGGCGATTTCATCTCGCCGGCCGCGGCAGCTGGTCCGCCCGCACCGCTCGACGCGCCGCTGGTCCTGCAGCCGGCGTCCGACGACAGCCGGGCCGGGGTGCTGATCGCTTCTGAGCCATCCGCCCCGCCTGCCGCCGCCCCGTCACCACTGCCGCTGCCGCGACTGCGGCGCGCCACCCGGGTGGTCTCGTCGCGGCGATTCCTTCGCCTGGCGCTCGTGCTGTTCGTGGTCGGCATTGTCGGCAACGAGCTCTGGGTGGCGAAGGCGGCCGGCCGCGTCGCCGGCCTGGTGCCGACGCGCGAGCTCGGCCAGCTGGCCGAGGTGTGGAGTCAGTATGACGCGCTGTCGAATCGAAGCTACCTGCGCATCGGGACGAGGTCGCTGCGCCGATCGCTGACGCAGCAGACCGCCGATCTTGCCGAGCGGGTCATCGCCGACTACCGGACGCCGCTGCCCACCGTCAGGGAGGCGCAATGGAGCATGGCGCGAGACGCGCTGGCGCGCGCCATGGCGGTCACGCCCGGCAGCCGTCAGCTGCGCGCCGCGCTGCGCTATTGCGACGGGCACCTGCACCGCATCAATGGCGATGCGCGCAAGAACCGCAAACAGGGTGCGGCCGCTCAGCGCGAATTCACGGCGGCGGTGACGGCATTCCGGGAGGCGGCCGAGCTCCGGCCCGACTGGCCCGATCCGTTCCTCGGGCTGGCGCGCACATTCATCTATGGCCTCGAGGACGTGGACCGGGGCGGCGACGCCCTGAATCAGGCGCAGCACTACGGCTACACCCCGGGCAATCGTGAAACCGCGCAGCTGGGCGACGGCTATCGCGCCCGCGCCGACACGCTGGCGCGCCGGGCGCGCCAGCTGGCGAACATGCCGGAGGAACGCGACTCTCTGGTGCGGGCGGCCGAGGCATACCGGCAGGCGCTGAGCTTCTACACCAGGGCGGCGGATTTCGCCGGCGTGCCCGCCAATATCCGTCTCGCCGAGCGCGGCCTCGGCCTGGTCGAACGGCGTCTGGCCGAGTTGTCGCAGCCGCCCGCTGAGAATCCCACGCCTCCAGGCGCGGCGTCGGCCGGCGCCCCTCGACGGCGGTCCTGGTGGGGGTGATCAAATGGGCATGAGTTATACGTCGGCGATGGAACGCGACGTGCGGCGGAGTGGGGCCCGCGCGCGTCGTTTCGGGGCCGGCCACGTCCTGCTCCCGCTGACCTCCCTGGTGGCGGTGCTGACGATCGGATTGGCCTACGGCGGGCGAATCCAGTCGGTCACTCGATCCGCGGCGGGCTCAATGCCTGTGGTCAACCTGAGCACGGTCGGCGAAACCAGGGATCTCGAGGCGGTGCTCGCGCCGCGGTTTGCCGGCGCGGCCGACCGGCGTCTTGCTGCCCAGAGCCTGATGCAGTTTCTTCGCCCGGTTCGCGACGCCGGGGCTGTCCTGCCGAATGTGGGCGCCATCCTCAAAGCCACCGTTGCCGCGGATGCGATCGATCGGACGCCCTTGCTTGCCGTCTATCCGGCGCGGCTTCGCCAGGCCCGTCAGCGCGCCGCCGGGCTCGGACAGCCGCCGCCGGCGACGCTGCCGCTGTTGACCGCCGACGATCTGGCGGCACTCAAACCCTCGCTCATCGTTCGCACCCCGGAGACCTTCGCGCTGGAGATCCTGGCCGATGGCGCCGCTTACCTCGTCGCGTTCTATCTCCTGGTGCTGCTGTGGTGGTATCGGCGGATTCGCGGCGACGAGATCCTGCTGGGCGCCGCCCACCTGTTGACGGCCGTCGGTTTTGCCCTGCTGCTCAGCCGTGCCGATCCGCTGCGCGACACGATGTTGTTCGTCCGTTACACCGGGGGTGTGCTCATCGGCATCTTACTGATGGCTGCGGTCTCCTTCATCGACTTCCGGAAGGCGTCGTTTCTGACGCTCAGCTATCTTCCGCTGATTGGGGCGCTGTCCGTCTCGCTGCTCCTGATCCTGTTCGGCACCGGCCCCGGCAGCAGCGGCGCCAGGGTGAACCTGGGACCGGTGCAGCCAATCGAGGCGATCCGGTTGCTGCTCGCGCTGTTCCTGGCCGGCTACTTCGCGCGCCGCTGGGAACTGCTCCGACAGATTCAGGGGGGGACGCTGCGGCACCACCGCCTGCCTCCCTGGTTGAACCTCCCGCGTGCCGACTACGTGCTCCCGGTACTGGTTGGCGTCGCCGCCGCCCTGGCGTTCTTCTATCTGCAGAAGGACCTCGGACCGGCGCTCTTCCTCTCGTGTGTCTTCCTGGCGATGTACGCCGTGGCCAGGGCGCGGGTCCCGATGGCAGCAGCCGGCCTGATCCTCCTCGTCGCCGGGTTCTATGCCGGCTACCGGTTGAACGTCTCGGACACGCTGGCCGCGCGCGTGCAGATGTGGCTGTCGCCCTGGGACAATGCCGTTCGCGGCGGCGATCAAGTCGCTCAATCGATCTGGGCGCTCTCCACCGGCGGTGTGTTCGGCACCGGCCTCGGGTTCGGCGACACGCGCTACCTGCCGGCGGGGCATACCGATCTCGCCTTCGCCGCTATCGGCGAAGAGTTGGGCATCGCCGGCCTCCTGGCGATGGCGGCTGTGTTTGCCGTGATTGCCGCGCGGGGGTTCCGGATCGCCCTGTCGGCGGCGAGCGACTACGGGTTTTTCCTTTCGATCGCGGTCACGCTGTTTCTGGTCGTGCCAGTCCTGATCATGGCGGCGGGCGTGCTCGGAGTGATCCCGTTGACGGGCGTGGTCACGCCCTTCCTCAGTTACGGGGGCTCGGCGATGGCGGCGAACTTCACCGCGCTCGGGATCCTCACCGCCATCCAGAGAAGTCCGGCGACCGAACGTGCGGCGCCGTTCCGCACGCCGACGCGATATCTGCGAGCCGCCCTCAGCGTCTCCGCACTCGGGCTGGTCGCCGCCCTGGTCGACGTCCAGGTTGTCCACGCCGACGCCTACGTCGTCAAGCCTCACCTCGGCCTGCAGGCCGATGGCGGGCGGCGATACCAATACAACCAGCGCGTGCTCGATGTCATCAGGACAATCCCGCGTGGCAGTGTCTTCGATCGACGCGGGCTGCCGCTGGCGACAGGAGACGCGGCGGTGATGAACCGGTCGAGGGGCGAGTACCTCAAGCTGGGCGTGAACCTCGACCGCAGCTGCACCGATCCAACCGGGCGATGCTATCCTCTCGGCGGCGCGGCATTTCATCTGCTGGGCGACGCTTCGACGCGATTGAACTGGGGCGCCGCCAACACGTCGTATGTCGAGCGGGACGCCGAGGATCGTCTGCGCGGTTTCGACGACCACGCCACGACAGTCCAGACACGCGACCACGCTGGACGGCTGGCCCCAGCGGTCCGGCGGGACTATCGTGAGGTGGTTCCGCTGTTGCGGCATCGCCACGATCCGGATCACCCGGCGGTCACGGCGCTCCTGGGCCGCCCGCGTGATGTCCA
This sequence comes from Acidobacteriota bacterium, assembly GCA_039931615.1. Lineage (GTDB taxonomy): Bacteria > Acidobacteriota > Vicinamibacteria > Vicinamibacterales > CAVVIG01 > JAHFUI01. Next base: position 177,269 of record JBDTRR010000003.1, read on the forward strand.
TCTCACCGTCGATGCCCAGCTGCAGCTTCGTATCGCAGCCATCCTGGCAAGCCACGCGCAGAAATCGGCGGGTGGGAAGGCGGCCGCGATCGTCATCGATCCGGACACCGGCGCCCTGCTGGCGGCGGCCAGTTATCCCTTTCCCGGCTTGACCGATGGCAGGAGCGCCGACCTCCGCCCCGACCCCGGCGGGGGCGACGCGCTGCTCGACCGCGCGAGATACGGGCTGTATCCGCCCGGCTCGACATTCAAGCTGGTGACGGCCGCCGCGGCTCTCCGCCGCGATGTCGCGTCGAGCGCCACGACCTTTACCTGCACGCGCCTGCCGGATGGGCGCGTCGGCGCCGCGATCCCCGGCCTCACCCGTCCGGTGCGGGACGATGTGCTGGATACCCACCCGCACGGGACGATCAGCATGGGCGATGGCATTGCCCATTCGTGCAATGCCTATTTCGCGCAGTTGGCGATGCGCGTGGGGCCGGCGGCGATGCTGGACATGGCGGTGCGCCTGGGCATTTCTGTCGCGCCTGGCAACTCGGCGCAGCGTCTCCGGGCGACGCTTCCACAAGCGGGGTACGGCCAGGGCGATGTCCTGGCCACGCCGCTCCGCATGGCGCGCGTGGCGGCGGCGCTGGCCAGTGGCGGCGTCCTTCGCGACGTCCGATCGGAGACCGCTGGCGAGGACCCGGTCAAGACCGACGTGCTGCTGCCGCCCGATGCCGCGGCGCTGCTGGCGCGCTATATGCGCGAAGCGGTGGTCAGCGGCACCGGCCGCAGTCTGAGCCAGCATCCGTGGCGGATCGCGGGTAAGACGGGCACGGCGGAGGTCAGCGGATCGGCGTCGCACGCCTGGTTCGTCGGCTACGCGCCGTTCGGGCCGGCAACCAGTCGGATCGCATTCGCCGTGATCATCGAGCACGCCGGCTACGGGGGGCGGGCCGCGGCGCCGGTGGCGGGGGAGATCGTCACGGCGGCGGCATCGGCTGGGCTGGTCCGGTGATGATTGCAGCAACGGGATGCGCGAGAGCGTCCGCCTTCGGGCGGATCGTGGGGTGCCGTGGATATCCTGGGACACGCACGTCGTCTGGAATCGAAAATCGCGCGCGCGCTCGATGGGGTGGCGCACCGGGCCGCGGGCACCGGCGCCCGTGAGCCGCTGGCGATCGCGCACGCGATCGTCGAGGCGATCGAGCGGGAGGTGCAGCCGGCAGGACGGGGCAGACACGTCTTCCCGTTCAACCGTCTCACGCTGTCGGTCGTGGCGCCGTCGGACGAGGCGCGTGCGCGCCTCGAGGCGGTGTTCGATGGCGAGACGCCGCTGCGGGACCGGATCGTTGACCGGCTGAAGTCGGCCGGCTGCGACGTGCCGAGCCTGACAGTCGAGGTCGTCTACGTCCCGGAAACCGGGTCGCAGTGGGCGAACCGCGACTTTCACCTTCAGTTCGCCAGGGTGACCGGCGCCGACGAGGCATCGCCGCCATCAGCGAGATCGGCGGCGCTCGAGTTGACGATCGTCCACGGCTCGGCGGAGCAGGCCGGCTACGCGTTCACGCTGGCACGGGTTGATCTCGGGCGGTGCGCAGAGGTCCGCGACGGCCGCAATCGGCTGATTAGAACCAACCACGTCGCGTTCGCCGATGGCGCGGGCGACCTGAACCAGAGCGTGTCGCGCCGGCACGCGCACATCGAATACGCCGCCGGATCCGGACATTATCGCGTTTACGACGATCGCAGCGCGCACGGCACCGGTGTCCTGCGCAACGGCTTGACGATCACCGTATATCCGGGGTCACGGGGCGTCCGGCTCGAGTCCGGCGACGAGATCGTGCTGGGCGAGGCGAGGGTGCGGGTAAGGATTGGCTAGGTGGCCCGGGCCGTTGGCCGACTACGTCCTGAGCCTCGTACGTAGTGTCCGGCTTCAGCCGGACCGTGATCGCGATCAGTCTTTCCTTCTCCGAGCGCTTCCACTGTTTCAGTTCGTGCTCGCGCCGCAGCGCGCGGCTGAGGGAACGGCACCGTTCCGAGTAGACGAGAATGACCGGCAGCCGGCCGGCGGTGTAGCGGGCGCCACGGCCGCTGTTGTGGACCTGCTCGCGCCGTTGCGGGTCGCGAGCATAGCCGGTGTAGAGCGTCCCGTCCGCACAGCGGACCATGTAGACGAAGTGCACAGGGCCGATTGTACCGACCCGGCCGGCTCAGACCGACGGCGCGGCCGGCTGCTCGGATGGGGCCGGCGGATCGACGCCGCCCCACAGGTTCATCGTTCCCAGCTCCTCGCGCCCGCACGCCTTGAGGTAGAGGAACAGCTGCGTCCGGTAGGCGGCACAGCCGCACAGCACGAGATTGACGATGAACGCGCCGCGCGTGGTCTTGTTGCCGAACATCTCGATCGGCTCACGGAAGTCGGCATCGGTCATCGGCTCCAGCAGCGCGGCGTAGCTGTCGGCATGGCTGGCGAGGACCGCCAGCGTCTGATCGAAGTCGCGCGCCTCGGCGGCCTTCGCGGCGGCGGTGAAGGCCGCCGGATCGAACGCGCCGGCTTTGGCGGACTGGACGAGCCCCGGCCCCATCACGCTCAGGTACTTCAACAGGTCGAAGGTACTGCGCTGCTTCGGTGACGGGCGGTAGTCGAGTATCTTCCCATCAATCTTGCTGGCGAGGTGCAGCAGAATACGAACCTCGTTCTGCAGCGAGCCAATCAGCTCCGGCTTGGTCAGGACCATGGTCTCCTCAAGTGAAAGGAAAAGCAGCGCAGGATATCACGGCGACGGGTACGGCGCGCCTCTTGCGAGACGAGGGGATATGGCTGACATACGCTTTCAGAGTCTGGAAGACGGCGACCTCGCGGACATCTGGTACGCACTCGGTGGTGCGACCACGCGCCACCCCGACCATTTCAAGCAGCTCACCGACGACACGCTGAGTGAGCTGCTCGCCCGGCGCGGCGACGGACTCAACCCGTGGCTGGAACAGCGGTTCCGCCCGTTCCGGCTGCAGGACTCGAAAGAGGACGCGCAGGCGAACGTCGCCGTCGAGCCGCAGGCGTCTTCGGCGGTGGTCGAGGAGATAAGCTAAGCGGCCTGTGCCGGTCGCAGAGGTAGGATGCGGTCCGGCTTCCAGCCGGACCGCTGCTCGTACGTAGTGTCCGGCTTCAGCCGGACCGTCGCCACTTCTGCGTAGGGTCCGGCTTTGAGGCCGCCATACCAGGGGACTAGCGCCGCCACACCCCGGCGGCCAACAGCAGGACCGTGTCGCAGGCCTTGTCGCAGGCGCTGGCGAATGATGCGGCGCGGGCGCGCATGGCGTCCGCCGCGAGGCGCTGCATCGCGGCGGCCCGCAGTGGGTGCGCCAGGCCGTCAAGAAACGACAGGCCAATCACGGCCGCCGGGAACACTGATGGCCGTATCGCCCCTGTGATCGCTGCGCCCAGCCCGAGCGATGCCAGGACGGCCTGAGTCAGGATCCCCGAAGACGGCATCCGCGCCGCCACGATGGCACCGGCGGCTTCAGCCAGCGAGATCGCCGCCACCAGCAGAGTCAGAGCCTGGGGATCGGTCCTACCCGATGTCTGCGCGAGAAACGCTGCCGCCGACGTCAACCCGCCGAGCACGGATAGCGGCAGGATCAGCAGGGATAGCGCGGCGAGGCCATTCACCGCGATCGTGCGTCCATTCTCAGCGATCCCGTCTTCAGGCGGCTCTGCGGCAGCCGGCGGTTCGGCCATCGCCCAGGCCAGGACCAGTCCGGTTGTGCACAGAAGCGTTTCGAGCAGCCATCCGGTCGCAAAGCCCCATCGCTGCACGATGAAGCCGCCAGCCATCACCAGACCGACCAACGCCGAGATTTGAACCGCCCGGGTTCTGGCCTCGATACGCTGGAAATCCGCTTCGCGACCCAGCGCCACGCAGGACCGGTAGAGCAGCGCCTGGTCGGCGCCTGATCTGAAGCCGTCGCCGAGACCGACCAGTACACTCGCGGCGACCAGCCCCGGGATACCTTGACCCAGCCAGCAGAGCAGCATCCCAGCCACCTGGCAGGCCGACCCCACGATCAAGCTGAGACGATGGCCGAGCCGATCGGCAAACCACCCGGTCGGCACTTCGACGGCGACAATTGCGAGATCGCCGGCAGCCAGGATCGCGGCGACCGTCGCCGCCGGCATCCCCCGTTCCTGGACCCACCACAGCAAGTACAGGCCGTGCATGAGGCCTTCGAGACTGGCGATCTCGTAGGGCAGGTACAGCGCCAGGTTTCGTCGGTAGCGGATTCAATTGGGGGGCACGGGCTGAGACTAACAGAAAACCGCGGGCGCCGGAATGCGCCACTTCTCGAACGTACGGTGATCGACCCTGAGATCGGACGTGAGGCTTGTTTCTTCTGTTCTTCTGCGTGTCTTCGCGTCTTCGTGGCCAAGGAATGCCGTCGACAGTTCCGCGTCAGGCGCCGAAGCAGATCTCGACTGTCCCGAACTCTCCGAAGTCGGCCACGACGCGGTCGTTCGGTTCGATCGGCAGCGGCACGAGACACGTGCCCGTGGTAACCACCTGCCCGGCGCGCAGCGTGATCTGGAGGCGTGACAATTCGTTGACGAGCCAGGTCAGCGCCGTCCGCGGGTCGCCCAGGACGTTTGCGCCGCTGCCGTCGCGCTGCAGCTTTCCGGCCACGCTGCCGCTGACCCGATGCGCCGCGAGATCGACCGACCGCCATTCATCCGGCGCCGGCCGGCCGAGCACGAAATCGTGGGCGCAGGCGTTGTCGGCGATCAGCTGCGCGGCGCCGACGATGGTGAAATCCTCGTAGCGGGAATCCGGCACTTCGATCGCCGGATGCAGGCTCTCGACAGCCGCCAGTACCTCGCTGGACGAATACGGCGATACTCTCGGCGCAAGATTGCCCGCCATGCGGAAGGCGAATTCCGCTTCGGCGACGCGCATGTGATTCGCACCGAACGGAATCCGAAGACCGGCCTCGTATGCCCGTTCGCGCAGGAGTCGCCCTGCCAGTGGTCCGTCGACGGCAATGTGCGCCTGTCCGGCCTCGCTGGTGGCCGCGATCTTCCAGCCGTACAGCGGGAACGCACTGCGCCGCTCCAGCTGCGCCTGGACGGCATAGCCCTCCTCGCGCGTCGACGGCCTCATCGTCTCGGCCAGGCACGCTGTCCTGCGTCCGCTCTGCCAATAATCCCAGAGCACGTCGGCCGCCGCCTCGATCTGCTGGTTCGTCATGCGCTGGATCATGTCAGATCGGCGCCGGCGGCATCGATGTTATCGTCGTGGCACGATGCCTCCGCCACGCCCCCGCTCCGTCGTCGAACGCATGGCCGGCTACACCCCGGGCGAACAGCCCGGGCCGGGCGAGCGGGTCGTCAAGCTGAACACCAACGAGAACCCGTTTCCGCCGAGTCCGCGGGTCCTCGAGGCGATTCGCGGGGTCACGCCGGAAACCCTGCGCCGCTACCCTTCGTCGATGTCGGATGAATTCCGTGCGGTGGCCGCACGGAACCACGGAGTGTCTCCGGACAGCATCCTGGCGGGGAACGGCAGCGACGACATCCTGCAGATTGCGCTCCGCACCTACTGCGGTCCGGGCGACGCGATTGTCTGTCCGGATCCGACCTATTCGCTCTACCCGGTCCTCGCCGAGCTCGCGGACGTGCGGCTGATCCCGGTGCCCTGGAAGCCGGGCTGGCGGTTGCCGGCCGAGGCGCTCTTGAACGAGCGCGGACGGGCGATATTCTTCGCCAACCCCAATTCGCCGTCCGGAACGGCGGTGCCTGTCGGCGAGATCGAGGCACTGGCGGAACGGACCGAGGCGCTCGTCCTCGTCGATGAAGCCTACGCCGATTTTGCCGACGACAACTGTCTGGAACTGCCGGCGCGTCGGCCCAATGTCCTCGTCACGCGCACGCTCAGCAAGGGCTACGGCCTCGCTGGTCTGCGTTTTGGCTACGCCGTCGGCGACCCGGCCGTCATCGCGCAGATGGCCAAGGTGAAAGACAGCTACAACTGCGACGCCATTGCCATCGCCGCCGCCTGCGCCGCGCTCGACGATGCGGAGTACGCCCGCGGCCGCTGGCAGGCGATTCGCGCCGAGCGCGCGAGACTGTCCGCCGAGCTCGAGCGGCGCCGGTTCGTGGTCATCCCGAGCCAGGCAAACTTCCTGCTGGTGACCGCGCCGGATCAGCTCCACACGGGATGGCTCTATGCAGCCCTCAAGGAACGCGGGGTGCTGGTCCGGTTCTTCGACCGGCCGGGCCTGGACAACCGGCTGCGCATCACGGTCGGCGCCCGGCAGGAGAACGACACCCTGCTGGAGGCGCTCGACGCGGCCCTCGGGCTGGAGCGCCCGCGCTCCGCCGATGTCCCTTCGTAGTGTCCGGCTTCGATGTGAAAAATCGGTCTGAAGTAGTGCGGACCCTTCGGTCGGCCCGACACGGCAGGCCTGAAGGCCTGCACGACGACAGTCAACAGGCTCTGATGCCTGCCTTACGCTTTATTTTTATCACGTCGTCGCCGGCCGCCTGTCGAGCGATGACATCAAGAAACAGATCAAGGCCGGCAACGGCACCGCGATGCTGAAGACGGTCAGCGGCGGCACGCTGTCGGTGATGATGCACGGCAACGACGTGATGCTGAAGGACGAGAAGGGCGGGATGGCGATGGTGACGCAAGCCAACGTGTTCCAGTCCAACGGCGTCATTCACGTCATCGACACCGTCGTGATGCCGCAGCAGCGTCGTCGGCGGGCCGCTCACATCAGCGATCAGCGCACCGTGACTGCGGGCTGGGGAGCCAGGGCGGGTCCGACCGCATACAACTGCGTCCACCCCTCAGCCTGCGGTGTCCGGATGATGCGGCCGGCGACCCGCCCGTCGGCCCGCACCCAGATCGAGACGTGCAGCTTGACGCCGGTGCTCAGCAGATGGTGCTCTTCGTCTTCGCGCGCGGGATCGGGCGGCGCTCCCGGCTCTGGCTCCTGCACCAGGATCAGCCACGCCGGAGAGTCCGCTCGCTGGGGCAGGCCCAGATAATTGACGAGGGCGCCGCTCGTCGTGAGGCGCCAGTCGTAGCGCCCGCCCTGCGCGGTTGGATCGAGCGCGAACGGCGGAATGCCGTCGGCGGCGAGCGACGGCGCCTCAGGCCAGGCGCCCCGATCGACCCGCCGCATCTCGGCTTCCAGCAATCCTTCCTGCAGCTCCCGAAACATGCGCTGCTCAGTCGGAGGGCGATCCCGCATCATCGCCTGGAACGGCAGGAGGTGCGTCGTGATGTTCGCGGCATCCCGGAACGTCGCGCTGTCGGTCGCCAGGTACATCCAGGCGCCGATCACGATCACCATGCTGAACCGGACGACGGTGCTGAGCTCTGCCCGTGCCGAGGGCGGCCGGACCTCAACGCGACGGACGGTGTTGGAAGTGGTCATGCCGGCGTGCGGCGGAGAGAAGTGATCGGGCCGTGAGCGTCAGGAAGAAGATGGCGGTGACGGCCAGCACGACGGCGGCGCCGGTCGGGACGAGAAAGCGCGTCGAGACTCCCAACCCCCCCGCCCCGGCCAGAAAGGCCACGGCGACGCTCCAGATCAGGTAGCCCCGCGTGCTGCCGGCGACGTTACGCGCGGCCGCGGCCGGGACGACGACCAGGGCTTCGACGAGCAGGGCGCCGATGATCTTCAGGCTGACGACGATGGACAGGGTCAGGAGGAGCGCGAACAGGTACTCGAGATACGCCGGATCGGCGCCGGCAACCCGGGCCAGCGGCGGGCTGAGGCTGTCCAGCAGCAGGTGGTTGTAGTGCTGGACCAGCAGCACGGCGACGAAAATTCCGACCGCCAGCAACAACGCCAGGTCGCCATCGGTCACGGTCAGCAGGCTGCCGAACAGCACCGACTCGACCTGATGGACGTTGAACTGACGGGTCAGTGCGACGAGCAGGCACAGACCGAGTCCGAGGGTGAGGGCGTGGAAGACGCCGATCAAGGTATCCGGCGGCAGCGTCGCATGGCGTTTGACGTAGACCATCGCCAGCGTGGCGAGCAGGCAGAAGCCGAACATTCCGGCGTACGGCGCATTGAGCGGCTCGCCGAGCAGCAGGCCGAGCGCCACCCCGGTGATGGCGGCCTGACCCAGGGCGGCGCTGAAGAACGCCATCCGGCGCGTCACCACCAGGTGGCTCACGCCGCCGAGGATCGGTGCCAGCACGAGCACGCACAGAAACCCGCGAATGAGGAAGGGATACTCGAAATCGCCAGGCAGGATACCGCGTTGAGCCAGGCCGGCGATCCACCCGTAGAAGCCGGTCATGCCCGCGCGACCCGCCGCTCCCGAACGGCGGGCAGCAGCCCGCGGGCGCTCGCCGCGGCCAGGATGTCGGTCGCCCCCTCGGCGATGACGCGTCGATCGAGGACCGTGACCCGGTCCGCCACCCGACGCACCTGATCCTGATCGTGCGACACCATCAACACCGTCGTCCGCCCACGCTGCTTCGCGGCGATCAGCATCTCGTCGAGAGTGCGCACGGCCGACTCATCGAGTCCGGCGGTCGGCTCGTCGAGGATCAGCAGTTCCGGCTCAGGGTCGAGGGCATGGGCAAGCAGCACCCGTCGCAGCTCTCCGCCGGAGAGAACGGCCAGGGGCCGTTGATCGAGTCCCGGCAGGCCGACCTGCTCCAGCATTCGCGCAATAGCCGTTCGGGAGGAGCCGGTCAGGCCGAGACAGACCGGCCGGCGCTGACGCGTCACCGCCAGGAAATCGCCGACCGTGACCGGCAGTGTGGGGTCGACGGCGAAGCTTTGCGGGACATAGCCGATCCGGCCGTCGCCCAGCCAGTTCATCGCAATCTGGCCATCGAACGGGATCTGACCGAGGACGGCCGCCAGCAGCGTGCTCTTGCCGGCGCCATTGGGACCCATCAGCACGTGGATGTCTCCACGGCGAACCCGCAGGCCGACCTCCTCGAGCAGCAACTCGCGATGCCGCCGGACAGTGAGACCGTCGATCTCGAGCAGGACGGCCGCCCCGTCGCCGGTCATGCTTCAGTGACCAGTGCGCGGATCATCGTCTCGACATTCTGCTGCATCTCGCGCTCGAATTTGTCGGCGGTGTAGGCGCCCGATGCGATATGAGTGATGGTGTAGACCTTGACGTTGCCTTCATCCTGCAGGACCTTGAGCATCTGGGGCGGGAAGGTCTCCTCGCTGAACACGACGCGGATCTTCTCCCGCTGCAGGAGCCTGACCAGATCGCGCAGTTCGGCCGCCGACGGGGTGAGCCCGTGCGCCGGCTGGACGACGCCCGCCACCTCGAGCCCGAATTCCTGGAGCAGATAGCCATAGCCGTCGTGCACCGTGACGACGCGCGTGATCTTCGCGTCGGCGAGCTGCTGCGCCGCTCTTGCCTTGATCAGCCGCAGCCGCCGGGCGTAATCGCTGGCCTGGCGCTGCAGCGCGGCGGCGTCGCCGGGCCGCAGCGCGGCGATCGCCTTCTGGATCGCATACGTCTGCTGGATGGCGTTGGTGAACGAGATGAATGTGTGTGAGTTGACGCTGCTGCCGCGAACGGCATGTATCTGCGGGGTCGTCTGGTTCGGCCGGATGATGACGACCTTCTTGTTGCCGGACGCCTTGAGCATCGGCATGATGAAATCGTCGTGGCCGATCCCGTTGACGACGAGCGCGTCGAGGTCGGCCAGTTTCTTGATGTCGTCCGGCCTGGGCTGATAGTCGCCGGCGTCGACTTCGCCCGGCAGGATCGGGCGCACGTCATAGCCGGGCAGGTCGCCGACGACGTTCCGCGTCCAGGAATAGTACGGATGCAGCGTGACGCCGATCTTCAGCGTCGGTCTCGCTTGCGCCGAGGCCGGGCCGCTGAGTCCGAGCCCGCAGGCGAGTACCATCCACGTCACGCTCCAGGTGCGCCGACGAGTCATGCTCATATGGGATCCTTGGAGAGTTGGCCATAACGGCGAGGCGGCGGGCGGTCGGGGCCATGGCGCGCGGCGTTCAGTGTAGCGGCTGGCCGGTCCGTTGGCTGCGACAATCTGCCGTCATGGTCGAGCGGGTTCGATTCATCCTCTGACGAACCTCTTGGTCGCCGGCGCAGATCAAGGCCAGGCTCGAAGTCATCCGGTGCTCTGGAATGCCAAGATCGAGGCGCTGCGCAACGTCGGTCTCGAGATCCTCGAGATCGTGAACAGGAAAGATCGCGACCAGTTGTGGGAAGCCGGCGGCAATCTCGACCAGGCCTGCGAGAACTGCCACATCGAGTATCGGTACCCCGGGGACAAGGCGCTGCTGAAGAGGGTCGACCGCGGCCTGCAGGATCTCGACGAGCGCGGCGGCTGGGACAAGCCGGCTCCGAAGAAGTAATCCGGCTGACCGGCCTCCGCCCAGGCTACGGCGGTCCGCCGAAGCTTGAGGCGGAGGCGGAAGGCGGATCGTCTATCCGGAGAAATTCAATCTCGCTCAGTCCCAGCCGTAAGAAATCTAGCGAGGTTCCGCCTCAGACCGCCGAGCACCGCCAGGCGGGTGTTGGCTCCGCCTCGCTAGAGCAGCGTTGTTTGCCCCGCCTCCGGCGGGGCGGACGTCTCGAAGGCCGGTTGAGAAAACTTGACTCGTTCGCACGGATTTCCGACCTTCAAGCCGTCTAGCGCGGTGTCGCGTTCGCGAACAACTCGACCGTCGACAGGTTCGCCGACCCGGCGACGCCGTGCCCGCCGCCCGGGGCCAGCGTCACCATCCCGATTTCGTCGACCTTGCTCAGGTCCGGATTCCTGACCTCCGAGGTGACGACGACCTTCATCGGATCCAGCTTGAACCAGCGCATGCCGCCAAACACCACTTCGACCTGGACGAACTCTCCGTCGGTGGTGATGCCGCGGTTGCCGGCGAGGTAGGTCCCATCCGCGAGCTTGACGACCGGATACAGCGTGTGGATGGCCGTCGTGCGCACCATCCACCGCAACCGGGCCAGCCCTGTCAGGTCGACGTAGCTGCGCTTGTCCCGCAACGTCACCGCGACCGGCGTGGTGGCCAGACCGGTCCACAGATCGATGCGTCCTTCGTGCTCGGCCGCCAGGATGAAGGAGGCAGCACCGCCGTAGACCTTGGCCTCCAGGCGATCGTTGCCGACCACCGCGGGGGTGAACCGCATGTTGTCGTCGGTCGGCGCCCCCTCGTGTGGCGGGAGCTTCCACTCTTCCTTGAACAGCAGCGGCGGCCTGGCCGGCCGCGCCGCCGGCGTCCCCCGCCCGGCCGCCGGCTGCTGCGCCAGTGCTGCCGATGCAAAGACCATGACGCCGAGTGCCAAGAGTATCGATTCGCGATGTCGTCCTGAGTGCATGAAGCCTCCATTTGGCCGAACGTGTTCCGTCTCGGTGGGAATGATCTCGAGAGCCGGCCCCCGCTGCTCCTGACCTGGTTCTCAGCGCTTGCTGTCGGATCCTACTTCAGTGCGCGGCCGCGTCGAGTAACATGTTTCTTGACGATGAACAGGGCCGGCGTTATGTTCTGTTCAGCTGGACGCTGCGCTGATTCGCCCACGTCGCCAGCCGCGGCATGGGATGTCCGGGGACCGTTATCCATCAACCGACAGAAAGGAAACCCGCATTGAACTCGCTCGCCAGGACTGCCGGAGCGCTCGTCGCGCTCATCATGCTCATTTCCTCGCCGGCCCTGCTCGCACAGTGGCCGCGCCAGATGCCCACCGCGGTGCCAGCCGGCGCCGATGGCAAGGTCAATCTCGACGCCGCCGTGCCCCGGATGCCTGACGGCAAGCCGGATTTATCCGGGGTCTGGGACGTCGTTCCCTGCATCGATTGTCCGCCGGGTGGCGGTGGTCGCGGCCGCGGCGCCGCGGCGCCGCCGACCGCGCCGCCGGCGGCACCAACGGCAGCGCCGGGCGGCCCCACTGGCGTGGCGCCGGCCGCCCAGGGACGCGGCACCGGCGGCCAGGGGGGCGGCCCGGGTCGCGCCACGATGGGAAACGTTGGCGGAGCTCTGCCGGACGGCGCGCCCTATCAACCGTGGGCGGCCGCGCTCGTCAAGCAGCGGATGGCCGACAACAGCAAGGACAATCCGGACGCGCATTGCCTGCCGCTCGGCATCGCGCAGATGAACGCACATCCTTTTCCGCGAAAAATCATCCAGACGCCGACCGAGCTGCTGCTGATCTACGAAGGATCGGGCACGACCGTGCGCGAAATCTTTCTCGACGGCCGGGCCCTGCCGAAAGATCCGGAGCCCTGGTACAACGGCTATTCGGTCGGCCATTGGGAGGGCGACACGCTGGTCGTCGAGACCACCGGCCTGATGGACGATGGATGGCTCGATGTCCGCGGGAGCCCGATCACCAACGCCGGGAAGATTACCGAGCGTTTCCGCCGCGTCAAGTACGGGTACATCGAGCTCGAGGAGACGATCGATGATCCGAAGGTCTACACGAAGCCGTTCACCGCGAAGCTGAACTGGCGCCTCAACCCTGATACGCAGCTGATCGAATTCGTGTGTATCGACAAGGACGCCGCTCACTACGTCGGCGCGGTCAAATAGCGAGACGTGGTTCGCACCACGAGGGATAGTGTTCGATATGAAGGTCAATGTCATTCGATCGACGGTGGTCGCCGCGGTGGCGCTGTTCGGAATCAACCCGGTGTGCTACGGACAGAGCAAGCCGGCCGCCGTGCGCCAGTCGGCCGCTCCGGCAGCGGCTGCCGCCCGTACTCCGTGGGGAGATCCTGATCTGCAGGGTAATTATTCGAACAGCAACGAGAGCGGGATTCCGATGCAGCGGCCGGCCGAATTCGCCGGGCGGCGGCTCGAGGATGTGACGCCGGCCGAACTGGCCAGGGTGATGGAGCGGCGGCACGAGCAACAGCTGCGTTCGGCGGCCACCATCGGCGGGACTGCGGAAAACGATACGGGCGCCGGGCCGTCGCACTGGTACGAAAACTACAACGCCAGCAACAGCCGGGCGTGGATGATCTCGGATCCGGCGGATGGTCAGACGCCGGCGCTCACCGATCAGGCGCGGCAGCGCGCGGCCGCGGTGCGCGCGGCGCGCCGCGGCGGCGATGGCTACTACATCGGACCATTCGACGGTCCGGAGGATCTGACGCTTTACGTCAGGTGCATCACACGGGGCCTGCCCGGATCGATGATGCCGGCGATCTACGGCAATTCGTACCAGATCGTCCAGGGACCGGGCTACGTCGCGATTCGCTATGAGATGGTGCACGAAACCCGGATCATTCCACTCGCCGGCCAGCCGCATGCGTCAGACAAGATTCCGCTGCATATGGGCGATGCGAGAGGACATTGGGAAGGCGACACGCTCGTGGTCGAGACCACGAATTTCCAGGCCAGCTCCGCCTACGGCGGCGCATCGACCCACCTCAAGACGACCGAGCGCTTCAAACCGGTGCGCCCGGGCCTCATCGACTGGTCGATCACCTTCGACGATCCGCAGACCTGGGTGCGGCCATGGACCTTCGGCATGCAGCTGACCCGCAACGACGCTGAGCCGGTGTTCGAGTACGCCTGCCACGAGGGCAACCAGGGTCTCGAAGGCATCCTCAAGGCCGCTCGTGTCGAGGAGCGGGCCGCGGGATCGGGCAGCAGCACGGCGAAATAGGCGCCTCCTCCCAATCGCCCCTGCGTGGGATCCGGCTTCAGCGGATGAGACACGATCGATTCTGACGTAGTGCAGCCTTCAGGTCTGCCAGACACGGCAGGGCTAAAGGCCTGCACGACATCGATTGTTTCTCACGCGCTTTCAGCCGGATTGATCCGGAGTCGTAACGTCACGTACGGTTCTGCAGTCGGACCCCAAGTCCCGGCTGATTCCCCTGGATCGCACGAGCTGTGTATTGACAGTAAACAGCTGCGCCTGTACTGTGTATCCCGCCTCACGATGCCGGGACCCGAACCAACCCAACCCGAACAGACTCCGGACGTGCCGGAGGGTCGTCCCGCCAGGGACCTGACGGGCGGCCTTTCCTGCTCCTGGGCCTGTTGTCAGCGCTGACTGGACCTCCATGAAATCAGCGATCGAGATTGCGAATGCGGCGCAGCTGCTGCCGATCAGCGAGGTGGCGGCGGCGGCCGGGA
>JBDTRR010000004.1:0-178900 GCA_039931615.1 Acidobacteriota bacterium
TAGGGGACATTTCTAATGTGGTGGGAAGGGGACATTATCATCGAGGCACAACACGCCGGCCAGGGAAATCATGAATTCAAAATTAGGAATTGAGAATTTTTGATTCCCAATTCCTAATTCCTAATTCCTAATTCCTAATTTCCCTAGTATCGGTAATGTTCCGGCTTGTACGGTCCCTCGACGGGCACGCCGAGGTAATCAGCCTGTTCCTTGGTCAGCGTCGTCAACTGCACGCCGAGGTGTCCGAGGTGCAGCCGGGCGACCTTCTCGTCCAGGTGCTTCGGCAGGATGTAGACCTTGTTCTCGTACTTGCTGCGGTTCGAGTAGAGCTCGAGCTGGGCGATCGTCTGGTTCGAGAACGACGCCGACATCACGAAGCTGGGGTGGCCGGTGGCGCAGCCGAGGTTCAGCAGGCGGCCTTCGGCCAGCACCATCACGCTGTGGCCGTCGGGGAACTTCCACTCGTCGTACTGCGGCTTGATGTTGATGTTCTGGATGCCGGGGGTCTTCTTCAGGCCGGCCATGTCGATCTCGTTGTCGAAGTGGCCGATGTTGCCGACGATCGCCTTGTCCTTCATCTTCGCCATGTCGGCGGCGGTGATGATGTTGAAGTTGCCGGTCGTGGTGATGAAGATGTCGGCGGTCGAGACGACGTTCTCGAGCGTGTTCACTTCATAGCCTTCCATCGCCGCCTGCAGCGCGCAGATCGGGTCGATTTCGGTGACGATGACGCGGGTGCCCTGGCCGCGCAGCGCCTGGGCGCAGCCCTTGCCGACCTCGCCGAAGCCGAACACCACCGCGACCTTGCCGCCGAGCATCACGTCGCTGGCCCGGCACAGGCCGTCGGTCAGCGAATGGCGGCAGCCGTAGATGTTGTCGAACTTGCTCTTGGTCACCGAGTCGTTGACGTTGATCGCCGGGAACATCAGCTTGCCCTGTTCCTGCATCTGATAGAGCCGGTGCACGCCGGTCGTCGTCTCTTCGCTGACGCCAATCATCTGCGAGGCGAGCCGGGTCCAGCGCTTCTTGTCCTTGGCCATCGAGGCCTTGATCAGATCGAGGATGACGCCCCACTCTTCCGGATCGCTCTCCGGCTTGAACGCCGGCACCTGGCCGGCCTTCTCGAATTCGACGCCCTTGTGCAGCACCAGCGTCGCGTCGCCGCCGTCGTCGACGATCGAGGTCGGGCCGCTGCCGTCCGGCCACTCGAGCGCTTCGTTCGTGCACCACCAGTACTCGTCGAGCGACTCGCCCTTCCAGGCGAAGACCGGCGTGCCCTGCGGGTTCTGCACGGTGCCGCCGTTTTCCGGCGGGCCGACCACAACCGCCGCGGCGGCGTGATCCTGGGTCGAGAAGATGTTGCACGACACCCAGCGGACGTCGGCGCCGAGCTCGGTCAGCGTCTCGATCAGCACCGCGGTCTGGATGGTCATGTGCAGGCTGCCCATGATGCGCGTGCCGGCGAGCGGCTTGGCGCTGGCGTGCTCCTTGCGAATCGACATCAGACCCGGCATTTCCTGCTCGGCCAGGCGCATTTCCTTGCGCCCGAACTCCGCCTGCGACAGGTCCGCCACTTTGTACGGTTCACGGCCGGCGGCCTTCGCTGAAGCGAAGGGATGCAGCTGCTTCTTCTCAATAACGGTCGCCATGTGTTGCTCCTTTGTTGACGTAACGGATGATTCTAGCTCTCACACTGAGGGTTGGGCGCCACCGATCGACCCGGCGGCGGGGGTCTTGATTCCAGTCGCGACGAACAGTCCGGGCCCCTTGGCCCGCGGGTCGGGGGCGAGCGTGACGACCCGAATCCGGCCGAAGCCGGCTTCACTCAGCAGACGTCGGAGGTGCTCGTCCTGGAAGCCGAGCCAGACATGGCCCATCTGCTGACGATAGCTCTCGCGATCGTGCGGCAGCATGTCGCCGATGATCACCCGGCCGCCCGGCTTCAGCACGCGCGCCACCTCGGCGAGCGCCTTTTCCGGCTCCGGCACGTGATGCAGCACCAGCATCAGCGTCGCCATGTCGAGCCGTTCATCGTCGATCGGCAGTTGCTCGAGCTCGCCGCGCCGCAGCTCGATGTTGTCGAGGCCGGCGAGCCGCCGCTTCGCCGCCTGCAGCATCGCCGCCGATGAATCGACCGCGATCACCCGGGCGACGAACGGCGCCAGCGCCGCGCTGACCTGACCCGTGCCGCAGCCGAGATCGCCGGCGACGGCATCGCCGTCCGCCAGGGCGGCCAGCGCCGCCAGGTGGACGCGATCGCCGAACAGCTCATCGCGCAGGCGATCCCATTGTCCGGCAGAGGAGGAAAAGAACTCCTGCGATTTGCTGCGGCGGTCGGCCAGCGCCACCTGGAGCCGCCGCTGATCCTGGGCCGCCGCGCTGGTCGAGCCGACCTGCTCCCGCACCAGCAGCCACAGCCGCCGCGCCGCGGCATCCAGGTCGTCGCGGGTCATGGTGTAGATGTGGCTGGTCCCCTCGGTCCGCGCCGCGATCCAGCCGCTGTCGGCCAGCGCCTTGAGATGCCGGCTGACGGTTGACTGCGGCAGCTGCGTGACGGTGCAGAGCTCGGTCACGGTCAGCTGATGACGATCGAGCAGCAGCAGCAGACGGCTGCGGGTGCCGTCGGAGAGGGCGCTGAGGTGATCGAGGATGGCCAGGGGGCGGGCGTTCATTCAATCCGTTCATCCGGATTAAACGATAAAACGAGCCGGCTGTCAACCCCGGCGTCGGATTGGTGAATTGTGAACTGTGAATTGTGAATTGAACAGTCGCCCTAGCGGGCGGTCGAGGCCGACGGTTCGCAGATCTGGATCCCGGCGCCGCCGTTCTCCTTGCCGGCGCAATACTCCGCGATGGCGCGGTCGACGTCGGCGCGGGCGGCCTGCAGCTGCTGCGCGCGGTAGGCGTCCTTCAATCCCTTCGCCACGTACTTGGCCACCATCGAGCTGACCGCCGACTGGGCGGCGACGATTGCCAGCTGGGTCTGGTCGAACGCCGCGTACGGTTGAGCCATCGGATTGTCGACGGGGGGGAACATCACCCGCTGCTGCTCATAGGCGTAGACGCCGCCGGGCGGCGTCGGTCCCGCTTTGAAGTCCAGCGTTCCCAGCAGCTCGTCAATCTTCTGCCGTTCGCGGATCTCGATCCGGAACGTCGGCGCGTCCTGGACGTTCTTGAGCAGGCCCGGCGCGGCGGCGCGCTCCAGCGCGTCGCGGATCTTGCCGAGGGAGACCGGCAAATCGGGGTCCGCCGCCCTGGCGTCGGCGGCGGCCTTCGCGTCCGCGTCCGAGGACAACGCGGACGGCGGCGCGGACGGCGGCGGGGACGGGGTGACGGTCTGGGCCGCCACCGGCGGACCGATCAGTGCCACCGTAAACAACAGGGCAATCAACCGTATGGACAGCCGCATGGGGTTCTGACGTCTACAATGACCATTCAGTTCTCGAACGTCAACAGCCGGCCGCTGCACGAGTCAGGCCAACCGGAAGAGGACGACCGCCGTGCCGGAGCTTCCCGATCTCGTCGCCTACATCGAGGCGCTCCGCCGGCACATCGTCGGCCGGCGGCTCGATCGCTTGCTGCTGTCGAGCCCGTTCGTCCTGCGCTCGGTCGATCCTCCGCTCGAGTCGATCTTCGGGAGCGTCGCCACCGCGATCGACCGGATCGGGAAGCGCCTCGTGCTGACGTTCGCCGGCGGCACCGGCCGGAAAACACCGGAAGGAACAGCGCGGGAAGCGGACCGGGATCGCTTCCTCGTCATCCACCTGATGATCGCCGGCCGCCTGCGCTGGCGGCCGGCTGGCGCCGCGAAGAAGGGCCCGGGAGTGTCGCCCAAGCTGGTGCTGGCGGCGTTCGAGTTCGAGCACGGCACGCTGTTCTTCACCGAAGCGAGCTCGAAGAAGCGCGCCTCGATGCAGATGGCCGCCGGCACGGCCGCCGTTCGCGCGCTCGATCCGGGCGGCATCGAGCCGCTCGAGGTGACGCGTGAGCAGTTCGACGCCGCGCTGACGCGCGAGAGTCACACGGTCAAGCGGGCGCTGACCGATCCGCATCTCTTCAGCGGCATCGGCAACGCCTATTCCGACGAGATCCTGCACGCCGCCAGGCTGTCGCCGCTCCAGCTGACCCGATCGCTGACCGCGGAGGAACGCGCGCGGCTGTTCGAATCGACCCGCGCCACGCTGACGGCATGGATCGATCGCCTGCGGGAGGAAGCCGCCGGCGGTTTCCCGGACAAGGTGACCGCGTTTCGACCCGAGATGGCGGTGCACGGCCGCTTCCGGAAGCCGTGCCCGGTCTGCGGCACCCCGGTGCAGCGGATCGTCTACGCCGCCAACGAGTGCAACTACTGCGCGCGCTGCCAGACCGGCGGCCGCCTCCTCGCCGACCGATCGCTGTCGCGGCTACTGCGGGACGACTGGCCGCGCTCGATCGACGAGCTCTAATAGAGAGATGGAAGGCATCGCGCGGCGCGGCTTCTGGTCGACCATTCGGGAAGCGCTCTCCGGCGGACATCGCGACTACACGGAAGGGCCGATCGGCGCCGCCATCCTGATGCTGGCGATCCCGATGGTGCTCGAGCTCTGCCTCGAGTCGGTGTTCGCGGTCGTCGACGTGTTCTTCGTCGCCCGGCTCGGCGCGGACGCCGTGGCGACGGTGGCGCTGACCGAGTCGATGCTGGTCCTGCTCTACGCCGTCGCGATGGGGCTCAGCGCCGGCGCGATGGCCATTGTCGCGCGGCGGATCGGGGAGAAGGACAGTGACGGCGCGGCGCGTGCCGCCGTCCAGGCGATCCTGCTCGGCATCCTGGTGGCCATCCCGATCGCCGTCGTCGGCGTGGCTTATGCGCCGGCCCTGCTGCGGTCGATGGGCGCCTCGCCGGCGGTCGTCGCCAATTCGTCGTTTGCCACGGTGATGCTCGCCGGCAACGGCGTGATCATGATGCTGTTTCTCATCAACGCGGTATTCCGCGGCGCCGGCGATGCGGCGATCGCAATGCGGGTGCTATGGATCGCCAACGCCATCAACATCTGCCTCGACCCCTGCCTGATCTTCGGCCTCGGGCCCTTTCCCGAGCTCGGCGTCACCGGCGCGGCGGTGGCGACCACGACCGGCCGCGGCATCGGCGTCCTGGTGCAGCTCTACGCGCTGGCGCGGCAGCGCGGCCGGATCGCCATCCGGCGCGATCATCTCCGGCTGGATCCCGTGGTGATGCTCAGCATGGTGCGGCTGTCGGGCAGCGCGGTGGTGCAGGGCCTGATCCCGAACATCGGCTGGCTCGGCCTGATCCGCATTCTGGCCACCTTCGGCAGCGACGCGCTGGCCGGCTTCGCCATCGCCTTTCGCGTCGTCGTCTTTGCTCTGCTGCCGGCCTGGGGTCTCGCCAACGCGGCGGCGACGCTGGTCGGACAGAATCTCGGGGCCGGCAAGCCGGACCGCGCCGAGACGTCGGTCTGGCGCACCTGTCTCTACAATCTGCTGTTTCTCGGCGGCGTCGGTTTCGTCTTCGTCGTGCTCCCCGTGCCGCTGGTCGGCATCTTCACCGACAACCCGGTGGTCGCGGACCACGCGGTGCGCGCGCTGCGGATCGTCAGCTGCGGCTTTCCGTCGTACGCGGGCGCGATGGTGCTGACCCAGGCGTTCAACGGCGCCGGGGACACGATGACCCCGACCATCATCAACCTGTTCTGCTTCTGGCTCTGGGAGCTGCCGATTGCCTACATGCTGTCCCGCGTCTGGGGCTTCGGGCCGTCGGGCGTCTTCTGGTCGATCGCCATCGCCTACTCGACGATGGCGCTGGTCAGCGCCGTGCTGTTCCGGCGGGGACGGTGGAAGTTGAAGGTGGTGTAACGGTGGTTCGCGACTACGTCCCCGGGGGTGTGAGGCACTACGGACGTGACTGGCCCGCGGCCCCCTTGTCGATCGGCCCGGTCTCGATCGGGCGCGCGGGATCGCTCGACCACTCACTCCACGATCCCGGAAACAGCCTGGCCCCGGACAGCCCCGCGTGCTCGAACGCCAGCAGGTTCTGGCAGGCGGTCACGCCGGATCCGCAGTAGCAGACCACGCGATCGGGAGGGACCGCGCCGATCGACGCCTTGACGCGATCGCGTATCTCGTCGACCGATCGGAACGTGCCGTCCTCGTTGACGTTCCATCTGAAGAAGTGGTTGACCGCTCCCGGAATGCGTCCGGCGACCGCGTCGATGGTTTCATTCTCGCCGCGATAGCGATCGGGCGACCGGGCGTCGACCAGCCGCCAGCCGGGCCGCGCGGCCAGGTCGGCCGTCTGCTCGGCCGTCGCCACCTGGTCGGGACGCGGGGTCCCCTCGAAGTGTCGAGGCGGCCGCGTCTCGACGCCTGATTGCAGCGGTCCGTTCTCGCTGATCCATGCCGCCAGGCCGCCGTCCAGCACCGCCACGCGGTCGTGTCCCATCCAGCGCAGCAGCCACCACAAGCGGCTGGCGAACATGCCGTTGTCCTGGTCGTACGCCACCACCTGCATCCCCGCCGCGATGCCGAGGCGGCCGAACGTTGCCGCCAGGATTTGAGGATCGGGCAGCGGGTGGCGGCCGTTGCGACCGGTTTTCACGCCCGAAAGGTCGCGATCGAGTCCCGCGTAGACGGCGCCAGGAACGTGGGAGGCTTCGTAGCCCCGGCAGCCCCACGCCTCGTCGCGCAGGTCGTACCGGCAATCGATTACCGCCAAGTCGGGATCGGACAGGTGGGCGGCGAGCGTCTGCGGATCGATGAGCGTCGTGAACGGCACGGGGCTACGATACCGCAAACCAAGTCCACAGTAGACTCGTCCAACTCCGACGATGTGTGGCTGCTCCCGGCTGACGGCGCTGCTCATTCTCCTCATGCTGCCAGCGCCGGCGGCCGCCGGCCCGCCGGGCGGCGAGGCGCCTCCGGTGATCGACACGTCGCACGCGCAGAGACTGCCCGGCCAGGGCCAGCAGCGCGTCACGCTGACCGACGCGGGATGGCAGACGCTCATCCCGGTCGATGCCTTCGTCCAGCGTGAACCGGACGAGGGCGGCAAGCCGAGCCAGCGCACCGAGTTCCGGGTCGCCTACGACTCCACCACGTTGTTCGTGAGGGTGAGGGCGTTCGACGATGAGCCGGAAAGAATCGTCACCTATCTCACGCGGCGGGACGACGACTCGCCGGGCGACTGGCTCCGTGTCCTGATCGATTCCTATCACGATCGCCGCACCGCGTACGAGTTCGCCGTCAACCCGTCCGGCGTCAAGCAGGATCGCTACTGGTTCAACGACACCGATCGCGACGATGGCTGGGACGCGGTGTGGGACGTGCGCGTCTCGCGCGACCGCGACGGCTGGCTGGCGGAGTTCCAGATCCCCTTCTCGCAGCTGCGCTACACGCCCGGGCCGACCGCGACGTTCGGCTTTGCCGTCATGCGCGATATCGGCCGCCTCAAGCAAACCGCCACCTGGCCGCTGCTGCCGCGCGCCGCCACCGGGTTCGTCTCCTCGTTCGGCGACCTCGATGGATTGGCGATCTCGTCGTCGCCGAAGCGGCTCGAGCTATTGCCCTATCTGGTGTCCAACCTGACCCGGCAGCCGACCAATGGCAACCCGCTGCTGCAGGTGTCGGCGCCCGAGGCCACGCTCGGACTCGATTTGAAATACGCATTGACCAGTGGACTGACGTTGACGGCGACGGTCAATCCGGACTTCGGACAGGTCGAGGCCGATCCCGCCGTCGTCAACCTGTCGGCATTCGAGACCTTCTTCAACGAGCGCCGGCCGTTCTTCGTCGAGGGGTCGGGGAATTTCGACTTCGGCTTCGACAACGGCAACCTGTTCTACTCGCGGCGCATCGGCCGATCGCCGCAGGGCGCCGGCGACCTGCCGGCCGGCGACACCGTCGACGTCGATTCGCCGCCGCAGACGACGATTCTCGGCGCCGGCAAGATGACCGGCCGGGTCGGGAAGTTTTCGATCGGCGTCCTGCACGCGGTGACGCGCGAGGAGCACGCCGCGGTCATCGACGGCGGCACCGCCTCGGCGCCGGCGGTCGAACCGCTGACCAACTACACGGTCGGCCGCGTCCGCCGCGAATTCGCCAATCAATCGTCGGCCGGGTTCATCGTGACCGCGACCGAACGCCGTCTGACCGACGACCTGGGGTTTCTGCCATCGGCAGCCGTGGCCGGCGGCGTCGATCTCGACTGGCGGTTCAAGGCCCGATACGCCATGACCGCCTACTGGGTCGGCAGCCACGTTCGCGGCGACGCCGCGGCGATCGACCGCATCCAGCAGAACAGCCGGCACTACTTCCAGCGCCCCGGTGCGGCGGCGGTCGCGCTCGATCCGGACGCCACCTCGCTGACCGGGTCGGCGGCGAGGGTCGCCTTCAAGAAGATCGGCGGCGAGCGGATCCGGTTCGAGTCGAGCGCCGGCTTCAAGTCGCCGGGCTTCGACATCAGCGACCTCGGGTTTTTCCGCCGCGCCGATGACAAGGCGATGAATAACTGGCTGCAGGTCAAGAGCGAGAAGCCGTCCCGCTGGTTCCGGACACGCTACCTCAATTTCAATCAGTATGCGCACTGGAACTACGACGGCGACCGGCTCGGCAGCGGCGGCAACGTCAACGCCCACGCGACCTTTACCAACAGCTGGCGAACCGGCGGCGGCTTCAACTTCAACCAGCGCTATTACGACGATCGGCTGTCACGCGGCGGCGCCGGCGGGCTGTACGAGGATTTCAACGGCGGCTGGTTCTACCTTGGCAGCGACGAGCGGCGGGCGGTGTCGTTCCGGTACGACGGCAGCGTCTTCGGCGACGGCCACGGATCGTTCATCCGCGAGTACATCCCAACGGTGACGGTTCGTCCGGTTCCGGCGGTGTCGCTTGTCGCCGGGATGCGGATCGTCAGATCGGTCGCCGACACGCAGTGGGTGAGTGACGTCACCGACAGTCGCCCGCACTATGTCTTCGGCCGGCTGGCGCAGACGACGGTGTCGCTCAACGGCCGGGTCAGCTACACGATGCGGCCGACGCTGTCGCTGCAGCTGTACGCGGAGCCGTTCGTCTCGGCCGGCGACTACGGCGCGTTCAAGGAGCTGGTGGACGGACGAAATCCGGTCTACAGCGCGCGCTATTCGCCGTTCGACTACGCCGACAACCCGGACTTCAACTACCGCTCCTTCCGGACGACAAACGTGCTGCGTTGGGAATATCGGGCCGGCTCGACGCTCTTCGTCGTCTGGCAGCAGGCGCGGGAGGGCAGTGTCGGCGACGGGTCGTTCCAGTTCCGCCGCGACTTTCACGACATCTTCAGGACGCCGGCGAAGAATGTGTTCCTGATCAAGCTCGCCTATTGGTTGAACTACTGATTCGTCCCGGGGACGAAGACACGAAAAGAATTCATCAGGTGTAGGGCACGGTCTCCGCCTTCGCGCGCATGTTCCAGTAGAGGCGCTTCGGCGGACCGCCGCAGCCTTGGCGGAGGCTGGTCAGACCGTCCCGCCCCCGGCCGGCGAGTCGGACCGTGACAGGCCGCGAGGCTGACCGCGGTCGAGGATTGAGTTGCGTTAGCATCTACCTGGAAATGGCCACGCACCCAGCGGCGCCGGATCTGCCGGCCGGCCTGGCGAGCCGCCTGGCCGCCTTCGTCGCCGAGCGCCATCCGTTCGTGCTCGTTGACGTCGTCGCCGCGTTCGAGGCGATCGGCGGCGGTCGTGAGGCGCAGGGGGAGGCGGCCATCGATGCGCTTCGACCGCCACTCCGGCGCGAGCTCATTGAACGGCTGGGGGCGCGTCCGGTGCCATCGGATCTGCCGGACACGACGCCAGGCACGCCGGCTCACACCCGTCTTCACCAGGCGTCGGCTGAACTGCTTGACGCCTGCGACGGCTTCCTCCGCCGATCGGCGATCGAAGCGTCGCTGACACCGGAGGAGCGGCTCGAGATCCTGCGCGGCATGCTGCTGACCCGGGCCACCGACAACCGCCTGAAGGCGTTCTTCACGAGCGGCGAGATTCGGTATCGCCAGACGGCGTTTCAGGGCAAGGGCTTCCGATCGCTGGGCCAGGAGGCGATTTACGCGGCGGCGATCCGGCTGCGCCGCGGCGCCTCGTATCGCCGCCCGGCCGGCTGGGCCGGTGACGTCGTCGCGCCGGTGATCCGCGATCTCGGCGTGGCGCTGGCGATGCGGCCCGAGCCGGCGGCGGTCCGGATGGTGCTGAACGCCCAGATGGGAAAGGCCGGTGCCCCGTTCGACGGCAAGGATCTGCACATCGGCGAGTTCGAGTCGGGCATCCTTCCGCCTGCCGCTCCGCTCACGACCGCGGCGCTGACTGCCGCCGGTATCGCCCTGGCGTTCTCGCGCGATGGATCGCGCCGCGTCGCGCTCTCGTTCATCGGCGAAGGCGGATCGTCACTCGGCGAGTGGCACGAGGCGATCAACCTGTGTGCGGCGCGGCGCCTGCCGGCGGTGTTCTGCCTCGAGAACAATCAGACCGCGTTGTCGACGCCGGCCGCCGACCAGAGCGCCGTCCGGGTGTTCGCCGACAAGGCGATCGGCTACGGGATCCCCGGCATCACGATCGACGGTACCGATCCCGATGCGATTGCCGCGGCATTTGCCTGGGCGGTCGAGCGGGCGCGGGGCGGGCTGGGTCCGACGCTGATCGAAACCGTCTCGATGCGCATGTGCGGGCACGCCCACCACGACGACATGCTGTATCTCGGCCGCGATCCGGTCCCCTCGTGGGAGTACCCGCAGCTCGCCGAACCCGGCTATGCCGATCGCGAGCGCTACGCGTTCTGGGCCGCCCGGGATCCGTTGGCCAGGTACGCGGCCCGGCTCGAGCGCGCCGGGATCATCTCGGCCGGGGATCTCGACCAGTTCAAGCGGGACGCCGAGGCGACCGTCGAGCGCGAAGCCCGCGCAGTGATTGCCGCGCCCTGGCCGGAGCCGGCCTGGGCCGGGCGCGACGTGTTCGCCAATCACCCGCCGCGGGCGCACGTCGAGGTGCTGGATCCGGTGGTCCGGTTGAAGGAGAGTTCTCTATCGGCGATCGCCGATCTCGATCCGGGGCCGCCGTTCGATCCCGGCGGCCGGACATTCCTGGAAGCGGTGATGGCCGGGATTGGGGATGCGCTGCGCGCCGATCCCCGCGTGTTCGTTTACGGTGAGGACGTCGGCAGCCCGTACGGCAACGCGTTCCTGCTGCTGCGGCCGCTGCTGCACGAGTTCGGCGATCGGATCATCAACTCGCCGCTCGCCGAAGGCGCGGTGCTCGGCGTTTGCGTCGGCGCGGCGCTGGCCGGTCAGCGGCCGATCGGCGAGATGCAGTTCAACGATTTCGTGGCGACCGGCTTCAACCAGCTCGTCAACAATGCCGCCAAGATCCGGTACCGGTGGGGCGGCAGCGTGCCGATGGTCGTGCGGATGCCGTGGGGCGGTCTGCGCCACGCCGGCCCGTACCATTCACAGAACACCGAGCCGTGGTTCTACCGGACCGCCGGCTTGAAGATCGTCGTGCCGTCGACGCCGCACGACGCGCGGGCGCTGATGGCCGCGGCGGTCGCCGATCCCGATCCGGTGCTCTTCTACGAACACATCGCCCTCTACCGCGATCCGCGCCTCAAGCAGGCCCTTGGCGATCAGCCGCCGGCGCCGATGCCGATTGGCCGGGCGGCGCTGCGGCGGGGCGGTGACGACCTGGTGATCGTCTCATACGGCGCCTACGTGCACGTCGCGCTTCGCGTCGCCGAACGGCTCGCCGCCGACCGCATTCACGCCAGCGTGCTCGATCTGCGCAGCCTGGTGCCGCTCGACCGGACGGCGCTGCTCGGCTGCGCGCGCCGCTGCCACCGCGTGCTGATCGTGCACGAGGACTCGCGCACCGGCGGCATCGGCGAGAGCCTGGCCGCCATCATCCAGGAAGAGGCGTTCGAGAGCCTCGACGCGCCGGTGCGGATCATCGGCGCGCTCGATACCCCGGTCCCCTACTCGCCGCCGCTCGAGGACTTCTATCTCCCGAGCGAAGCCGACATCGAGCGTGCCGCCCGCCTCCTGGTCGCCTATTGATCACGTCGGACGTACGTCGTGGCCAAAGGGAACTCGTCACTCGAGCGGCGGGGGCGCTACTCGTACTTCAGCGCGCGCATCGGGTCGACCCGCGCCGCGCGCTGGGCGGGCACCAGTCCGGCGGCCAGCGCCACCACTGTCAGCGTGACGGCGGACCCGATCAGCACCACCGGATCGGATCCCTTGAGCTGATACAACAGTGACTCGGCCAGCCGGCCAAGACCCGCGGCGGCCAGCAGCCCGATCGTGCCGCCGATCAGGGTCATCCTGCCGACCTGCCGCAGGATCATGCCGCGTACCGACGACGGGGTGGCCCCGAGCGCCATTCGCAGGCCGATCTCACGCGTCCGCTGCGTGACCGTGTAGGCCAGCACGCCGTAGAGCCCGACTGCCGCCAGCAGGGTCGCCAGCACGGCGAACGCCGCGGACAGCACCGAGATGAAGCGATCGAGGAAGACGTTCTCCCGCGCTTCCTGCGGCAGCGTCCGCAGGTTTTCCACCGGCAGATTGGCGTCGAGCCCGGCGACGAGCCTGGGAATTGCCGCCAGGATGGGAGCCGCGTCGCCGGCAGCCCGGACGTAGAAATTGATCGAGCCGACTTCCGGATCCTGGTGATACGGCCTGAAGAACAGCGGCGGAATCTCGGCTTTGACCTCGCTGTACTTGGCGTTCTGCACCAGGCCGACGATTTCGGTATCGAGGGCGCCGCTGCGGCCCGAGTTCATCCGCTTGCCGACCGCGTCGCGTCCCAGGTTGAACTTCTTCGCGAACGCCTCGTTGACAATCGCGACCTTCGGCGCGCTCGCTGCATCCGTGTCGGTGAAGTCCCGTCCGGCGAGCAGCGGGATGCCGAGCGTCCGAAAATAGCCGGCGCTGACCTCGTTGAAGCTCGCGTGCGTGTCGGTATCCGGATCGGCTTGATAGCCCTGCACCGACACGCTGCTCCCCCAGTTGCTGCCCGAGAGCAGGCGGACCATCGACGCCGAGGCGCCGGTGACGCCAGGCAGTGCCGCCAGTTCCTGCTCGAGGCGCGTGAACAGCGCCTGGGCCCGCGCCGGCTGGTAGCCGCTCAGGTTGGGCGAGATCGCGAATGTCACGACGTGGTCGATGTCCAACCCGAGATCGACGCGGCTGACGTTGATCAGGCTCCTGGTGAACAGCCCGGCCGACACCAGCAGTGCCATCGACAGCGCGATCTGGGTGGTGGCCAGCGAGGTGCGGAACCGGGCCGCCGTCCGGGTCCCGGATGGCTGGCCGGCCTGACCCTTGAGCGCGGACACCAGGTCGGGCCGGGTGCTGTGCAGGGCGGGAAACAGCCCGAACAACAGACCGGTCCCGATCGTCAGCACGCCGGCGAAGATCAGCGCCGGCCGGTCGATCTGCAGGGCGATGGCCGCTGCCGGCTCGGCGGGAAGCAGCGATCCGATCAGGGCAAGCGTCCATTGCGCCACCAGCAGGCCGGCGGCCCCGCCGAACACGGCGAGCAGGCACGACTCGGTCAGCAGCTGCGACACCAGCTGCCAGCGGCTGGCGCCAAGCGACAGCCGGATCGCCATTTCCCCGGCGCGCGCGGCAGCGCGCACGACCAGCAGGTTGGCGATGTTGGCGCAGGCGATCAGCAGCACGAGCGCGGTCACGCCGAGCAGCAGCGTCAACGGCTGCCTGGCCTGGCCCGGCGCCGTGCTCTGCCCGCGCGATCCGTCCTCGATCGTCAGCTGCCTGGCCTTGAATCGCGCCAGCGTCTGCCCGCTCATCTTCTGCAGCGGCGCGTCGATCTCGTTGAGCAGGGCCCGATACGGTACATTGAGAGCCGCCCGCGCCTGGTCGATCGAGACCCCGGGCGTGAGACGGGCAAACAGGTAGGCCCAATAGCTCTTGCGATCGTCGAAGCCCTTGAAGTTCGGCTGCATCAGGCCGCGCAGCGTGATCGGGACGAACACCGCCGGTCTCGATCCGAGGGTCGTCCCGGCGAAGCCTGCCGCGGCGACGCCGACGATGGTCATCGGCTGGCCGTTGACGATCAGCCTGGTGCCGACGACGGCCGGACTGGCGGCGAACTGGGTCTGCCAGAAGGCGTGGCTCAGCACCACGACGAGCGACCCGCCCACGGTCCGGTCGTCGTCGGGACCGAGCAGACGCCCGAGTGCCGGCTGGACGCCGAGGACCGGAAAATAGCCGCCCGAGACCAGCTCGCCCTCGCCCGAGAGCGTCTGTCCGCCGGTCGAGAGGTTGGCGCCGAACAGGACGTGGGCGGCCAGCCCGGTGAAGACCGTCTGCGCGCGCTCCAGGTCGCGGAACATCGGGTAGCTGAACACGACGTCGCAGTCGCCGGCGTTGCCGCACGAGGTGGAACCCTGTTTGGGCCCGGGCGAGCCGAGGTTGACCAGGCGGACCGGCGCCGGGACCGGGAGCGGCCGGAGCAGCATCTGGTTGAATACGGAGAAGATGGCGGCATTCGCGCCAATGCCGAGCGCCAGCGAGATGATCGCGATGACGGTGACGAACGGGGTCTTGAACAGGGTGCGGCAGGCACGCTTCAGCTTGATCATGAGAACATATAGACGGAACTGGCGCGCCGCGGGTTTGCTGACACGGGCCGGTGGCGCGACTTGCCGATAAAATACCCAGCAATGTCAGACGAAAACAGTACGGCGGCACTGCCGGCGCCGGTCGATTTCATTCGTTCGATCGTGGCCGAGGACCTCGCCACCGGCAAGCACGGAGGACGCGTCGCGACGCGGTTTCCGCCCGAGCCGAACGGCTACCTCCACATCGGTCACGCCAAGTCGATCTGCCTCAATTTCGGCGTCGCCGAGGAGACCGGCGGCACCTGCAACCTGCGCTTCGACGACACCAACCCGGCCAGGGAAGACGTCGAGTTCGTCGATGCGATCAAGGAAGACGTCGCCTGGCTCGGCTTCACGTGGGACGCGCTGCTGTTCGCGTCGGACTACTTCGAACGGCTCTACGGGTTCGCCGTCGACCTGATCAAGCAGGGCAAGGCCTACGTCGACAGCCTGACGGCGGACGAGATTCGCGCCCACCGCGGCACCCTGACCGAGCCGGGGCGGAACGGTCCGTACCGCGACCGTTCGGTCGCCGAGAACCTCGAGCTGTTCGCGCGGATGCGGGACCGCGAGTTTCCCGACGGCGCCCACGTCCTGCGCGCAAAGATCGACATGGCGTCGCCGAACCTGAACCTGCGCGATCCGACGCTCTACCGGATCCGCCACGCCGCGCACCATCGCACCGGCGACGACTGGTGCATCTATCCGATGTACGACTTCGCCCATCCGCTGTCGGACGCACTCGAACGGATCACGCACTCGATCTGTACGCTGGAGTTCGAAGATCACCGGCCGCTCTACGACTGGCTGGTCGCCGCCCTGTTTGAAAACGACCGGCCGCAGCAGATCGAGTTCGCCCGCCTCAACCTCAACTTCACGGTGATGAGCAAGCGGAAGCTGCTGCAGCTGGTCCAGCAGAAGCTGGTCGCGGCCTGGGACGATCCGCGGATGCCGACCATTACCGGGCTGCGCCGCCGCGGCTACACGCCGGAGGCGATTCGCGATTTCTGCGCCCGGATCGGTGTCGCCAAGAAGGAAAACGTCATCGACATGGCGCAGCTCGAGAACAGCGTCCGGCAGGACCTGAACCGGCGCGCGCCGCGGGTGATGACGGTGCTGCGCCCGCTCAAGGTCGTCATCACCAACTATCCGGAGGGCGCGTCCGAAGAGGTCGACGTCATCAACAACCCCGAGGATGCGGCCGCCGGCGAACGGAAGGTGCCGTTCTCCCGCGAGCTGTACATCGAGCGCGAAGATTTCATGGAGGAGCCGCCGAAGAAGTTCTTCCGCCTGTCGCCCGGCAAGGAAGTGCGGCTGCGCGCCGCCTATTTCATCACCTGCACGGAGGTCGTCAAGGATGACCGCGGCGAGGTCGTCGAGCTGCGCTGTACCTACGATCCGGCGACGCGCGGCGGCAACTCGCCGCCGGACGGCCGGAAGGTCAAGGCCACGCTGCACTGGGTGTCGGCCGCGCACGCTATCGGCGTCGAAGTCCGGCTCTACGATCGGCTGTTCGCCGCCGAGGATCCCGAACGGGTCGCCGAGGGGCAGACCTTCCTCGACAACCTGAATCCGGAGTCGCTCGAAGTCCTGCCCGACTGCCGGGCCGAGCCCAGCCTGCGGGACGCCGCCGCCGGTGATCGCTTCCAGTTCGAGCGGCTCGGCTACTTCTGCGTCGATCCGGACTCGCGGCCGGGCGCCCTCGTCTTCAACCGCACCGTGTCGCTGCGCGACACCTGGGCGAGGATCGCGGCCAAGGCGTCCCAGCCCTAGCGAGACTCCGCCTCAGACCGCCGGGAAACGCCGGCCCGTGTGTGTCGGTGGCGGGTTGTTCTGATCTACCCCGGCGCCGGCGGAAACGTCTTCAGGTAGGCGCGAATTTCATATCCTTCCCGTTCGACAGGCAGCGCTGTGCCCGGCGGTCCGTCGTCGTGTACAATGCCCGCTTCCAACTGTGGAGTATCACATTACCCAGTACGAGCTCGAGCAGGGCGCGCTCGAGATTCAGTACATCGAGGAATACTTCGGCGAATTTCCGCGGAAGAAGACCGTCGCCGAGATTGTCCGCCGGCTTCAGGGCCGCGCCCATCTCATCCTGCTGGCGACTGCGCCGCTGCCCGACGATCCCGGTTCGGTCGTGCCGGTGTCCTTCAAGGTCGCCCATGAGATCACGATGGGCGAGGCTGAAGGAAAGCTCAGCGATCTGGTGCACCGGCTGCGCGACTACGTGCGGTTCGACGGCCGGCGCGTCCTCTACACCTGGATCGGCGGCACCCGCCGCGACTGGCGCGGCCAGGGCCATTTCCGCGCCCTCACCGAACAGCAGGAAGCGTGGGCCATCGTGCAGGGCTTCGACGAAATCGTCGTCAAGACCAAGAACCGGTTCTACGACATGCGCGGCACGCTCGACCACCTCCGCTTCGAGGTGATCAAGTACGAGCGGAACGAGGGCGACAACGCCGAGTCGAAGGTTTACCTGAGCAAGAAGCTGCTGCCGGACGTCATCCACGCCCACCGCAGCGCCAGAACCGTCATCACGGTGCCGGTCTGAGGTGACCGCGCCCACCACCCCCTACACCCCCGATCTCGCCGGCCGTGATCCGCTTGCCGCGATCCGTGAATCGATCGATCGCGTCCGGACACTGACGAGCGGCTGGCCGGCCGGGCGGTTCGAGCGCTCCTACGCCCCCGGAAAGTGGTCGGCGCGCCAGCTCTTCACGCATCTGGCCCAGACCGAGCTGGCGCTCGGCACCCGCGCACGCATGGCGCTGGGGACGCCGGCGTATGTGGCCCAGGCGTTCGATCAGGACACCTGGATCGACCGCGACTCCAGCCTGACCGGCCCGGAGGCGGTCGACGCCTTCGTCGCGATCGCCCGGATGAACGGCCGGCTGTTCGAAGCCCTGTCCGCCGCCGAGCGCGCGACCCCGCTCACCCACCCGGAGTATGGAATCCTGACGGTCGACTGGATCCTTCATCAACTCGCCGGGCACCAGATCCACCACCTGGAACAGCTCGAACGAATTTTGTGAATTGTGAATTGTGAATCGTGATTTTGAATTCCCAATTCCCAATTCCCAATTCCTAATTCCTAATTCCTAATTTCAAACACGCCTGTCTGCCGGTTCTTCCAGACCGCGTCCCAATCGAAATACCGGCCGTTCATCGCAATGTAGACCCCCGGCGGCAGCACCTGGACGAACGACAGCGCGCTGCCCAGGTTGAACAAGCCGTCCGAACTCCCGAACGCATACGGGATCATCGCGCCGGTCACGACGATCGTCTTGTCCCCGCCGCGCGGGAACGCCCGGGCCAGGACCGCGGCGGTGTCGACCATCGTATCGGTGCCGTGCGTGATCACGATCCGCGTCTCGATCGCGGTGCGGCACTGCTCGACGATCAGCGCGCGATCGGCCGCGGTCATGTCGAGGCTGTCGATCATCATCAGCGTCCGGATCGACAGGTCGAGGCGGCAGCGTCCCAGGAGCAGCATCTCCGGCAGGTGGGTGTCCCGGAACGCCAGCGTGCCGTCCAGTTCGTTGTACTGCTTGTCGAACGTGCCGCCGGTCACGAACACGCGAACTGATGAAGACATTGATGAATCGTACAGGGTCTGGCGCCGGAGGGCCCCCAACCGGACGCGATCTGAAGTACAACACCTCATGGCCCAGACCGCCAGAACCCGCACCCGGACCCGGATGGACGACGTCCAGGCGCCGATCGTCCCGATCGTCGGCGACCTGATCCGGCAGGTGCCGGGGACGATCTCGCTCGGCCAGGGGGTCGTGCACTATGGCCCGCCGCAGGCCGCGATCGATGCGGCGCGCGCGGCGGCGGACCGTCCGGCAACCCACCAGTACCAGGATGGGCACGGCCTGCCGGCGCTGGTCGAACGGCTGGCCGACAAGCTGCGCACGGAAAACGGCGTCGACGTCGCGGCGGGACGGCGCCTGATGGTGACGGCCGGCGCGAACATGGCGTTCATGCACGCGGTCATTGCCACCACCGCGCCGGGCGACGAGATCATCCTGCCGGCGCCGTTCTACTTCAACCACGAGATGGCCATCCAGATGGCCGGCTGCCGGGCCGTCGCCGTCCCCACCGACGAACGCTACCAGCTGCGCGTCGACGCGATTCGCGGCGCGCTGACCGATCGGACGCGGGCGGTGGTCACCATCTCCCCGAACAACCCGAGCGGCGCGGTCTTTTCGGAGCCGGCGCTTCGCGAGGTCAATGCCCTGTGCCGCGATCGCGGCATCTATCACATCGCCGACGAGGTCTACGAGTACTTCACGTACGGCGAAGTCCGTCACGTCTCGCCCGGCTCGTTCGCCGGCGCCGCCCCGCACACCATCTCCCTCTACTCGCTGTCGAAGGCCTACGGGTTCGCCGGCTGGCGCGTCGGATACATGGTCTATCCGGACCACCTCGAGTCGGCGATGCTCAAGAGCCAGGACACGATCCTGATCTGCCCGACGGTGATCGCGCAGGAAGCCGCTGGCGCGGCGATTGAGGTTGGCGTCGACTACTGCACCGGGTTCGTCCGTGAGATGGCCGAAACCCGGGGCGTCGTGCTCGACGCGTTGCGCGAGCTGGGCCCGCTCGCCCGCGTCCCGCCCGCTGACGGCGCGTTCTACTGCCTGTTGAACGTCGAGACCGACCTCGACCCGCTCGTTCTCACCGAGCGCCTGATCCGCGAGCACCGCGTCGCCGTCATGCCAGGGCCGGCGTTCGGCCTGACCACCGGCTGCTACCTTCGCGTCGCGTTCGGGGCGCTGCAGAAGGCGACCGTCGAGGAAGGCATCGGCCGGCTGGTGGGTGGTCTCCGGGCCATAGTGAGGTGACTGCTAGACGTCCAATTCCTCGGCCTCGTCGGCGCGTTCCATGATGAACCTGAAGCGCGCCGACGCATCCTTGCCCATCAGCTCGTTGATCACCCGGTCGGTCATGATCTGATCGGTGACTTCGACCCGCAGCAGGCGGCGGGTGCGCGGGTTGAGCGTGGTCTCCCACAGCACCTTGGGCATCATCTCGCCCAGCCCCTTGAACCGGGTGATCTCGGGCGTGCCGCGCTGGCCGTTCTTCGCGTGCTGCTTCAGGATCGAGTCGCGCTGCGCATCGTCGAGCGCCCAGAACGTCTCCTTGCCGATGTCGACCCGATAGAGGGGCGGCTGTGCCAGGAACACCTTGCCGTGCGTCATCAGCTGCGGCAGATGGCGGTAGATGAACGTCAGCAGCAAAGTCGCGATGTGATTGCCGTCCGAATCGGCGTCGGCCAGGATGATCACCTTGCCGTAGCGCAGCCGGGCGAGCTCGAAGTTCTTGCCCAGCCCGCAGCCCAGCGCCGTCACCAGGTCCGACAGCTCCTTGTTCTCGAGCACCTTGGCCAGCGACGCGCTCTCCGTGTTCAGGACCTTGCCGCGCAGCGGCAGGATCGCCTGGCGCGCGCGGTCGCGGCCCTGCTTGGCCGATCCGCCGGCCGAATCGCCCTCGACGACGAACAGCTCGCTGCCCTCGCTCGCCGAGTTGGTGCAGTCGCTCAGCTTGCCGGGCAGGTTCAGCCGCGACGACGTCGCGCTCTTGCGCGTGACCTCGGCCTGCGCGGCGCGGCTGGCCTCGCGCGCTCGTGCCGCCAGGATGATGCGCCCGACGATGGCTTCGGCGACGCTGTTGTTGTGGTTCAGCCAGTGCTCGAGCGCCGGCCGGACGACGCCGTCGACCGTCGACAGCATTTCCGGATTGTTCAGCCGGTCTTTCGTCTGGCCCTGGAACTGCGGCTCCTGGATGAAGATGCTGACGACGCCGGTCAGCCCTTCGCGGATGTCCTCGGCGGTCAGCGCGACGCCCTTCGGCGACAGATTGTGGGTTTCGATGAAGTTGCGGACGGCCTTGCCGATGCCGGCGCGCAGGCCGTTCTCGTGCGTCCCGCCCGAGCTGGTCGGGATGCCGTTGACGTACGAGCGGATGTGCTCGTCGGTCGCTTCCGTCCACTGCAGCACCAGGTCGAGCCGGAGGCCGTCCTCCTTGTTCTGGATGAACGGCACGTCGTGGACCGGCTTGGCGTTCCGCTCCGCGACGATCGTCTTCAGGTAGTCGACCACCCCTTCGGTGTGCTCGAAGGTCAGCTTTTCGCCGGAGCCTTCGTCGTCGAAGACCACCTTGACGCCCTTGTGCAGGTAGCTGACGACTTCGAGCCGGGCTTTGATCACCGCCGGGTCGAACTCGATCTTCGGAAAGATCGCCGCATCGGGATGGAAGTAGACGGTCGTTCCGGTGCCACGGGCCGGTCCGAGTTTCTTGAGGGGAGCGGCCAGCTTGCCCTGCTTGAACCGCATTTCCCATTGCGCGCCGTCGCGCTTCACCGTCGCCACCAGTTCCTTGGACAGCGCATTGACGACGCTGGCGCCAACGCCGTGCAGTCCGCCGGCGGTCTTGTAATTGCCCGGATCGAACTTGCCGCCGGCGTGGAGGACGGTGAAGATGATCTCGAGGGCGCTTTTCTTCGTCGCCGGATGCTTGTCGATCGGGATGCCGCGGCCGTCGTCCTCGACGGTGATCGACGAGCCGTCGGCGTGGAGGGTGACGCGGATGGTCGAGGCGTGTCCGTTCATCGCCTCGTCGACCGAGTTGTCCAGGATCTCCCAGACCAGGTGGTGCAGCCCGGCCGCCCCGACGCCGCCGATGAACATGCCCGGCCGCTTACGGACGGGCTCCAATCCCTCCAGAACCGTGATGTCTTTCGCGGTGTAGTTGGTGGGCGCCATGTATATAATTCGGCTCACTAGCCGTGCTTGCACGGCAAATTGTCCATTGCCAACACCGTGCAAGCACGGCTCGGGCGCGGCCGCTGTGCAGCCGCGCGACCCGGTAACGGCGCTTCGCCTGGGAAGGACGGAACATTGGGCGCTGTGGAGCGAAGCTTCGTTACGTGCGCCACGATTGTAGCGGTATTTTTTCAGGTCCATCCCGGCGCCGCTGGCGGCGTCTCGCAGAACGTGCCGGTGCCGGGCGGGACGGCGGCGATGGCGCAGTCGCTCCGCATTGCGCCGCCGCCCGATCGTGCCCGCTTCGTCGCGGAGCTGGCGCGCCTGACGCATCCGTCATCGGAGGCGGCGTCGACGACGCGCGCCCGGATGGCCGCCTCGTTGGGGCGCGGCGCCGTTGATCAAGCGCTTGCCGCGGGTCCCGCCGAGACGGTCCCGATTCCACTGACCGTCGAAACATGGTCGCGCGTCGTCTTCCGCCGCGCGATTGCGCCGGAGGCGATCGTCGCCGCCATCCTGGCGGATTCCCGGGCC
Source organism: Acidobacteriota bacterium (assembly GCA_039931615.1). Taxonomy (GTDB): domain Bacteria; phylum Acidobacteriota; class Vicinamibacteria; order Vicinamibacterales; family CAVVIG01; genus JAHFUI01. The sequence continues at coordinate 21,933 of JBDTRR010000004.1, forward strand.
GCTCATCTCTCCTACGGTCTTGCCGCCGCCGACGACGAGACGCTGCAGTACCTGGCGGATCACCCGGTGCTGCTCAAGCGCCTTTACGAGCACGACGCAGCCGTCTTCGCCGGGTTCGGCGGCAGCCTGCGAATCCGGGCGAATCGAGTGGTCCCGGCCGGCGGCGCCGCCGCGGCGGCGCTGTGGGAGTCGGTCGTCGGCGAGCGACTGGATCAGCCGGAATCGTTTCTGCCGCAACTCTACGGCCGGGACGACGGCCGCCTCGCCTACCTCTACGACACCATCGCGGCGATGGATCCGCCCCGGGCGGCGTTCGCCCTCGGCCTGTGGATCAAGGATCTGGCGGCGCGGACGAAGCGGTTCAGGGCGCTGGCGCTCGTCAATCAAACCGCGTTCCCCCAATGGCAGCCGACGAAGCTGCCGTTCACCCGGCCGCTCCACGATGTCGGCTCGATGCTGGCGCGCATCCAGGCCGACCCGGACGGATCGCCATCGTTCCCGGCGCGGCGATCGTGGTGGAGCTGGGCATTCGAGGGCGGGGAATTGCCGCCGCCGGCGGCGCACCCCGAGACCGGGCACCCCGGGGCGGATGATCCAATCGATGCCGCCTGGCTCGCCGAAGCGATTGCCTCGGGAGACACGCGCAGTCGGAGCGAGCGGCTCGACCAGGTCGCCTTCGGCCAGCGGGCGTTCGGCGGCGCCGATCGCGGCCCCGTCGAAGATGTGATGACGGCGATTCGCGCCTTCCCCCGCTACCGGATGCTGCTGCTGACGCTCGAGCAGATCGGAGTGCGGCACGCCGCGGTCTATGCGACGGCGGCGCGGCGGGCGCAGCAGCTGTCGCCGCTCGATGGCGGGCGGGCGTTCGCCGCGCTCGGACAGTTCCAGGGCGCGCTGGCCCTGATCGCGCGTTTGGCGCGGATGCGGACAATCGATGCGGCCGCCGCGGAGACGCTGGTCATCAGCCTGTCGGGCGTCCCGATCAACCAGGACGGGCGGTATGGCGGCGGCGTCGCGACCTGGCTGCAGCAGGTGCTTCGCCCTGCCCTGCCGGCTGCCGCCGATCTCGACAACGCGCTGTTCCAGGCGCTGGCCGGCGCGCCGGCGGCCGCCGGCGGGCCGTCTCGCCTGATCGAGTGGGAAGGGCAGCGATACCGGCTCGATCCGGCGGTCGCCGAAGAACAGCGGCTGCGGCGCGTTCGAGACAAGCAGCAGGGCGCCTCCCTGGAGCAGGCGCTCGGGGTGCTGACCATCTCGCGAGCGCTGTCGGCGGCGCCGGTTGCGGCGTCGGACCTCACCGCCGCCATCGCCGCGCTGAAGGAGCTGGCCGCGGCATTCGGGCCGCGCGGCGACGGCGCCGACGAAGGGCCGATCGGCGGCGACCGGCCCCCGCGCGACGTCGTCGCACGCGCGATCGAGGATCTCACCGGCATCACGGCGCCGCCGGACAGGCAGAAGGCGGCCCGCACCGGCGCCTCGCTCGCCGCCATCGTCGACGACCTGACCGCCGAGGCGCTGATGGCGTGGGCCTACGCCATCGCGATCGCCGACCCGGCGAGTCCAGTGCTGCTGACCGGCCACATCACCCGCCGCCACGATTTCGGCCTCGGTCCCGCCGAGCGCGGCCTGCGGCGCCGCCAGGCGTGGGGCGTGCCCAGGGCGGCAGTGATCGCCAGGACTCCCTGGCACATCAGTGGATCGCTGCTCGGCCTGGAGGTCGCGCTGTCGCCGCTCCGCCGCGTCAACGGTGAGCGCGTGATCGACCCGCCGACGCTGTCCGCCAACGAGCGCGACACCTTCGCCGTCTCCGTCGCGCTGCTCGATCCGCTCGCCTTGCGAGACGAGGACGGCGACGCGATCGTCGAGGCGGTGACCCGCGGCGGCCGCCGCGTGGCGGGGCTGGCCGGGGATGCCGGCGATTTCGATCGGATTGCCGGCGAGATCGAGCTGGATGGCCGGCGGCGGCGGGCGCTGCAGTGGACGATCGTCAACGAACCGCAGCGCATCGGATCGATGTTCTCGCTGACTGAGCTCCTCTATCTCGGCGGCGGCCCGGTGGCCTCGCTGAATTCATGGGGCACGTCGGCGCTGGGCTGGTCGGGCTGTCTGTGCACGCGTCTGGCGCCGCCGCAGCTGTGGCGCCTGCTCGCGGGCCGGCCCCAGCTCGGGCTGATGGCAGTGGCGGTGCCCGATCTCAACCTGCACGTGGCCATGATGCTGCGGGAACTGCACCTGCCGGCGGGCGTCGCCAGGGTCATCCTCGAAGCGGCGACCCAGGATTTCATCGACGAGGTGCGGCCGACCGATTTCAACGACTGGCTGACGCTGGTGCGGACGGCGCGGTCGGTTTCGCGCGAGCGGATCGAGGACTACGTCGCCACCGCCACGGCGGTCGGGCCGCTGGTGCCGGACCCCACCGGCGCCGCAGGCCAGCCATGACCACGTTCCTGGCGATGCGGCGTGCCGGGTGCGGTCTGCTGCAGGCATTCTGCTGGTGCGCCGTGCTCGGCGCCGGCGGTCCGGCGGCCGGTGCGGCGTCGCAGGCGGGCGCCAACGACTCGCGTCTGCGCGTGCTGTCGCCAACCGACGGCAGCTTCGTCAGCGGCGCGGTGTCGCTGCGCGCCGAAGTCGAGCCGGCCGATGCCGTGACCAGCGTCGTCTTTTTCGTCGACGGCCGGCAGTTGTGCACCGTCGTGATGCCGCCGTTCGAGTGCGCCTGGGATGCCGGATCCGCCATCATCGAGCATCAGATCCGGGTCGTCGCCAATCTCGTCGGCGGCGGCCGGATCGTCCGTCCGGTGCGCACCAAAGGCGTCGCCTACACCGAGAAGGTCGAGGTCGACGTCGTGCAGGTGACCGCGACGGTGGTCGACGGCCGCGGCCGCTACATCAAGGGGCTGCCGCAGTCGGCCTTCCACGTTTCGGAAGACGATCGGCCGCAGACCATCTCACACTTCGCCGCCGAGGACGTCCCGCTGGAATTGATCGTCGCCGTCGACATCAGCGGCAGCATGGGACCGTCGATGGCGAAGATGAAGAAAGCGGTGAAGGAGTTCCTCGCCGCCGTGCCGGCCCGCAATCAGGTGACGCTGCTCGGGTTCAACGACACCGTGATCCCACTGACGCGCGGCAGCAAGAGCCCCGAGGATCGCCTGAAGGCGGTCGATCGGCTGGCGTCATGGGGCGGCACCGCGCTCTACGACGCGATCCTGAGCGCGGTCGACACGCTGGGACGCCAGGTCGGCCGCAAGGCGGTGGTGATCTTCAGCGATGGCGAGGACGAGGGCAGCCACGTCGCGCTCGCCGACGTCGAACAGCGGCTCGAGGCCAGCGACGTCACCCTCTACATGATCGGGCAGGGCAGGGGCCTGACGCTCGATGCACTGAAGAAGGTCATGGAACGGCTGTCCAGGCCGACCGGAGGAAGGGCCCTGTTCACCGACAGCATCGACGAGCTCCACGACGCGTTCAACGACCTGCTCGATGAGCTGTCGCACCAGTATCTCCTGGGATATCCGCCGACCAACGACGTCCGCGACAATACAATCCGGCGCATCAAAGTGACGCTGGACGGCCCGTACCAGATCCGCGCGCGCCAGAGCTACCGCGCCGCGCCGACAAGATGAGGGAGATGTGATCCACTTACGCTGTCGAGGCCGCGGCGGCAGGGGTCGCTCCTCTGGAGGACGCGGAGGGAGCCGCCGGCGAGGGCCCAGCGGCACTTGGAGTCTGCCCCGATGCGCCGTCGGTTTCTTCTGCGCCCTCCTGATCCTCTGCGTCCTCGTCGGGCGCGGTCATGCGCAGCAGAACTCCGCGCAGCCCCCGCGCTTCCGCACGTCCGTCGACGTGACGTCGATTGACGTCGCCGTCGTCGATGGCCAGGGCAAGCCGCTGATGAACCTCGCCCCTGCCGACTTCACCGTTCGCGTCGACGGCAAGGCGCGCTCGATCGTCAGCGCGGAGTGGGTGCCGCTTGCCGCTGCGACGTTGGAGTCCAGGGCTCTGGCGCGGGTGCCGGAAGGCTATACCTCGAACGAGAGCGCGACCGGCGGCCGCCTGATCGCCATCGCCGTCGACGAACCGCACATCCGGCCCGGCGGCGCCCAGGCCGTCCTGGCCGCCGCCAATGCCTTCATCGATCGGCTGTCGCCGTCGGATCGGATCGCGGCGGTCAGTCTCGGCCTCGGCAATTCGGCGACGCCGTTCATTGCCGATCGCGCCCGGATCAAGGAGGCGATCGGCCGGATGGCCGGACAGCGGGACACGATGAAGCTGTCGTCGATCACCGTCACCGGCACCGAGGCGCTCGAGATTTCAGACGGCAACCGGCTGACCGCCGATCAGGTGGTGGGTCGCGAGTGCTCGGGACTGCGGCCCGGTTCGGCGCAGTTCGCGCAATGCCGCCAGGACGTCGAAGCCGAAGCACTGATGCTGGCCGACCAGTTGAAGCGGGCGAGCCAGATGACGACGCGCGGTCTGCGCGACGTGCTGACGGGGATGCAGGCGCTCGACGGCCCGAAAACGCTGATCCTGATGTCCGAGGGCTTCGGCCTGACCGACGACGGCATCGCCAACGAGCTGGCCGCGCTGGCGGCGGCGACGCGGACCAGCATCTACGCGTTGAAGCTCGACAACCAGCTGTTCGAGATCACCAATTCGCGGGCCCCCGTCTACGAGCCGCTCAACGTGCGGAATGACGGCCTCGAGGCGCTCACCGCGGCGGCGCGCGGCGCGCTCTACGTCGTCAGCGGCACCGGCAGCCAGCTGTTCGCGAACATCGAAGCCGAGCTGTCCGGCTACTACCTTCTCGGCGTCCAGTCCGAGCCGATCGATCGCGACGGCAAGCCGCATGCGATCCGGATCGACGTGTCGCGCCGCGGCGCGACGGTGCGGACGCGGCGGCAGCTGCTCAACGTGCCGGCGGACCTGAACCGGCCGCGCACGCCCCGCGAGGCGATTGCCGCCACCCTGACCGCACCGCTCCAGATGTCGGCGCTGCCGCTGCGCGTCGCCACCTTCGCGCTGCGCGGCCCGGAGCAGGCCAAGGTGCAGCTGCTGATTCGCGCCGAAGTCGGGAACGACTACACCGCCGCGCGCCGGGCCTGGATCGGCTACGTCATCCAGGACCGTACCGGGCGGGTGATCGACAGCCCGCCGGCGGTCCTGGTGGCAATGGCCCCGGTGATGAACGGCGTGCCGGGTGCGCTGCAGTACTCGGGCGGCGCCAGCCTCGATCCGGGCGAGTACACCATCAAGCTCGCGGTTTCCGAAGGCGAGCGGATCGGCAGCGTCGAGCATGTCGTGCATGCGGCGCTGGCCGATCTCGGCGAGGTCAAGCTGAGCGAGTTGATGGTCGGCGGCCCGGTCAACAGCGCCGACATCCTGCGTCCGACCGTCGGCTACACCGTCAGCTACGGCTCCCTGCAGGGCTATTTCGAGGCCTACGGGGCGCACCTGGATCAGGTGGCCGCGAAATACGAGATCGCGACCGCCGCCGACAGCCCGGCGCTGATGGCGGCCGATGTGCCGGCCCGTTCAGGTGGGCCCGATCGCGTCCTGTTCACGCAGGTCATGCCGGTGGCCAAGCTGCCGCCCGGCGAGTACGTGCTCCGCGCCGTCGTCACATCAAGTGGCGAGCCGCTCAAGACGCTGACGCGGCGGTTCGAGGTCGCGCCGCCCGCGGTGCTGATGACGTCAGCCGCCGGCGCGGCGCCTGCCCCGACGGCGAGCACCGAGCTGTTCCTGCCGGTCGAGGAGTCGGCGCTGATTCGCCCGTTCGGCCGCGATGCTGCGCTGCGGCCGCAGGTCGTCGAGGAGTTCCTGAAGCGCGTCCCGATCAGCACGAAGCCGATGTTCGAGCAGGGGCTCGCCGAGCTGGGGAAGGCCAACTACGCCGCCGCCGAGATCAACTTCAAGCGGGCGATCCGGCCGGACGTCGACAGCACGGCAGCGCTGGTCTATCTCGCAGCGTCGTTCGCCGCCGCCGGGCGTGACGGCGAGGCCGCCGGTGCCTGGCAGACGGCGCTGATCGATGGCAGCGACCTGCCGCAGATCTACGAGTGGCTGGCCGAGACGCTGATGCGGGAACGCGACTACCCGGCAGCGCGATCGATCCTTGAAGAAGCGGTCGGACGATGGCCGTCCGACACCCGATTCGACCGGACGCTCGCGCTCTCCTACGCCACCCTCGGCAAGGGGCGCGACGCGATCCGCGTGCTCGATCGCTACATCGCCGACGGCCGCCGCGAGCCGGACCTGCTGTTCCTGATGGTCGAATGGCTGTTTCAGGTGCACAGCAGCCGGGCGGTGGTGATCAACCGGGCTGCCGACCTGACGATGGCGCGCAACTACGCCGCCGAATACGCCAAGGCCAACGGCCCGAAGCAGGCGCTGGTCCAGCAGTGGGTGGATTTCCTGGCCAACGAGAAGAATTAGGAATCAGGAATTAGGAATTGGCAATTCAGAATTGCTGACCCCAATTCCCAATTGCTAATTTTCAATTGCCAATTTCTTCTTGGCGCGCGGCTTTCGCGCTGCTGTCGCCGCTGCCGGCTTGCGCGCCGCCGTCTTCGCGGTCCGCCGCGCCGGAGTCGGAGCGGGAGTGGGTGCATGAACCCGGGACACCCGTTTCCGCCGCGCCCCGGTGCCCAGCAGCTCCGCTGTCGGATCGCTGGTCGGCATCGGTTCGTTGTCCAGCAGGTCGGCGTCGAGGTCGCCGGCTTCCTGCGATTCGGCGGCGGCGGCGGCGGCGGCTTCCCACGCCGGACGCTCGATCGGCCGCGGCCGTTCCGATTCGATCTGCACGTTGCCGTTGATTTCCGTCGGCACCTCGCGAACGGGCGCCGTCTCGGCGCCACGCTGCGGCTGCAGCGCCGGACCGGGAAACACGCGCAGGCCGCCGCGCCGATCGCGTTCGAGGCGGACCAGTCCATCCTTCTGGCAGGCGCGGACCAGTTCGACCAGGCCGGAGAAGCCGTAGCGCCGTTCGTCGAAGGCGGCGTCCGCCGCGCGCAGCAGCTGCTTGACGTTGCGCAGGTACATCGGCCAGCGCGCCGTGGTCGAGGCGTTGAGGACCTCGGCGACGCGTTTGACGCCGTCGGCGGGCGGCTCCGTCGCGCGCGGGACGTCGAGCGAGGGCTGTTCCGGGATCGGCCTGAACCCGCCGCCGCTGTCGCTGCGGCGCGGCTCGCCAGAAGACGCGGCGGGTGCAAGCGGCTGGACCACGCCGGCGTAATCGTTCGGTGCGCCCGGTGCATCGGCACCGTCGCTGCGGCGAGGCTCGCCGTAGCCGCCGGATCCGAACACCGCAACAGCGGGGGCTGCGGCAAGCGCCGGCGCGCCGGACGTTTCGGCGCCCGCTTCGGCGACGACGACCGGGCGCGGCGCGGCGGCTTCGGTCTCCTCGAACTGGTTGTTCAGCTCGACCATCACGCTGCGGCCGGCGTGCTTCAACTGGACCAGGCTGGCCTGCGACAGCTTCTCGACGAAGTCGAGGAACGACGAGGCGCCGTAGTTGCGCTCGGAGAACGTCGAGTCGAGCTGCAGCAGGGTGCTCTTGAGCAGCCCGGTCTGCGGCGACACTTCGCGGTCGGCCAGGATCTTCAAGGCGCGGCGGACGATCGGGAAGGCCTGCGCGATCGGCGAGTTGGCGGCCGCTGCCGGCATCGGCCGGCCGATCTTGGCCGCGGTCTTCCGCACGCCGTGCAGGTTCTCGTAGGCGATGAACTCGTGGCAGTTGCGCTGCAGGATGACGCTGGTGAACGCGCGGCCGCCGACCACGAACACCTTCTTGTCGTACTGCTTCAGTTTCTCGACCAGCGACAGGAAGTCGCTGTCGCCGCCGACGATGACGTAGGCGTTGATGTGGGGATGGGTGAACGCCATCTCGAGCGCATCGAGCGCCAGGTTGATGTCGGCGCCGTTCTTGTCGCCGCCCGGCGTCAGGTTGCGCTGCACCAGCCGGATCGCGTGCTGGGTCAGCGTCCGGCTGTACTCGCCGGCGCGAGTCCAGTCGGCATAGGCGATCTTGGTCACCACCTCGCCGCGCTCTTTGATCGCGTCGAGGATGGTGCCGACATCGAATTGCTGGCCGAGGGTGGATTTGACGCCGATCTCGATGTTGTCGAAGTCGATGAACACGGCGATGTTGAGGCGGTCTTGATGAGGCAAACTCGAGTCCTTAATGTGGTGGAACGGTGCCGCGGGCCTTCAGGCCGGCGAACGCGGGGCACAACCCCGCCATGCCGCTATAGTGTCACACCTTGGGCGGCCTGGACACGGTTCGGCCGCGCAAAAGTCTGAACGCCCGGCTCTACAGTGGGTCGGGCAGCTCCGGGATCGGCCGCACGACCCGGGTGAACTGACCGCGCAGCAGCAGCTCGCGTCCCCTGCCGCCCCGGCCGGTGATCTCGTACTTCGTCGTGCTGATCGTCTGCTCCGCGCCGCGGCTGGTTTCCACCGTCAGGAGATCGCGATCGCCGACCGAGGCGATGAACCCGAGCACGCGATCCTCGTCCGACAGTTTGATCAGGATGACGCCCTTGCCGGGCCCCGACAGGTAGTTCACCTCGTCGGCCCGGCACAGCAGCCCGCGGCCCTCGGCGGTGGCGGCGATCAGCACTTCGCCGCCGGTGACCCTGGCGACGCCGACCACTTCCGCCTTTTCCGCCGGTCTCGCGTAACGCCGGCCGGCGCGTGTGCTCGGCTCGACCAGCGGGTCCAGACCGAAGCGCAGGGCGTAGCCGTCGCTGGTGACGGCAACGGCGTGCGTGGGCGGCGGACTGTCGGGCCGCTTCGCCGGCGGTTTGATGTCGCCGATGGCGCGCGGATCCAGGCTCAGCGCCGCGACGATTTTTTCGCCATCCTTCAGCCGGAAGAACCGCTGGATCGGCTCGCCGTAGCCGGTCGACGCCGGAATGTCGATGAACCGGCTGGTGTAGGCGCCGCCGAAGTTGGAGAAGAAGACACAGGTGGCGCGGGTGCTGCCGGCGAGCACGGCGAGCACCGAGTCGCCCTCGCGCAGCCGGGTCGTGGCGACGTCCTTCACTTCCTTCTGCCGCTTGACCCAGCCATCGCCGGACACGATCACGACGTTGTCCTCCTCGACGATGAAGTCGTCGGGGGTGTAGGCCGGCTCGTCGGAATCGCTGGCGATCAGGGTACGGCGCCGGTCGATCCCGGCGCGGCCGTAGGTTTTCAGGATGGTTTCGATGTCGCTCCGGACCAGCGTCCAGCGGCTGGCCTCGTCCTTCAGCAGCGTCGTGATGTGGCGGGCGCGCTTGCGCTTCTCCTCCAGCTCGGTGCGGATGATCAGGATCTCGAGCCGGGCCAGCCGGTAGATCTTGAGCTCGAGGATGGCGTCGGTCTGATCGGCGTCGAGCTCGAAGCGCTGGCTGATCCTGGCGGCGGCGTCCGCCTTGCCGTCCGATTTGCGGATCATCCGGATGATCTCGTCGAGCGCGTCGAAGACCTTCTCGAAGCCCTGCAGGATGTGGATGCGCCGGTTGAGCGCGGCCAGCTCGTGCTCGAGCCGCCGGGTCACGACCTCGAGCCGGAAGTGCAGGAAGTGCCAGAGGATCTGCTTGAGATCGAGCCGATCCGGCCGCCCCACTTCGGGGTTCTCGGTCGGAATCAGACAGGTCAGGTTGACCGCGAAATTCACCTGCAGCGGAGTGTGCTTGAACAGGTACGCCATGATCATCTTCTCGTCGGCGTCCTTCTTCATCTCGATGGCGATGCGGACGTCCTCGGTCGAGAGGTCCTTGACGTCGAGCAGCTGCGGCAGCTTGCGGCTGAGCACGACCTCGGCGATCCGCTCGATCAGCTGCGACTTGTTGATCATGTAGGGGACGCTGTCGACGTAGACCGTCTTGGTCGACCGCGTTTCCGGACCGAGATCCCAGGTGCCGCGCAGCCGGATCGATCCGGACCCGGTCTTGTAGATCTGGCGCAGCTCCTCCGGCGTGTTCAGGATTTGCCCGCCGGTCGGGAAGTCCGGCCCCTTGATCGATCGGCACAGCTGCGCGATGCCGATGTCCTCGTTGTCGAGCAGCTTGAGCAGCGCGGTGCAGACCTCGCCGAGGTTGTGCGGCGGAATGTTGGTCGCCATGCCGACGGCAATGCCGGTCGTGCCGTTGACCAGCAGGTTCGGCACCCGCGCCGGCAGCACCACCGGCTCGGTGCGGGTGCCGTCGTAGTTGGGCCGGAACGGCACGGTGGTCTGGTCGATTTCCGCCAGCATCTCGTTGCTGATCGGCGCCAGCCGGCACTCGGTGTAACGCATCGCGGCGGCGCTGTCGCCGTCGAGCGACCCGAAGTTGCCGGACCCGTCGACCAGCGGATAGCGCAGCGAGAATGGCTGGGCCATCCGGACCAGCGTCTCGTACAGCGCGACGTCGCCGTGCGGATGGAAGCTGCCCATCACATCGCCGACGACCTTGGCGCATTTCCGGTGCCTGACGTCGGAGGTCAGGTTCTGCTGCCACATGGTGTAGAGGATGCGGCGCTGGACCGGCTTCAGCCCGTCGCGGACGTCGGGCAGGGCGCGGGCCGTGATCACCGACAGCGCGTAATTGAGGTAACGCGACTGGGCCGCCTCGTGCAGCGGCACGGCATCGGTGCTGCCGGCCCGGCCACCGCCGCCCGGCGCGCCGCCGGCCGGGCCGCGCGGCGGCGCGCCCGCCGCGGCCGGCAGCGCGGGCACGGTATTTCCGTCGTCGGCCGATCCTGGTGAATCCGCTGATTCGATCTCGTCGAAGAGTGAATGTTCGGGCGGTTGACGCTTCGTCATCGGTGAGAAACGTAGCACTAGAGGCCGAACGCGGCAAAAGGCAGGGCGCGGCAGTTGCCCGCCGCGCCCTGATGCCGAGACTCCGGCGTCGCGATCGCCGTCGCTACTTGATGAACAGCATCTCGCGATAGGTGGCGAGCGGCCAGAGCTCGTGCGGGATGATCAGCTCGAGCTCGTCGCCGGCGTTGCGCAGCGTCACCATCGCCGGAATCACCGCGTCGCGGAAATGCCGGGCGTGCTTTTCCGCGCTGCCGCTGCCTTCGTGCTCGAGCACGCCGCGCAGCTTGTCGGTGCGGCGCTTGAATTCATCGATCAGCTTGACCAGGACGTCCAGCGTCTTCTTGCCCTCGACCGATTTGGCGCCGGCGGCCTTGACCGCCGCGACGCTCTGTGCAACCTGCTTCTGGTACTCGAACGCCGCTGGCAGGATGTAGCGGTTGGCCATCAGCACCATCAGCTGGCCTTCGACGTTGACGGTCTTGTTGTAGGTTTCGACCATCACCTCGTAGCGGGCGTGCAGCTCGCGCTCGGTGAGCACCTTGTACTTCTCGAACAGACCGACCACCTCCTTGGTGATCAGCTGCGGCAGCGCGTCGACGGTGTTCTTCAGGTTGAGCAGCCCGCGCTTGGCCGCCTCCTTCTCCCACTCCGCCGAATAGTTGTTGCCGTTGAAGATGATCCGCTTGTTCTCCTTGATCACCTTCGGCAGCAGGTCGGCGACCGCGGCCTCGATCGTCTTGCCGCCCTTGACCGCCTTCTCCAGTTCGGTCGCCATGAAGTCGAGCGACTCGGTGACCGCCATGTTGAGCGCGATGTTCGGGTAGGCGATGCTCTGGTTGGACGACACGGCGCGGAACTCGAACTTGTTGCCGGTGAAGGCGAACGGGCTGGTCCGGTTGCGGTCGCCGGCGTCGCGCGGCAGCTTCGGCAGCACCCCGACGCCGGTGTCGAGCATGCCGCCCTGCTTGGTCGATTTGGCGCTGCCCTTTTCGATCTGCTCGAAGATGTCGGTCAGCATGTCGCCGAGGAAGATCGACAGGATCGCCGGCGGCGCTTCGTTGGCGCCGAGGCGGTGGTCGTTGCCGGCGCTGGCGATGCTGGCGCGCAGCAGGCCCTGCCACTTGTTGACCGCGCGCAGCACCGCGGTGCAGAACACCAGGAACTGCACGTTGTCGTGGGTGTTGGCGCCCGGGCTCAGGAGGTTGTGCCCGTCGTCGTCGCCGATCGACCAGTTGAGGTGCTTGCCCGATCCGTTGACGCCGGCGAACGGCTTCTCGTGCATCAGGCAGGCCAGGCCGTACTTCGGCGCCGTCCGCCGCATCGTCTCCATCGTCATCATCTGATGGTCGGTGGCGAGGTTGGCGTTCTCGAAGATCGGGGCGATCTCGTATTGGCTCGGCGCCACTTCGTTGTGTCGGGTCTTGACCGGGACGCCGACCTTGTACAGCTCCGTCTCGATATCGGACATGAACGCCATCGCGCGCTCGGCAATGGCGCCGAAGTACTGGTCCTCGAGCTCCTGGCCCTTGGGCGGCCTGGCGCCGAACAGCGTCCGCCCGGCGTTGATCAGATCCGGCCGCGACAGGTAGAAGTGCTGGTCGATCAGGAAGTATTCCTGTTCGGGGCCGCAGGTCGTGATGACGCGCTCGGCCTTCGAGCCGAACAGCTTCAGCACCCGGACGGCCTGCTTGGAGAGCGCTTCCATCGAGCGCAGCAGCGGGGTCTTCTTGTCGAGCGTCTCGCCGGTCCAGCTGACGAAAGCGGTCGGGATCACCAGCGTGACGGAGGCGCCGCTGTAGAGCAGCCAGGGCGGGCTGGTTGGATCCCAGGCCGTGTAGCCGCGCGCTTCGAAGGTGGAGCGCATGCCGCCGGAAGGAAAGCTCGAGGCGTCAGGCTCGCCCTTGATCAGCTCCTTGCCGGAGAATTCCTGGACCGTCCTGCCCTCGCCGTCCGGCGACAGGAACGAATCGTGTTTCTCGGCGGTGATGCCGGTCAGCGGCTGGAACCAGTGCGTGTAATGGGTCGCGCCGTGCTCGACTGCCCAGTCTTTCATCGCGCCCGCCACCGCGTCGGCCGCCGACGGATCCAGCGCTTCGCCGTGCGTGATGGTCCGACGCAGCGCGTGATACACCGGTGCCGGAAGGCGCTTCTGCTGGGTTTCGTCGTTGAAGACCAGGCTGCCGAACGCTTCGCCGGCGGCGCCCCGCGCCCCTTTGCCTTCCGTGGTCATGGACCAGTCGCGGATCGCACTGATTGCCTCCCGTAACACTCCGGAACTCATCGTCGCCCTCCCTCTTGCTGCTTGGCTTGCTGTTCTGGCCGGCTAGCTGGTTCTTGCTGGACTGGCGCGGGCGCCGACCGGCCGCGCAGGTTCTGGAAGCCCGCTCCGTCATCCAGGCTGCGTGGAATGCGCTTCGCGCTGCTGAAGACGTGCATTATCCTCCACACGTTGCAGGGGTGACAAGATCAAACCCGGGCGGCGCCATTGTGAAACTATAAACCGGCATCGTGAGCGGCGTTTCGTGCATCAACGCCCGGATTGATGAGCACGCCGCCGACGGATGCTCAGCACTCATCGCGGCGAATCCGCCACACCCGCGGCGCCGGCCGGCTGCCAACCGAGCACCGCCAGGAATTCCGCCAGCACCATCGCCGTGGCGCCCCAGACTTCCACGCCGCCGACGGCGAACGCGGGGACGGACAGTTCCCGCTGGTCGCGCACCCGCACGATCGAGACCTGCCGCGCCGGATCCCACAGGGCGTCGACGCTGATTTCGAGAATCAGCGCGACTTCGCCGTCCGCCGGCGTCAGCTGCGGCCGCGCCGCGGCCGCGGCGACGATCGGATGCAGCCGGAACCCGCTGACCGGGATATCCACCGGCGTCAACGCGCCGAGGATCCGCACCTGATCGGGCGCCAGCGCCACTTCCTCTTCCGCCTCGCGCAGCGCGGCGCGCTCGAACGATTCGCCTGGCTCGGCGACGCCGCCGGGCAGCGAGACCTGGCCGCCATGCCGGCCGAGCGTGTCGGCGCGAACCGTCAGCACGATGTGGGCGTCGGCGCCGATCGGGAAGATCAGCAGCAGTCCGGCGGCGTGACGGACCGCCCGTGGGTCGTGCGCCGCGGGCCAGGTGCGGCGCGGGCGCGGTGCCATCAGGGCGTGCGCGGCGGCGCCTGGCAGCGGCTGCGCCAGGCCGAACCGGAGACGCTCGATCGCGGTCTCGAAGATCACGGCGGCGGGACGATCGTCATCTGCGGACAGTTCCCGCGCGGCGGGGGATACGACGCGCTGGTCGCGGCGAGCACCACCTCGGCGGCGATGAACGCGTAGCCGGCGTCGTTCGGATGGAAGCCGTCGCTCGAATAGTTCGATGTCTGATAACTGCGCTGGTCGCACATCAGATCGACGACCGTGACCGCCTGGGCCGTCAGCGCGTTGACCACCGTTGTCGTCATCCCGACCGCCGCGCGCTGCGCCGCCTGGCGCTGCGCCAGCGTGACGCCGGCGAGGAACGGCAGGCCGGCGAGGTTCGGCACATTCAAGACGACGATGCGGGCCGCCGTCGTCTGGCTGCGGACGCCTTGCAGCAGCGTCGCGTAGTCGGCGCCGAACGCCGCCACTTGTCGATCGATGTAGGCGGCCGGGTCGCTCGCGCCGGCGCCGCCGCCGAGCGCGGCGGTGATCGTGTTGACTTCGTTGCCGCCGGCGAAGACCGAGACCAGCGTGGTGTCCTGTCGGACCAAGGGCAGCTGCTGATCGATGAAGTTGCCGAGAATCTGCCGGTCGTACTGACGGCCGAGCAGTTCGAAGTCGCGCCCGATGACGGAGGTCGGCAGTCCCAGGTTGGACACGGTGACGGAAAATCCCTGCGTGCGGAGCTGGCGCGCGGCAACCTGGACGTAGCCAGTCCCCTCGGCGCAGTCGACGAACGGAAGGCAGGGCAGGCTGGACCCGACGCCCAGCGCGTCGCTGGCCCCGATGGCGGCGTAGATGATCGTGGCGCCGGCGGCCGGCGGTGGGATCGGATCGGGGCCGGTCGGATTGCCGGCGTTCCCCAGACCCAGCTTCTCGCAAGATATTGTGGTCACCGCGACCAACGCCACAGCCAGTACGATCCGCAAAATTGGAGTACTCTCCTGGACGCTGCGGTTCTGGCTGAACAACGTCACGAAAAAGACGGTTGCGTTTATTAAAATGTCACGACCTCGACTTGTCATCGGCAGTTCAGCCGTCAATTCAGCGCCGCCGCCGAGGAATAGCGCTGATCGCTGAATGGCTGATCGCCGATAATCCTGAAGATCGCAGCCGACCGCGTGAATATGGCCATTCTCGATCGATTTCGTTCCGTTCCAGCCAGCAAGCACCCCGATCCCGAAGTGCGCCTCGCCTACATCGAGACGCTGACGATCGATGACCGCGAGGCACTGGCCGCGGCGGCGCGCGAGGACGAGAGCAGCCGCGTCCGCCGGGCCGCCGTCAGCAAGCTGATGGACCCGGCGACGCTGGCCCTCGTCGTGCGCGACGACTCCGACCCCGGTGTGCGCGCGCAGGCAGTCGCGATGCTCCGCGACATCGTGCTCGAAGCCTTCGAGGAGACCGGCGAGGCGGAGAGTCTGGCCGCCATCGACGCGATCACCGACATGAAGATCCTGTCACAGGTGGTCAAGACCGTCACGCGGGAATCGTCGGCACGGCATGCCCTGGCGCGGATTACCGACCCGCGCGGGCTGGGCTCGATCGCGCGGCACGCCGGGCTCGAGGCGATCCGCCGCGCCGCGCTCGACGCACTGGAGGATCGCGAAGAGATCGTCGCGGTGGCGATGAACGGCGAGTTCAAGGACGCCGCGGTCGCCGCGGTCGATCGGCTCACCGATCGCGCCGACCTCGACCTGATCGCGTCGCGCGCCAACAACCGGAACGCGATGAAGCGCGCCCGGACGATCCTGCGCGACCGCGACGAACGGATCGCCGTTGACGCCGCGCTCGAGGCTCCGCCCTCGCCGGCGTCCGCCGCGCCCCCCGACTCGGCCCCCGACTCGGTCCCCGACTCGGTCCCCGACTCGGTCCTGCCCGCTCCGCCAATCGTGCCCGCGCCGCCGATTGTGATCACGCGCCAGCAGATCGTCGATCGCCTCGAGGCGGTGTCGCCTGGAGACGACGCCGCCGCGCTCGAAGCGGCGCTCCACGACGCCGACTCGCGCTGGACGCTGCTGGAATCGGAAGTCGATCCCGATCTCGAGAGCCGGTTCGCGGCCGCGGCCGCCGCCCTGCGCGCCCGGCTGGCCGCCGCGCGCATTCTCGAGGCCGAGCGCGCCGCCGTCGAGGCCGAAGCGGTCCGCCAGCGCGAGGAACAGCAGGCGCAGGACCGCGCCGCCGCCGCCGCGGCCGCCGCCGATCTCGCGCGCCAGGCCGCGGAACGCCGCAACCTCCGCCTGCTCGAGCTGATCGCCGAGATCGAAGCCGCTGCCACCGACGAGGACCTGCGATCCGCCAGACGACGGGCCAGCTTCGCCCAGCGCGAGTGGAAGAGCCTCGACGTGGACGCCGCCGCCGATGGGGAGCTCGCCGCCCGCTTCGCCGCGGCGGACGAGCGGCTGAGCGCCCGCGATCTCGAAGCGAAAGAGATCGATCACCGGGCCCGCCGCGATGCGCTGAACCGCCTGCAGCAGCTGCTCACCCGGGTTGAGCCGCTGGCGGTTCGCGAAGATCTGTCGGTCAAGGCGGCCGATCGCGCGCTCGCCGACGTCCGCGCCGCGCTGGGCGCCATGCCGCCGCTGCCGTCCAAACAGGATTACGACGATGGCGTCCGTCGGCTCAAGGCGGTGCAGTCGGCACTCACGCCCAAGCTGCAGGAGCTGCGCGAGATCGAAGGGTGGCAGCGTTGGGCCAACGTCGGCATCCAGGAACAGCTGTGCGAGAAGATGGAAGCGCTCAAGGCGGCCGAGGATCCCGAGGAGATCGCCCGCCGGATCCGCGAGCTGCAGCAGCAGTGGCGCCAGGCCGCCGACGTGCCGCGGGCGCAGGGCGAGGGGCTGTGGCGGCGCTTCAAGGCGGCCCACGACGAGGTCTGGACCCGCTGCGAGGCGCACTTTGCCGCGGCGGGCGAACAGCGCCGGGAAAATTTCGACCGGAAGGTGGTGATGTGCGAGCGCGCCGAGGCGCTCGCCGACTCGACCAACTGGGTGCAGACAGCTGAAGAGATCAAGCAGCTGCAGGCGGAGTGGAAGACGATCGGACCGGTCTCGCGCGGGCAGGAAAAGCCGGTCTGGGAACGGTTCCGCGTCGCCTGCGATAAATTCTTCACCCGGCGCCACGACGACCTCGCCCAGCGCAAGGCGACGTGGGCGGACAACCTCGCCAAGAAAGACGCACTGTGCGTGCGCGCCGAGGCGCTCGCCGAATCGACCGACTGGGACGCCGCAGCAGCCGAGCTCCGGCGCCTCCAGGGCGAGTGGAAGAGCATCGGCCCGGTCAAGAAAACGCGGTCGGAGGCGATCTGGCAGCGTTTCCGCGGCGCCTGCGATCGCTTCTTCCTGCGCTTCGCGCAGCGCCACGAGATTGCCCGCGAGGAGCGCGTCGCGGCGCGCGAGGCGATCTGCGCGCAGCTCGACGCTTTCGCCGCTCCTGAACACGACGAGACTTCGGCGCGCCAGGGGCTGGCTGCATCCGAATCCGATCCGGCGGCGTCGACGTTGCCGGATACCGGCGGCGATCCGAGCCCGGCGACGAATGCGGAGCCGCCACCTGACCTGCTCGACGCCGTCAGGGCGCTGCGCGGCCGCTGGCAGCAGGAACTCGCCCTCCGCGGCGTCGATCCCGATCGCGCCGCCGCTCTCGATCGCCGGTTTGCCGCCGCGCATCAGCGTGTCGTCGCCCGCTGGCCGCAGGTGTTCGCCGGCACCGACCTCGATCCCGACGCCAATCGTCAACGGATGGAAGCGCTGGTGTCGCGCGTCGAAGCCCTCGCCTCATCCCTCGGCGGGCCGGCGTCCGCGGCCGCGGACAAGGCACTGACGCCGGCAACGCGTCTTGCCGCCATGCTCAAGGAAGCGCTGGCGGCGAACACCATTGGCGGCAAGGCTGACGAAGAGAACCGCTGGCGGGCGGCGCAGGAAGACGTCCGCCAGGCGCAGGCCAGCTGGGCGCGCCTCGGTGCGGTGCCGGACCCAGTGCGTCGTGGGCTCGCCGACCGGTTCCAGCGCGCGTGCCGGCTGGTGCTCGACCGGCCGATCGGACCGGCGGGCGCAACGGGCCCGGGCCGGCCCCTCCCACAGAGCGGCGCCCGGTCCAGCCCCCCGGGTGGCCCCCGCCCCGGCCCCCCGGCCGGCCCCGGGAGGCCGCCCCGGCCCGGCCGGCCCGGCGGCCCCGGTCGCCCCAACGGGTAGAAGAACGGCGCGATCAGAGAATCCCGCCCGATCCCGGACACGACGAAAAGGGGTCGTACCCCGTTTCAGATCCGACGTGGAGGGAAAAGGGGTACGACCCCTTTTCGATTACGCGCTAATTCATCCTGATCAACTCGACATCGAACACCAGGTCGCCGTTGACCGGTCCCTGACCTTTGTAGGCCAGCCGCTCGGGAATCCAGAACCGGGTCTTCTCGCCCTCGACCATCAGCTGCACGCCTTCGGTCCACCCGGCAATCACCTCGCTGAGCCGGAAGCTGATCGGCATGCCTTGAAGCAGGGAGCTGTCGAACAACTTGCCCTCCGTCGTCCAGCCCGAGTAATTCACCGTCACCATGCTGCTCGCCTTGGGATGCTGCGTCCCGGTGCCGGGCGTGAGGACCTTGTAGGCCAGACCGCTCGAGGTGCGCTTGGCGTCTGCCGGCGCCTTCTTGACATCGGCGGGTGCCGTCGTCGGCGACTCGGTGAACTTGAGCAGCTCGACGTCGAACACCAGCGTGCCCTTCGGACGGCCCTGCTGGCCCTTGTAGGCGAGCGCCTCGGGAATCCAGAACCTTCGCTTTTCGCCGGAGACCATCAGCTGCACCCCTTCGGTCCAGCCGGCGATGACGCGGTCGAGCGGGAACGTGACTTCCTTGCCCGCCGAGACCGAGCTGTCGAACATCTTGCCGTCGGTCGTCCAGCCCGTGTAGTGGACGGTGACGAGATCCGCTCGATCGGGATGTGCGGTGCCGGTGCCTGGCGTGATCACCTTCGAGGCGAGACCCGACGCAGTTTTCATCGCCTCGGCCGGCGCCGCGGCGACGTCCGCCGGCGGTGGCAGGACCTTCAGCGTCCGCGTCTGGGCCGAGGCGAACGCCGCGATGCAGACGAATGCCAGGGTTATCGGTTTGATCATCTGGGAGTTCCTCTCGGACGGCATTGTACATAGGGACCGCGACTCGTTCCGTACGTAGTGTCCACCTTCAGGTGGACCATGACAGGTAAATCTCCCTTCACGGTCCGGCTGAAGCCGGACACGACGTACGCCGATCTCAGGATCCTTACATCCTGAAGCGGCGGTGCAGTACGGCGCTCGTCACCAGGGTGTCGCCCGGCCGGATCGCGCCGCTCAACAGCTCCGACCAGCCACTGTCGGCCAGCCCGGCGCGCACGCCAATCGGCGTGAACTGCTGTCCGTCGAATTCCCAGACCTCACTCGGTGGCTGGTCGCCCTCGCTTTCGTGCGCGGCAGATTGCGCCAGATGCGGTTCGACTTCGCCGATTGCCCGCAAGGCCTCCGCGGGTGGACGGAATGAATTGCCAGCGGTGCGATCAGCTCAGCCGGCCTGGGCCAGGTGTGCGAACGGTGCGGCAGCGTGGACGACTCTGCCTCCGAGCAGCGTCAGCACCGACTCGATCTTCCGGATCGTCGGTTCGGGCACGGTGAGATAGTCGTGGCTGAGCACCGCGAGATCGGCGTACTTGCCCTCGGCGAAGGACCCCACCTGGTGGTCGTCGAAGGAGAACCACGCTGTGCCCTCGGTATACAGGCGGAGCGCCTCGATCCGGGAAATCTGCTGACCGCCGTTGGTCAGCACGCCCGCGAGATTTCGCCCCGTCGTCATGTAGAAGAGCGACAGCCACGGGTCGAGCGCAGAGACGTTGGTGGAATCGGTGCCGACACCGGCGTGGATGCCGGAGTCGACGATGCGGCGGAACGGAGGGCCACCACCGGTGGACAGATAGGTCCACGTCTGCGCGCTGGCGCCGGCGCCGAGATCGTCGAGCTTCTTGAGCCGGTCTTCGTCGATCGCCTGCAGGTGGATCAGCGACCAGCGCAGCCGGTCGATCGGGTGGTCGCGCGCAATCGAGCGAAACGCCGCCAGGTGATGATCGTTTTCGGCCAGGCTGATCGAGTGCTGCTGCAGAAGCCAGCCATGTCTGGCGATCATGCGGGCGGTCGGCTCGAACAGCGCGGACATCGTATCGGTGCCGCCGATTCTCTCGCCGAACCCGGCCACCCTGAACAGGTCGTCTCCCACCGCCCGGCCCGACTGGGTGAAGTTGTTGAGCACGCGCGTCTCGACGTCCGGCGGCGAGTCGGCCGGGAAGAGGGGGCGCATGCGAATGGTCAGCTTGTCCTGACGCCAGAGCCGCAGCGCGTACTCCTGGTCCGGGAGGTTGCCGGCGTTGATGACGCCGGTCAGCCCGAGGCTGTTGGCGTGCGCGTTCAGATCGGCGGTGCCGCGCAGTTTCTGGTCCGGCGTCTGCGCGGCCTGGAGCGCGGCGAGCGCCGCCGCCGCTGACGCCACGACGCCAGTCTGCTCATCGACGCTGACACCCATGCCGGCCAAGAGGGCACGGCCGAGGCTGTTGGTGATGGCACCAGTGCCGCCACCGGTGCCGGACAGGTAGATGGCATGTGCTGGTGCTGCGGCATCCAGTTCCGACCTGGTCGGCCGCCGCGCTTCGGCGAACTGGGTATGGTTCCAGCCGCCGATGCAGGTGATCAACTCACCTGGCGGCACCCGACTGGCCACCCGTGCGAGCGCCTCCTGGAGTTCGGCGATCGAAAACGCCCGTTCGATCCGCCGTGCCTCGTAGCCAGGATTGACTCCAGCGCGCGTGTAGTGGGCGTGCGAATCGAACAGCCCGGGAATGACGGTCCGACCGCCGAGGTCGATCGTCACGGCATCGGGACCGAGCCGCTGCGCCGGGCTCGCGATGCGGCCGTTCCTGATCGTCATGCCCGACGCGACGACGCCGCGGCCGTCGACGAACCGGCCGTTGACGAGCGCGAGATCGACGCCGCCGCGCGGCCCGGCGGCGGCTGGGGCGGTCTGGGGCGTCGCGCCAGCGATTCGGGAGCCTGCGATGGCCATGGCTCCGGCCGCGGCACCGGCGATGAGCTCCCGCCGCGATAGTGTCATTTCAGGCTGGCGTGTCAACCCGCTGACTATAATGGCCGCATGCTGCCGCTTCAACATCTCCTGCTCGCCGCTGCCCTCGCCCTCCCGCTGCCGGCGGCCGACCTGGCGCCGACCGGGACCCTGCGCGCCGCCTTTCTGGCCACCAATCCGGTGCAGGGCCGGGTCGATCCGCAGACCGGCGCGGTCACCGGCCCGGTCGCCGATCTCGTGCGCGAACTGGCCGCGCGCCGTGGCGTTCCGTACACGCTGCTGCCGGTGCCCGATGCGTCCGCCGTCATCGACAGCGTCAAGAGCGGCAAGGCAGACATCGGCTTTCTCGCCTACGAGGCGGCCCGCGCGGCGCAGGTCGCGTTTTCCGATCCCTACGCGATGATGGCCAACGCCTACGCGGTCGGCGCCGATTCGAGCATCAGACGGTCCACCGACGTCGATCGCGCCGGCGTGAAGATTGGCGCGGTCAAGGGTCAAAGCCAGGAAATCTACGTCAGCGCGAATATCAAGAATGCGCGGGTCCAGGTGTTGCCGGCGATGCCGGCGAACGACGTCCTGGCCCGCATGATCGGCGCTGGTGAGATCGATGCGTTTGCCGCCAATCGTCAGCGGATGGAGGAACTGGCCCGATCGTCCCCCCGGGTACGCGTGCTGTCGGACAACTTCCTGATGATTGGACAGGCGATGGTCGTCGATCCGGCCAACCGCTCGAACCTCGATGAATTGAACCGGTTCGTCGCCGACCTGCGCGCGTCCGGCTTCGTCAAGGCCTCTCTCGAACGGGCCAAGCTGGTCGGCGTCGAAGTGGCGCCGGCGCCCGCATCCGGACGTTGACGACGATCAGTTCGTGACGCTGTCACTCGATCGTGCGTGGGATCCGGATAGCTTCCGTGGTCCGACTGAAGTCGGACGCCACGTACTGTTCGGGATCCCCCGCTCGGCGATTTCTCTCCGTACGTGGGATCCGGCGGCAGCCGGATTGCATCGTTCCGTTATCGACTGCTCACCTGGATTCGATCGATGACTTGCGAGACGCCGTCGGTTTCGCGAGCGAGCGCCAGCGCACGGTTGTGTTCGGCAACCGATCCGGTGGTGCCGCTCAGCGTGACCGTCGAGCCGTCCGTCGACACATCGATCCGGCGCGCCTTGACCAGGTCGTCCAGCGCCATCTTGGCTTTGATCTTGGTCGTGATCGTCACATCGTGTGTGGCGTCGCGGACCTTCTCCGCAGCCGCGGCCGTCTTTTCTCCCACCTCGGCGCCGACCTCCCTGGCCCTTTCCTTGTCGATCGTGCCGGTCGTGCCGGCGGGCGGGCTCGAGTAGCCGCCCGGACGGTTCCACGGCGCGTCGGGCCAGTAAGTGGGCAGGACGACGGCGGCGACCGCCAGGAGCACGACGACGAGAATCAGGCGAATCAACATCCGCATGGCACCTCCTCAGCGCGAAGTCTCGCCGGTGTCTCGGGAAATCTCGCGCACCAGCTCCGCCACCTGATGCTCGCCGCCGGTCCAGGCCAGGTCGCTCTGGGAAATCATGCCCACGCAGCGTCCCTTGTCGTCGACCACCGGCAGACGCCGGACCTGATGTTTCTCCATGGTCGCCAGCGCTTCGACGATCGTCGTGGTCTCGAAGACAGTGACCACAGGATCCGACATGCAGAGTTCCGCCGTGTACTCGAGCGGGTTCTTTCCCTGGGCCACCATTCGACAAACGATGTCGCGATCGGTGACGACGCCGACGACCAGCTCGTCAGAATCGATCACCGGGATTTCACCACAGTCGTGCTGGACCATCAACCTGGCGACCTGCTCCAATGAGGTTTCGGGAGTGCAACACGCGGGACGCGACGTCATGACGTCTCGAGCGGTTTTTGCCATATACACCTGCCTTGTAGGGAGCCGCTTCAGTTCTGGCTCAACCGAAAACGCAAAACCGCTGCAATCCATGGGCCGCCGGCGCGTCGCGAGCCAGCACCCGCCCGCACAGGCCCATCCCCATTCGAGGCGGGGCGTCAAAAAGGCCGACAAAGGACAAATGCAGCCACGAAGACACGAAGGCACGAAGCCACGAAGGCACGAAGAAGACTTGAGTATCTTCCGATGGCGCGGGTTTGTGGTTTGGTGTACGCGACCGTCCCTTGACTCAAGGCAGCGCGAAGACGAACACGCCCTGGGCGTTGCCGGTTTTCAACTCGGGCGCCAGCCGCTCGTCGGAATTGGCCGCCAGAGAGGGCCCGGTGATCGCGGCGACGTACTGCTTGCCATCAACCGCAAAGGCGATCGGGTAGCCGCTGACCGACGATCCGAGATTCAACTCCCACAACAACTTCCCGGTCTTGTCGTCGAGCGCTTTGAACCGGCCGTTGGCATCGCCGCCAAAGACGAGACCGCCGCCGGTGGTGACCAGCGACATCATGCCGGCGCGCTGTTCGTACTTCCAGGTATTGGCGCCGGTTTCGGCCGAGATCGCCCAGACCGTGCCGATCAGGTTGGCGCCGGGCGCCAGCTGGGTCCGCATCGTGAGGCCGTAGACCTTCGACGGATCGCGGGTGTCGGTGGTCGTCGTCGCCGTCATGCACATGTTCTGCATCGGCATGTACATCGTGTTGGTCAGCGGGCTGTAGGCGCCCGCCGGCCAGTTCTTGCCGCCGTTGCTGCCCGGGCAGATGACCTTTTCCTCGTTGATCTTCGTGAACAATGCTTCGCGGTTGACAGTGACCGCGCCGGTGCTGCCGTCGATCGTGCTGATGACGTTCTGCGCCACCGTCGGCCGCGCCCAGAGGAACTCGCCGTTCGTCCGATCGAGCGTATAGACGACGCCGGTCTTGCCGGGAATGCCGGTGATCACCTTGCGCCGTTCGCCCGCCTTCACCCTGGGGTTGATCCACATCACATCGCGCGGGTTCGGCGCGACCGCCGTGTCCACCAGCAGGCGCTCGAACGGATGATCGAGATCCCAGTGATCGACGACGTGCTGGTAGTACCAGGCGATCTTGCCGGTGTCGGCGTTAATCGCCAGCGTGCAGTTGTGATAGAGGTGCTTCATGTCGTTGCCGGCCAGGGTGAACTTCGGCGCCGGGATCGTGACTGACGTGCCGACGTAGATCAGGTTCAACTCCGGATCGTAGCTCGGCACCATCCAGGTGCCGACGTGCCAGCGCTCGTTCATCGGCACGTTGCCCCAGGTTTCGTCGCCCGGCTCGCCGGGTCCGGGGATGGTGTGAAAGCGCCAGAGCTCCTTGCCGGTCCTGGCATCGTGCGCGGTGACCACGCACGAGTCGCGTCCGGCGTCGGGCTGGCACTGACGGCCGGTGATCACCTTGCCGTTGGCGATGATCGGCCCGCCGCTGGTCGGGGCGCGTTTCCGCGGATCGAGCACCGGCGTCTCCCAGGCCAGCTCGCCAGTCTGGGCATCGAGCGCGTAGATGAAATTGTCCGAGCTCGAGTTGATGATCAGATTGCCCCACATCGCCAGGGCGCGATTGGTCTTGCCGCGCATGCCGTCCGGCAGCTTGCGTTTGTACTCCCACAGCACGTCGCCGGTTTTGGCGTCGATGGCCATGATGTAGTCGCCCGGACTCGGCACGTACATCACACCGTCGTGAACGAGCGGCGTCCCCTCCTGGTTGCCGACCGTGCCGAGCCCGTGCGTCCAGACCATCCGCAGCTGCGCGACATTGTTCCGGTTGATCTGATTGAGCGGGCTGTAGCCCCAGCCGTCGAGCGTCCGCCGCCACATCAGCCAGTCCGACGGATCCGGCTTCTGCAGCATCGCGTCGGTGACCGGCACGTATTTTCGCGCCGGTAACTGTCGCGCAGGGGCCTGGGCGCGGCCGACCACACCATAGACGAGCGCCAGCCCGACCAGCAGGAAGATCATCGAGGCGAATCGCTTCATGAACATCTCCTCCGAGACACGCCCGCTGCCACCACGGGAAAGGGGTGGCGCGCCGATATCTTCGCATAGTCCCGCGCGGTTGTATGCGCCGGCGATGGCTGAAGTGCCGGCGAAAAGGGCTCAGTCGACGTTGGCGAACAGGAGCAGCAGCAGGCCCAGGAACACTCCCGCGCCGACTCCGCCGCCAATCGCCGCCGCCTTGGCCAGGTTCGAGCCGTCCCGGGCGAGTTCAAGCTGCGCCAGACCGCGGAACGGGAAGTGTCGCGCCGGTTCAGGGATCCGCGTCCTGGGTTTGACGGTCAGACCGGAGTCGTCGACGGTCAGCAGCACGGCCGTCAGGCGCTCGCCACCCGTGGTGCGGATTCTGATCGCCGACCCGATGGGAAGGTGTGCCGCGTACTGGCGCCAGATCTCGTCGTCCTGTTCCGTTGCCGTGCCGGTGGTGCCGGTCCGGACCTCGGCATGCGGCCCCGCGTATCCCGCCGCCGGCCCGTCCACCCGGAGAGCCGGGCCCCGCGCCGCGCAGTTGCTGAAGATCAACGCCGCGATCACGATCAGGGCAGCTGTTCGTTTCATCGTTCTCTCCTAGAAATCGACGCCGAAGCCGGCGCGCCAGACCACGCGGTCGATGCCGCCGCGGCCGGTCACTTTCAGGTCGGTTCGAAAGAAGCCGCGCTCCGTGAAGTAGGCCTTGAATCCCGCGGCCGCGTACGGTGCGACCGTGACGGTGCTCACCGTTCGCTGCAACGCCGGAATCGGGATCTGGCGCGAGACCTGGACCGACTGCGGATTCAAGGGACTGCGGGTGTAGACCGCAACCGACTGCGCCGGTCGGTCGATCTCGTGGCGCCGCCGCTCGACATCGACGCCGCCCGTGACGAAGGGATGAAAGAGCGCGTTTCGGCCGAACTGATACGACTGTCCCGCCGAGATGGCGAACCCCTGATAGCCGTGGATCAGGAAGATCGTCGATCCGGGCGCGTCGGGTACATCGGCAGGTTCGTTACCGTACGCTTTCGACCGACCGATCGATGCCACGTCGATCTCGGTCTTGAGGTGATCGGTCCAGTAGTAGCCGCCGCCGGCGCTGGTGAACAGACTGTGCGTCCATTCGTCGTACTCCGGCGCCTCGGTCCGCCTGGCGCTGAACGACCCGACCGTGGCGGTGATGTCGACGCGGGCGAGCGGCGACGGAGGATTCTGGCAGAGCGCGTCGTCCGCGTGCAGCGCAACGACGAGCAGGACGGGCAGCAGGGACCGCATCGGCGCCTCCATTCACTGTTGAATGTGTGAAGCGCCGGCAAATCAGCTCACGTGCAGACGAAAGCGTTGGAAGTCTGCCTGACACGGCAGGCCTGAAGGCCTGCACTACTACTGTTTCTTACGTGGGGTCCGGCTGAAGCCGGACACTACGTACGTGCGGAGCCGTCAGCGCGGCACCGCAGTCCGGCCGCCGTCGCCGGCGCCGCTGGTCGACGATGTCGCCCCGGAACTGCCTGACGAGCCGCCCGACGAGCCGCCTGACGAACTGCCCGATGACGACGAGCCGCTGCTGATCGGCACCGCCGTCGAGGTGCCGGTGTTGCCCTCGACATAGCCGCGGCCGTTCACGACCTGACCGTGCTGGGCGGCGCCGGTGTTGCCGGGGTTGAGCACGATCACCGACGGCTGGCTTGCCAGATACCAGCCGCCGCCGTAGGCGCCGTAGCCGAGGCCGCCGTAACCCAGATAGTCGATCGCGCCGGCGCCATAGCGCGAGTACAAGAAGCCGGACGGCGACATGCGATAGCCGAAGGGCATGTCCAGCGAAGTGTTGCCGAACGGCGAGCAGGTATCCCAGCCGTAGATGGAGAAGCTGAGTGGCGCGCAGTTCAGCGTATTGGCGTCCGCGAATCCGAAGCCGTCAGCGCCGCCGCGCGGTTCATCGCCGGTCAGCAGGCCCGGCGCGGTCGACGAGGGTCGAACCGCGAACGCCGTCGGATACGCCAGCGCGACGATGACGTCGATGATCCGGTCGGGGACGTTCGCCGCGGCCAGCGCCTTCAGCCGCTTCGCGTCCACCGTGAACTCCTGGCCGGACTCCCTGAGCCAGGCTTCGACGACCTGCGGTTTCAGCTGACGGGACGCCTCGGCGATCTGCGCCGTCTCGACCGCGCCGCCCGCGCTGTTGCGGACCGCCGCGTCGCGGAACGAGGGCGCCGTTCCTTCCAGCGCGGCCGTGATCTCGGGCGGTACCGTCGGCGTCGGCCCCATGATGCGGTGGCGCAGGACCCGCACTCCCGTGTTGTCGCCGAGGGTCACCCCGACGAGGTCGAGCCACTCGCCCTGCGGCGACATCGCGATCAGCCCGCTGGAGCTCCGCGTCTGCCCCGACGGACAGACAAACTCCGACTGCAGGTAGACGCGCCGGGCATCCGACGACCATTGGGCGCTCTCCCACCCGGCACACCCGTCCCGCTCGCTGCGCCGGCGCTCGCCGTTGGCGTCGAGATGTTCGCGCGACGCGATCTTGCCGTCGCCGACGATGACAATGTCGACCGCGGACGTGCCGGCCGCCGGTACCACGCACACCGGTTTGGCGGTGCTGCCCGACACCGTCGACCAGCAGCCGAGCCACGGGCGCCAGCGCTGGTCGGGTCCCGAAGTCTGGGCGGAGGCCGTGCTGGCGGTGACAATGACGGCGGCGGCGACCGACGAGATGGAGATCTTCATGATGCTCACTCCACGACACGTTGCCAACTCGAGCGCGGTCTGATCAGGCTCTCAGTATCTGATGGAAATGCCTGTCGTCACTGTGAAACCGGACAGGTCGAGCCGATCGAAGCCGGCGAAATCGCTGCTCAACTCCGCCCTGCCCCACTCGTATCGGGCCTCGGTCGTCAGCGCGAACCGCGGGTGCAGCGAGATATCGACCCCGCCGATGCCATGCACCGTCGGCGTCCAGCCGCTGGAACTGAAGGCATCGGGGAAGACGCGGGTGGTGTTGAAGTCGATGAAGTCACCGGCCTGCGCGAACCGGTACCACATCACGCCGCCGCCCGCGCCGATGTAGGGCGAGAAGCGCGCCGGCACCCAGGCGAAGTGTCCGATGGTGTGGCCGGGCTGGACCAGGTAAGCCCTGAGGCTGCCGGTCAGCGGCACCCGGCGGAAGGTTGTCGTCTGCTCGATCGGCAGCCCCGCGTTGTCGAGCCAGTGGCGGAACTCCGACCGGCTTTGCGCCTGCGAGTGCGCGACGCTGATCATCACGTCGGTTCGCCCGGACAGGCGGATAGACACGTCGCCGGCGATCGTGCCGCCGCTGAAGTCGCCGCGGTCGACTGTCAGTCGATCGGTGGTGAACGCGAACAGTTCGCTCCCGGCGCGGGCATGATCGAAGCCGGTGCGGAAGGTGACGGTGCCCGACGGCTGACTGAAAAGAAAGCCGTCGCCGCCGCTCTGGGCGGAGGCCGGAGTGGTCAGCAGCACGGCGGCAGCGAGCATCACCGCGCATCTGGAGCCGCGTTTCCCGGCCGCCCGATCGGGTCTGTGCCTGGTCATCGCTGTCTCCTATGGTGGGCTGACACGACGGTAACACGCCCGATGGCGTGTTTCAACGGCGGACGGCGGTCCGACCGTGACCCGCCGGACAGAAGTGGACGACTCCCTTTTTCGACGTCAGGAGTCGATGGTGACTGATCAGTGCGTACACTCCGGATGACCAGTGATCGCCTTTCGATTTAGAATGTCACTTTGCCCTTTTGGAATCGTCAGTCAAGGAGTATCAATTGTCCGAACAGCTGAATCGTGTGGAACTACTGCGGCTCGCCCGCCTCGGCGCGACCTCGAGAATCGCGGAACTGCGTCAGGAGATCGTCAGCCTCGAAGCGCTGATCGGCGGGGACGCGCTGCAGACAGCGAAGGCAGTCGTGAAGACCGCGAAGAGTCGGGGACCGCGGCGCAAGACGGCGCGGATGACGCCCGCCTCCCAGGCGGCGCCGGCCGAAGTGGCCACGGCGTCCGACGACGGGAAGGCGGCGTGGTCGCCGGCGGCGCGGCGGGCGGTCAGCTTGCGAATGAAGAAGTACTGGGCGGCGCGGCGGCAGGAGAAGAAGTAGTAGTCAGCCCCGGCACACGCTGATCAGCATGCGCTGATCAGGCGTGTCCGTTTCCGCACCATCAGACGTGTTCGACCGTCTCCTACTGTTGAGTTGGACTCTCAATCAGTTTGCGAATCAGGGCGACCGACGGGCCGCGCGCCAGATCGAGCGCGGTCTTACCCTGGAAATTCTGGAGGTCGAGCCTGGCGCCCCTGGCCGCCAGATACTCGACGATCCGTGTTGCGCCGGTCTGCGCGGCGTAGTGCAGGGCGGTGTTGCCAAGGTCGTTGATCGCGTCAATGTCAGCGCCGCCCTCGACGAACAGCTTGATGACGTCGACCGGGTCGGCCCGGCCGGCCTTTTCGATGACGTCCTCCTCGCCGCTGCGCGGGCGCGCACCGAGCCCGGCCGCGACCATCAGCGGCGTCGAGTTGTCGGCGATGCCGATCGACGGGTCGGCGCCCTTGGCCACCAGCAGACGCATCGTCGGCAGATCCATTGATTTCGCCGCCCGGTAAAGCGGCGTCGCGCCGGGCGTGACGGCGATGTCGCCCTGTGCCTGCCGCGGCGGAATCCTCTTCCAGTAGGGGCCATTCGGGTCGGCGCCGCGGTCGAGCAGCAGCGTGATCAGATCCAGGCTGTTGAGGTGCTGATCGGTATCGGGCGGGTTGGGCCGGTTGCTGTAGGTCGCCAGATTGCGCATCTCGATCGCGGTATACAGCGATCCGTCGTTGACGTCGGCGCCTTTCTCCACCAGCTTGGCGGCCAGATCGTAGTGGCCGTTGAAGATGGCCGTCTGCATCGGCGTGAAGCCGTACTGTCCCTCGGTGTCGCGCAGGTTGGCGCCGGCATCGACCAGGGCCTCGGCCGCTTCGATCGCCCCCTGGCGGGCGGCCAGGAAGATCGCGGTCAGGCCGCCTTCGGAGCGGTCGTGGATGATGCCGCCGTTGCCGCCGGTCAGCTTGGGGAAATCGTAGCGAATCGAGCGGGCGTTGACGTCGGCGCGCAGCTCGATCAGCAGCTTCACCACCGCGGCGTGGTTTTCCGCGGCCGCCCACATCAGCGCCGTCTGTCCGCGCCACGCCTCTTGGGTGTCGACCTTGGCGCCGAAGGTCAGCAGCATCTTGACAGTGTCGACGTTGCCGGTCCGAGCCGCCGTCATCAGCGCCGTCTCGCCGTCGCCGAACGCCGCATTCGGATCGGCGCCCGCCTTGAGGAGCGCTTCGACCATACCGGCGTTGCCGACCGTGCAGGCCTCGTGCAGCGGCGTGACCCCGTAGCGGTTGGTCGCCTTGGCGTTGGCGCCGGCGCGGAGCAGGAGCCGGGCGGTCTCGAGATCGTCCCAGTGGGCGGCCCAGTGCAGCGCCGTCATCCCTTCCGCGTCGGGCCGATTGACGTCGAGCCGCTGTTTGAGCAGCGCCCGGACGTTGGTCTTGTCGCGGTTCCGGACCGCGTCGGCGATCCGGGTGTCGCTGCCGGCCGCGGCAAGTGTGCCGGCACCGAGCGCGACCGCCATGCATGGTGCGAGCAACTGTCGTAGGTGCATCGTGTCATTCCCTGGCGCCCCAGCGTCCTCGGCGCCCTCTGCGTCCTCGACGGTGAAATATCCTACAGGTCGACCTGCCCCGAGCTCTCGCCGAAGTGATCGGTCGGGACGCCGGCCTTGCCGAGGATCGCCGTCATCACGTTGGAGAGCGGGGTGTTCGCCTTCATCCGGATGTGACGATCGCCCTTCAGCCGGCCGGCGGCGCCGCCGACCAGCAGGATCGGCAGGTTGTCGTGAGTATGCAGGTTGCCGTTGCTCATGCCGCTGCCGTAGAGGAACATCGAATGATCGAGCAGGCTGCCGTCGCCGTCCGGCGTCGACCGCAGCCGGTCGAGGAAGTTGGCGAACAGATCGAGATGGTAGATGTCGATCTTGGCCTTCTTCGCCATCTGCTCGGGCACGTTGTTGTTGTGCGAGACCGGGTGATGGCCGTCGGCGACGCCGATCTGGGGATAGCTCAGGGTGCTGAGCTCGCGCGCCAGCATGAAGGAGACGACGCGCGTGATGTTGCCCTGATAGGCCAGCGCCATCAGCTCGAACATCAGCTTGGCGTGCTCTTCCCACGCTTCCGGCACGCCGACCGGGGTCGGCGGCACGTCGACCAGCGTGGCGGCGCGTTTTTCGGTCTGCTGGATCTGCCGTTCGATCTCGCGGACATTGTCGAGATACTCGGTCAGCTTGGCGCGGTCGCGCGCGCCCAGTCCGCGCTGCAGGTCGCGGACGCTCTCGCCGACCGCGTCGAGGAGGCTGTTGTTCCGCTCGACCCGCGCCCGCCGCTCCTCGGGAGTGGCGGCATCGCCGCCGAACATCCGTTCGAAGACGACCCGGGGGTTGATCTCCATCGGCAGCGGCTGGGTCGGCGTGCGCCAGGAGATCGTGCTCATGTACGAGCACAGGAAGTCGCCGGCGCAGCTGCCGAGATGGCTGGAGTGATCCTCGGTCGCCAGCTCGATCGAGGGGAACGGCGTGCCCTGGCCGATCTGCTGCGCGATCAGCTGGTCGACCGTCGTGTTCAGCCGGATGACGCTGCCCTTGGCCGGGAACGTCCCGCTCAGCCACATCGCGGTGCTCGGCGAGTGGCCGTTTTCACCGTTGTTGGCCAGCCCGGTCAAGACGTTGACCTGCGATCGGAACCGCTCGAGCGGCCGGAGAATCGGCGAGTACTCGAATCCGGCGCCGTCCTGCAGCGGCGTCCACTCCTTCATGATCGAGCCGTGCGGGACGTAGATGAAGCCGAAGCGCTGCAGCGGCGCCGCTGCCGTACTGGCCAGCGGCGTCTGCGCCGGGACCATCGCGTCGAGCAGCGGCAGGGCCAGCGTCGCGCCGACGCTGCTGCGAATGAAGGTGCGGCGGGAGATGTGCTTCTTGGTCAGGAACATGGTCGACGTCTCCTTGGCTTCTGACGGTCAGTGCTGCGCGACGCTGGTGTTGTCTTCCGGCGATCTCGTCTTCATCTGGAACGGCGCGCTGGTGGCGATGGCGGTGACCAGCGAGGAGAAGCGATAGTTGCCGCGCGCGGCGTCCTTGACGATGGCCCGGACGATCGGCATGTCCGAGTAGTCGAGCCCGCGGCCGAGGGCGTAGGTCAGGAGCATCTCGGTCGCGGTGCGGGCGAACTGTTCCGGCCGGCTGAGGATCGCCTGCCGCAGTCCGGCCGGCCCGTTGACCTGGGAGCCGTCCCACAGCGTGCTCGACGGATCGATGGCGACGCCGGCGTCGGTGGTGCGCCAGCGGCCGATGCCGTCGAAGTTTTCCAGCGACAGACCGATCGGATCCATCAGCTTGTGGCAGCTGGCGCAGGCCGGGCTCTCGCGGTGCGCCTCCATCCGTTCACGCATGGTCAGCGGCTTGCCGGGCTTTTCCTCGAGCGGCGGCACGTTGGGCGGCGGCTCCGGCGGCGGGGTGCCGAGGATGTTGGTCAGCACGTATTTGCCGCGCGTCACCGGTGAGGTCCGGTTGGCGTAGGAGTTCAGCGCCAGGATGCTGCCGTGGCCAAGCAGCCCGCGCCGGTAGTCGTCGCGGACGGCGACGCGCCGGAACTGATCGCCGTAGACATTGGGCAGCCCGTAGTGGCGCGCCAGCCGTTCGTTGACGAAGGTGTAGTCGGCGCTCAACAGCTCGAGCACGCTGTGATCCTCGAGGACGACGTTCTCGAACAGCAGCTCGGTCTCGCGCTGCATCGCCTGCCGCAGGTTGTCGTCGAAGTCGGGGAAGACGTCTTCGTCGGGCCGCAGGCTCTTCAGGTTGCGCAGGTAGAGCCACTGACCGGCGAAGTTGCTGCCGAGCGACCGGGCGCGCTGATCGGCGAGCATGCGCTTGACCTGCTGCGCGAGCACGGCGTCGTTCTGCAGCTTGCCCTGGATCGCCAGGTTGAGCAGTTGATCGTCGGGGATGCTGCTCCAGATGAAGAACGACAGCCGCGAGGCCAGCTCGAGATCGCTGATGCGGAAGACACTGCCCGGCGCCGCGCCGTCCGGGTCGTGCTCGAAGCGGAACAGGAACTGCGGACTGACCAGCACGAAGGCCAGCGCCTGCTCGATCCCCGCGTCGAAACCGCCGCCCTTCTGCCGCTCGGTCTGATAGAAGCCAATCAGCCGGTTGATCTCGACGTCGGTGGCCGGCCGGCGGTAGGCGCGGCGGGCGAGCGTCGTCAGAATGGTCTTCGCGCACGACAGGCCCTCCGCCTCGGCCGCGGCGGCGCAGGTGAAAATCCGCCGCCGGCTGGGCGAATCGCCCGAACCGGTGACGTTGAACGGTCCCTCGATCGTGACCTTGTCGAGTTCGGGGATGCCGACCGGAGTGATCGGATCGATCCGCTCGCGCAGGAACGGCTGCAGGAGGTCGACGGAGGGCGCCGAGCTGCGCTTGACGAAGGCGACACCCATCGCGTGCGGACCCGCTTTCACCGTCATCCGCTTTTGAAAGCGCTTCTCCAGCTCGTCCCCGGCTGAGGTCGGGTTGAGGTAGTTCGCCTTCTCATCTTCGGCGCCGCCGAACCGGGCCAGCAGGATCCGCTCACCGTCGAAGGTGATCTCGAGATCGTGAGGCGTCTCCAGCCCCCTGATGATATTGACCGTCTCCCGGTAGAGCTTGGGACTGATGACGTATTCGCCGTCGACGGGGAAGTGATAGCGCAGCAGGATTCCGCCGCGTGTGCCGACGGGAAGCCCTTCGATGTGCTTGTCCTGCGACAGATCCCCGCGGACGGGAAACGTCTCCTTCGCCGGCCGGATCTTCGGATTGCCGACCGCCAGGCTGCTGATCTTCCACGCCGCCGACAGGTAGCGCTCCATCAGCGCCGGCGAGACGCCCAGGACGTCGCCGATATTGTCGAAGCCGTAGGCGCTGTCGTCTGGCGGCAGGATCGAGGTGACGTCGATTTCCAGCGCCAGCAGATCGCGGACGACGTTGCCGTATTCCGCACGGTTGAGCCGATGCAGCACCGGACGCCCGGGCGCCGGGCGCGCCGCTGCCGCCTTGTCGATCGCCGACTCGAGGAAAGAGGCCAGTCCGGTCAGCGCCGCCTTGTCCGGGTGCGGCATGCCGACGGGCGGCATCAGGCCGCCGCGCACCTTCCGGATCACTTTTTCCCAGGTTTCCGCGCCGCTGACCGGGTCGGCCAGATTCAGCGTATCCAGCGCCAATCCCCCGGTCTTC
Source organism: Acidobacteriota bacterium (assembly GCA_039931615.1). GTDB lineage: Bacteria > Acidobacteriota > Vicinamibacteria > Vicinamibacterales > CAVVIG01 > JAHFUI01. The sequence continues at coordinate 56,208 of JBDTRR010000004.1, forward strand.
ACCCGCTGGTTGTGACAGGTGACGCAGTACTTGTCGACCAGGGCCCGCTCGGGCGTGATCGCGGGCGCCGTGACGCCCGCCGCCGGCTGCTGCTGGGACAGGGCCGACGCCTGCGGCTGGCTGGCGACGATCGACAGGACAACCATGCCCGTCGCGAGGAAAACGAAAACGCCGCGTCTCACAGGATGCCCCTCCCGCCAGGCGGACAATGCCATGCGTATCTTACGGCGAAACGGGGTCCGTTCGGCAGGATTCTGACGCCGCCGCCGGAGGCGGGGCAATCAAGGCTGCACTGGCGAGGCGGGAGACGACCCGCCTGCCTTTTTCCCGGCGGTCTGAGGGAGCCTCGACACCCTCAGCTGGCGCAGCGCTCCGCCACCTTCCGGACCGACGTGACGGTGATCCGGTCGTCGTTGGGGACGCGGATCAGGAACCCGCGGACCTCGACCTGGCGGCCGCTGTCCGAGTCCGCACCAAGGTAGAGCTGGAGCAGCTTGAAGGAGCGGGCGCCCGCCGGGCCGGCCGCGGTGTCCTCCGGTCGGGCCTCTTCCCCCTGGTTGGGTTCCCGGGTCCTCACCGGCTCGCTGGCCTGGCTCAGCCCCCACGACTTGTCCGCACCTCGGGTCAGGCATCCCACCACCCGGACGAGGGCGAAGTCCGGGACGGCTTCCGGACCGCCCTTCGCCTGCACGCGGATGCCCTCCAGGGTGCCGGCCGTCAGTTCCTCCGATCCGGCCGGAAAGGCGTTCTCCTCGAGAATATAGGCGACCACGTCGGTGTAGGCCGCGTCGCTCAGGCTGCCCGGCGCCGATTGCGGCATCGTGGTCTTGAGCACGGTGAACAGGCTCTTCAGGCTGTCCTCCGACCACGCCTCCATGAAGCGTCCGCCGGCGACCGCGGGCCGCGCCCGCTCGGGCAGGCCGTCGCGGTGGCAGGCGCTGCATTCGGCCGCGTAGACCGCGCCCCCGCGCGCCGCCTGTGCGGAGGTGTAGACACCGTCCCAGACGGTCTTGTCGGCAGCCGCAGCGACCCCCAGGCCGGTCGTCGAACAATAGCCGGCCAGGAGGACGGTCAGCACGCTGAGCATCGGTATCCTCACGGCAATTAATTTATACCAGTTGCCGATTTCAAAAACGTCCGCCACGCCGCCGCTCGCGCCGAATCAGACATGCCAGTCCTTCCGTACCCGACGTGCTCAGTCCTCCGTCACGGACGGTGCGAACCGGGCCGGTTTGCACTAAAATGGACTGCTGCTGTCGAGCCATTCAGCCCGCCAGTCAGACCAGTGTGAGGCCAACCCATGAGCACGTGCGTTCAAGAACCTGTCAACACCACGAACACCCAGATTCGTGAGCTCGTCATGCGCGCGCGCGAGGCCCAGGCGTCCTTCGAATCGTTTTCCCAGGAGCAAGTGGACGCCATCGTCAAGGGCATTGGCAAGTACGTCTACGACAACGCCGAGATGCTGGCACGGCTGGCGGTCGACGAAACCGGCATCGGTGTCTACGAAGACAAGATTCTCAAGAACAAGGGCAAGGCCCGCGTCATCTGGAACAACCTCAAGGACAAGAAGTCGCGCGGCATCATCGGCGAGGACGCCGACGCGAACCTGGTGTTCGTGGCCAAGCCGATGGGCGTCGTCGGCGCGGTGACCCCGGTCACCAATCCGATCGTCACCCCGATGTGCAACGCCATGTTCGCGCTGAAGGCGGGCAACGCGGTGATTTTCGCGCCCCATCCCAAGGCCGAACAGTGCACCGACCTCCTGACCCGCGAATTCATGCGCGTCGTCAAGGCCAACGGCGGGCCGGACGATCTCGTGCAGATGGTCAGGAAGGGCTCGATCGAGGCGACCCAGGAGCTGATGAAGGTCGTCGACGTCGTGGTGGCCACCGGCGGCGGCGCGATGGTCAAGTCGGCCTATTCCTCGGGCCGGCCGTCGTTCGGCGTCGGCGCCGGCAACGTGCCCGTGATCATCGACCGCGGCGTCAATCTCAAGGACGCCGTCGACAAGATCGTGGCCGGCGCTTCGTTCGACAACGGCATCATCTGCTCGCACGAACAGTTCGTCTTCACACCCGAAGAGCAGTTCGACGAAACCGTCAAGTCGTTCGAGGACACCGGCAAGGTCTGGTTTACCGAAGATGCCGGCCAGATACAGGCGCTGCGCGACGTCGTCTTCCCGGGCGGCCGGCTGAACAAGGACGTCGTCGGCCGGTCGGCGCACGAGATCGGGGCGATGGCCGGCATCGACGTGCCGGCGACCGCGCGCATCATCCTGCTGCCGGCCAAGGGGGCGGGCGTCGACGACGTGCTGGCCAAGGAAAAGCTGTGCCCGGTGGTCGCGATCATGCCGTACACGACATTCGAGCAGGCGGTCGAGAACGCGCGAGCCAACCTGATCGTCGAAGGCGCCGGCCATTCGGCGGCGCTCCACTCCAACGACGACGCCCATATCCGCTCGGCCGGGACCGAGCTTCCGGTCAGCCGCCTGGTCGTCAACCAGGCCTGCGCGCTGACCGCCGGCGGCTCGCTGACCAACGGCTTTGCCCCGACCACGACGCTCGGCTGCGGATCATGGGGCGGCAACTCGATTTCGGAGAACCTGGATTACAAGCACTTGATGAACGTGTCGCGCATCGGCAAGGTCATCACGAACAGGAACGTGCCGACCGACGCCGAAATCTGGGCTTGAGCCATCGACCTTGCGTATGTGGACCGGCTCTAGAGCTTCTGAAAAAATCAGTCTGAAGTAGTGCGGACCTTCAGGTCTGCCCGGCACGGCAGGCCCGAAGGCCTGCACTACGACAGACAGGCCGCGTACGATTCGGGCTCGACATCCGAGTTACCACCTGAGCGCTGGGGCGACGCCGATGCATCCGCCGAGCCTCGTCGTGCCGTCGCCGCCGTCCGGCGGACGCGGGGCTGACCCCGATCCTCCGCCATCCAGGTCAATCACCGCCGCGCGCCCGATCGCCGCAAACTCGTTGTAGGCCGACACCGTGCCGAGCTGTTCGAGGCTGTGCAGCAGCAGATCGGCGTAGCCTGGGGGGACGTCCTGGAAGCCGAAGTAGACCAGGGCGCGGTGCTGATTCTTGAGGGCGGCGCCGAGCGGGTTCTGCCGGCAGGCCGGCCCCGCCAGATGCGAGACTTCGAGCATCACGCTGCCGTCGGGCAGTTTCCCGGCCGCGGTCTCCGGGTTGCTGATCGCCATATCCCCGTACCACCAGATCGCCGGCCACGCGAGGCGCGTGGTCATGATCACGTCACCTGGCTGATGCTGGCGCATCAGCCAGCGGACCCCGGCACGGTCATCCAGTCCGTGCTTGGAGACGTACTCGTAGTTGAGCTTCAGGTTGACCCAGCCGCGGCGGATGATGTCGTCACAGAGCTGGAAGGCGCCGAAGGCGAGGAGCGCTGCGATCGGCAGCTGGATCCATCGGCGGCGGGAGATGGCGTCGCGCCCCAGCCGGACCGTGCGATCGACGAGCAGCGCCACGGCGACATACATCGCCGGGACGATCCAGATCGTCAGCCGTTCGAACAGCGGGACAATCCGGAAGCCGGCGAACGCGAAGGCGGAGAGGGGGGCGGTGGCGAAGACGAGCGCCAATGTACGCCGGTCGCTCCATGCGGCAGCGCCCAGCACGGCTGCCCAGATGCTCATCCAAAAGATGGTCCCGCCCGGGTTGTATGCGAGTTGCGGGAGGCGAGCCGTCAGCCATCGCAGGATGTCGATCACGCCCATGCCCGCAGCCGGGAATTGAGCATCCCAATAGCCGCGAAGATAGGGGTTGTTGAGCGTCGCCCGCCCGGACAGGTAATAGTGCCCGCTGAAGGACGCCAGCCAGACACAGCCGATCAGCGCCACCTCGACGCCTGCACGCCACCCCTCTTTGCGCCACCTGGCGCCGAACAGGAACAGCGCGCACGCCGGGACGACCAGCAGAGCGCCATTCGATAGCCAGAGTCCGGCCGCCGCCGCCAGCCACCAGATCGCCGTGCGCCGCGTTCGCTGCGCACGGTCGTCCTCGGTCGCCCAGACCGCGAGCGCCGGCAGCAGCAATGCCCAGAAGGCGTCGCCCGTGTAGTGTTTGACCTCGAATTGATAGTGCTGGAACCATTGGCCGAGCGAGCACAACAGCATCAGCACGGTGGCGCCGGCGGCGCCCATCCAGCGGCGGCCGATCCACAGCGCCACGCCGAGGATGGCGAGTCCGAACAGCAGCGGGACGAGGCGGGCGAAGAGCTCGTTGGGACCCAGCGTGAGCAGCGCCGCGCGCTGCAGGACCAGCCACCCGAAGGGCGCGCTCTGACCGAGCCAGAGCACTCCGCCGAGCTCCGCGAACGAGCGGTCGCGCACGTTGAGCGAGATCGTCTCCTCGTCGAGCCAGAATGTCTGATTGCCGCCCCACTGGTAGACGTTCAGACCGACGACCATCAGCCCGATCACCAGCGCCGGCGCGACGTTCAGGTAGCGCGGCAGATATCGTGTGACGACGGCGGGGCCCGCCGCTGCGAGCTGCCGCCACCACGCCCATTCCTCGCGCAGTGGGACGCGGCGGCCAATCGATCGCGACAATCCCCACACCGCCGCCGCGCTGATCGAGGCGAGGACGAGCGGGTTCCAGACGTCGCGCGAGGAAATGCGGATCGAGCCGAGATGGAGGCGGAACCCGCCGGTCAACGCCACCAGGCCGGCCCAGGCCGCCGCCGTTACGCAGAGCAGGGCAAGAAATCGACGCAGGACGATCAAGCGGCCTACTTCACCGCGAACACCCAGATCGCACCGCCTTCGGGGACGTCAGGGAAGTTGCCGGGCGAGGCGGCATTCAGGCGCGTCTGCATGCCCCGTGCGTCGACGCCCCAGCCCGACTGGACGGCGATGAATTGCTTGCCGCCGGCCATGAACGATGTCGGCTGTGAGGTGATCCCGGAATTGGTCGGGAACTCCCACAAGAGCTTCCCGCTCGCGGCATCGAAGGCGTGAAACAGGCGGTCGTTGGTGCCGCCGCTGATCACCAGGCCGCCGGCGGTCGCCAGCATCGGCCCCCAGTTCTGCGATTTCGCGTAGGCGTGCATCCACACCCGCTTGCCGGTGTCGACGTGCCACGCCTGCACTTCGCCGATGTGGTCGGCGCCGGGGGCGATGGAAAACCCGGTGGTCGCACCGGTGTAGCGGCTGCCGGGCGTGTAGGCAACCTTCTCCCCGATCGAGGTGCCGCAGAGATTCTCGTTGGCCGGAATGTAGATCATCCGGGTCTTCGGGCTGAACGCGATCGGCGGCCAGTTCTTGCCGCCCCAGAGCGACGGGCAGTGCGCCGCCATCTTGCCGGTCCCCGGCTTGCGCGCCGGATCAACCTCCGGCCGTCCGGTCTTGGGGTCGAGGCTCTTGTAGACGTCCTGTTTGACGAACGGCATGCCCTCGACGAAGTTGATCGGTCCGTCGGTGCGTTCGAGAAACCAGAGATAGCCGTCGCGGGCGACGTCGATCAGCCCCTTGATCGTTCTGCCGTTGCGTTTGTAGTCGACGACGATCGGCGGCGAGACTTCGTCCCAGTCCCACGAATCGTTCGGGTTGTACTGGAAGTGGCCCTTGATCCTGCCGGTGGCGACGTCGAGGGCGATCGTCGACGAGGTGTAGAGATTGTCGCCGGGGCGCTGATCCCCCATCCAGGGCCCGCCGTTGCCGGTGCCCCAGAAGCTCAGGTTGGTTTCGGGGTCGTAGTTGCCGCTCACCCAGACCGAGCCGCCGCCGGTCTTCCACTGATCGCCCTTCGGCCAGGTTTCGCTGCCAGGCTCGCCCGGTGCGGGCACCGTGTAGGTCTTCCACGCCTCCTTGCCGGTTTCCACGTCGTAGGCCGCCACGAAGCCGCGGATGCCGAGCTCACCGCCCGACGCGCCGACCAGCACCTTGCCGTCGGCGACGATCGGCGCCAGCGACATGTAATACCCGTTCTTGTTCTCGCCGACCTTGGCCGTCCACACTTCCCGGCCCGTGCGCGCGTCGAGTGCGACCAGGACCGCTTCGCCGGCGGCGAAGAACACCTTGTCGCCTGACAGCGCCACCCCACGGCTGGTGGGATGCAGCAGGATCACATCTTCGGGCAGCGGGCGCCGATAGCGCCAGAGCAGCGCTCCGCTCCTGGCGTCGAGCGCAATCACCTGGTTGCCCGGGGTGGCGACGAACATGACGCCGTTGTTGACGATCGGCGCCGCTTCGTGACCATTGGTCACGCCGGTCGAGAACACCCAGACCGGCTGCAGGCGGCTGACATTGCCGGAGGTGATCTGATCCAGCGGACTGTAGCCCCAGCCGTCATAGGTGCGCCGCACCATCAGCCAGTCGCCGTCCTCCGGCTTCTTCAACCGTTCCGGTGTGACGGTCTTGTAGCCCTGCAGGATCGAGGGCACCGGCGGGCGCTGGACGTCCTGCTGCGCGGCGCCGCCTGCCGTGGTCAACCCAAGCGCGAGGACGCCGACGACGACCGCTCCGCCAGGAATCTTCATGTGTCTTCCTCGCTGTTCAACTGCAGCGCTTTCGTTTGTACGTAGTGTCCGGCTTCAGCCGGACCGTACGATTGACAATTGCACTAGGCTGTCTCGAAACCGACGCGGCTGGTAAACGGCTTCGCGACCACCAGCCGGCCGTCCATCAGCTCGAGCGGCAGGGCCGGCAGCGGCCGCGGTGCCGGGCCGTCGACGACGCGGGCGCCCGCGCCCGGGTTGAACTTCGAGAAGTGACAGGGACAATGCAGCGTGCCCTCGTCGGCGAGCCACTCCACCACTTCGCAGCCGGTGTGCGTGCAGATGGCCGTGTAGGCGACGACGCCGTCGGCGGCGCGCGCCATCGTCTCGGGATCCAGTTTGCCGGCGTCGAGCCGGATCAGGAGGACGCGGTTCAGCCGCGACGCGCTGCGGACCGTCCGATCACCCGGATCCATCGCCCAGGCCATCGTCTGCGCCGCGCCGATCGCGAGATCGCCCGGCGTCAGCGGTACCTTGGCCGCGTCGTTCTCCTTCACCAGCAGATCGCCCTGCTTCGGACGAAGCGCCGCCGGGTCGTCCTGGCCGAGGATGTCCGCCGCGGCCAGGTTCAGGCAGATGCCCAGGCCCAGCCCGCCTTTCAGCACCGAACGCCGCGCCATCCAATTCGTCACGATGCGCGGATTATACGATCCTCCGTCCGTAGTGTCCGGCTGCAACGTCCATGGAAAAATCGATTCTGAAGTAGTGCAGACCTTCAGGTCTGCCAGACACGGCAGGCCTAAATGCCTGCACGACATCGATTTCTTTCTCGGGCTCTCGGCAGGACGCTAGTCGATCACATTCAGCGTCAGCTCCAGCGCTGATCCGCCGCTACGCCTGGCCGGCGCCGCACCGGGCGGCAGCAGCGCCTCCTCCACCGTCGCCACCGCCTCGAGCCGGGAACCGCGCGGCAGGGGGATCGGACGATCGAACCAGTAGCGCCGCGCCCAGTCGGGTTGCGGCCGGAACCGGATCAGGTCGACGCGCGAACCATCGGGGCGGATCGCGTGCAGATCGACGTCGAGGTTGGCCAGGCCACCGCCGGGATACACGGCCAGGGCCCGCAGATCCTCGTCGATCACGCGGCTGAACGTCAGTCGTTGCACCGGCGGCGATCCGGCCGATCCGGCGCCAGGATCCGGCGCGATGAACGACAGCGTCAGCGCCCGCAACTCGGGGGCGGCTCCGGCGGCGAAGTAGACGCGGACCGTGCTGCGATCGGTCATCGCCGTCCGTTCGTACTCCCAGGTCTTCTTGTAGTGGATGCGGACGGCGATCTCGGCCTCGGCCGGCAGAAGGAACGCCGCCGCGTCGAGCGCCACGGGGTCGTCTCCCGGCACCCAGACCGCCAGGACATGCTCGGGGGCCATGGCGCGGCGACCCGGATCGGCCGCGGCCGCCGGCTTGATGAAAATGGTGGCGCTGCGGACGACGGCGGGTGTGCCAGGCACCAGGTCGACGGCGCGAATCGAGCGGGAGCGCCACGCCGCGGTCGGCAGACTGAGCTCCTGCGTCCGTTCCGGCGTGTCGGCCGGCAGGGTGACCTCGGGCAGCGGCAGTTCGAGATCAGGCGTGCCCAGAACGGAAGCCGTGGCCAGCGCGACGGGCGGCGGCGCGTGCTCCAGGCTGCCGACCGGGTTGCCGCCCGTCACCCAGGTCAGCACCACGTTCAGCTCCCGGGCGGTCAGCGCCGGCATGTTCTTGAACCGGCCTGGTGCGGTGTCGACGTTCCACGGCGGCATGTGCCCGGCGATCAGCTCGGTGCGGATCGATTCTCCCCAGGGGACGGCGTCCCTCGCCGTCATCAGCGACATCGGCGCGACCCCGCCGGCGGCGTGACAGCGCCCGCATCGATCGCGGAGGATCGGAAACACATCCTCGTTGTAGGTGTAGGGCGACGTGATCGGCTTGTGGGCCTCGGGGCGGCCACCGGCCAGAGCGAGCGTCAGGATCACGAGGGCGGCGAAGACAGCCGGTTTCATGGCCGGCGCGGCTACTGGAACGCTGAGACGACTTCGTCCACGGCCGCGCCGAAGATGGCGTAGGCATCGACGATCTGCTGGCGATTGCCGATATCCCCGAACGCGTCCAGCAGCCAGGCCGTTCGCACCAGCCGTTTGATTGCCGGCTCACCGGCCTCGCGTGCCGCCGCGGGCAGTTCACCGAGCCGCGCCTCCAGCGCGATCGCCAGATCGCGGGCCTGGAAGGCGGGAACCCACACTGCGCTGAAGATCCCGCGTTCGACGAGGTCGCCGATTTCCTGGTGGCGCCGTTGCAGCTGGACGAGGATTTCCGGCACCGAGTCGGGAATCGCGGCCGGCGCCAGACCGGGATCGGCGGCGGGCGGCGGCGCTGTCGGAGAGGACGTGGGGCCGGCCGTCGGCGCGGGTGCCGGGACGGCGGCGGCCGACGTCGCGGCGGCGGGCGGCCGGGGCGTCCCGCCGGGCACGCTGGCAGACGCGGCGGCTGGCGCGCGTCCCGGGGCGGCCGACGACATGGACGCCGGCGCCGGTCTCCTCGACAGCTCGGTGAACGTGAAATCGAAGCGGTACTCCGGCGCGTCGCTCTTGAACCTGACCTTGGCGGTGACCTGCGCGGGAAGCGCGGCCGTGTCGATCCGCGCCTCGAGATAGCCGCGGCCGGCCCGGCGCAGCCGGAAGGCGGCGATCTCCGTGGTCGCTCGCGTCGCCGGGTCAAAGGTTTCCCTGGTCACGACCCTCGCCTGGACCGCGTTCATCCGATCGGCCGGCAGCGGCCGGGCGTAGTCGTCGTATAGATACAAACGGAACAGGCGGGCGCGGGGGAGCGCGCCCTCAAGATGATGCGTGTTGTCGGGCGCCATGAAGAACTGGCCGCCGTACTGCGGATTGTGGTTGCCGTGCGGGCGGAGCGTCCGCGTCTTGATGGTGGCCTTGCCGTCCGGACAGGTGCCGGGCTGAATCTGATTGATCTCAGGGTGCCCGGCGCAGGTGAACGTCACGGCCATCGTCACCTGGATCAGATCGCGGCGATCGATGGGACAGACGCCCGCGTGCTCCTGGGCGACGACAGCGTGCACCGGGCAGGTCCAGACGCTTTCGAGCCTGACCGGCACCAGGCTCATCTTGCAGATCGGACAGCTGCCCGGCGTCGAATCGACGACATCCGGGTGCATCGGGCAGGTCATCGAAACCGGCGGCACCTCCGGCGCCGGTCGAGCGCCGCGTTGCGGCCCGATCGCTTGTGTGGGGGCGGCGGTACCAGCCAGGCCCGACAGCAGCACGAGGCAGGCGAGTCGCTGTTTCATCGACGAGCAGATTGTATCGCGTCCGGGTGTATCCTCGTGCTTTCGCGGGTTCAATTCTGTCGAGGACGCCGAGGACGCCGTTGAATTTGTGACCATGTCCCCCATATCGCGCCGCGAGATCCTGCGAACCGCCGGGTGCGGACTGGCCGCGTTCGCGCTGCCGGGCGTGCGCCTCGCGGCCCAGGACGCCGGCCCGGTGATGACCACGCTCAGCTCGTACATGGCCGCCGCCGCTGGCCGGGCGCTTCCGCCTGAGGTGATCGAGGAGGCGAAGCACCATATTCTCGACACCTTCGCCGCGATGATCTCGGGGTCCGAGCTCGCGCCCGGACAGGCGGCGCTTCGCTACGCCGGCGCGCTGAGCGGACAGGGCACGGCCACCGTCGCCGGTTCGACCCTGGTCGCGGCGCCGATCGATGCCGCGCTCGCCAACGGCGTGCTGGCGCACGCCGACGAGACCGACGACTCCCACTCCGCGTCGCAGTCGCATCCCGGGTGCGCCGTGGTGCCGGCGGCGCTGGCAGCGGGCGAAGATCACGGGATCGGCGGCGCGCATTTCCTCCGCGCCGTGACGCTCGGCTACGACATCGGCACGCGCGTCACCATGGCGATGGGCGGCGTCGAGTTTCGCAACCAGAGCCACCGCAGCACGCACAGCATCGCCGGGGTGTTCGGGGCGGCGGCCGCCGCCGCGTGCGGCGGCAGGCTGGACGCCCGGCAGATCCGGTGGGCGCTCGACTACACCGCGCAGCAGTCATCGGGCATCGCCGCCTGGCAGCGGGACACGGATCACATCGAGAAGGCCTTCGTGTTCGGCGGGATGTCGGCGCGCAACGGCGTGACCGCGGCGCAACTGGTCGGGCTCGGCTGGACCGGCGTCGACGACATCTTCTCGGGCGCCGACAATTTCTTCCAGGCCTACGCGCCGGCGGCCGATCCCGCGCTGCTGGTCGAGCAGCTGGGCGAGCGCTACGAGATCACCCGGACCGACATCAAGAAGTGGACGGTCGGCTCGCCGATCCAGGGACCGCTCGACGCGATCGAGATCCTGCGGACGCGGCGTCCGTTCGCCGTCGCGGACGTCGAGCACGTCGTCGTCCGGCTGGCGCCGACGGTCGCCGCCGTCGTCGACAATCGCGACATCCCGGACATCTGTCTTCAGCACATGGTCGCGGTGATGCTGATCGACGGGACGGCGTCGTTCAAGGCGGCGCACGACAAGCCGCGCATGCAGGATCGGGAGGTGCTGCGCCAGCGGGCGAAGATTGAGCTGGTCCGCGACGAGCCGCTGCAGCGGCTGCTGCCAGTGCGCGTGGCGATCGTCGAGATCGTGCTCGCCGACGGCACGCGGCTGAGCGAACGCGTCGACGCCGTGCGCGGCACCCCGCGCAACCCGATGTCGCGAGCCGAGGTGATCGCCAAGGCCCGCGACCTGACGGCGCCGGTACTCGGCAGTTCGACAGCCGCCCGCCTGATCGAGGCGGTCTACGCGCTCGACACGCTGGCCAACGTCCGGGCGCTGCGGCCGCTCCTGCAGCGGGGGTGAAGAGAGTCGAGGACGCCGAGGATTCTCACTTCCGGAGGACGCCGCGGCATCAATGAAGCCGCGGCGAGCTCCTCCGACCGCGGCGTCCCCGCGGGTGATACATCCCCTACCGCCGCGCGCTCCGCGTCACCGGGGTCTTGCCGATCGACCGCACGTTCTTGTCGAGCCAACCGTAGATCACGTCGGCGATTTCCAGGTTCTTCTTGTCGAGCATCATCATGTGGGTCACGCCGAGGATCCCCATGTCGTCGAGCTTCAGGTAGTCGGCCTTGGCCGTGCCCTGCTTGGCCGCGCGCCTGGCGTTGATGGCGTTGACCGTGTCCGAGCAGACCATGCTGGTCGCCGTGTAGTCGCCCTTCAGCGCCATGTACGGGATGTTGTCGAAGTCGGCGGCGGTGAGTCCGCTATTGGGCAGCGAGCACGATCCTTCGAGCGTGACCAGTCCCTTCAGCAGGTCCAGGTGGCCGCGCTCCTTGAGGAGGCGGGTCATGTGATGGCCCATGATGCCGGACTGCGAGTGGGTGACGACGATCGCGCCGCCGAGCCGCTCGACCAGCGCCGCCAGGTTGTGCGGCGTCCAGGTATTGGCGGGCGCGATGTTGGACGGCTCGCAGGTGGCGCAGGTCGACCCCGGCAGCGTGACCTCGGCGTTCGGCACCAGCTGCTTGTAGTACTCGAGGGCGTAGTTGCCGGTCGGGCCGGCCGGCGCCGGTCCGATCGCCCCGGCCCGCGACGCCACACCGGCGTCCTGGGTTTCGAGCGGGAACAGCGGTTCGACGTGCTTGTAGGCGTCCGGGTTCGGGTTCGGATCGCCGGGGTCGCCGTGGCGAATCAGCGTGCCGGTCAGGATGGTCGAGTTCGCCGGCACCAGATGCCCGAACCAGTTGGTCCAGGCGCCGTCGTCGGTGATCCTGCCGAAGCCGGGAATCTTCCCCGTCCCCCCCGCGACGTCGCCGGCCGCAATGTCTGCCTCGCCCTCGTGGATGACCGATTCATCGAACCCGGAGCGCCCGCGCCCGGCCTGATCGACGACGTAGCTCGGTACCCCCTTGCGAACGAAGTAGGGATACCAGCCCTCGCGGCCGTCGGGCGTCGATTCCAGGCACGCGCCGGTGTGACTCGAGCCGTGCACCATGATGACCGGCCATCCGCCGGCGTATTTCTTGGCCGGGATCTGGAACTGCACGTACATCTGGCCAATCGTGATCTGGTGGGGGACCGCCGCCGCGGGCGCGCCGCCCGGGCCGGGGGGCGCCGGCGCCGCGTGAGTGGTGACCTTCGGCACGCCGCCGATGAAAAAGCTGCCCTGATCCTCGAGCGTCAGCGGTCCGGTCAGGAACCGTTTCTGTCCCTGCCCGGCCAGCGACGTCGTCGTCGCGAGCAGCAGAACGGCCGAAACGAGACTGGCGCCGACCGAGCGTGCGAGCCGACGTTCGTGTCTCATCGTCTTCTCCTTACTTGTCCGCCTGGGCCGTTTTTGTCTTGACAGCGTCTGCGCGGAGTGGTGTTCTTGCGCGGGCAGAAATGCCTTGCCCGCAATTCCGGCCCATCGTAGACCAGAACGGAGCGCAGAACATGAAGAGATTGTTTCCCCTGCTCATCGTCGCGACCGCCGTCGTGCCGGTGCTCAGCGCCTGCTCGGGCAGCAGCACGCCTGCCCCCGCCGGCGGCACGACGCCGGCGACCAGCGCCTCACAGGCGAGCCCTGAAGACAAACAATGGGATCAGCCCAACAAGAACTACGCGTCGACCCGCTACAGCGGGCTCGACACCATCAACGCCGGCAACGTCAAGGATCTGAAGGTCGCCTGGACGTTTTCCACCGGCGTGCTGCGCGGCCACGAGGGTGGACCGCTGGTGATCGGCAGCACGATGTACGTCCACACGCCGTTCCCCAACATCGTCTACGCCCTCGACCTGGCCAAGGAAGGGGCGCCGATCAAATGGAAATACACGCCCAAGCAGGACCCGCAGGTCGTGCCGGTCGCCTGCTGCGACACGGTGAATCGCGGCCTGGCCTACGCCGACGGCAAGATCTTCCAGAATCAGCTCGATTCCACCACCGTGGCCCTCGATGCGGAGACCGGCAAGGAGGTCTGGAAGGTCAAGCAGGGCGACTTCAAGAACGGTCAGACCGTGACCGCCGCCCCGATCGTGATCAAGGACAAGGTCATCAGCGGCATCAGCGGCGGCGAGTTCGGCGTGCGCGGCTTCGTCACCGCCAACGACATCAAGACCGGCAAACAGGTCTGGCGGATGTACAGCACCGGCCCCGAGGCCGAGGTCGGCTTCCCGGGATCGGTCGAGACCTGGAAGGGCGACGAATGGAAGCGCGGCGGCGGCACCACCTGGGGCTGGTATAGCTACGACCCGGAACTGAACCTGTTCTACTACGGCACCGGCAACCCGGGATCGTGGAATCCGGATCAGCGGCCGGGCGACAACAAGTGGTCGATGACGATCTTCGCTCGCGACCCGGACACCGGGAAGGCGAAGTGGGCGTTCCAGAAGACGCCGCACGACCGGTGGGACTACGACGGCATCAACGAGAACGTCCTGGTCGATACCAACGTGCGCGGGACGATGCGGAAGGCGCTGGTCAACTTCGATCGCAACGGGTTCGTCTACACCCTGGATCGGGTCACCGGCGAACTGCTGATGGCCGAGCCGTTCGTCGCGGTGAACTGGGCGAGCAGCATCGACCTCAAGACCGGCCGCCCGGTCGAGAATCCCGAAAAGCAGACGTCGGCCTCGCGCAACACCAAGGACATCTGCCCGTCGGCGATGGGCGGCAAGAATCAGCAGCCGGTCGCCTTCTCGCCGAAGACGTCGCTGTTCTACGTGCCCAGCAACAACCTGTGCATGGACTATGAAGGCGTCGAAGTGAAGTACCAGGCCGGCCAGCCCTACGTCGGCGCGATCGTCGTCAGCCATGCCGGGCCGGGCGGTCATCGCGGCGAGTTCATGGCGTGGGACGCCAATACCGGGAAGAAGGTCTGGGGGATCAAGGAGAACCTGGCGGCCTGGGGCGGCGCGCTGGCCACTGGCGGCGACGTGGTCTTCTACGGCACGATGGAGGGCTGGCTGAAGGGCGTCGATGCCAAGACCGGCGACGTGCTGTGGAAGTTCAAGACGCCGTCCGGGATTATCGGCAACCCGATGACCTACGTCGGCCCCGACGGCAAACAGTACATCGCGGTGCTGTCCGGCATCGGCGGCTGGTCGGGCATCGGCGTCGCCGCCGATATCGGCAGCGATGATCCAACTGCCGGTCTGGGCGCGCTCGGCGCGTTCGGCGACGTGTCGAGCTTCAGCACCCAGGGCGGCGTGCTGACGGTGTTCTCGCTTCCGTAGGCGCGTCGCAATAACAGATGTAGTGCAGGCCTTCACGCCTGCCAGACGCGGCGGACCTGAAGGTCCGCACTACATTTGGAAACGCGGCTACAAGACCGGTGAACAGATGAGGCAGGTGAGGCGGGTCGAGGTCGGGGGGGCGGGGCGCATCGCAGCCCTGCCGGTCCGACTGACCCGCCCGCTTGTCGCCGCGCTGCTCGTCGTGGTGGGCGTCGTGTCCGCGGGTGCGCAGACCAAGAAGCCGGCGGCCCCGGCGGCTGCAGCGGCCGGGTTCCGCGTCTGTGCGGATCCCGACAATCTGCCGGCCTCCAACCGCAAGCTGGAGGGATTCGAGAACAAGATCGCGACGGTGATGGCGAAGGAACTGGGCGAGCCGCTCAGTTACGTGTTCTGGGGACAGCGGCGCGGCTTCATCCGCAACACCATGAACGCCACCCTGAAGGAGGGCCGCTGCGACGTCATGATCGGGGTGCCGCAAGGCTACGATCTCGTGCAGACGACCAGGCCCTACTATCGATCGACGTATGTCTTCGTCTATCCGCGCGGCAAGGGCCTGCAGATCAAGACGCTCGACGATCCGATCCTCAAGAAGCTCCGGATTGGCGTCCACCTGCTGGGCGACGACTACGTCAATCCGCCGCCGGTCCACGCCTTGTCGCAGCGCGGCGTCGTCGGCAACGTGGTCGGGTTCGACACGTTCTACTCCGCCGCCAATCCGCCCGACACGATCATCGAGGCGCTGGTGGGCGGACGGATTGACGTGGCGATCGTCTGGGGGCCGGCGGTCGGAAATTTCGTCATCCACCACCGGATGCCGCTGGAGATGGTGCCGGTTCCGTCCGGCAAAGGCGACCTGCCGTTCGCCTTTGACATTTCGATGGGCGTCAAGAAGGGCGACGAGGCGCTGCGCGCGCGGGTGCAGCAGGCGCTCGATCGGAAACAACCGGAGATCGAGAATATACTGAAGGCCTACGGAGTGCCCCTGCTCAACGGAAAGGGTGATGCGAAATGATGTGGTCGAGAGGCGTGGTGATTCTCGCCGTCGCCGCGCTGTTCGGGTTCGTGGCCGCCGATGCGCAGGAGACGTCGGAAACGTATAAGAGCGTCTATGCCGGCTGGAAGTGGTGGCATGTCTACTGCTATCGATGCCACGGTCAGGACGCCGTCGGTTCGACCCTGGGTCCGAGCCTGATCGATCCCAACGCCAAGATCCCGCTGGCCGCGTTTACGCGGACGGTCAAGAACGGCATCCCCGACAAGGGGATGCAGGCCTGGGACAAGCTGCTCGACGACAAACAGATCACCCAGCTCTTCGACTACGTGCGAGCCCGGGCCGACAAGGTGCTGCCGCCCGGCCGGCCTGACGAAGTCGGACCAAACGCCGGCCTCTGGGTGCCGCCGCCAGGCTGGTCACCCGCCAAGGGAGTCAAGTAGCAACAGCGTCAGGACGCCAGGCGCCATGACGTCACCCGGCTCAACCGACGACACACCTGCGGTTGCCGCCGCGGCGACGGCGGCGCCGTTTTCATCGCTCGTCCAGATCGATGTCAGCGCGCTCTCTCACACCGGTCACCACCGCGCCAACAACGAGGACCACTTCCTGGTCATCAGGCTCGGCCGCACGCTGGAGACGGTGCTCACCAGCCTGCCGGCCGGAGATGTGCCGGCGCGCGCCGAGGAAGTCAATTACGTGATGGTGGTGGCCGACGGCATGGGCGGCCACGCCGCCGGCGAAGTCGCCAGCCGGATGGCCATCGCCGCGCTGATCAGTCTTGCCCTCGCCGTACCCGACTGGATCATCCGCGCCGATCAGGAGCATGCCCTCGAGATGGAGCGCCGGTCGCGGACGCGCTTCCAGGAAGTCGGCGCGTTGCTGGTTGAGACCGGCCAGCGCGACCCGGCCTTGCGCGGGATGGGGACGACATTGACCGCCGCGCGAAGCCTGGGCCGCGACCTGATGGTGACCCACGTCGGCGACTCACGAGCCTATCTGCTTCGCGCCGGAAATCTGCAGCGCGTCACACGGGACCACACGTTTGCCCAGCTGCTGGTCGACACCGGTCAGCTCGCGCCCGCCGACGTCGTCGGCTCGCGGCATCGTCACGTGTTGACCAACGCGCTGGGCGGATCCGGTGAGGCAGTTCACGTCGACACCTACCGGCTGCAGCTGGAGGACGGCGATCGACTGCTGCTCTGCAGCGACGGCCTGACCGACCTGGTCGACGATGAGAAGATTGCCCGGATCCTGGTCGAGGCCGGCCGATCGAGCGAGGCGTGCGAACGGCTGGTACAGCAGGCCCTCGACAGCGGCGGCCGGGACAACGTGACCGTGATTGTTGCCGCCTACCGGATGCCTGACGACCCGGCGCCTGTGTAAATACCTACGTGGGGTCAGGCGTTCGATGAGCCGGAGGGCTGTAAAAATCGATGTAGTGATGTAGTGCAGGCCCTCAGGCCTGCGGTGTCTGGCAGACCTGACCAGCCTCCGCCAAGGCTACGGCGGTCCGCCGAAGGCGCTCGCACACGAACACGCGCGCGAAGGCGGAAGGTCTGCACGACTTCAGAATCGATTTTTCACACGTTCAAAATCGATTTTTCCACACGCTCGCTGCGTCAGCCGCGCAGGATCGGCTGCAGTTCCGCGATCACCTGATCGGCGACGTCTTCCTGCAGGTAGTGACCTCCAGCCAGCCCCTTACCGGTCACCGTCGTCCCGCGCTCCTTCCAGATCGCGAGCACGTTGAACAGCCGGCCGATCGGACCGCGGTCGCTCCACAGCGTGATCACCGGGCAGGCGATCTTCTTGTTCAGATCCGCTTCGTCGTGCTTGAAGTCGATCGACGCGCCGGCGCGATAGTCCTCGCACATCCCGTGGATGTTCTCCGGCAGACTCGCGGTGCGGAGGTATTCCTTCTGGATGTCGGATGTCGCGCGCGCCAGCTGCGCTTCCGTCTGCGCCTTGAGATCGGTCTCCGGACCCGGCGCCGGACGGAGGTAGTTGAACCAGTGAAAGTACGCCTGCACGAACTCGAGCGTGACGTGCGTGTAGTGGTAATAGGTCGGGACGATGTCGAGCACCGCCAGGCCGCTGACCCGGTCGGGGTGATCGAGGGCCAGGCGATGCCCGACCCGGCCGCCGCGGTCCTGGCCGACGACCGGATACCGATCGAAGCCGAACTGCTTCATCACCTCGACCTGATCGAGCGCCATGGCGCGCTTCGAATAGTTGACGTGGCTGTCGCCGTCCGGCGGTTTGCTGCTGTCGCCGTAGCCGCGCAGATCCGGCACCACCACGGTGTGGTTCTTCGCCAGCTCCGGCGCGACCAGCCGCCACGTGACATGCGTCTGCGGCGCGCCGTGCAGGAGCAGCACCGGCGGTCCGGACCCGCCGACGACGCCGTGAATCGACGCGCCGGTGGTCTTGACGTCGAACGTCTTGAAGCCGGGGAAGAAGCGCGTCGTGTCTGAAGCGGCTGCCGGCGTTTGTGCGGCGGCAATCCGGCTGAAGCCGGATCCCACGTACGAAGCCGTCGCCACTGCGGTCATGTCGCGGAGAAGTTCTCGTCTATCCATATCGGCTCTGCGTCCTCCGCCCCTCCGCGTCCTCTCCGTCCTCGTCAGCGAACCAGATCAAAAGTCGAACTGCGCGCTGATCTTGAAGAAGCGGGGCTGGAGCACCGAGGTCGGCGTCAGCCAGCTGCCCCTCGGGTTCGCCGCCGTCGGCAGCACGAACGTCTGATTGTAGGTCAGCACCGGGGAGTTGTTCATGATGTTGTAGATGTCGATGCCGACGTTGGTCCGCGTCCGGCCGAACCGCAGGATCTTCGCGAAGCGGAGATCGATCTCGTTGAGGCGATCGCCGTACAACGTCCCGGGCTCGATCAGGTTGACCGTCGCGTTCTGCGCGTTGTTCGCCAGGTTGCGGCCGAGCGACGGCGCGATCACCGCGTTCGGGACCGCCCAGTTGGCTGCCAGGCTGTCGCCCTGGTCGCTGCGAACGGTGCCGGCGATCTGCACGTCGATCTTGGGCAGCGTGTACGAGCCGAGCGCGGTGAACCGGGTGATGTAGCCCGTATTGGTCTTGCAGTAGGGGTTGGTCGGGCTTTGGGCGCCGAGCACGGTGAGCTCAGGCAGCGCGCTGCGGATGTCGCAGTAGTCAGCCTGGGTCTGCGCCGTGTTGAACCCGCCCTGGAAGACCAGACCGTTGCGGGGCCGCGCGCTCAGGTTCAGCGAGACCGAGTTCGACGTCTGCGTCTGGCTGCCGTAGTTGCTTGCCAGGGTGACGAAGTTGCTGGTCGCCGAGGACGCCACGCTCGGGTTGATGTTGTAGAGCGGACCGGGAATCGCATAGCCGCCGCCGTTGGGCAGCCGCGAATCCACCGGCGCCGAGATCGTGAACGGGTCGTACTGGTTCGCCGCCACCGTCAGGTTGTCGGTGGCGATGAAGTTGTTCAGCCAGCGCCGGTAGTAGCCGACCTCGACCGACATCCTGGCCATCAGCTGCTGCTGCACCGAGACGCCGTACTGCCAGTCGCCGGCGCGCACGCCCCAGCCGGAGAACAGCGCCGGATCCTGGGTCGTGTCGAACACCGACTTGCCGAAGTTGGTGTTGGCGACCGCACCGCAGAAGTCGCCCCCGCCGGAGATCAGATTCTGCGCGGCGGTGCTCAGCAGATCGCAGTCGGGGACGAAGTTGCCATTCGAGTCGGTCCAGGTCCTGCTCGCCGTCGTCGACACCCGCGACGTCGGCCGGCTGACAACGAACAGCCCCGCGTTCTGCGCCGCCTCGAGATACCGGCCGAAGCTGACCTTCACCGCCGTTTTCCCGTTGCCGAACACGTCGTAGGCGACACCGCCGCGCGGCGTCAGGTCCTTGTAGGCGTCGACGCCCTTGGTTTCCGGAAAGGTGGTCACGGCAGGCAGGAACCGAACGCCGCCGATCGACGCCTCCGGGAACACGCTGGAAGCGATGTCGAGCCGCAGCGCCCCCTGCAGGGTGAAGCGGCCCAGCGTCCAGGCCTCCTGGGCAAAGAACGCGTCGTAGCGGACACGCTGCAGGATCGGAAAGCGGTCGATGGTTTCGGTGAACTGGTCCGGGACGCCGTTCTGGGTCCGGTACGACAGAAATTGGCTGTTGGAAAACGCCTTGCGGTTGTCCATCAGGTAGCCGCCCTGATACCCGAACTTCATGCTCTGGGCCCCCAGCACATAGGAGGCCGAAGCGCGCCAGTTGAACGATCCCTGCCAGTTGTCGCCGACGTTTTGTGACCGGTACACCAAGTTGGCGATGCCGCCGTTGTTGGCGCAGCCGGCCGCGGTGGCGCACTGTTCGGTGACCCGCACCAGGTCCCCCGCCGGGCTGCCCGGCATCAGTATGCCGCCCCACTTGCTGTTGTAGGTCCCGAGTCCGGCCTCGACCAGCAGGCGGCTGGTCACCGGCGACTGCCAGGTTGCCTGCCGCACTTTGTTGCCGACGTTCCGATACGCGCCGGTTTCGGGCGCGGCGGTTGCGCTCGCCGTCGGCGTCGGCGAGGCGCCGCCGGAAATGATTTCGTTTTCTCCGGATCGGCGGCAGGCGCTGACGCTGTCGGGCGCTCCCTGGAATGCGGCGCCTTCACACGGAAGCTGTTCGTCCCAGAACAGCCCGATCTTGTTCCGCGAATTTGCCTGCAGGGTGAGCCGCAGCGAGATGGGACGAAACGATTGGGCCGCCACCGCCGGCCGGCTCAGATCGGCCTGGTAGGTCCACTTTGTCGGATCGCCCGCATTCAGGTTGGCAAACATCCCCGGAATGGTTCGATGGCTGCCTTCGTCGCGCAGCGTGCCGAAGAACCACATCCGATCCTTCTTGATCGGTCCGCCGACGCCGAGGTTGAAGTCCCAGATTTTCGTGTTCTTCCCGGGCGTCGACAGGCCGCGATCCTTCAGGTCCTGCGTGTAGTTGCTGCCGATCATCCCCTTGGTCACGCCGGAGGCGTAGAAGGTGCCCTTGAGGCTGTTGCCGCCGGTCTTCGGCACGATGTTCAGCGCCGGCCCGCCGACTTCAGCCTCGCCGAGCCCGCCCGACGTCGTCATCGCGATCTCCTGCGCGTTGCCGACGTCCGGGATGTACGACGAGACGCCGGCGCCGTTGAAGGCCGAGCCGACGCTCAGGCCGTCAATCTGAAGGCGGCCCTCGTTGCCGCGGCCGCCGGCGCTGCCGAAGACGACCATGCCCGGCACGACCTGGACGTCCGACGCGGCGCCGCCGGCGACGACGGTGTTGGGCATCAGCGTCATGAGGCCCGCATACGCCCGGGCGGCGGGGATTGACGAAATCAAATCGTTGCTGATCGTGGTCTGACGCCTGACGCTCTGGGTGTCGACAACCGGCGTCTCCGCCGTGACGGTGATCGTTTCCGTCACCGCGCCGACCTTCAGATCGGCGTTCACCACCGCCGTGAACGAGCCTTCGAGCTCGATCCCGTCGCGCTTGACGCCGCTGAACCCGGTCAGCGTGAACGTCAGCGAATACGTGCCCGCCCGCAGGTCGACGATGCGGTACTGGCCGTTGCTGTCGGTGACCGCCGAGCGAACCTTCTCGATCAGCGCCGGGCTGGCCGCCTCCACTGTCACCCCGGGGAGAACCGCCCCCGATGTGTCTTTGACGACGCCGGTCAGCGACGCCTGCGCATATGCCGAAGCGGGCAGCACCATCAGGGCTGACAGCGCGAACAGGATCCGTTTGAACATGCTCTTGCTCCTCATTGACTCACGGGCCGGTCGGTGAAGTCGCCTATCGTCACTTTGAATCGGCCAGCGTGGCGGTCAAAAAACCGTCAAAATTAGTCACCCCTGTGCAATCGGGCGCTGCCGAATCAATCGATTGGATCAACCGGCGTGACCGTCGCGGCCGACATTGATGTGACCTGGGCGGACTGATTAGGGCGCTGGCGAGGGCGGACCCTGCTGCACGATCAGGAACAGGTTGCTCGGATCGGGGACGACGGCGAGCCGCCATGGGCGGTTGCCGAACGTCATCGTCACCGGAACACCGCCGGTCGAGATCGTCCGGCTGCCGGCCCGGTTCAATGCTGCGAGCGCGGTGTCGATATTGCGAAAGGTCAGCTGCAGGCGGAAGGAGCCCGGATCCTGCACCCGGGATGAGAAGGCGGCAGCCGCCGAGTCGAGACCCTTGAACTCGATGAACTCGAGCGTGAGCGCCGAGCCGGGCAGCTGCGCCATGGCCAGGCGGTACTCGCCCGCCTCCGGCAGTCCGCTCATCGCCATGACGTTCCGGCTGGCGGTGAACGGCTGGATTGGCCACCGCGTGCCGAGCAGCGGTTCGTAGTACGCCGCGGTTCGCCCGACATCGGCCACCGTCAGCCGGAGACGGATGCCGACGATGTTGCTGCCGGCCGTCGTGGTCGTCGCCGGCAGGGGATCGGGCTGGACCAGCTCGACGAAGTGGCCGTCGGGATCCTGCACGATCACCGCGCGGGTCCGGCTCGCGGCGCTCATGCTGATGGGACCGCCGCCTGTCGTGACGACGTGAACACCCGCTTGTTTCAACGGCGCAAAGGCCGCGTCGATATCGCGAACCAGCAGGATCAGCGTCGCCGCCCCGGGATCCTGGAGGCGGCGGTGCACCGCCTTCCGATCGACATCCGCGAACTCGACCAGCTCGATGCCGCAGCGGACGTTGGGCATCCGGGCGCCGATGAAGCGCAGCCGGGCCTGGGGCAGCCCGTGAAGCTGCAGGTGTCCCGGATCGGCGTCCCACGGCAGCGGGCCGGGTGGGGGAGCCGGGACCAGGTCGAGGCCGAGCAGGTCGTGATAGAACCGGGCTGAGCGATCGAGGTTGTCGACGATCGGGCTGACGTGGCAGGCGCCGGTGAGCGGAGGGGTGGCGTCCGGCCGCGGCCGGGGTGCGTCCTGCGCCGATGGCGCGGTAGCGGCGCCAATCAGCAGCGCGGCAGCGACCATGATCGACCGCGCGGCAGCGTCCGTTCGTTTCATCGAGCCAGATTCTAGACTGGATCAATCCGCGGTTTACACGGATGTGTGGTCTATCGTGCGGGCGGCCCGGGCGGGACGTCGTCTCGAAACACTTCGGCGCGCAGGCGGATGAAGCGTGGATCCTGCCGGAAGGCATCCATCGTCGGATCGACATCGAGGGCGTGCAGCCAGGCCGAGTTTTCGTCGCCCGCCCGCGCCAGCTCGCTGAACGCCTCGGCGCGCTGGCCGAGCGCCTCGCGGAACACGGCCATGAAGCAGGCGTCGACGTAGTTGATTGGGCGCAGCCGTTCGAGCTCCTGGAAGATCGCCAGCGCTTCGCTGCCGCGCTGCTGGCGGGCCAGGCAGGTCCCCTCGAGCGCGCGCAGCCAGGTCAGGTCAGGCGAGATCGCCGACGCGGCCCGGTATTGGGCCAGCGCCTCGTCCAGCCGTCCGCTGAATTCGAGCGCCTGGCCGTAGGTGGCCCGCACCACCTGGACGTAGGGGTGGATCTCGATGGTCTCCTGTCCGAGCGCGATGGCGGCGTCGAATTCCCGCCGCCAGAACCGGATCAGCATCGTTATCGCCGGGACGGTCGGCAGCAGCGGGTCGGCCTTGGAGCCGCGGGCGAGGACCTCGAGCGCTTCGTCACTCCGGCCGCGGGATGCGTACATCCGGGCCAGACGGACGTAGGTGGAGGCCAGCGCGGGATTGGCCTCCAGCGCGGCCAGGAAGCCGGCTTCGGCCTCGTCTATCCGCCGCTCGAAGATGTGCAGTCCGTGGGCATGGTTGCAGCGCAGCTCGGCCGTCGGGACGCTCGACGCGGCGACACGGGCGTGGGCCTCCAGGAAGCGGGGGTACATGTCGCGCGGCTGACGCATCCCGAACGTCGCCAGCATCAGGTAGGACGCTGACAGGCCCTCGAAGCCACGGAAATCCGACGGGCATCCGGCCAGCGCCTGCTCGAAGCAGTCGATCGCCCGCTCGAAGCCCTCGCGCGTCCGCCGGTTCCAACAGTGCCATCCGCGCCGGATCAGATCGTCTGATTTCGGCACTTCCAGCCGGTAGCCGATCTTCGGCCGGTTGACCAGCCAGGCGCCATATTCCCCGAGGCACTTCTTCACCTCTCCGATCGTGACGTCGACGGTGTGCCGGGAGACGAGGGTGCCGTCCCACGCCTCGGCAATCATCTGCTCGTAACGGATGGTTTCGCCGCCGTGACGCAGCAGCACGCGCAGCGCCTGGAGCGCCTGGGGCCGCAGCCGGACTTCGGCCCCGTCGCGGCGCAGCCGTGTCGCCGCGATGTCCAGACTGAACGGTCCGAAAACGATGTCCGTCACCAGGCGTCTTGAAGGCTGGGAATCTGGTACGAATGAGTCAAGTGTTCCACCCGCTGTTCAAGACCTCTCGCCGCGCCCGGAGGCGTGGCAAGACAATGCTGCCACTGGCGAGGCGGAGCCAAGCCGGTTCGCGGGTCTCGGCGGTCTGGGGCGGAGCCTCGCTAGAGATAGCCCGAATTTGACGCTTTTTTGTCGACTGGTCAAGAGCCATCCGGTTACGATCAAGGGACGACTCTGATTTGAGGGCGTACCTCCCCTATGTGCGAGCTGGACGGTATATGAAGCACCACGATCATAAGCATAAGACTCAGATCATCGCGGCGCTCGGCGTGCTGCTGGTCGCGTCGGCGGCGGGTGCGCAGGCGCCGGCCGATTTCCGGCTTGCCGACGCGGCGATGAAACGCGATACGGCTGCGGTGCGGGCGCTGATCGATCAGAAGGCCGACGTCAACGCGCCGGGCCGCGACGGCACGCCGGCACTGCACTGGCTCGTCCGGGTGGACGACCTGGAGTCCTCCCGCCTGTTGATTCGCGCCGGCGCCGACGCCAGCCGCGCCGATCGCTACGGTGTGACGCCGCTGGCGCTGGCGTGCGCCAACGGCAATGCCGAGGTCATCCGGCTGCTGCTCGATGCCGGGGCCGATCCGAACTCGGTCGATCCGGCCGGTGAAACCGCCCTGATGATGGCGGCCCGGATCGGCACGCTCGACGCGGTCAAGCTGCTCCTCGAGCGCGGCGCGGTGCTCGATGCCAGGGACCGCGAGTTCGAACAGACGGCGCTGATGGTGGCGGTCCGGGAAAACCATCCGGATGTCGTCCGCCTCTTCGTCGAGCGGCATGCCGACGTCAATGCCAGGACGCGGACCGGGCGGACACCCGCATGGGTACTGCCGAATGCGGTGCCCGGCTTCGGCCACGGCATCGGCATCGTCCGCGGCGGTCTGCCGGAACGCGGCTCGCGGTTTCTGATCCCGGGCGGCCTGTCTCCCCTGTTGTACGCCGCCCGCGACGGCCGACTCGAGTCGGCGGAGATTCTGGTTGCCGCCGGCGCCGACCTGAAGCAGACCGATCCGAACGGCATCACCCCCTTGCTGATGGCGGTCACCAACAACCACGTCGGCGTGTCCCGCTTCCTGATCGACCGCGGCTCGGACGTCAACGTGGTCGACTGGTACGGCCGGACGCCGCTCTGGGCAGCGGTGGAAACCCGCAACATGGATGTCGACAACGCTGAGCCGTTCGAGAATGGCGTCGATCGCCAGCCGGTGCTCGAGCTGATTGACTACCTGCTGCAGAAGGGCGCCGATCTGAACACCCGGACCAAAGAGACGCCGCCGATCCGCCGGCAGATGCTGCGCACCACCGGCTCGCTGTCGTGGGTCGATTTCACCGGCCAGTCGCCGTTCCTCACCGCCGCGCTGTCCGGCGACGTCGCCGTGATGAAGCTGCTGCTCGATTGGGGCGCCGATCCCTATGTGACGACATTCGGCGGTACCACGCCGCTGATGGCGGCCGCCGGCGTCAACTGGGTCGTCGACCAGACGTTCCACGAAGGGCCGAAGGCGCTGCTCGAGGCGGTCAAGCTGTGCGTCGACCTCGGCATGGACGTCAACGCGGTCAACTCGCTCGGCATCACCGCGTTGATGGGCGCGGCGAATCGGGGTTCCGACGACATCATCCAGTTTCTGGTCGACAAGGGCGCGAGGCTCGACGCCAGGGACAAGGAAGGCCGGACGCCGCTGAACTGGGCGGAAGGTGTCTTCCTCGCGACCCATCCGGGCAAACCGAAGCCGACGTCGGTCGTGCTCCTCAAGAAGCTGATCGGCAGTCCGGTGGCCAGCAGCAAATGAGGCAGCACATCGCCGGCCACGGAACCAGCGCACCTCGAAACGACAGCCGGATGTTTTCGTGTTTTCGTGTTTTCATGGCGACCTTCGCGGTCGCGTCGACGCTGATTGTCGCGATGCCGGCAGGCCAGGCACAGGGTGCGGGCCAAACCAGTCCTGCTCCCACCGCGCCCTCTCCCTCTCCCTCTCCCTCTGCGTCCGCCGCTCCCTCTGCGCCCTCGTCCCCAGTTCTCACCCAGTATTGTCTGGGCTGCCATAACTCACGCGCGAAGGTCGGCGGGCTCGCACTCGACGTGCTCGACATCGATCATGTCGGGGCCGGAGCCGAGACGTGGGAAAAGGTGGTCCGGAAGGTGCGCACCGGGCTGATGCCGCCGAGCGGGGCGCGGCGGCCGGATCGCAGCGTGCTCGACGCCTTCGCGGCCGATCTCGAAACCCGTCTCGACAAGGCGGCCCCGGCCGGCCGCGGGCTCGAGGCGCCCGCGCTGCACCGCCTCAATCGAGCCGAGTACGCCAACGCCATCCGCGATCTGCTCGCGCTCGACGTCGACGTTGCCGCGCTGCTGCCTTCCGATGCATCGAGCGGAGGGTTCGACAACATCGCCGAGGCGCTGGCGGTGTCGCCCTCGCTGGTCCAGGGCTACGTGTCGGCGGCGATGAAGGTCAGCCGCCGTGCGGTCGGTGATCGAACGCTGACCCCGACCCAGGTGATCTATCCGGTCCCCGGCGGGCTGGCGCAGGACCGTCACATCGAGGGTCTTCCGCTCGGCACGCGCGGCGGCATGCTGGTCCGGCACACCTTCCCGCTCGACGCGGAATACGAGCTGAGCGTTTCCGGCGGCGGTCCCGGCGGGGGACGTGGTGGCGGCGGCGGCAGCATCGACATCACCCTCGACGGCGACAAGCTGACGGTCGCCAATCCACGCAGCTTCCGGATCAAGGTCGCCGCCGGCCCGCACGTCATCGGCGCCGCGGTCGTCGACCAGCAGCGTTCGGCCGGTGTCGACGAGCAGTTCTCGGACTTCCGTGTCAACTCGGCGTTCACGCCCGGCGGCGGCGTGCAGACGGTCGCCATCACCGGTCCGTTCAGTGCGACCAGCCCCGGCGACACGCCGAGCCGGCGGCGGATTTTCGTCTGCCGCCCCGACACCGCGACAGGCGTGCCGTCGACGGGGACCGGCGCCGCGCCAAAGCGGCCGGCGACGGTCAGTGACGAAGGCGGCTGCGCCCGGCAGATCATCACCGCGCTCGGCCGCCGGGCCTACCGCCGCGCCCTGGTCGACGACGAGATCGAGACGCTGATGTCGTTCTATCAGCAGGGCCGCAACGAGGGCGACTTCGAGGTCGGCATCCAGCAGGCGCTGGCGCGGATTCTCGTCGCGCCGGGTTTCCTCTATCGGATCGAAGAGGAACCGGCCGGCGTGCGGCCGGGCGCCACCTACCGGATCAGCGATGGCGAGCTGGCGTCGCGGCTGTCGTTCTTTCTCTGGAGCAGCATCCCCGACGATCAACTGCTCGAGGCTGCGGCCAAGGGGCGGCTCCGCGATCCGCTGGTGCTGGCGCAGCAGGTCAAGCGGATGCTGACGGATCCGAAGTCGGACGCGCTGACCACCAACTTCGCCGGTCAGTGGCTCTACCTGCGGGAGCTTGCCGGCGTGCAGACGTCGGCGCCCGGCTTCAACGACAATCTGCGCCAGGCGTTCCGGCGCGAAACTGAAATGCTGTTCTCGACGATCGTCCGCGAGGACCGCAGCGTCATCGATCTGATCAACGCCGACTACACCTTCGTCGACGAGCGGCTGGCGCGCCACTACGGCATCCCGGACGTCCGCGGCAGCTACTTCCGCCGCGTCGCGCTCGATCCGGAGAGCCCGCGGCGCGGCCTGCTCGGGCAGGGCAGCATGCTGACGGTCACGTCGGTCGCCACCCGCACCTCTCCGGTGTCGCGCGGCAAGTGGATTCTCGAGAACGTCCTGGGCACCGCCCCGCCCAATCCGCCGCCGGGCGTCGAGACCAACCTGGAGAAGAATCCCGACGAAGTAAAGGTCACCTCGCTGCGCCAGCGTCTCGAGGCGCACCGCGCCAACCCGGTCTGCGCGTCGTGCCACAAGATCATGGACCCGGTCGGGTTCGCGCTGGAGAATTTCGATCTGGTCGGCGGCTGGCGCGAGCGCGACGGCGGCGTGCCGATCGATTCGACCGGTCAGCTGGCGGACGGCACCCCGCTGCGCGGTCCCGCCGATTTACGGCAGGCGCTGCTGTCGCGGTCCGATGCGTTCGTCACCACCGCGGCTGAGCGGCTGCTGACGTATGCGCTCGGCCGGCCGCTGGAGTATTACGATATGCCGACGGTGCGGACGATTGCCAGGCGGGCGGCCCAGAACGGCTACAAGTTCTCGGCGCTGGTGCAGGGTGTCATCGAGAGCGGGCCGTTTCAGATGAAGGTGAAGAAGGCTACTGAAGGGTAGCGCCGACAGTCATCCGTGCGGTGTGAGGAGCAGCCATATGTTCATTACCAAGAAGCATCTCTCGCGTCGGACTTTCCTGAACGGCGTCGGCGTCACCATGGCCCTGCCGCTGCTCGAGTCGATGCTTCCAGCGGCAACCGCGCTGGCGCAGACTGCCGCCCGGGGCCGGACCCGGTTCGGAGCGATCTACGTTCCGCACGGCGCGACGATGGACAAGTGGACGCCGGCGAGCGAAGGCTCCGGCTTCGAACTGTCGGAGATCCTCCAGCCGCTCAAGCCGTTCTACGAGCGGATCAACGTGATCAGCGATCTCAGCCACCCGCAGGCCTACGGCGGCGGGTCGGCGACGTCCAACCACAACCGGTCCGCCGCGACGTTCCTGAGCGGCGCCCACGCCGAAGCCGGACCGCGGGCGCACCTCGGCATCACGATGGATCAGTTCGCGGCCCAGCACATCGGCCAGGAGACGCCGCTGCCGTCGGTCGAGATGATGATCGAGGACGCGACGTTGAGCTGCGGCGACGGCCTGAGCTGCGCCTACCGGGACACCATCTCGTGGCAGGGTCCGACCTCGCCGCTGCCGATGCAGAACAACCCGCAGGTGGTGTTCGAGCGCCTGTTCGGCGACGGCGCGACCGACGCCGAGCGGCGGGCCCGGCGGCAGCAGTCGGTCAGCCTGCTCGACTCGGTCCGCGGCGAAGCGTCAGCACTGCAGCGGCGGCTGCCGGCGGTCGACAGGAACCGCGTCGATCAATATCTCAACGACGTGCGCGAGATCGAGCGCCGGATCGAGCAGGCCGCCAAGAAGGCCTCGTCCGATGTCACGCTGCCCGATGCGCCAACCGGCATCCCGAAGGATGTCGAGGAGCACATCAAGCTGATGTTCGACCTGCAGGTGCTCGCCTGGCAGGCCGACATCACTCGCGTCACCACGATGCTGCTCGCCAAGGAGCTCAGCAACGCGGTCTACGCGAAGAGCGGAGTCCGGGATGCGTTCCACATCCTGTCGCATCACTCGAACATCCGCGAAAACCAGGATCGCTTCGCCGTCCTCAACCGCTACCACATCGGCCTGCTGACGTATCTGCTCGGTAAGCTGCAGGCGACGCCGGATGGCGACGGCACGCTGCTCGATCACTCGATGATTCTCTACGGCAGCGCGATGGGCGACGGCAACCAGCACAATCACTATCCGCTGCCGATCATCCTGGCGGGCGGCGCATCAGGCGCGCTGAAAGGCGGCCGTCACCTCCGGAACGCGCCGGAGACGACGATGTCGAATCTGCTGCTGGCGATGCTCGACAAGCTCGGCGTCCCCACCGAGAAGTTCGGCGACAGCACGGGGATGATTACGATCTGACAACGGAACGAGGACGCTGAGGGGGCGGAGGAATCCACTGGAAACCTCTCCATTCTCAGCGTCCGGTCCCTCCTCAGCGTCCTCGGAGTCGTTCTCTACTTCACCGGGTACCGCGCCACTCTGTCACCTCGCGCCGAACCGAGCCAGAGCTCGTTGCCGACCTGCACGGCGACCGTGGCGAAGCTGATCGTCTCGGTCGTCGGATAACTGGCGATCTCCTGGTATTTCATCGTCGCCGGATTCACCTTGCCGACCACTGAGGTAATCACCGGCGCCGCACCCCCGGCGCCGCCGCGGCCGGCGTCGGCCCCGCCCTGACCGGCGACCAGCAGCGAGCCGTCAGGCGCCCAGCGGACATTGTCGACGCGGAAGCCGAGTGGGATCTCGTCGCGCCGGGCCGGCGTCTGGCCGCGCGACAGACGCATGAACGATCGATTGCCCCACTGGGCGACGTAGTACCACTTGCCGTCCTTCGAGATCTCCAGTCCGTTGGCGCCGGCCGCCTCGCTGCCCGGCACCTTGGCCCAGCCACGTCCGGTGTGCCACTCCCACAGCTCGCCGTTGGGCCGGCCTTCGAGCAGCGCCGGCGAAAACCCGCCGCGGCCGCCGGCCGGCGGGCGCGGGTCGAAGTTCGACGCGGCGAAGCCGCCCTCCGGCAGCGCGATCACCGCGTTGAGACCGATCGGGTCCGGCGCCACCGCGCAGCCAATCCACGTCACCGCCGGCTGTTTCGACCGGACGTCGAGCTCGAAGACCTCGACCGATTCGCGGTTGCCGTGATGAACGGCGTAGAGCGTGTGGACGTTCCGTCCCGGTTTCAGATAGAGACCGTGGGTTCTGAAGGCGTCCCGGTCCGTCCCCTGCAGCGGACCCGGGCACGAATCGTAGGTCTTGGTATCGGGACGCTCCTTCGCCGTGGTGCTCGGATACAGGCGGGTCGACGTCGCGGCCCTGGTGTCGATTAGATGAAGACCGCCCTCGGGGCCATATGCCGAGGCGATCAGCCAGGCCGAACCGGGGACGGCGACGAGATCCTCGGGTCCGGCCTGGCCGCAGACGAAGCGGATGTCGCCCACCGGATCGCATCCGGCGGCGCGCGGCACTGCCGTGCCTGACGGCCCGCCGAGGAAAACGCCCAGAGCGGCGAACGTCAGGAACCGAGCAGTCCGATTCATTTGATGCCCCTTTTCGCGGCCCGCCCATGCAGGGCGTGCGCTGCACATGACTGTCCGCGTAGGGGACGGTCTTCAGACCGTCCCGATCTACTCGTAGAACTGCGGCGCCTTCTTTAGCTTCGCCGTCGCCGTGAAATCGTGCTGGATCCACAACTGTGCCCTGGCGCTCTTCAGGAACCCGTCGAGCGCCCGCCGGGTCGCCGCCGTCTGCTCCTGGTTGTCGTCGAACGTCGGGATGCGGTTCAGCGTCCGCTCTTCCGGATAGTGATACAGATCGCCGGCCAGCACGACGCCGCCGGTCTGCGCCAGCTTGACGTACAGCACCTGATGTCCAGGCGTGTGGCCGGGCGCAAATCTGATCACCACGCTCCCGTCGCCGAAGACGTCGTGCTCGTCGGTCTTGATGATCGTCGTCTTGCTGCCGCGCAGCGCCGTGTAGGTGTTCGGCTGCACCAGGTCCGGCGGCTTGTCGGCAAACATCGCGTCGCGCTCGACCTGGCGGACCAGCCAGGTGGCGCCGGCGAAGTCGTTGGTGTTGGCCGAGTGATCGTAATGGTAGTGGGAGAGCGCGACGTAGGTGATATCGGCCGGCCGGTATCCCGCCTCGGCCAGCTGCGTCTTCAACGGTCTGGCAAGCGCCACGTTGCGTTCCTGCCCATCAGGCAGGAGGAGGCGGTAGCGGCCCGGCGCCGGCCCGACGGTCACCATCGCGTCCGGCACGGCGCCGGTATCCCAGATCAGCGTCCCGCGCGGGTGCACGACCAGATAGCAGCCCACCGACAGCTTGTCGGTCGCGACCTCCTCGCGTTTCAACCGGAACCGGCCGGTGTCGGCGACATCGAGGGTGCCGCAGTCGAAGACGTAGAGACGAGGCGACCGCGGCGCCGGCGGCCGGGTCTGCGGAGCAAAGGCGGACGCCGCGACGAACAGGAGGAGCAGCGACGACGAGATCAGGAGGCGCTTCACGCGCGCCATCGTATCAGGGACGAGGACGCTGAGGAATGAGGAGGACGCGGAGGTGGCGGAGGACGCTGAGGACGGAGGAGACGCCGAGGTTTCCCTCTCTGTCCTCTCCGTCCTCAGCGCCCTCGTCAGTGCGTTAGCCTAAAAATCGATCTGCGCGCTGATCTTGAGGAAGCGCGGCGTCAGCACCTGGGTCGGGGCCAGCCACGATCCGCCCGGCGTGAACGTCTGGTTGTAGTTGAGGATCGCGCCCTGGTTGAGGATGTTGTAGACGTCGATGCCGACATTGGTCCGCGTCCGGCCGAAGCGCAGGATCTTGGCGACACGAAGATCGACCTCGTTGACCCGATCGCCCCATACTTCGCCGGGCGGGAGGATGTTGACCGAGAGCGTGGTGGCGCCTCCCGAGATCGGCCGGCCCAGCGCCGGGTTGATGACCGTCGCGGTCGGTACGTTCCAGTTGGCGGCGAGCACAGCGCCCTGGTCGCTTCTCAGCGTTCCGGCAAACAGGACGTCAATCTTCGGCACCACGTAGGAGCCGACCGCGCTCATCTTGGTGATGAACCCGGGATCGTTGTGGCAGTAGGCGTTGGTCGGCGTCAGCTCCGGCAGCTGCGACCGGATCTCGCAGTTGTCGGTCGCCGTCTTTCCGGTGTTGATGCCGCCCTGGATGGTCAGGCCCCTGCTTGCCCGGGCGCTGATGTTGACCAGCATGCCGTTGTAGCTGGAATACTGGTTGCCGAAATTCCCCGCATCGGTGATGTTGTTGCTGGTTCTCCCGAACTGTTCCGGCGACACGTTGTAGAGCGCGGGGACCGCGTAGCCACCGCCGCCGGGCAGCCGCGGATCGGACGGGGCGTTAATGCTGAACTGGGTGAAGTCGGCTGCCGTGACCAGCAGGTTGTCGGTGGCGGTGAAGTTCTGCAGCCATCGCTTGAAATAGCCGACCTCCACAGAGACACGCGGCAGCAGTTGCTGCTGCACGGATGCTCCGAACTGCCAGTCCCTCGGGCGGATGCCCCACCCATTCAACAGGTTCGGGTCGATGGCCGCGGTGATTCGCGTCTCCGTACCGAAGGTTGTCGCCGTCGTCGCGGCACACTCGCCGTTTTCGAGATTGTTCGTGAAGTCGCACTGGGGAATGTTGTCCCCGGCGATGCCGGTGAACCCCGGGCGGGGGACGTCAGTCCAGGTCCGGGTTGCCGTGGTCGCAATCCGCGCGATCGGATTGGAGATCGAGTAGTTGTTGTTCAGGTTGCTCGCCGGGTCCATGTACTTGCCGGCATTCATCTTCACCGACGTCTTGCCGTTGCCGAAAATGTCGAGAGCCAACCCGCCGCGCGGCGAGATGTCCTTGTAGTTGACCCCTTCCGTTCGCTCGAAGCTCAGCGGCGTCGCCAGGAATGTCTGACCACCGATCTGGGCGGGGCCGATGGTCTGTTCGGGCGAGTAGCTCCAGGCGTTGTCGAAGCGCACCGCGCCCTGTACCGTCATCCGCCCCTTGGTCCACTGGTCCTGGCCGTACAACGCGGTGTACCTGACGCGGTCTTTCTGCGTGAAGACCCTCAGGCTCTGGCTGAGCGATGCGGGCTTCCCGCCGTTGAACGTATACGCCAGGTTGAGATCGTTGCCGTAGTTTTCGATGTTCTCGACCAGATAGCCGCCGACATAGCCGGCCTTGAACGTGTGGGCGCCGGTGACGTAGGACGCGGTGGCGCGCCAGGTGTTGGGATTGTCCCAATGCTGGCCCCAGTTCTGCGAGTTGTACGCCAGGTTGGCGCCGATCGGCGTGCCGTTGAAATTCTGGCTCGCCTGTTCAGTGATTCGCGGCAGGGCGCGGGTGGGATTGCCGGGGGTCTCGAACGGCCCCCACGCCGCCCGGTACGATCCGAGTCCGGCTTCCAGCAGCAGCCGGTTGGTCGCCGGCGACGACCAGGTGATCTGGGTGTTCTTGACGGTGGTGTGCAGGTAGCCGGCGGTTTCGGGCGACGTGGTCGACGTCAACCCGCCCAATCCGAGCGAGCCGACGACCGCACCCGACGACGGCTGGGTGCGGCAGGCGTCGCCGTCCTGCGTGAACGACGCGCCGTTGCAGGGCAGCTGGATGTCCTGATGGACGTTGAATTTGTTCCGCGGCGTGGCCTGCAGCGTCAGCCGGATGCTGGCGATCTGGAAGCTCTCCGCGCCCTGCGCCTGCCTGGTGAGGTCCGGCGCATAGGTGAACTTTGTCGGGTCCCCGGCGTTCAGGTTCGGATAGATGCCCGGGATCGACCGGTGTTGTCCTTCGTCGCGCAGGGTGCCGTAGTACCAGAGACGATCCTTCTTGATCGGCCCGCCGACGCCCCCCGTGTAGTCCCACTGTTGGAGCAGGACGCCGGGAGTCGCCAGACCGGCGGCTTGCAGCTCGGGAGTGAAGTTGCTGCCGACCATCCCGCTGCTCACACCGGACAGGTAGATCTGCCCCTTGACCGTGTTGCCGCCGCTCTTTGGCACGATGCTGAGCGACGGTCCGCCCACTTCCGCCTCGCCCATGCCGCCCGACGTTGTCGTCACCACTTCGGCCGCGTTCGAGATATCGGCGACGTAGGTGGAGACGCCGCCGCCGTTCAGGGCGGCGCCGGTGTTCAGACCGTCGACCTGCATCCTGCCCTCGTTGGCGCGGCCGCCCGCGCCGCCGAAGACCGTCATCTGCGGCGTGACCTGGATGTCGGCGCTGGCCCCGGCCTGGATGATGATCCCGGGAATCAGGACGGCGGTCGCCGCCCACGACCGGGCGGTCGGCACCGTCGTCAACACCTCATTGCTCAGCGTCGTCTGCCGCCGCACGCTCTGCACGTCGACGATCGGCGTTTCGCCGGTGACCGTGATCGTCTCGGCGAGGCCGCCGATCTTCATGTCGGCGTTGATCGAGGCGATGAATGAACCGGTCAGCTCGATCCCCTCGCGCTTGACGGTGCTGAAGCCGGGCAGCGTGAAGGTGACGGTGTAGGTGCCGGGCAGCAGATTGACGATGCGATACAGGCCGTCACCGCTGGTGACGTCGGTACGGGTTTTTTCGATCAGGACGGGACTGGCGACTTCGACGGTGACGCCGGGAAGGACCCCGCCCGACGCGTCTTTCACGACGCCGGTGATGGACGCCTGGGCAAAGGCCGACGCTGGAAGAACGACCAGCACGGCACACGCGAACAGCAGCCGTTTGAACACATTCATGAATGCTCCTTGGAGCGGGGAAAGGCCGCGACGGATATCGACTAGGAATAATGCTAGAAGGGCAGCAGGAAGACGGTCAACGACTCTTACGTTGCTTATGGACTATTACAGGCCGGAATCGGGCCGAATCCAGAAAATTGAATCCAGGAATCGGCCCGCGGAGGGATAACTAGGGGGAGGGCACCAGCGAGGGAAACACATAGGCGTACAGCATCGAGATGCACGCCATCACGACCATCAGCAGGATGCTGTGTTTGATGGTGAACCGGAAGAGGCGGCTCTCGTCCGCGCGTGTCATGCCGGTCGCGGCGACGGCGACCGCGATGCTCTGGACGGAAATCATCTTGCCCATTACCCCGGCGGCGGAGTTGACCGAGGCGGTCAGGATCGGGTTGAGGCCCAGTGCGTTGGCGGTGACCACCTGGAGGTTCCCGAACAGCGCGTTCGCCGAGGTGTCGCTGCCGGTGAGGAAGACGCCGAGCCAGCCCACCACGGCGCTGAAGAACGGAAACGCCACTCCGCTCGCCGCCAGGGCGAGCCCCATCGTCGACGTCATCCCCGAATAGTTCATCAGTTGGGCGAGTCCCAGCATCATCGCGATGGTGAGGATCGCCAGCTTCAGCTGCTTGAACGTGTCGACGTAGGCCTTGACGACCCGGCTCGGCGCGACCCGCAGCACCGCGGCCGTTCCGAGGATGGCGAAGAAGCAGGCGGTGCCGGAGGCGCTCAGCCAGTTCAGCTCGTAGAGGGCGCCATACGGGGCCGGCTGACGCACGACCGGCGGGACCTGCGTGATCAGGTTGTGGAGGCCGGGCCACATCAGGCGATTCAGCTGTCCAGTGGTTTTCGGCCCCGGGAACGCCGGCACCCACGCGGGCAGGAGGCTGTCAGTCCATCGGTTGATGGCCAGCTTGATGTCGGCGTCACCCCACAACAGGACGAACACGACGAGCAGAAGGTAGGGCGACCAGGCCATCATCAGTTCGCCGGCCGGGTGGCGCTTCATGTCCACGGTGATCGGCTTGTCGCCTTCGAGGCGCATGATGGTCTTCGGCTTCCAGAACGTAATCACCAGCACCATCACCACGATGCAGGTCAGCGAGCTGAGGATGTCGGTCAGCTCGGGGCCCATGTAGTTCGACACGACGAACTGCATGCCCGCGAACGAGACGCCGCAGGCGATGATCGCCGGGAGCACTTCGCCGGCGCGCTTCCACCCGCTCATCACGACGATGAGATAGCCGGGGATGATGATCGAGATCATCGCGCACAGGCGCCCGACCATCGCGCTCAGCGCCAGCACCGGGAGACCGGTGACCGTGGCCAGCGTGGTCACCGGAATGCCGATGGATCCGAACGCGACCGGCGCGGTGTTGGCCAGCAGGCAGATGCCGGCGGCGAAGAACGGGTCGAAGCCGAGTCCGGCGAGCATCGCGCCGGAGATGGCGACCGGAGCGCCGAAGCCGGCCGCGCCTTCGATGAACGCGCCGAACGAGAAGGCGATGAACATCGCCTGCAGCCGGCGGTCGCTGGTCAGCCCGGCGATCGAGTCCTTGATGATCTCGAACTTGCCGGTATCAACGGCGAGACGGTAGAGCATGATCGACGCGAAGACGATCCAGGCGATGGGAAACACCCCGGTGGCCGCGCCGTAGAGAGTGGCGGCCAGGGCCAGCGGCACCGGCATCCCGTAGCCGAGCAGCGCGACGAGCAGCGCCGAGACGACCGCCGAGACCGCCGCCATCCAGGCCGGCTTCCGGAGCACGCCCAACATGACGAACAGCACCACGATGGGAATCGCGGCGAGCAGCGCCGACAGCGCCAGGCTGCCGCCGACAGGCGTGTAGTTGTGTTGCCACATAAGTCAGCTCGCGGTGATCAAGGGCTGCCGCTTACGAAGGGGCTGGGGGTTGGAGGCTTGGGGGCCAGGACGACACGCCTCGCGCGATCTGTGTCGGATCGCCAGTCCGCGGTCCCCAGTCCCCGGCCTCCAGGCCCAGCCTTCAGGTCCCCTCCGCCGTAAGAGAGCCGAAAGCATATACGATAAGCACATCCAATGGACCATCGACTCCTGGAGCAGTTCGTCAGAATCTGCGGTGCCGAAGCGGTGCTGCACGAGCCGCTGCAGCTGCTCACCTACGAATGCGACGGGTTGCCCCATCTGAAGAACTCGCCGGCCCTGGTGGTCCTGCCGTCCTCGGCCGGGCAGGTCCAGGAGGTGGTGCGTCTGTGCAGCCGCGAGGGGGTGCCGTTCGTCGCTCGCGGGCACGGCACCGGCCTCTCGGGCGGCGCCCTTCCGGTGACCGGCGGCGTGGTCATCGCGCTGTCGCGTCTGAATCGGATCCTCGACGTCGATATCGCCAACCGGCGGGTGACGGTGGAGCCGGGCGTCACCAACCTGGACATCACGAAAGCGGTCGCTCCGGCCGGGTACTACTACGCGCCTGATCCGTCGAGCCAGCAGGTCTGCTCAATCGGCGGCAACGTGGCGGAAAACTCCGGCGGCGCCCACTGTCTGAAGTACGGCTTCACCACGCATCACGTGCTGGCCCTCGACGTGGTGCTGCCCGACGGCGAACTGGTTCACATCGGGAGTCCGATGGTCGATACGCCAGGCCCCGACCTGATCGGGCTGTTCGTCGGATCGGAAGGCACGCTCGGGATCGCGACCAGGATCGTGGTGCGGATCGTGCGCAAGCCCGAGAGCGTGCAGACGCTGCTGGCGGCGTTCGACAGCATCGATGCCGGCGGGGCCGCCGTGTCGGCGATCATCGGCGAGGGCATCATCCCGGGCGCGGTCGAGATGATGGACGCGCTGGCCCGGCGTGCGGCGGAAGCGGCGGTGCACCCCAACTTCCCCGACGCCGACACGATCCTGATCGTCGAGCTCGACGGTCCCGCCGCCGAGGTCCGGTCGCTGTTCGTCATCGTCGAGGACATCTGCCGCCGGACCGGCGCCATCAAGATCGAGATCGCCAGCGACGACGAGCAGCGGGCGCGGATCTGGAAGGGCCGGAAGGCGGCGTTTGCGGCGATGGGGCGGGTGTCGCCGAACTATTACGTGCAGGACGGCGTCGTGCCGCGGACCCGGCTGCCCGAGGTGCTCGGCCGCATCCGGGCCCTCGAGGCGCGTTCCGGCCTGCGGATCGGGAACGTCTTCCACGCCGGCGACGGCAACCTGCATCCGTTGATCTGCTACGACGAAAGCGTGCCGGGCGAATCGGATCGCGCCGTCGAGGTGGCGGGCGAGATCCTGTCGTACTGCGTCGAGGCCGGCGGTTCGATCACCGGCGAACACGGGGTCGGGGCCGACAAGGCCCAGTACATGCCGCGCATGTTCACCGACGACGATCTCGACGTCATGCAGCGGGTGCGTGCCGCCTTCGACCCCCGCAATCTGTGCAACCCGGGGAAGATTTTTCCGACGCCGCGGCTGTGCGGCGAGGTACCCGGTCCCTATCGCCGGCATCCCGTGGAACAGTCGGGCTTGGGGGAGCGTTTCTGAAACCCGCTTCGCAGATGAGGACGCTGAGGGCGCGGAGGACGCAGAGGATGCAAAGAATTCACAGACTGTTCCGCACGATCCAACCCGTGGCCGCCGCATCCTCCTCGGCCAAAGGTACCCTTTGAGGCAGTTCGGGACAGTCCGGGATGGCGTGCCCGCGGATGCCGTTGACGGCGTGCAACCGCGCTATGTCGTCGAGCCGGAGTCGGCCGAGCGGCTGGCCGGGCTGCTGGCGTGGGCCTCGCAGGAGCATGTCTCGCTGGTGCTGCGCGGCGGCGGCACCAAGCTGGGATGGGGCCGGCGCGGCGGCCGGATCGATCTGCTGGCCAGCACGGCCCGGCTCGATCGCGTCCTGGCGCACGAGCACGGCGACCTCACGGCGACGGTCGAGGCCGGCGCCACCATCGGGGACGTCAATCGCCGGCTGGCGCGGCACGGTCAGTGGCTCCCGCTCCAGACGTCATTCGAACAGGCGACGGTCGGCGGCACCATTGCCACCAACGAGAGCGGACCGCTGCGGCATCGTCATGGCACGCCGCGCGATCTGTTGATCGGCGTGCAGCTGGCCACCACCGACGGCCGCCTGGTCAAGGCGGGTGGCAACGTCGTGAAGAACGTCGCCGGCTACGATCTCGGCAAACTGGTGTGCGGATCATTCGGCAGCCTCGCCGCGATCGTGACCGCCACGTTCAAGCTGGCGCCGCTGCCGGCGGCGTCGACGACGCTGGCGGCTTCGTTTGGCGATCGCCAGGCACTGGTGCAGGCGGTGCAGGCGGTCGGCGCCAGCCAGCTCGAGCCCAGCGCGTTCGATCTTCGCGTCGCGTTCAATCCGGCGACAGCCGGATCCCACGTACAACCCGGAACACAACAACGTGTTCCGGGCGAAGCTGGCGCCGAGGTCCAGTCGTTCTCGTCGAACGTGGCGGCCGCTCCCCCTCCGCACGTGGCGTCCGGCTTCAGCCGGACCGCGGACGTCCAGACCGCGGACGGCACCGTACAGAGCAAGCCGTCTTACACCCTGCTCATCCAGTTCGCGTCGACGCCCGCCGCGATCGAGGCGCAGATTGACGTTGCGCGCCGGTTGTGCGCTGGCGCCGGCGTCGAGATCGTCACGGGCGCCGACGAAGCCGCCCGGTGGGACGAACAGGCGCGGCGCCTCTGGAATGCCCCGGGCATGATCGTCCGGGTCAGCTGGCTGCCGGCCGCGCTCGAGTCGCTGATCGCGATTGTCGAGCGGATCGCGGCGGGAGCGGCCTCGATTGAGCTGACCGGACGCGCCGGCGTCGGCGCTGGCCTGGTTCGGGTCGAGGCGGACGCGGCCGCCCAGGTGCGCGCGGTCGCCGAACTGCGCGGCCAGTCGCCCATTGTCGGGCACGTGGTAGTGCTGCGCGCCGAGCAGGCGGTAAAGGAACAGGCCGACGTCTGGGGTCCGGCAGGGGACACGGCGGCCCTGATGCGGGCAATCAAGCAGGCGCTCGATCCGGCTGCCATCCTGAACGCGAACCGGGGTCCGCTGTGAAAAAAGACTCCCGACCCCTTTTTCCGGCGTTCGATACGGTGGACGCCCCGCCGGCCGCACTGATCGACAAGTGCGTCCATTGCGGATTCTGCCTCCCCACCTGTCCGACCTACCTGTTGTGGGGCGAGGAGATGGATTCGCCGCGCGGGCGGATCTATCTGATGAAGGCGGCCATCGAGGGGCGGACGGCGATCACGCCGTCGTTCGTCGAGCATTTCGATGCCTGCCTGGGCTGCATGGCGTGTGTGACGGCGTGCCCGTCTGGCGTCGAGTACGGGCCGCTGGTCGAGCGGACCCGGGCCCAGATCGAGCGTCACTACCCGCGTTCGTTCGCCGACCGCCTGTTCCGCGCCGCCTTGTTCAGCGTCCTGCCCTACCCGCAGCGTCTCCGCGTGCTGCTGGCGCCGCTGGTGCTGATCGGTCAGGCGGTCAAGGCGCTCAGCCGGACCCGGATCGCCAGCCGGCTGCCGCCGCGCCTGCGCGCGCTGATCGCGCTGGCGCCGCCGGTCTCCTGGGCGTCACTGGTCCAGCGCGCTCCCGAACACACCGCGGCGGCCGGGGCGCAGCGCCTGACCGTCGGCCTCCTGACCGGCTGCGTCCAGCGGCTGGTCTTTCCCAACGTCAATGGCGCGACGATCAATGTGCTGGCTGCGGAAGGGTGCGCGGTGGTCGCTCCGGCCAATCAAGGCTGCTGCGGTGCCCTGGCGCTTCACGCCGGCCGGATCGACGAGGCGCGCGCCTTCGCCCGCCGCCTGATTGCCGCCTTCGACAGCGCCGGCGTCGATCGGATCGTCGTCAACGCCGCGGGGTGCGGATCGTCGATGAAGGAGTACGGGGAACTGCTCGCGGACGACCCGGCCTGGTCCGCCCGCGCCCACGCGTTCTCGGCGCGGGTGCGCGACGTTTCGGAGGTGCTGGTCGAGCTCGGCGAGCCGCGCGCCGTGCGGCATCCCATCCACGCCAGGGTCGCCTACCACGACGCCTGCCACCTGGCGCACGCGCAGGGCGTCCGGACCGAGCCGCGCCACCTGCTGCGCGGGATTCCCGGCCTCGAGATCCTGACCCCGGCTGAATCAGACATCTGTTGCGGGAGCGCCGGGATCTACAACCTGGTCGAGCCGGAGGCGGCGGGGGAGCTCGGCGCGCGCAAGGTCAAGAACATCGCCGCACTCCGGCCGGACGTCGTCGCCACCGGCAACCCCGGCTGCCTGATCCAGATCGCGTCGACGGCCGGCCAGAACGGCTTCGAGTGGCCGGTCGTGCACCCGATCGAGCTGATCGATGCATCGATTCGCAACGCCGCGCCGCGATTCGCAAAATAACAGAAACGCCCGGAATATCGCGTGAAATCCCCCGCAAACGGCCAGCGAGTTCATTTGACAGCGGGGTTAGACTTCTAGTAGAAGTTGCCAGGTTCTTCGACGCTTACATTCAGCACCAGCGCGCAATTCTCGGATGTTGGCCGGCCAGTCGGGCGACCCTGTTCGGGCGTTCGCGGCTCGCAGACACAAGCTGCGCAGCGGGAGAGGAGATCGGTTCAATGGGAATTCGCTTGAGAGGCTTGATCACCGCAACGATCGCGACGGCCGCCGTCGGAGCCGTCTTCACACTGGCTGGCTCGAACCCTGCGGGTCAGGCACCGGCCGGGCGTCAGAACGCGCCAGCCGGCCGCGGCGCGGCCCAGCCGGCGGCTCGGGGCGCGCAGCCCGCCCGCGGTGGCGTCAACCGCGCCCCGCGCAACGCGTGGGACGGCAAGCCCAACATGAACGGTGTCTGGCAGGCGAACAACACCGCCAACTGGGATCTGCAGGATCACGCCGCGTCGCCGGGGCCGTTCTATCAGCTCGGCGCGATCGGCGCGGTGCCGCCGGGACAGACCGTCGTCGAAGGCGGCGATATCCCCTATCTGCCGGCCGCCGCCGAGCAGAAGCGCAAGAATTTCCTCAACCGGCTGACCGACGACCCTGAAGTGAAGTGCTACCTGCCGGGCCTGCCGCGCGCGACCTACATGCCCTATCCGTTCCAGATCGTCCAGAGCCCGAAGAACATCCTGTTCGCCTACGAGTACGCCAGCGCCAATCGCGTCGTCAACATGGACAAGCCGACCGAGGCGCCGGTGGACAGCTGGATGGGCTGGTCGAACGGCAAGTGGGAAGGCGATACGCTGGTCGTCGACGTCCGCAGCTTGAACGGCAAGGCGTGGCTCGATCGGTCCGGCGACCACATGACCGACAATGCCCACATCGTCGAGCGCTACACCATGATCGACGCCGACCACATCAACTACGAAGCGACGATTGAAGACAACAAGCTGTATTCGCGTCCCTGGAAGATCAGCATGCCGCTCTACAAGCGGGTCGAGAAGAACGCCCAGATTCTCGAGTTCAAGTGCGTCGAGTTCGCTGAGGAAATGCTCTACGGCCACCTGCGCAAGGGTGCCCCGAGCGCCGGGAAGTAGCCGGGCGCCGGGAAATATCCGATAATAGTGACGTTCTGAGAGACGACATCTACATGCAGGAGGCAAATCCGATGCGAGCCAAGCTATCCGTTGCAGCCCTGGGCGTGGGTCTCCTTCTGGCCGCGGTGCCGTTGATGGCGCACCACTCGTTCGCGGCGGAATACGACGCCCAGAAGGCCGTCAAGTTCACCGGCACGGTCACCACCATGGAGTGGATCAATCCGCACGCCTGGATCCACATCGACGTGAAGAAGCCGGACGGGAAGGTCGAGAGCTGGATGATCGAAGCGGGCGCGCCGAACGCCCTGCTGCGCCGCGGCTTCACCAAGGCGTCGCTGCCGGTCGGCACCGTGATCACGGTCGAGGGCTACCAGGCCAAAGACGGCGCCAACCGCGCCAATGGCCGCGACATCACCTACCAGGACGGCAAGAAGCTGTTCGTCGGCTCGTCAGGCACCGGCGCGCCGGACGAGCGGCAGGAAAAGTAAAGACATCGGCGATCGGGTGATCGGGTGCTCGGCGATTGAAGTTCGCCACATCCGATTCACCCGCTCGCGCATCACTCGACTGCCAGTGACGTTGCCCGCCTGACCCTGGTCCGCTAGTTTCCGGATTCGCATCCGATCGCCAATCGTCCGATCGCCCGATCATCCGATTCGCCGTCCTGGCGTTTCAATCGCCGATCA
Organism: Acidobacteriota bacterium; assembly: GCA_039931615.1. Classification (GTDB taxonomy): domain Bacteria; phylum Acidobacteriota; class Vicinamibacteria; order Vicinamibacterales; family CAVVIG01; genus JAHFUI01. The sequence goes on from JBDTRR010000004.1 coordinate 99,430, forward strand.
CCCGATCGCCGATCACCCGATTCCCTACTTCTCCATCTCCTTCCAGATCAGCACGCTGTGCGTCTCCTTCAGGAATAATGAGCCGACGATGAACGTGAGCAGGGCGATACCGATCGGGTAGTACAGCCCGGCGTAGATATTGCCGGTCGCGGCAACCACGGTCAGGCCGATCAGCGGCAGCAGCCCGCCGAACACGCCGTTACCGATGTGATACGGCAGCGACAGCGCCGTGTAGCGGATCTTGGCCGGGAACGCTTCGACCAGGTAGGCGGCGATCGGCCCGTAGACCATCGTCACCAGCAGCACCTGGACGAACACCAGCAGAATCAATTGCCACGCGATCGGATCGCCGATCAGGGCTGGCAAGCCGTGATAGGGCAGCGACTGCTTCGCCGGCTGCAACGAGTCGCCGACTCGCGTCATCGGCGTCAGCAGGACCGCGCCGGTGACCGGATTGCGCTGTGAAATCGCGGTCACCACCTCGGACCCGGCCGCCACCTGCATCGCCCGATAGATCGGCAGGTAGAGCAGAGCGGCGAGCAGGCAGCCCGCCATCATGATTTTCTTGCGGCCGATCCGGTCGGACAGGGCGGCGAAGGCGATGAAGAACGGCATGCCGAGCAGCAGGGCGATGGCGACGATGTAGTTGGCGGATGTCGCGTGGACGTTGAGGATGGTCTGGAGGTAGAAGAGGGCATAGAACTGGCCGGTATACCAGACCACGCCCTGCCCGGCGGTGGCGCCGAACAGCGAAATCAGCACCAGCTTCAGGTTCGGCCACTGGGTGAACGCTTCGGCCAGCGGCCGCGTCGACGTCATACCGGTCGCCTTGAGGTGCGCGAAGATTGGGGACTCGCGCATGCGCAGCCGGATGTAGAGCGACAGGCCGACCAGGAGGATCGAGACGATGAACGGGATGCGCCAGCCCCACGAAGAGAAGGCGGCCGGCGTCATCAGATTCTGTACGATGAGGATGACGACCAGCGAGACGAACAGCCCGAGCGTCGCCGTGATCTGGATGAAGCTGGTGTAGAAGCCGCGCCGGTGATCGGGGACGTGCTCGGCGACATAGACCGCCGCCCCGCCGTACTCCCCGCCGAGCGCCAGCCCCTGCAGGATGCGGATGACGAGCAGCGCGATCGGCGCGGCGATGCCGATCGTTTCATAGGTCGGCAGGAAGCCGATCAGCGCGGTCGCGCCGCCCATCATCATCAGCGTCACCAGGAACGCCCGCTTGCGGCCGACCAGGTCGCCGATCCGCCCGAAGAACAGCGCGCCGAACGGCCGGACGACGAAGCCGACGGCGAAGGTCGACAGGTAGGCGATCAGCGCCAGCGTGTCGTTGCCGCGCGGATAGAACAGCGGCGAAATCACCGTGGCCAGGCTGCCGAAGATGTAGAAGTCGTACCACTCGATCATCGTGCCGACGGCGGATGCGGCGATAACCTGCCAGATCCGCGCCGGCGGAGCTGGCGACCCGGGCGCGGCGGAAGCGTGTGGCATCATGCGCGGCGATTCTATCAGGGGTCCTTGGTGCTTGGTCCTTGGTCCTTGGTCGGGTCCCTACTCGGGTCCTTGGTTCTTGGTCCTTGGTCCTTGGTCGGGTCCTTGGTCGGTCCTTGGTCGGGTCCTTGGTCGGATTTTGGTCGGATCCTCAGTCAAGGAGCGTGATGAACCAAGTGCCAAGCACCTGACCCAGCACCAAGTACCTGACCCAGCACCAAGCACCTTGACCCAGCACCAAGCAACCTTGACCCAGCACCAAGGCACCTGACCCAGCACCAAGGCACCTGACCCAGCACCAAGCACCTGACCCAGCACCAGGCATCTGACCCAGCACCATGCACCTGACCAAGCACCAAGGCACCTGACCAAGCACCTGGCCAAGCACCAAGCATGAAGGACCAAGGACCAAGGACCAGTCAGTGTGCGGCATACTCTTAGGACCCTGGGGGCCTGACCCTGGGTCACTGTTTCTCAACAGCATGGACCGGGTATCAAGGACCAGGGACCCGAGCAAGGACCAGGGACCCGACCAAGGACCAGCGACCGACCAAGGACCCGACCAAGGACCAGGAACCAGGAACCAAGAACCGGCGACCACCAGCGACCGACCAAGGACCCGACCAAGGACCAGGAACCAGGAACCAAGAACCAGCGACCACCAGCGACCGACCAAGGACCCGACCAAGGACCCGACCAAGGACCAGGAACCAGGAACCAAGGACCAGCGACCGACCAAGGACCCGACCAAGGACCAGGAACCAAGAACCAAGGACCAGCATGACCGACAACAATTTCGAAGCGCTCCTCCACGAAAACCGCGTCATCGAAGCGTCGGGGGAGTTCAAGGCCCGGGCGCTGGTGACCGATCCGGGGGTCTACGAGGAGGCCGAGCGCGACCCGGAAGGGTTCTGGGCCTCGTTCGCGCGCGAGCTCGAGTGGTCGACGCCGTGGAGCCAGGTGCTCGACTGGCAGCCGCCGCATGCCAGGTGGTTCGTCGACGGCAAGATCAACGCCAGCGTCAACTGCCTCGATCGCCACGTCCGGACGGCGCGCCGCAACAAAGCCGCGTTGATCTGGGAGGGCGAGCCCGGCGATCGACGCACGCTGACCTACTGGGATCTCTTCCGTGAAGTCAACCGCTTCGCCAGCGTGCTGCGCGGTCTGGGCGTGCAGCGCGGCGACCGGGTCGCGATCTACCTGCCGATGATTCCCGAGCTGCCGATCGCGATGCTGGCGTGCGCACGCATCGGCGCCGTCCACAGCGTCGTGTTCGGCGGCTTCAGCGCCGTGTCGCTGCGCGATCGCATCAACGATGCGGCCGCCAGCGTGCTGATCACCGCCGACGGCGGCTTCCGCCGCGGCCAGACGGTGCCCTTGAAGAAAATTGCCGACGACGCGCTCGTCGGCACCTCGACCATCGAGCACGTCATCGTCGTCCGTCGCGGTGCGGCGGGGACCGAGGCCGCACTGGGCTCGGATCGCGAGCGCTGGTATCACGAGTTGATGACGCCCGACGTCAACCCGTGGTGCGAGCCGGAAAAAATGGACGCCGAGGATCTGCTGTACATCCTCTATACCTCGGGGACCACCGGCAAACCGAAAGGGATCGTCCACACCATCGGCGGCTATCTCGTCGGCACCTATGCCACGACCAAGTGGATCTTCGATCTCAAGGAAGACGATGTCTTCTGGTGCACCGCCGACATCGGCTGGGTCACCGGCCACAGCTACGTCGTCTATGGGCCGCTGGCCAACGGCGCGACGATCGTGATGTACGAAGGATCGCCCGACTGGCCGGACAAGGGTCGCTTCTGGGATCTGATCGAGCGGCACGGCGTGTCGGTCTTCTACACCGCGCCGACCGCGATCCGGAGCTTCATGCGGTGGGGGACCGAGTGGCCGGCCCGCCACGACATGACGACCCTCCGGCTGCTGGGATCGGTCGGCGAGCCGATCAACCCGGAGGCCTGGATGTGGTATCACGAGCACATCGGCGGCGGCCGCTGCCCGGTGGTCGATACGTGGTGGCAGACCGAGACCGGCCAGATCCTGATCGCCCCGCTGCCCGCGGTCACGCCGATGAAACCCGGCTCGGCAACGCGCCCGTTCCCCGGGATTGCCGCGGCGATCGTCGACGAACGCGGCGAGAAGGTGATCGGCGCCGGCGGCGGCTACCTGGTGCTGACGCGGCCGTGGCCGGGCATGCTGCGGACGATCTACGGCGATCCCGAGCGCTACGTCAGCCAATATTGGGGGCGCTGGGGCGCGTCGGTCTATGTCACCGGCGACGGTGCGCGGCGCGACGAGGACGGGTATTTCTGGCTGCTCGGCCGCGTCGACGACGTGCTGAACGTCGCCGGCCATCGCGTCGGCACCATGGAAGTGGAGAGCGCGCTCGTCGATCATCCGTCGGTGGCGGAGGCCGCCGTGGTCGGCAAGCCGCACGAGATCAAGGGTCAGGCGATTGCGGCGTTCGTGACGGTCAAGGACGGGGTCGAGCCGACCCCCGAACTGGCCAGCGAGCTGAAACAGCATGTCGCGAAGATGATCGGGGCGATCGCCCGCCCCGACGAGATTCTGTTCGCCGCCGACCTGCCCAAGACGCGGTCGGGAAAGATCATGCGGCGCCTGCTGCGCGACATCGCCGAGGGCAAGGCGCTCGGCGATACCACCACCCTCTCCGACCCGGCCGCCGTGGCGCGCCTGAAGGTGTCTTACGATGAAGAGACAGGGACTTGAAGGCAAAAGGCAAAAGGCAGAAGGAAAGGTGAAAAGTACTTTCCTTCTGCCCTGTTAACTCTTACCTTTTGCCTTTTTTGCCCATCATCCCGCCACCCCGTACAATCGTTCTGACATGACATCGACGAGGTTGCTCGTGTCGGCCATGCTGTGTCTGGCTGGCGCGGCCGCATGCCGGGGTTCATCGACGCCACCGCCGGCTGCCGCGGCGCCGGTGTCCGAATGGTTCGTCGATGGCGCGGCGGCGGCCGGTCTCGACTTCGTCCATTTCAACGGGATGTCTGGCGCCCTCTACTACGCCGAGCACATGGGCCCGGGCGTCGCCCTGTTCGACTACGACAACGACGGCGACCTCGACGTCTTTTTTCCCCAGGGGCAGATGCTCGGCACCGGCGTGACCGTGGAGCGGGCGCTGTTTCCGCCGCGGGGGGCGCAGCCGGTGCGCGGCCGCCTGTTCAGGAACGACCTGACCGTCGGCGCCGCCGGGACGCGGCTGCTCAAGTTCACCGACGTGACCGCGGCGAGCGGGATCGGGGCCAACGCCTACGGAATGGGTGTGGCCGCCGGCGACTACGACAACGACGGCTGCACCGACCTCTACGTGACCACGCTCGGGCGCAACCAGCTGTTCCACAACGGCTGCAACGGCACATTCACGGACGTGTCGAAGGCGAGCCGGACCAACGATCCGGGCTGGAGCAGCTCGGCGGCGTTCGTCGATTACGATCGCGACGGCTGGCTCGATCTCTTCGTCGGCCACTATCTGAACTACAGCACCGACACCAACATCAAGTGCTACAGCGTCAACGGCCGATCGGATTACTGTCCGCCGCACGTCTATGCCGCCCAGCCGAGCCATCTGTTCCACAACAACCGCGATGGCACGTTCACCGACGCGACGGCGGCCGCCGGCATGTCGAGCGAGTTCGGTCCGGCGCTCGGCGTGGCAACGGCTGATTTCAACGGCGACGGCTGGATCGACATCTATGTGACCAACGACGGCCAGCCGAATCAGCTGTGGATCAACCAGCGCAACGGGACGTTCAAGAACACGGGACTGCTGTCCGGGACGGCGCTGAGCGGCGAGGGCGAAGCGAAATCGAGCATGGGTGTCGACGCCGGCGATTTCGACAACGACGGCGACGAGGACCTGCTGGTCACCGAGTTGACGGGCCAGGGCAGCGATCTCTACGTCAACGACGGGTCGGGAGCCTTCGTCGACCAGAGCGCGCGATCGCGAATCCGGTTCGGCAGCCTGCCGTTCACCGGGTTCGGCGCCGCCTGGCTCGACGCCGACAACGACGGCTGGCTGGACATCCTCACCGTCAACGGCGCGGTGACCGGCATCGAGGATCTGGCCCGCGCCAACGATCCCTTTCCGCTGCACCAGCGGAAGCAGATGTTTCGCAATCTTGGCAACGGTCAGTTCGAGGACGTGTCGGCCAGCGCCGGATCCGTCTTCCAGAAGGCGGCGGTCGGGCGCGGCGCGGCATTTGGCGATGTCGACAACGACGGCGACGTCGACGTGGTGGTCGGCAACGACAACGGACCGGCCGAGCTGTTGATCAACGAGATCGGCAATCGCCACGACTGGATCGGCGTCAGGGCGGTCGGCGGTCAGGGGGCGGGGCGCGATATGCTCGGCGCGCGAGTCGGCATCGTCCGCGCCGATGGCACGATCCTGTGGCGGCGTGCGCGCGCGGACGGCAGCTATGCGTCGGCCAACGATCCGCGCGTGCTCGCCGGATTGGGAACGTCGGCGAAGGCGGTCGGCGTGCGGATTATCTGGCCGGATGGCAAGACGGAGGAATGGAGCAACCTGCCGGTCAATCGGTACGCCACGCTGAAGGCAGGGTCAGGAATCGCGAAATGAGCGGGTGCGATCGAGCCACGGTCCGCCTGAAGGCGGAAACCACCTACGGACGGCCTGATCACGGTCCGCCTGAAGGCGGACACTACGTACCAACAGCGACCCGCTTCAGCTGCCCCGAAAGATCGTACGTAGCCAGATCGTACGTAGTGTCCGGCTTCAGCCGGACCGCCGTCGCGGGCGTCGTGTCTGGCTTGAACCGGACCGTCGTGTCGTACGTCGGGTCCGGCTTTAGCCGGACCACCACAGTCGCCGTGCTCTTTGCGATCCTTGTGACCGCGATCTCCTGCGGCTCGAACAGCGGAACGCCGGCGTCCACCGTGTCACCGCCCCCCGCGACCGCCGCGCCCGCCGCGCCCGATCGTCAAACCCTGCGGCAGGTCTCTCTTCCCGATCTTTCGCGCGCCGGCGAGTCGGTCGCCAGGCAGCTGCGCGACGGTTACGCGTCGCTGATGGCCGTCAGCGGGCAACCAGGCGCCTCGGACATCGAACTGGGGAACGCCTACGGTCAGATGGGGCGGCTGCTGATGGCAGCGGAGTACCGCGAAACGGCCGAGCAGTGCTTTCTAAATGCGCAGTCGCTGATGCCGGCCGACGGCCGCTGGCCCTACCATCTCGCGTTGCTCTACAAGGATCTCGGCGACGCGGCGAAATCGGTGGCCGCGCTGGAGCGGGCCGCGCAGCTGCAGCCGGCCGATCTCCCCACCCTGGTCTGGCTGGGTGACGCCTATCTCGATCAAGGACGGGCGGCGGACGCCGAGCCGCTGTTCATGACAGCGCTGGCGCTTCAGCCGCGCTCGGTCCCGGTGCTGTTCGGCCTCGGGCGGACCGCCCTGGCCAGACAGGATCATTCCCGCGCCGTCGACTATCTCGAACAGGCGCTGTCCCTCGATCCCAAAGCCCGCGTGATCCACTATCCGCTGGCGATGGCCTACCGCGGCATGGGCAACCTCGATCAGGCCGAAGCGCACCTGCGCCAACGCTCGCCGGGTGAGATCGTGCCGCCCGATCCCGTGCGGCAGCAGCTCGATGGTCTGCTCGAAAGCGCGGTCGCCTACGAAGTCCGCGGCGCGCACGCGCTCGACGAGGGGCAATGGACGGCGGCCGCCGACTACTTCCGGAAGGGGATCGAACTGGCACCGACCGAGCCGTCGCTCCGGCACAAGCTGGGGACGGCGCTGGCGATGACCGGCGACACGGCCGGCGCCACGCAACAGTTCGAGGAAGTCACGCGGCGGTGGCCGACGTTTGCCAAGGCGCAATACAGCCTCGGGGTCATTCTCGCCGCCAACGGCCGTCATCGTGACGCCATCGATCACTTCGCGGCGGCGGTCAGGAGCGAACCGGCCTACGTCGAACCGCAGCTGCAATGGGCGGAAGCGCTGCGGAACTCGGCCCGGTTCGAAGAATCGCTGTCGCACTACCAGCAGGCCATGCATCTGGATCCACGGTTGGCCGAGGCCCGGCTGGGCTACGCCATGGCGCTGGCCGGGCTCAAACGCTACGACGAGGCCCGCGTCCAGCTGTCGGAAGGCCGGACACTCTACCCGTCCCGGCCGGAGTTCGCGGAGATGCTGGCGCGACTAACCGCCCAGGTCGCTCCCGGTACGAAATGAACGGCACGAACGCGGCCCGGCGGAACCGTCGCGTTGTCGCCGCTGTCGTCGCCGCGATCGTCTGCGCCGGCGTCGGGCTGGGCGTGTTCGTGTGGATCCGGCGGAGCGGTCTGCCATCGCCTGGTTCGCCGGCGTACGAGGAAACCGTCCGGTCGTTCTACCGGGGCCTGGCCTCGCTCCAGGTCGGCCTGCTCGACGATGCGAAGCGGGAGTTTACGCGGACGACGGAGCTGGTGCCGCGCGAGCCGGCGGCCTGGGCGGACCTCGGCCTGACCCATCTCAGGCTCGGCGACTTCGATCCCGCGCTGCAGGCCATCGAGCGGGCGGCATCGCTCGCATCGTCCAACAGCGACATCGTCTTGCTGCGCGGCCAGCTGGAATCGTCGCGCGGCCGCCTCGAACGAGCGATCGCCGATTTCCGCCGCGCTGTCGAACTGAATCCGGAGAATCTCCGGGCCCGTTTTGCGCTGGCGCAGGAGGTCGAGCGGGCAGCCGGGCCGGACGCCGACGCCGAGGCGCAGCAGCTGATCGAAGAGCTGCTGACCCGGCGGCCGGACAATCTGCCGGTCCTGGTGGAACGAACCCGCCTCGCCGTCAAGCGGGCGGACGCGCGCGCCCTCCAGGATTCCGTGACCCGGCTGGCGCAGTCGGTCGACACCTGGCCGGCAGTGGCGGCGGAGCAGTTCCGCGATCTCGAGCGGGCCGGCACGGCGTCGAATTTCACCGCCGCCGCTCCGGCGATTGCCCGCCTGCGCAACGTGCTGGTGCGGGTGCCGTCGTTCCGCGAGGGCTTCGCCGAGGTCAGGACCTCGGCGGAGTTGATCGGCGAGCCGTTCGCCGCGTTCCTGAGATTGACGCCGCCCAGTCCCGCGCCGTCGCCGCCGGATCGGGCTCTCTCGTTCGCCCGGGAATCGATCGGAACGGCAGCGCCGGCCCAGCCGGCCGCCCTGACCGCGTTTTCTCCGAACGGCTCGGACAGCCCGGCCGTCTTCGCGATTGATGCCACTGGTGTGCGCCGCCTCGATGCTCCAGGTCCGCCGTTTTCTGCCAGCGGGCTCGCGCCGTCCGGTGCGTTGGCGGCCGATGTGGCGCCGATCGACTGGAATCGGGATTACCGGATGGATCTCGCGATTGCCGGCCGGGGCGGCATCCGGCTGCTGGTTCAGTCGTCCGACGGAACGTTTACCGATGCGACCGCTGCGGCGTCGGGCAGCGCTCCGCTGAACGCCGACTGTTTCGGAGTCTGGGCGGTGGACCTCGAGATGGACGGCGACCTCGATCTCGTCGCTGGCCTGATCGACGGGGCGCCGGTGGTCCTGCGCAACAACGGCGACACGACGTGGCGGATCCTCCGACCGTTCGCCGGCGTGGTCGGTTTGCGCGCGTTCGCGTCGGCCGACCTGGACGGCGATGGCGATGCCGACGCCGCGCTGCTCGATGCGGCGGGCCGGGTGCACGTGTTCGAGAACCGGCAGGCCGGGCAGTTCAGCGAGATGCCCGCGCCCGATGGTCTGGGCAGTGCACTTGCCTTGACGCTCGGCGACATCAACGCCGATGGCGTGCTCGATCTGGTGACGCTTGGCGCCGACGGGTTGCTGCGCCGGACGTCCGCGCGGGCGCCGGCCGGCCAGCGGCCGTGGCAGCAGACGCAGATCGCCGCGTGGACCGATCGTCCTCAGGGCGGAGCGCCGGGAGCGTATCGCGTTTTTCTTGCCGATCTCGACAACAATGGTGCGCTGGACGTCGTGGCATCTGGGGCGGCGCTGGTCCGGGTGTGGCTGGGTGATGCCGCCGGCGCATTTCAAGCCCTGACCGCGGTGCCGGACGCTGACGTGACCGGCGTTCTCGATCTCAACGGCGATGGTCTTCTCGACCTGATTGGCCTGGCCGGCGGCAATCCGGTCCGGCTGGTGGCCAGGAGCGCCGCCGGCTACCACTGGCAGGTGGTCTGGCTGCGCGCGCAGCCGACCGCCGGCGATCAGCGAATCAACTCGTTCGGGATCGGCGGCGACATCGAGATCCGATCCGGGTTGTTGACCCAGAAGCAGGCGATCTCAGGATTGCCGGTGCATTTCGGCCTGGGGACCCGCAGCGGCGTCGACGTCACCAGGATCGTCTGGCCGAACGGCGTCATGCAGGCGGATTTCGATCGCCGCGCCGACCAGCCGATTGTCGCCGAGCAGCGCCTCAAGGGATCGTGCCCGTGGATCTTCGCCGATGACGGCACGGGACTGCGGTTCGTGACCGACTTCCTGTGGCGATCGCCGCTCGGCCTGCGCGTCAACGCGCAGGACACCGCCGGAGTCACGCAGACGGAAGACCGGGTGAAGATTCGCGGCGATCAGCTGGCGGCGAGAGATGGCACCTACGACGTGCGCATCACCGCGGAGCTGTGGGAGACCCACTTCATCGATCACGTCTCGCTGCTGGTCGTCGATCATCCGGCGGACACCGAGGTGTTCGTCGACGAGCGATTCGCGCGGAGTGCGCCGGCATTGACGACGCAGGCGATGCGGCCGCCGCAACCGGTGGCCCAGGCGTGGGACGAAGCGGGCCGCGACGTCACTGATCTCGTCAAACGGCAGGACGGCCGCTACCTGTCGACGTTCGCGCTCGGCGAATTCCAGGGAATTGCCGCCGACCATTTCGTCGAGATCGACCTCGGGCAGGAGATCACCAGGCAGTCCAGGCGGTGGCTGGTGGCGAGCGGCTGGATCTATCCGACCGACAGCAGCATCAACGTCGCGATCGGCCAGGGGCAGCGGGTCCAGCCGCGCGGCCTCTCGCTCGAAGCCCTCGATAAATCCGGCCGATGGGTGGTGGTGGCGCCCGACCTGGGCTTTCCGGCCGGAAAGAACAAGACCATCCTGATCGACCTCCGGCAGGTGGCGGCCGCGGGTGTCGCGCCGGCGCGCCGGCTGCGGCTGCGGACCAACCTCGAAGTGTACTGGGATCGGCTGGCGGTGGCCGACGCCGTCGATGGAGCGGAACTGGACATCGTGCCGCTGCTGCCGGCGCGCGCCGATCTCCGCTACCGGGGATTTTCGCAGACCGACTACTCGAATCGCCGGCGTCCGGAGATTCCGGTCTACGGCACGATTGCCAACGTCACGCCGCGCTGGCGCGATCTGGTCGGCTACTACACGCGGTTCGGCGACGTCGGCGAGCTCCTGGGCGTGGTCGACGATCGATACGTGATCATGAATGCGGGTGATGAGTTGAAACTGTCCTTCCGGGCGCCCGCGCCTCCCGCCGCCGGCTCGTTGCGCGACTTCGTGCTGGTCGGCGACGGCTGGGTCAAGGACGGCGACTACAACACGACCTTTTCGAAGACGGTCGGGCCGCTGCCGCGCCACGATCGGCCGGATTACGAGGCCTACCCGGCGGGCGAGGTCGAAGACGATCCCGTCTACCGCCGCTACCCGCGGGACTGGGAGACCTACCACACCCGGTTCGTGACGCCGGGCGGATTCCTCGGTGGTTTGCGATGACGCCGCGCGCGGTGTCGAGCACCCGGCGGATCGGCCTGCAGGTGGTCTGGGCCGTCGTGATGGCCGCGGCGCTGGTGGCCGTGCGCGCGCTCGATCGCTCGAGCGCCGGCAGCGGCGGCGCCGGGCGCCACGACCCGGCGCAGGCGCTGGCCCGCTATGGCTTCTCGCTCGAGGAAGCGGCCCGGCCCGGCGGCATCGATTTCGTACACGAAGCGCCGACCCTCGACCCGCGGCTGGATCACATCATGCCGCAGATTGCGTCGATGGGTGCGGCGGTGGCGGTGGCCGACTTCGATCGCGACGGCTGGCAGGACTTCTACGTGACGACCAGCGCCGAAGGCGGTCTGAACCGGCTCTACCGGAATCAGGGCGACGGCACGTTCAGCAACGTGGCGCCCGAGATGAACGTCGCCGCCGTCAATCGCACCGGCACCGGTGTCTCGATGGGCGCGATCTGGGCCGACTACGACAACGACGGGTTCGAAGACCTGTTCGTCTATAAGTACGGCCGGCCGGAGCTGTTTCACAACGAGCAGGGGCGATCCTTCACCCGCGTCTCGGAGCGCGCCGGCCTGCCGGAGTGGGTCAACGCGAACAGCGCCATCTGGCTCGACTACGACCGCGACGGCTGGCTCGATCTGTTCGTCGCCGGCTACTGGCCGGAGGCGCTCGACCTCTGGCACCTGACGACGACGCGAATCATGCCGGAGAGCTTCGAGTACGCGAACAACGGCGGCCGCAAGTACATGCTGCACAACCGGCGCGACGGGTCGTTCGAAGACACGACCGCGACGCTCGGCATCACCTCGCGGCGCTGGACGCTCGCTGCCGGCGCCGCTGATCTGCTCGGCACCGGCTATCCGGATCTGTTCCTGGCCAACGACTACGGCGTCTCGCAGATCTACGCCAACCGCGGCGGCAAGCGGTTCGTCGACGTCAGCACCGAGACCAACATCGGACGGACGCCGAAGAGCGGCATGAACGTGGCGTTCGGCGACGTCTTCAACGACGGCCGCCTGTCGATCTACAAGACCAACATCTCCGAGCCGGGCGTGCTCGTCCAGGCCAACGATCTGTGGGTGCCTAAAGAAAGGCAACAGGCAGAAGGCAAGGGGCAAAAGTCAAAACAAGAACAGCCGGCACAAGCGGCAGACGCCGGGCCCGTCGAGTTCGAGGATCTCGCCTCCAGTCTCGGCGTCGATCTGGGCGGCTGGAGCTGGGGGGCGCAGTTCGGCGATCTCAACAACGACGGCCATCTCGATCTCTATCTCGTCAACGGCTACGTCTCGGCCGGCGAGCGGACCAGCTACTGGTACGACTTCGCGCAGATCGCCGTCGGGCACAGCGCGATCATCGGCGACGCGGCGAACTGGCCGGCGATGAAGGGGCGCAGCCTGTCGGGGTATCAGCGCAAGCGCGTCTGGATCAATGACGGAGCCGGCCGATTCACCGATGTCGCCCAGGTGGTCGGCGTCGCCGACGTCTACGACGGGCGGGCGGTGGCGCTCGTCGATCTGTCGAACCGGGGGGTGCTCGACGTCATCGTCGCCAACCAGCGCGGTCCGCTGCTGCTGTACCGGAACGCCGTGCAGCCGGGGCGCCACTGGATCGACATCGAACTCGAAGGCGCGGCGAGCAACCGCAGCGCGATTGGCGCGCGGGTCGAGGTGCGGTGGCAGGGGCAGCGGCAGGTTCAGGAGGTCAGCGGCGGCAGCGGCTTCAGCGCGCAGAACCAGCGGCGGCTGCACTACGGCCTGGGCGCGGCCAGCGCGGTCGACGGCGTGGAGATTCGCTGGCCGTCAGGGCGTCGGCAGACCATCGGGCAGCCGGCGGTCGATGGTCTGCTCCGCGTCAAGGAGCCGCAGTGACCGTCAACAGCGCGGCACTTGGTTCGTCGGGCGCGATCGGTCGCGGCCACAGCGTCCTGACGCTGCTCGGCAACCGGCTGGTGCCGCCGATCTTCATCACCCTGATCCTGATCACGGCGCACCTCTCGTTCGGCATCCTCGAGGACTACACGCCGACCGCGCTGGCGATCGTGACCGCGATTGCGGCGGAGCTGGTGATGGCCCGGCTGACCTACGGGCACTCGCCGCACCCGGCGAGCGCCTACATCAGCGGCATCAGCGTCGGCATTTTGGTGCGATCGCCGCTGATCTGGCCGTTCGTGCTCGGCGCCCTGATCTCGATTGCGTCGAAGTACGTGCTGCGCGCCGGCGGCCGGCATCTCTGGAACCCGTCGAACTTCGGCGTCAGCGCCCTGCTCTTTCTCGCCCCGGCGACGGTCACGCTGCTGAGCATCCAGTGGGGCAACAATCTCTGGCCGATGGCGGCGATCTGGACGCTCGGATCGGTGATCGTCTGGCGCGTCGGGCGGCTGCACATCAGCGCCAGCTACGTCGCCGCCTTCCTGTTCTTCTCGTTCGTCCGCAGCGCGCTGACCGGCACGCCCTGGCTGGCCAGCGTCGCCCCGATCACCGGGCCGATGTATCAGCTCTTCATCTTCTTCATGGTGACCGATCCAAAGACCACCGTGCGCCCGCGCTGGGGGCAGGTCGCGGTCGTCGTCACCGTCGCCTTCGTCGAGATGCTGCTGCGCCTCGGCGAGGTGGTCTACGCGCCGTTCTACGCGCTGTTCCTGGTCGGTCCCGCCGCCTTGCTGATCGAAACCCTGCTGGCATCGGGCCGGGCCCGCGCGCGTTCGTAGACAGGTTTCAGCGTCAGTCGCAGTGCAGGCCTTCAGGCCTGCCGTGTCGGGCAGACCTGAAGGTCTGCACTACTTCAGGATTGATCTTTTCACGGACTCTTCAGGCCTGCCGCGCCGGAAGCCGCAGCGTTCCAGCAGCCGATTCACTTCCTCGCCTGTTGCCTGCAGCTTCGCCGCGTTGGCGACGAGATCCTCGGCGAGGACGGGATACCAGTCGCGCCGGCCGCGGTCGCGCAGGCCGGCGACGTCGAACGGCTCGATCGCCCGATCGATCCGATCGAACAGCTGCGTCCTGGCGCTGCCGTCCAGTCGGCGTCGCGCGATGCTGGCGCATTCGCGCAGCTCGGGGCCGAATCGCGGGTGGGCGTGGAGCAGGAATCCTGGCGCCACCTCCGGCCGGCCCAGGCGCCGCGCGGTCTCCGAATAGCTGGCGGCGGCGAAATAGAGCAGCGTCAACCGCTTGAAGAGCGGCGGATCGGCCATCGTCGCATAGAGCGCCGCGACCAGCTGCTCGGTCGCGTCCAGTTCGGCCAGGGTCGCCTGCTCGTAGGCGCGCAGTCCGGCCTCCCGTTCCGGCCCCTCCGCCGTGTGCTCCAGCACGTCGAGCAGGTGCGTGATCCCCAGCAGCGTCAGCGGGAACCCGCTCGACAGCAGCGGATCGATCACCCCCGCGGCCGATGGCAGCAAGGCCCACCGCGGCCCGCACACCTGCAGGCTGCGGAATGCCAGCCGTGGAACGTGCACGAACGGCCGCTGCGGGCGCGCGCCGCGAAACTGGTGGCCGACCGACGGCAACGTGGCAAGCAGGCGGTCCCAGGCCGCCGCCCCGTCGCCGGCGCGCAGGATGGCGGCGGCCGGGTCGGTCAGCGCCGCCCCGGCGCTGGTGATCCCGTTGTTGAACCGGAGGATCCAGATCCAGCCGCCGTCGAACACGTGATGCAGCGCCGCCGCGTCGACCGGGTAAGGCGGCGTTTCAGCCGACGGCGCCACCCGATCCCACAGGTCGACCCCTTCGAAGTGCGTGTAGAGCGCCTGCGTCGGCGGCAGCCAGCGGGGCGGAGCCGATGGCAGGCCGAGCGCTCGATGCAGAAACCCGCGCGGTCCGCTGGCGTCGATCAGGAAGCGCGCAGAGACTCTCAGTGCCCGGCCGCGGCGGACGCCCTCGAGCACGATGCCCGCGTCTTCTTCCCGGACCCGATCCACCCGGGTTTCGTCGAGGTAGGCCGCGCCGTCCGCCTCGGCTTCACGAACCAGCGCGTGATCGAAGTCCGGCCGGTACCAATGGGTGTCGCCGATCTCATCGCCGGGGCTGGCGGCGACCAGCAGTTGCCGCGCCCGGTCCTCATCGTCGGCGAAGCGTTCGCCGGCGACGTGGAAGAGAAAGCTGAATCCCCGTTTGAGGCCGCCGGCGACGTCCGGACGCTCCCGCTGCCAGGTGCCCCATTTCGAGAATGCCCGCAGGCGCGGCAGGTCGTAGCGATCCGCAATTTCTTCGATCAAGAGATTGGCGAGCGGCGTCGACGACTCGCCGATCGCGAAGCGGGGATGGCGGCCGCGTTCGATCAGCGCGACCCGCCGGCCGCGCCGCCGCAGCGCCAGCGCGGTGATCGATCCGGCGAACCCGGAGCCGACGATGGCGACGTCGGTGTCGAGATGCTCGACTGGCGCGAGAACGGTCATGCGGCCGCGCCGCCGCGGGCGTCGCTCCCTTCGTGTTTTCGTGTTTTCGTGGCGGCCGGCATCCCGTCACCCGTGCTGGCAGTGAATCGGTGCGAGCACTCGCTGCGCGAGGTTCATCGCATGCAGGCGATCGCGGCGCGCGGGGAAGCAGGCTGCGCACGCCGAGAACGGTTCCAGGTCCCAGACGTCGACGAAGATCCGCTCGTCACGCCGGATCCGCGCCAGCGCCAGCGCCGCGCTCCGTTCGATGTCGTCGAATCGCGGCGGCCGGAAGGCATCGTCCGCCAGCGCATCCATCGCGCCATTGCCGGCGCGGGTCGGAATCAGCGTCACGACCGAGGCGCCGCAGTCCACCGCGACGTCGATCGACTGGAGCAGCCACGCATCCTGTTCGTCCGTCGGCACGAACGGCGGCGCGATCAGGAGGAAGGCGCGGACCGCAACCCCGTAGCGCCCCAGCAATGACGCGGCGGCGGCGAACTGGTCGACCGTCATCCGTTTATGAAGCCGCCCCAGCGCCTCCGGATGAACCGTTTCCAGCCCCATCGCGACCTCGAGCCGCACGGCGGTGTTGTCTGCTGGTGCGGCTGCCGCCGGATCGCGTGGAGAGCGATGACGATCGAGGGCTTCGAGGAGGCGCTCCACCCGGGGGCCGATCAGTGCCGGATGGGACTCGACGACGACCCGCTCAAGTCCGCTCAAGTGCGCGACGACGCCGTCGTAGTCGCTCTCGGGCACCGCCCGCGGATCGAAGAAGCTGCCGGCGTTATAGAGCTTCATCTGCCGGACTGGCGCCGTCTGCCCCTCGGCCAGTGCGCGGCGGGCGGCGGCCAGCTGCGCCGGAATCGCACCGACCGGAGTGTCCGACGATGTGGTGTACCGCCACAGGTCGCACATCACACACCGCCACGGACACTCTCTTCCGGTCAGGAACACCGTGGCGCTGCGCGCGATTGCCCCATCCGGCGCCCGCTCGTGTTCGACGATCAGGTCCTGGTAGCGCCACGGGTCGTGTTCGGAACGGGGCGGCCTGCGGTCGAGGATGAACTGGTCCCGCGCCGCAGCCGTCGACGGGTAACGGTCGGAGCGCCCGGCCCGCTGGGTTCCCATAGTGCTTTAATACGATTGAGCCCGCTCGGAGGGTGTGCCCTATACTAATTCACTCAAGTGCTGGAGGTCAGGCCGATGTACGCGCATGCCGAGGTTCGCCACGCCGCCCCCGCCACGACGCTGCTCGACCGTCTCAACGGGCCGGGCCATGAGCTCGCGCTGCGGGCCTTCACGGTCATCGTCCTGGCACACTGGGCAGAGCACCTGCTGCAGGCCTATCAAATCTACGGGCTCGGCTGGCCGGTGCCCGAGGCGCGCGGCGTCATCGGCTACTTCTATCCCTGGTTGATCAAGTCCGAAGCGCTGCATTACGGCTATGCGCTGGTGATGCTGATCGGACTCTGGCTGCTGCGGCCCGGGTTCACCGGACAGAAGGATCGGCTGTGGTGGTCGATGGCCCTGGGGATTCAGTTCTTCCACCACTTCGAGCACCTGCTGCTGCAGCTGCAAGCCATTCTCGGTTACAACTTCTTCGGCCGGCCCGTGCCGACCAGCATCGCGCAGTTGTGGGTTCCGCGCGTCGAGCTCCATCTGTTCTACAACACCATCGTCTTCGTCCCGATGGTGATCGCGATGTACTACCACATGTTTCTCCCGGCGGCGGAGCGGCCGCAGTGCACGTGCGCCTGGGACCGGCGCCCGGCGACGGCCCGCTAGTCGTGTAGTCCTGGCGTGGACGTTCTGCGTTGGCCGCTGGTTGGCGCCTTTCTCCGCTGGCGCCATGCGCGCAGAACCGTTCAGCTCTTCCTGCTCCTGATCGCGGCGGTCGTCGTCCTGCACGGCCTGTTCGGTCCGCAGACCCCGACCGGCAACCTCGCCCCGGTGCTGACCTGGGTCCACTACCGCGGCCTCCTGATTCTCGTCCTGCTCGCCGCCGGCAACCTGTTCTGCGCCGGCTGCCCGTTCGTGCTGGTCAGGGATGCCGGGCGTCGGTTCCGGCCACCGTCGTTCCGCTGGCCACGGCGGCTGCGCACCAAGTGGATCGCCGTCGCGCTGTTCGTGGCGGTGCTGTTCGGCTACGAGCTGTTCGATCTCTGGGCGCTGCCGCGGGCGACCGCCTACCTGGTGATCGCCTATTTTGTCGCCGCGCTGCTGGTCGACCTTCTGTTCTCCGGGGCGACGTTCTGCAAGTACCTCTGTCCGATCGGTCAATTCAATTTCGTCGCCTCGACGATGTCGCCGCTCGAGCTGCGGGTGCGGGAGGAGTCGACCTGTCGTTCGTGCCGGACCGCCGACTGCATCAAGGGACGATGGGAGGGGAGACCGCGGCAGGGGGCGCTTGAGCCGCGGGCCGTCCGTCTGATCCAGCGCGGCTGCGAGCTGAACCTCTTCCTGCCGCTGAAGGTGGGCAACATGGACTGCACGTTCTGCCTCGACTGTGTCCATGCTTGTCCCCACGACAACATCGCGCTGGGGACGCGCCTGCCGGGGAGCGAACTCGCCGATCCGCGCCGGCGATCCGGTGTCGGCTGGCTGGCGCGGCGCTGGGACATTGCCGGACTGGCCGTGCTGTTCGCGTTCGGCGCCCTGCTCAATGCCTTCGCCATGGTCGCGCCGGTCTACCGCCTGGAGGGATGGCTGGGCCGGCTCCTCGGCGTCGCGTCTGAGGTCCCGATCCTGGCGATCCTGTTCGTCCTGTCGCTCGCCGTCGCGCCGCTGATTCTCGTCGGCGGGGCGGCGGCGCTGACCCGGACCATCGCCGGTGGACGCGGCGGATCGGTCGGCCGGATTGCCGTGACCTATGCCTATGCCCTGGTGCCGTTCGGGTTCGGCATGTGGACCGCGCACTACGGCTTCCACCTGCTGACCGGCCTGTTCACGGTGATCCCGATCGCCCAGAATGTGGCCGTCGATCTGCTTGGGCGGCCCGCGCTCGGCGAGCCACTGTGGCGGTTGACCGGCATGCGGCCGGGATCGGTCTACCCGATTCAAGTGGGTTTCATCCTGCTCGGGGCGATGGGATCGCTGGCGCTGGCCTATCGCATTTCCGAGCGGGACTATCCGGACGGTCCGGCGCTGCCGACCGCGCCGTGGGCGGTGGTGACGGTGACCTTGACGACGGTCGCCATCTGGATCCTGTCGCAGCCGATGGAGATGAGAGGCGCCGGGTTCATGGGATGAGGCACGGGTCGACGAATCGCGAGCGGCCACGAAAACACGAAAACACGAAATATTCCAGGGTGCTTTCTTTCGTTCTTTCGTTGCTCTTTGACGAATCGCGAATCGGCACGAACAAGCAACGCGAAGACTGCTCGACGAAGTCCTTTTTCGTGATTTCGTGTTTTCGTGGCCAGTGCTGGGGCCCGGCGCTTGCGTTCGTCGTGGCCGCGGCGACGCTGGTGCACGCGCACAGCGGCCCGCCGTTCCCCATTCTCACGAATCGGGTCGCCGGGCCATACGAGATCTCGATCTGGGCCGACCCTGATGCGACCGATGACGGATCGGCGGCGGGGCAATTCTGGGTGATGCTGGGCCCGGCCGCCGGCGGCGGACCGCTGCCTGGCGACACGCACGCGGACCTGTCGATTCAGGCGCTCGATCGCGCCGCGCCCCGGCTGACCGGACGGGCCCAGCCGGTCAACCACGAGATCGCCCGCCAGTTCGCCGCCATCGCGTTGGACCACGAGGGCCGGTTCGCGGTATCGGTGAGCGTCGATGGCGCGCTCGGGCCCGCCGCGGTCGACGCCACTGTCGACGCCACCTACGACCTGCGGCCGGCGCCGATCCTGATGGCGGTCTATCTGATGCCGTTCGTGCTGATCGGATTTCTGTGGGTGAAGCTGCTGGTGCGGCGGCGCAGGATCAGAGGTTGACCGTGAGAAAGGCGGCGGAACAAGTCGGCGACAAGGAACGTTCTACGTAGTGTCCGACCGCGATTCTTCACATGCTCGTTCGCCGCGCCGTGATATAAGGCGCTATCTCACACCAAAGGAAACTCTGTGGATGCTGCCATTCTCCTGCGGGGGGTCCGGAAGACATTCGGGTCGACCGCGGCGGTGCGCGACCTGGACCTGATCGTCCCCCGCGGCGCGCTGTACGGCTTCATCGGACCCAACGGCGCCGGCAAGACCACCTCGATCCGGATGATCATGTCGATCCTCTTCCCGGATGCGGGTGAGCTGTCGGTGCTCGGACACCGGTCGGCGCTGGAGGCGAAGGACCGGATTGGCTACCTGCCCGAAGAGCGCGGCGTCTATCGCAAGATGCGGGTCGGCGCCTTCCTGACGTTCATGGGCCATCTCAAGGGACTGCACAAGGCGGACCTGCCCCAGCGCGTCCAGCGCGCGCTCGAACGCGTCGGCCTGGCCGGCACCGAACGGAAGCGCTGCGAAGAGCTGTCCAAGGGAATGCTGCAGAAGGTGCAGTTCGTCGCCGCGATCCTGCACGAACCGGATCTGCTGATTCTCGATGAGCCGTTCAGCGGGCTGGATCCGGTCAGCACGCGGCAGCTCCGCGACCTGATTCTGGCCGAGCATCGCCGCGGCGCGACCATCCTGTTCTCGACCCACGTCATGACCCAGGCCGAAGAGATGTGCCAGCACGTGGTGATGATCCACCGCGGCCGCAAGGTGCTGGACGAAGACATCACGGCGATCCGGCGCCAGTACGACCCGCGGGCGATCCGCTTCGAACCGCTCGATCCCGGCGCCGACCCGACCGTGCTGCGATCGCTCGCCGAGGTCGAGCGGATCGATCGGATCGACGGCAGCTACGAGATCCATCTCGTCGCCGGGACCGATCCGGGTTCGGCGATGCAGCGCATCACCATGGCGATCGCGCCGGCCCGCATCGAGCTGTCGCGGCCGCGGCTGGAAGACGTCTTCATCGGTATTGTCGCCGACGAAGCCGGCGCGGGTGAAAGCGCGCAGCAGCTGCGGGCCGATCTGCGCGATCTCGGCGCCTCCGGAGCCACGGCATGAGAAAAGTCGGCCATATCGCACTGCGTGAATTCGCGGCGACGGTCGGGACCAAGGGGTTCCTGATCGGCCTGCTGTTGATGCCGGCGGTGATCACGGTGATGGCGATCGCTTCCCCGCGCCTGTTCAATCAACGGAACTTCCGCGTCCAGGGGCAGCTGGCGATCGTCGATCCGACCGGGGCGGTCACCAGCGAGCTGCGGACGGCCGTCGATCCGGCGACGATCACGGCGCGCCGGCAGGAGGAGACGCGCCGGCTGCTTGCGGCGGCGCCAAGCGCGGTCCGCGAGATGGCCCAGGCCGCTCCGGCCAATGCCAGTCAAGGCACCGAGATCGTGCTCGGCCCGGTCCCCAATCTCACGGTCGTGGCGCGCCCGCCGGACGCGGACGTCCAGCGCGAGAAGGAGTGGCTGACGCAGGAGGCCCAGGACGAGGCGCGGCACCTGGCGCTGGTCGTCATCCATCCGGACGCGGTGGTGCCGGCCAACGGCGGCGCGACCTATGGCACCTACGATCTCTACGTCCCGAGCGGTCTGGACGACCGGATCGAGAACGTCGTGCAGCAGAGCCTGCGCGACGCGATCGTCGCGGCGCGGACCAGGGCCGAGAAGCTCGACCGCGAGCGCATCGACGCCCTGATTCGCGTCGATCGCGTCCGCTCGGTGATGGTGACGAAAGGCGCGGAGCGGCAGACGGTCGGCGCCTTCAACCGGCTGCTGCCGTTTGTGTTCGCCGGCCTGATGGTGTTCGGCATCCTGATCGGCGGCCAGTCGCTGATGACCTCGACGATCGAGGAGAAATCGAGTCGGGTGGTCGAGGTCCTGCTGTCCGCGGTGTCGCCGATGGAGCTGATGGCGGGAAAGATCCTCGGCCAGATGGGCGTCAGCCTAGTCGTGCTCGGCCTGTACCTGGCGATGGGAATCGCGGCGCTGCTGTCGTTCGCGCTGCTCGGACTGCTCGATCCGTGGCTGTTGTTCTACCTGACGATTTTTTTCGTCATCGCCTACGTCGTCAACGCCTCCCTGATGGTGGCGGTCGGCGCGGCGGTCAACGAGATGAAGGAAGCGCAGTCGCTGATGATGCCGATCATGCTGACGCTGATGGCGCCGTGGATTCTCGCCCAGCCGATCGGGCGTGATCCCAACTCCACCTTCAGCACGGTGATCAGCTTCATTCCGCCGGTCAACACGTTCACCATGCTGATTCGGATGACGTCGATCACGCCGCCGCCGCTGTGGCAGGTCTGGCTGTCGATCGGCATCGGCGTCGCGTCGGCGTTTGCCGCGATCTGGTTCGCCGCCAAGGTGTTCCGGATCGGCCTGCTGATGTACGGCAAGCCGCCGGACTTCGCGACGCTGATCAGGTGGGCACGCGCGGCGTGACGCCTTGGCCTTTCGTCAGTCCTGCGGCTTCAGAACCTGTGGAAAGATCGCGCGTAAATGGGACCGGCCCGGCCAGTTTCGCCTGCCGCCCGCGATCGCGGTCGACCGCGCCAACAATATCTATGTCGGTGATCGCTCGAACCGGCGCGTCCAGGTCTTCGACACCGAGGGCACGTTCCTGCGCACGTTCACGATCGACGTCCCGCCCGACTCACGGACTCGTGCGGTCAACGGCAACACACCCACCGGCGACCGCCTCGCCGCCGTCGTCGGCGCGCCGAACTATCTGCATCACGCCGGGCGCCAACCAGGTGATGTTCGTCGGCGAGACCACCTACCCGGGACGGGTCTTCAAGGTGGCGCTCGACGGCAAGGTGCTCGGCGTGATTGGCCGATCGGGGCGCGAGCTCAAACAGTTCTCCGGCGCCCACGCGCTGGCGTGTCCGTCGGAGAGCGAAATCTACGTCGCGGAGACATCGAACTGGCGCGTGCAGAAGCTGCTCCTGCGCCCGTCGCTGCCCGCCCTCAGCGCCCGGCGCTAGAACCCTTGAGAACCGGACACATGACTCAACAAGTCAAGTGTCCGGGCTCGCAAGTGACCTCTAGCGGGCCGAGGCCCTGGCTGGGCCGGAGGCCCGCTAGAATACAAATGCAACCACGAAGGCACGAAGACACGAGGAAGAGTCGGCCACGAAGAAGATTACAAACATGACCAATCGAGAGATGCTACGGTGGCGTTTCGCTCGGGCAGGCGTTGTCGTGACGCTGAGCGCCAGCTCTGTTGCGCTGCTCGGCGCGGCCGATTGGCCGCAATGGCGCGGCCCGCAGCGCACCGCCACCTCGCCAGAGACGGGCCTGCAGAAGGAATGGCCGGCCGGCGGGCCACGTCTGGTCTGGCAGGTGAAGGATGCCGGACAGGGCTTCTCCACGCCGGCAGTGGTGGGTGAGCGCCTCTATCTGCTGAGCAACGAAGGTCTGCAGAACGAGCTCCTCAAATCGCTGAACGTTGCCGACGGGAAGACGGCCTGGTCGACCCGCATCGGCAAGGTCGGCAACGCCGACCAGCAGCCGTCGTATCCGGGAGCGCGATCGACGCCGACCGTTGACGGCGAGACGATCTATGCGCTCGGCTCCGATGGGGATCTGGTTGCGCTCGAGACGAGCACCGGCCGGGTGCAATGGAAGAAGAACGTCCGGACCGATTTTGGCGGGGTTCCCGGCACCTGGGGTTACGCGGAGTCGCCCCTGGTCGACGGCGAGACCCTGGTCGTCACGCCCGGCGGGAGCACGTCCCTGGTGGCGCTGAACAAGCGGAGCGGGGACGTGATCTGGAAGTCGACGGTGAGTGGCGGCGAGGCGGCAGGTTATGCGTCGATCGCGATCCTGCAGACCGGCGGCGTCAAGCAGTATGTGACCTTCCTCGAGAAGGGGCTGGTCGGCGTCAACGCCCGGACCGGCGCGTTCCTGTGGCGTGACGACCGCACGGCACAGGGCAGTGCGGCGAATATTCCGACACCCGTGGTTGGAAACGGCCACGTCTACAACGCCACCAGCCAGGGCGGCGGCGCGCTCGTCAAGATCACTGCGGTCCAGGAGAAGGTGACCGCGCAGCCGGTCTATCACGAGCGGCGGCTGCCCGGCGCGAACGGCGGATCGGTGCTGATCGACGGCAACCTGTACGGGACCAACTCGGCCGGCCTGCTCTGCGTCGACTTCTTGACCGGCGCCGTGAAGTGGCAGGATCGGAGCATCGGGACGGCATCGATTGTCCACGTCGACGGCCGCCTGTATCTGCACGGCGAGGAAGGCGCCGTCGCCCTGATCGAGCCGACGCCGGCCGGCTACCGCGAAAAGGGCCGGTTCACGCCGCCGGGATTGCCCGAGCGCGGCGCGGCGAAGGCCTGGCCGCATCCCGTGGTGGCCAACGGCCGTCTCTACATCCGCGATCTGGGCATGCTCTGGAGTTACGACATCAAAGGCTGAATCGACGCGACGAGACGGTGAAGCCGCGATGTCTCGCGAGGCTGAGATTCACGTCGTTCCCTACGACGAGGCGTGGCCACGACAGTTCGAAGACGAACGGCAGGCGCTCGCCGACGCGCTCGGGCCGTATGTCACCGGCACGATTGAACACATCGGCAGCACGGCGGTGCCGGGTCTGGTGGCGAAGCCGGTGATCGACATCATGGTCGGCGTCGAGAGTCTCGACGGGTCTCGACCGGCGATTCCGCTGCTCGAACGCCTCGAGTACTGCCATTTTCCGTACCGGGCCGAGACCGAGCACTGGTTCTGCAAGCCATCGCCGCAGTGCCGGACGCACCACCTTCACCTGGTCCCGTGCCGCAGCCGGACGTGGGTCGAGGCGATTGCCTTTCGCGACCACCTGCGGGCGCACCCGGACGCAGCCGCCGACTACGCGAGCCTGAAGCGGCGGCTCGCGGAACGGTATCGAGACGATCGCGAAGCGTATACGGACGCCAAGGCGCCCTTCATCCAACAGACGGTGGAACGCGCGCTGAACGATTCGCGTTGGCGCCGCCCCGAAAGCAGCTGAGGTCATTCCGCATGACGACGACCCGGGCAGAGATCCTGGCATTCATGGGTGCGCATTCGATGGTCGTGCAGGCGTCGGTCTCGGCCTGGAATGCGCCGCAGGCAGCGGTGGTCGGCGTCGTCGTCACCGACGCGTTCGAGCTGTTCTTCGACTCGCTCGATTCGACGCGCAAGGTCGCGAACCTCCGCGCCAATCAGCGGGTCGCGTTCGTCATCGGCGGGATCGCCGATGGAGAGGATCGGACCGTTCAATACGAAGGCGTGGTGGACGAGCCGGTTGGACCGGAACTGGACGTCCTGAAAAAGCAATACTTCGCCCGGTTTCCCGACGGCCTGGAACGGCAGGCGTGGCCGGGCATCACCTACCTGCGGGCCAGGCCGCGCTGGATTCGGTACAGCGACTATGGGCAGACGCCGCCGGAGATCGTCGAGGTGCCGTTCAACGAGACTGCCGCGCGCGCCGGGATGACGCCGGTCGGATTGACGGCGTGCTGGATCGCCGCCAGCCGGGCGCTCGAGACCGAGAGCGCCACGCCGCTGTTCCGCGATCCGTTCGGCCGCGAACTGGCCGGAGACGCCGGGTTCGCCATGATGTCGGTGGCGCGCGGCGCGATGGGGATGCCCAACACCAGCGGCCCCGATGCCTACCTATCAATCCGCACCCGCTTCCTCGACGACGCGCTGACCGCGGCGGTGCGTGAGTCCTCGATTACCCAGGTCGTCATCCTGGCGGCCGGCATGGACACGCGGGCGCTGCGGCTGGATTGGCCGCCGGGCACGACGGTTTATGAAATCGATCGCGCCGACGTGCTGGACCGCAAGGAGGAGGTGCTGGACCAGTTGGGTGCGCGCCCGACGTGCGACCGGCGTGTCGTCATCCGGGCGGACCTGGCGCAGCCCTGGCGGGAGCACCTGCTCGGGGCCGGGTTCGATCCAACCCGGCCGGCCGCGATTCTCGCGGAAGGGCTGCTGATGTACCTGCCTGAGCGTGCCGCGCTCGACCTGTTCGTCGAGCTGAAGACCCTGGCGTGCGAGGGCAGCTGGATCGGAATGGACCTGATCAACCCGGAGGTCTTGACCTCGGCGTACACCGCCGGTTATCTGAAGAAGTTGAGCGAGCTCGGGTGCCCCTGGCTGTTCGGCGTCAGCGATCCGGTCGCGTTCCTGGCGGAGCAGGGCTGGCGCGGAGAGTGGGTGACGCCCGGCGAGCCCGCGGCCAACTATGGCCGCTGGCCGTTCCCGATCGCTCCGCGCACCGTATCCGGCATGCCGCGGACGTTTCTGGTGACGGGGCGGCGGATGGCGTGACCGTGATGCGGCGCGGGATGAAGTGCCCGACTCCAGCCGGGTAGTACGCCGGGTAGTACGTAGTGTCCGGCTTTAGCCGGACCGTGATCACGGTCCGCCTGAAGGCGGACGCTACGGACGGAGACCCGGACTGAAGCCGGACGCTATCGATAGATACTCCGCCTGAGGCGGACACTACGTACGCCACGCCCAGAGGTGGACACTACCGGCCGTGGGTCTCGAGCTCGCGCTCCAGGAAATCGACGACGCGCTCGAACGGGTCGAAGCCGAACGCGGCGGCGATCGACGGTCTCAGGTTCGAGTTGGCGTTGATGTCGTAGAACACCCGCCGGCCGTCGACGGTGTCCAGATACTCGATGCCGCCGACGTCGAGCCGGGCCGCGCCCACGATCCGCTTCGCGGTGGCGACGGCGTCGGCCGGCACATCCGGATACGGAAAGAACTCGACCGGCGCGGCGTCGACCGGTTCCTCCGGTATCGCACACGTCCCGGTGCCGTCGTCCGGATTGCAGACCGGGGACGGACACAGGTTGAAGCGGCCGTGGCTCTTGACGCGCATCGCGTAGAGCAGATCGCCGCCGAGAAATTCGAGCCGGACGATCCCCTGGTCCGGGTCGTGCGGCAGCAATTCCTGCAGCAGGAAGAGATTGTCGGGCAGCCAGATGCCGGGATCGTTTCGGAAGATCGCCTCGACCTGCGCCAGCGACTCGACCACCTGGATGCGGGCGCCGCTGCCGCCCTGATCCGGCTTGAGCAGCGCCGGCCACGACACGCCGGCGGTGCTGTCGCGCAGCGCGCTGGTGTCGTTGAAGGTGATCGATCGCGGCGTATCGATGTTGAGTGATCGGAGCAGCGTCGCCTGGGCGCTCTTGCTCAGCTCGAGCGCGAAGACGTCGGCGCCATTCAAGACCCGCGCGCCCAGCAACTCCAGCGATCGCATGTAGGCGAGCGCCAGCGGCACCGCCCGGGTGTGACCGCGCAGATACGCGCTCGGACTGGCCTGATTGAAATAGAGACGCGCCCGCGGCGGCTCGACGTTGCTGAACGCCGCGCGCGTGACGTCGAACGGCACGTACGCGACGCCGCGGCGATCCAGCGCCGCGAACAGCGGCTTCTGCCATTCGGGGTGCTCGTGCAGGACGATCAGATCGGTCGTCAGGAATACAGCTCCTGGAAGGTGCGCCGCAGCGCCGCCTCGTCGCGGCCGATTCGCGCCTGCATCGCGGCGGCCGGCATCGCTCCATGCTGGAACCGCCGTTTCGGGAAGACCGGCATCTCGATCCCGGTGATCGCCTTGACGCCCCGCCGCACGATCTCGCCTTTCAACGCGTAGAGCGCCGGCACGTCGTAGCCGGTGAGACTGGCGAATGGAATGCCTTCCGCGACCTCGACGACGTTGGCGCAGGTATAGGGGCTGAATCCGGCAAAGCCGCAGCGCCGGGCCGGCGCGTAGGTCCGGACGTAGCTGCGGCTGAGGCCGCCGCTGTAGGTCAGCGAGTGCTTGATGCGTCCGACGCCCCAGCCCTCCTGGTACAACATCATGTTGTCGACGACGCTGCGGATCGAGAGCTCGGGATTTTCTTCGATCGGGTAATCCTTGAGGTTTTCGTCGCCGCCGTCGCCGTCGGCGAGATGCCGCCAGTCCGGATAGCGATTCCTGATCCCGCGGCACAGCTGCAGTCCCATCGCCGCGCACTCGACGTCGAGCACCTTGTAGTCCTCGAGCAGGCGAATGGTTTCAACGGCATCGACATCCTCGGGACGGGCCGCGATCTCCTCGAGGAACAGCGACAGCCCGACGGCGGACAGGAACGTCCGTGCCTGATCGACATCGGAGCCGCCGCCGGCATCCAGGACGAACGCCTTGAGGCGGGAGGGCGCCATGCCGAGGCGCAGCATGGTGTGGTAGGTCACCAGGAAGACCGAGCCGCTGTCGATGCCGCCCGAGAACGCCACGCCGATCGGTTCAGGCCTGGCGGCGGTGATCGGCTGGCCGGAGACAGCGGCGGCCGGTCCGGCGTCCGATCGGGCATCGATCGCGGTCAGCCATGTCGTGATCTCGGCGGCGAGCGCACCGATGTAGCGCCGGCCGATCTCCTCGAGATCGGGAGGGAGCGTGCCGCGCGGCGGATCGAAGTAGCGCGTGTAGATCGGATCGGGGTCAGGACAGCCGACCAGCGCAAGATCGACGACGTAGTGGGCCGGCACCATCCGGGTGTAGCTCGGATGGAACTGACCCGCCAGCCCGTCGGCGGCGAGCGCCTCGAACAGCGTGTCGATGCGATCGGCGACGTAGAGCGCCGGCCCCTCGTGGCGCTTGGCCAGGAAGTACCGCATCGGGCGATCCATCGATCGCGCCAGCCGGACGGTGTGCCCTTCGGAGGCGACCAGCGCGAACGAGCCGCCGATCGCCCGGACCGCCGCCGGATCGGCGCTCAACACCCGGCGGCGCGCTTCGTCCACGGTCATGTTGCTGATCCGGTTCAGGCCCGGCTCGAGCAGGTCGACGACGCGGCTGACAGGCAGCATGGCGGGATTGTACGCCAGCGAAAAAGGGGTCGGGAGTCGTTTTCAGTTCCTGCGTACTGGCAGATTCCCGTGTGCTGCAGTTTCTGGCCGTGGTTTCTGGCCCAAAACCGTTGTACGGGCCGGGTTTACCCCTCACGCCGCCGTTGAATCTCCCCGCGGCTTTTGCCACAATCACCGTGCGGCTTGTGTCCATCCGTTGGGCGGCTTGTATCCTCGCCCGGCAGCGGCCCGGCGACCTGGAACGAAGGAGCATCAATGACTAAGCAATTGAGCGTGGCCAGCACCCTGGCTGTAGCGGCCGCCATCGCGGCGCTCGGAGTGGTTCCTCTCGCCGGCCAGACCGCCGCCGCGAAGCCGGCAGCCAAGGCAGCCAAGAACTATACGCCGGCGAAAACGCCGTGGGGTGACCCCGATCTGTCGGGCGTCTACACGAACAAGGATGAGAACGGCATCCCGATGGAGAAGCCGAGCCAGTTCGAAGGCAAGAACGTCGAAGAGGTCGACGATTCCGAGTTCGCCGAGATCGTCCGGGCGCGCAACGCGACCGCGGAGACGAGGGCGGTCGGCATCGGCGGCGCCGAGACCGGCGCCGGTCCGATCCACTGGTATGAGCACTACGACGCCAAGAACAGCCGGCCCTGGCTGGTCGTCGATCCGGCCGACGGCCGGATTCCACCGACCACGCCCGAGGCCCAGAAACGGGCGGCGGACCGGACGGCGCGGCGCGCCGGGCGCGGTCCGGCCGATTCCTATGAGGATCGCAGCCTCTACGATCAGTGCATCACGCGCGGGCTGCCCGGATCGATGACGCCGGCCATCTACGGCAACTCCTATCAAATCCATCAGGGCCCGGGCTGGGTCGGGATCCGCTACGAGATGATTCACGAGACGCGGATCATCCCGCTCGACGGCCGCGCCCACGTCAGCTCGAAAATCCCCAGCTACATGGGCGACGCCCGGGGCCACTTCGAAGGCAGCACGCTGGTGGTCGAGACGACGAACTTCCGCGATCCGAACCGCGGCGCCAGCGACAAGCTGAAGCTGATCGAGCACTTCAGGCCGGTGGCGGGCAACAAGGTCCTGTGGTCGGTGACCTACGACGACCCCGCGACGTGGTCGAGGCCCTGGACGTTCGCGATGAATCTGACCAAGGACCCGACCCAGGAGCCGTTCGAGTACGCCTGCCACGAAGGCAACTACGGCCTGGCGAACATCCTCAGCGCCGCGCGCACCGAAGAGAAATCCGCGAAGTAAGGGGACGAAAAGGGGCCGTACCCTTTTCCGCCGTGATGCCGGCCGCGCCTGCCGGCAAGGGGGACACCGAATGAGCACGCGCCGCCTCACGCATCGTCTCGCCATCGGTGGGGTCATCGCCGCCTTGACGGCCGTCTCGACGGCCGCGCAACAGAAGGCACCGGGCGCGGCGAAGGCCCCGGCCAGGGCGGCGAAAAACTACACGCCGGCGAAGACGCCGTGGGGTGATCCGGATCTGACCGGCGTCTATACCAACAAGGACGAGAGCGGCATCCCGATCGAACGGCCCGCGCAGTTCGCAGGCAAGTCGCTCGACGATGTGGACGACTCCGAGTTCGCCGAGGTCGTCCGGCAGCGCAACGACGCGGCGCGGGCGCGCGCGCCGCTGTCCGGCGGCGCCGAGACCGGCGCCGGTCCGATCCACTGGTTCGAGAACTACGACGCCCGGAACAGCCGGGCCTGGCTCCTGACCGAACCCGCCGACGGCACGATTCCACCGACGACGCCGGAGGCGCAGAAGCGGGCTGCCGATCGCACGGCGGCCACCGCCGCCCGGCGGGCCGGCCGCGGCCCGGCCGATTCCTACGAGGATCGCAGCCTCTACGACCAATGCATCACGCGTGGGCTGCCCGGCTCGATGATGCCGGCCATCTACGGCAACTCGTACGAAATCCACCAGGGTCAGGGCTGGGTCGCCATCCGCTACGAGATGATTCACGAAACGCGGATCATCCCGCTCGACGGCCGCGCCCACGCCAGCGCGAAGATTCCGACCTACATGGGCGACGGCCGCGGCCATTTCGAAGGCAACACGCTGGTGGTCGAGACGACAAATTTCCGCGATCCGAACCGCGGCGCCAGCGACCGGCTGAAGCTGATCGAGCGCTTCAAGCCGGTCGCCGCCGACAAGGTCGAGTGGTCCGTGACCTACGACGACGCGACGACCTGGACCAGACCGTGGACGTTCGCGATGGCGCTGACCAAGGACCCGACGCAGGCGCCGTTCGAGTACGCCTGTCACGAAGGAAACTACGGACTGGCGAATATCCTCAGCGCGGCCCGCGCCGAAGAAAAAGCCGGGAAGTGAAAAAAATGAAGAAGAGCGCGCCAGCTCTCTTGTGGAG
The DNA here is from genome assembly GCA_039931615.1 of Acidobacteriota bacterium. GTDB lineage: Bacteria > Acidobacteriota > Vicinamibacteria > Vicinamibacterales > CAVVIG01 > JAHFUI01. The sequence continues at coordinate 130,216 of JBDTRR010000004.1, forward strand.
GCGAGTGATGCGGAACGGTAAGCGGCTGAGAATCGGAGCCGCCGGGATTCTCCTTGGTGTCGCATTGACCGCAGCCGTGCCCGCCGCGGCGCAGACGCCGGCCACCGGCGCCGTCCGAAGCGCCAGGCCTGAGGCTCGGAAGAGCTACGCCGCGCCGAAGACGGCGTGGGGCGACCCCGATCTGCAGGGCAACTACACCAACAAGGACGAGAGCGGCATCCCGTTCGAGCGGCCGAGCGAGTTCGAAGGCAAGAAGATCGACGACGTCGCCGATGCCGAGCTCGCCGAGCTGGTGAGGGAGCGGGCGGCGGCGGCGACCCAGCGTGCCGCCGGCATCGGCGGCGCCGAGACCGGCGCCGGCCCGACGCACTGGTACGAGAACTACGACGCCAAGAACAGCCGGCCGTGGCTGGTTGTCGATCCGGCGGACGGAAGAATTCCGCCGCTCACGCCGGAAGCCCAGGCGCGCATCGCCGCGCTGCCGCCGGCGCGCAGCAGCTTCACCAGCGGCCCGTGGGACAGTCCGGCCGACTTCAGTCTTTACGATCGCTGCATCACGCGCGGCATCCCCGGATCGATGATGCCGGCGATCTACGGCAACTCCTACCAGCTCATCCAGGCTCCCGGCTATGTCGCGATTCGTTACGAGATGATCCACGAGACTCGCATCATCCCGCTCGATGGCCGCCCGCACCTGACGCCGAAGATCCGCAGCGCGATGGGCGACGCCCGTGGCCACTGGGAAGGCCAGACGCTGGTCGTCGAGACCACCAATTTCAACCCGCGATCGACCTATCGCAATGCCGACAGCACGACCTTCAAGCTGATCGAGCGTTTCACCCCGGTCGGGCCGAACCGGATCGAATGGGCGGTGACTTCCGACGATCCGAAGACCTGGACACGGCCGTGGACGTTTGCGATGAACCTGACCAAGGACGACAGCCAGGCGCCGTTCGAGTACGCCTGCCACGAGGGCAACTACGGCCTGCCGAACATCCTGAGCGCCGCCCGCGCCGAAGAGAAACAGGCGAACTGAGCCTGATCGCCGATCCCGGGCTGGGGCGGCGGCGCCGCCAGCCCGGACGCCGCCCGCTGTAACACCGTTCGGGAAAAGGGGATCCGAGATGAGCAAGCGAAGCATGATTGACGGACTGATGGCCGCGGTGGCGGTCACATCAGTGATGTCGATATCGGTGGCGGCGCAACAGAAACCGGCGGCGGCGGCGAAACCTGCGGTCAGGAGGGCCGACAGCGTTCCCAAGACGCCGTGGGGCGATCCGAACATCGCGGGCGTGTTCACCAACAACGACGAGAGCGGCATTCCGATTGAGCGGCCGAACCAGTTCGAGGGAAAGCAGCTCGAGGACGTCTCCGAGGGCGAATTGCAGCAGCTGCGCGATCAGCGCGAGAACCAGCGCGTCGCGGCGGCGCCCAACCTTGGCGGCATTCCCGGCACCAACCCGGTCCATTGGTTCGAGAACTTCGGCGCCAAGAACAGCCGCGCCTGGTCGCTGATCGATCCGGCCGACGGCCGCATCCCGCCGACCACCGACGAGGCGCGCCGCCGGCCCGTCGTCCGCGGCGGCAGCAGCTTCGGCGGCGGGCCGTTCAACAGCCACGAGGATTTCAGCCTCTACGACCGCTGCATCACGCGCGGCATTCCCGGCTCGATGATGCCGGCGATCTACGGCAACGCCTACGAGATCTTGCAGGGCCCGGGCTGGGTCGGGATCCGCTACGAGATGATTCATGAGGCGCGCATCATCCCGCTCGACGGCCGTCCCCACCTCGGCAAGGGCGTTCAGCTGGACATGGGCGATCCGCGCGGCCACTGGGAAGGCGATACCCTGGTGATCGAGACCACCAACTTCACCCGGCGGAGTGCCTACCGCAACGCCAACCCCGACACGTTCAAGCTGATCGAGCGTTTCAAGCCGGTCTCCCCCGAACTGGTCGAGTGGTCGGTGACCATCAACGACCCGACCACCTGGACCAGGCCGTGGACGTTCGCGATGAACCTCACCAGGGGCGGCGCCGCCCAGCAGCCATTCGAGTACGCGTGTCACGAAGGCAATTACGGCATGGAGAACATGCTGAACGCCGCCCGCAAAGCGGAACGGGACGCGGCCAAGTGAATTAGGAATTAGGAATTAGGAATTAGGAATTAACTGCGCCAGTCCTGTTCGCTCGTAATAGTCCGGCTGAAGCCGGATCCTCCTACGAAGGGACGATCGGTCGCGCGGGCTCGCAGGGCGCCGCAAGGAGATGTCAATGGCCAGGCGATGGGTGGAGATGGCGGGCGCAATCGTGGCGGCGAGCGGCGTCGCGGTGCTCGCCGCCGGGACGATGTCGGCGCAGGCGGCGCAGTCCGGGTCACAGGCGTCGGCTGGCGCCCGTAGCGCCAGAACGGACGCGCGCAAGCCGTGGGTCATGCCGAAGACGCCGTGGGGCCATCCGGACCTCCAGGGTGTCTGGACCACCGACGACATGCTCAGCATCCCGATGGAGCGGCCGGAGCAATTCGCCGGCCGGGCCGAGTTGACTGACGAGGAGTTCGCCGCGCGCGCCAAGAGAGACCAGACCGCGCTCGAGCGCAATCGCAACGCGGCCGGTGCCTTTCGCGGCGATGTCGGTTCGCGGACCTTCCGCCAGACATCGCGGGTGATCGAACCGGCGGACGGCCGTGTCCCGCCGACCACGCCCGAGGCGCAGCGCCGCGTCGCGCTTCGCCAGGCACAGCGCAGCAACGCCCCTTCGTCCTGGGAGGATCGGAGTCTCTACGACCGCTGCATCACCCGGGGCATCCTCGGCTCGACCCTGCCGGTGATCTACGGCAACGGCAACCAGATCTTCCAGACCCCCGACGCGGTCGTCATCAACTACGAGATGGTGCACGACACGCGCGTCATCCCGCTCGATGGACGCCCGCACGTCGGGTCGAAGATCAAGACCTACCTGGGCGACGCGCGCGGCCACTGGGAAGGCAGCACCCTGGTGGTCGAGACGACAAACTTCCTCGACAACAGGACCGGCATCGGCGGCAACGGCGGCGGCGCGCCGACCAGCGAGCAGCTGAAGCTGGTCGAACGGTTCACGCGCGTCGAGGACGGGATCAAGTACGAGGCGGCGATCGACGATCCGAAGACGTTCACGCGGCCATGGAAGATCGGGATGACGTTCACGACGCAGCCCGGCTACCAGATCCTGCCGTACGAATGCCACGAGGGAAACGTCGGCCTGTGGAGTATTCTCAGCGCCGCCCGCGTCTACGACAAACAGGTCGAGGACGCGGTGAAGAACGGGAAGCCGATGCCGGTGTCGATCTGGCTCGATCCGCCGGCCGGTCAGGCCGGCAACGTCTACGGGCCGCAGCCGAACCGGCCCGCGGCGCCAGCGGAGGGGGTCGAGCAGTAGCCGGTGTTCTGGCTCGTCGCCCCCCTCGTGCGTGGGATTCGGCCCTCGTACGTGGGATCCGGCTTTCAGCGTGGGAGAAAATCGATCTTTCTCATCCTCAGTCGGATTGATCCGTAGTCCGACTAAAGTCGGACGCCACGTACTCCACGCGATCGCAGTAAGCTTCTGCCGGTGTCTGGCGTCACTCGCACCGTCGCCCGCCGGGTCGATCGCCGAATCGACCGTGCTTTCTACACCGGCATGGCGGTCGCGGTCGTCGTCGCCGTGTCAGTCGGGTTCGCGCCCACCTACTTTCTGCGTTCTCGTTTTCAGACGACGGGCCTGCCGCTGTATCTCCAGGTCCACGGTCTGGCGTTCTCCGCCTGGGTCGTCCTGTTCACGGCGCAGACGCTGCTGGTGGCGGCGCGGCGCACCGACGTGCATCGGCGTCTGGGGTGGGCCGGCGTGGCGCTTGCCGTGGTGATGGTCGTGGCCGCGGCCGGGGCGGCAATCTTCTCGGGCCGGCGCGACATCGGCGCCGGCCAGGGCGACGCCGCGCTGACGTTTCTCGCCACGCCCTTCCTGTCGATTCTGGTCTTCGTCATCCTGGTCGCCGCCGCTGTCTCCTTCCGTCGTCGGCCGGAGACGCACAAGCGCCTGATGCTGCTGGCGACGATCAGCATCCTGGACGCCGCCGTGGCGCGATGGCCGTTCGAGATCCTGTCGACCTCGGACTGGGCGCTCTACTTCTGGACCGACCTGCTGATCGTCGGGGCCATCCTCTACGATCTCGCCTCGCGCCGCCGCGTCCATCCGGCCGACGTCGTTGGCGGCGTGCTGATCGTCGCCGGGCAGACGTTGCGCACCGTTCTCGGTGAGACCGACGCGTGGCACACGATCGCCCGCGCCATCCTGGGGTAGAGCGAGCGAGGGAATTGCTGATTGCGGATTGCAAATTGCGGATTGTGAATCGTAATCGTAAATTGTCAATTGTGAATTGTGATTCGACTCCGATGTTCGGAAGGAGGAACCCATGCGTGCATTGCTGAGGACGTGGCTCGTGCTTGCCTGCGTGCTGGTGCCGGCGGCGGCGTTCGCCCAGGCGTCGATTACCGGCGTCGTTCGAGACACGTCGGGGGCCGTACTTCCCGGCGTCACCGTCGAAGCGTCGAGCCCTGAGCTGATCGAAAAAGTCCGCGCCGCGGTCACCGACGGCAGCGGCCAGTACCGGATCGAGAATCTGCGGCCGGGGACCTATGCGGTCACCTTCTCGTTGACGGGATTCAGCACGGTCAAACGCGAAGGGCTCGAACTGGCGGGCGCGTTCACGGCGACACTGAACGGCGACCTTCGGGTCGGCGCCGTCGAGGAGACCATCACCGTCAGCGGCGAGACGCCGATCGTCGACGTGCAGAGCGCCAAGCGGCAGCAGACGCTCACCAGCGATGTCATCGCCGCGATTCCGACGGCGCGGGTCTATCACAGCATCATGAATCTGGTGCCCGGCGTGACCACGTCCGGCAGCCAGGATGTCGGCGGCCTGGCCGGTCCGTCGGTCATCGTCTTCGCCGTTCATGGCGGCCGCCTCAGCGAGGGCCGTCTCCAGGTCGATGGCCTGTCGGTGGGTGCGGCGGTGGGCGGCAGCGGCACCTCCTTCTACGTCGTCGATATCGGCAACAGCCAGGAAGTCACCTTCAGCACCTCCGGCGGACTGGGCGAAGCGGAGACCGGCGGGCCGGTGATGAACGTCGTGCCGCGCCAGGGTGGCAACGGCATCAAGGGCACTTTCTTCGGCAACTACGCCACCGGCGCCTGGCAGTCCAGTAACTACACCGACGCGCTCAAGGCCGCCGGCCTGCTCGGGCCGAATCGGCTGCAGAAAATCTGGGACGTCAATGCCTCGTTCGGCGGTCCGATCCGCAAGGACCGCGTCTGGTACTACGTCGGCGGGCGGACGCAGGGCAATCGCAAGCTGGTCGAGGGGATGTACTACAACCTGAACGCCGGCGACCCGACCAAATGGGCCTACGAGCGCGACCTCTCGCGCCAGGCGATCGACGACGGGACGTGGAAAAACGTCAGCCTGCGCCTGACGGTGCAGGGGACGCCGCGCAACAAGGTCAACCTGTTCTGGGACGAACAGGATCTGTGCGTGTCGTGCATCGGCGGCGGCACCGCGACCACTGCGCCGGAGGCGGCGACCGAGACGATCGGGCGGCCGCAGCGGGCCCAGCAGGTCACCTGGACGTCGCCGGTGACCAACCGGCTGCTTCTCGAAGCCGGATTCGGGACGGTGCTGATCCGCTACGGCGGCCTCGAGCGCGATGGCAACAACCGCGATCTGATCCGGGTGGTCGAGCAGGCGGGGATCATCCCCAATCTGACCTACCGGGCACAGAACTGGTCGCGGCCGTGGAGCGGGACATACAGCTGGCGGGCGTCGGCGTCCTACATCACCGGCGCCCACAGCATGAAGGTCGGCTACTGGGGCGCGCTCTATGATGCCTGGACGCTCAGCTTCACCAACAATCAACGACTCCAGTACCGCTTCAGCAACGGTGTGCCGAACCAGCTGACGATGTCGGGGAACCCGTTCCTGGTGATCAACAACACGACCCCGTCGTCGATTTACGCGCAGGATCAGTCGACGTTCGGCCGGCTGACGCTGCAGGGCGGCATCCGGTTCGACTACGCCTCAAGCTCGTACCCCGCGCAGCAGATCGGTCCGGAGAAGTTTATTCCTGTGGCGATCACCTTTCCAGCGGCGTCTGGAACGGCCTTCAAGGACGTCACGCCACGGCTCGGCGCGACCTACGATCTGTCGGGCAATGGAAAGACCGCCGTCAAGGTGACGCTGGGCAAATATCTCGAGGCGTCGAGCGCGGCCGGCACCTACACGGCGCTCAATCCGATCAGTCGCGTGGCGACGACGACGACGCGGGCGTGGACCGACAGCAACCAGAATTTCGTGGCGGACTGCGATCTCCTGAACCCGGTGGCGCAGAACCTGAGCGCCAGCGGCGGCGACGTGTGCGGGCAGTGGGCCAATGCCAGCTTCGGCAAGAGCTCTTTCGACACGAACTACGATACCGCCGTGACGCAGGGCTGGGGCGTCCGGCCCTACAACTGGGATTTCGGCGTGTCGGTGCAGCACGAAATCGTGCCGCGGCTGTCGGCCACGGTCGGCTATTTCCGGCGCATCTACGGTAACTTCCTAGTCACCGACAACCTTGCCGTGGAATCGGCGGACTACACCGCCTTCAGCATCCCGGTCCCGGTGGATGCCCGGCTGCCCGGCGGCGGCAGCGGGACGCTGGCCGGCCTCTACGACGTCAGCGCGGCGAAATTCGGCCAGATCAACAACCTCGTGACCGACTCGGGCCGCTACGGGAAACAGACTGAACGCTGGAACGGCGTCGACCTCAGTCTCGACGCGCGGCTGCGCAGCCTGACGGTTCAAGGCGGGTTCAGCACCGGGCAGACCGTGACCGACAATTGCGAGATCCGGTCCGCGCTGCCGGAGAGCGCCGCGCTGAACCCGTTCTGCCACGTCGCGGCCGGCTTCCTGACCCAGTTCAGGGGCCTCGGGTCCTACACGTTGCCGAAGATCGATCTGCGCGTCAGCGCCACGTTCCAGAGCAAGCCCGGCGCGCAGCTCGCGGCCAACTACGTCGCGGCGAACGCCGTCGTCGCGCCGTCGCTCGGCCGCAGCCTCTCGGGCGGCAATCCCAACGTGACGGTGAACGTGATCGCGCCGGGAGACCTTTACGGCGACCGCATCAACCAGCTCGATTTTCGCATCGCGAAGATCCTGCGACTCGGCCGGGCGCGGGCGCAGGTGGGAGTCGATTTCTACAACGCGCTGAATTCCAGCGCGGTCCAGACCTACAACCAGACGCTCGGATCGGCGTACCTCACGCCGACGCTGGTCCTGCCGTCGCGGTTTGCGAAGGTCAGCGCGCAGATCGACTTCTAGCTAGGCCTCATTCGATTTGTTATTGCTAATTGTTAATTGCTAATTGTTAATTATTTGCGTCAGCCGGTATGCCTCTCATCACGCCAATCGTCGAGCGGTGGATTCAGGACGGACGGCTCGATCCCGAGGGTTTCTGGGCGCGTGCGGCGGACCAGCTGCCGTGGTTCCGGCGCTGGGATCGCGTGTTCGAATGGAACCCGCCGACGTTCCGCTGGTTCATCGGCGCCGAGACGAACCTCGCCTACAACGCGCTCGATCGCCACGTCGCCGGCGGCCGCGGCGGTCACGCCGCGCTGGTCTACTTCAACGAACGCGGCGACCGGGCGGTCTTCACCTACGCCCAGCTGCTCCATGGGGTGAAGCGGGTGGCGGCGGCGCTGCGTGGCTTCGGCATTGGCAGGGGAGATCGTCTGACGATCTACATGCCGCCCTGTCCCGAGGCGATCATGCTGATGCTGGCGACCGTCCGCATCGGCGCGATCCACTCGGTGATCTTCGCCGGCTTCGGGGCGAAAGCGCTGGCCGATCGGATCGAGGCGAGCGGGTCGCGGCTGGTCTTCACCGCCGATGCCACCTGGCGCAAGGGCCGGACCGTCCGGTTGAAGGAGATCGTCGATGCGGCGCTCGAGACGGCCCCCGTCGAACGCGTCATCGTGCTGCAGCGAACGGCGCAGCCCGCCCCGCTGCGCGCCGGCCGCGACGTGACGTGGACCACCTTTGTCGCCGCGGCAGGCGACCACAGCGGCGACTGCGAGCGGATGGAGGCGAACGAAGCGGCCTACATCCTGGCGACGTCCGGAACGACCGCGAAGCCGAAGCTGGCGATCCATACCCACGGCGGCTATCAGGTCCATATCTTCAGCATGGGGCAGTGGTGCTTCGGGCTGAAGCCGTCCGACGTCTGGTGGGCGACGTCGGACATCGGCTGGATCGTCGGCCACAGCTGCATGGTCTACGCGCCGCTGATCACCGGCTGCACGACGCTGGTGTTCGAAGGCGCGCTCGACCACCCGGGGCCGGAAGCGAACTGGCGGATCGCGGTGGAGGAGTTCGGCGTCAGCGGCATCTTCACGTCGCCGACCGCGATCCGTATGCTGATGAAGTACGGCGATGCGCCTTTGCGCGGTGTCGACCATGCCCGCCTCGAGCGGGTGGTCTGCGCCGGTGAAGTGCTCAATCCGGCCGCGCTCGACTGGCTGCAGAACACCGTGCTCGACGGCCGCGTGCCGGTGATCGATCACATGTGGCAGACCGAGACCGGCGGGCCGGTGTTCGGCAACCCGTACGGGATCGGGATGCTGCCGATCAAGCCAGGCTCGGCCACCATTCCGCTGCCCGGGATCGAGGCGGCGGTGCTGACCGCCGACGGCGAGCCGTGCGCGCCGGGCGAGAAGGGCATCATGGTGATCCGGCGGCCGTTCCCCGGCCTGATCGCCGCGCTGTGGGGCGAACCGGAGCGCTACGGCCGCGACTACTGGGCGCGTATCCCCGGCGTCTACTACACCGGCGACTCCGCCCACGTCGATGAAGACGGCTACGTCTGGTTCGCCGGCCGATCGGACGAGATCATCAAGATCGCCGGCCACCGGATCGGCACCATCGAGGTGGAGAGCGCGTTCCTGACGCACCCCGCGGTCGCCGAATGCGGTGTGATCGGACGGCCGGACGAGACGCGCGGCGAGGTCGTCTCGGCCTTCGTGCTGCTCAAGAACGGGCAGACGCCATCGCCCGAGCTGCGTCAGGCGCTGCTCAGTACGGTCCGCCGCGAGATGGGGCCGGTGGCGGTGATCGGCGAGCTGAACTTCGTCACCATGCTGCCGAAGACGCGGAGCGGCAAGATCATGCGCCGGGTGTTGAGGGCGGTGATCCTGGATCGCGATCCCGGCGACATCACCACCATCGAGGACGAGGGCTCGGTCGACGAGGCCCGCCAGGCGTGGGCGCAGATGAAGGCGGAGATCAGATCGAGCTGACGCGTCGCCGCTCAGCGGGTGTTCCCCTGTTGCCGCCTCAGCCGGCCGGCCAGCGCCAGCCGTCGGCGATCCGGCGCACGCTCTTGACGTGCAGGATGCGGTCGGCGCGGTGCCGGCCCGGACTGCCGGTCAGGACGACCCGGTCGCCAATCCGCAGCGTCGCTTCGGTGATGCCCGCATCGGGCAGGTCGCGGCGATCCCACCATTCGATGACATCTCTGTCAGACTCAAAGGAGTAAGCTCTTCGAACCCCATCATGAGCACATTCAAGGTTTTTCGCGTCTTTGCCGACGGCGCCACGGTGCAGGGCCGCGTGGTCGAGACGACCCTCGACGACCTGAGCGGCGGCGACGTCGTCATCGCCGCCGCGTATTCGAGCGTCAACTACAAGGATGCGCTGGCGGCGACCGGCGCCGGCACGATCATCCGCCGGTTCCCGATGGTCGCCGGGATTGACGTCGCCGGCACGGTGGAATCGAGCGCGGATGCGCGGTTTCGATCCGGCGATCAGGTCCTGGTCACCGGCTACGATCTCGGCGTCGCGCACGACGGCGGCTATGCGGGACGTGTCCGCGTCCCCGGCGACTGGGTGGTGCCGGTGCCGCCCGGCCTGACGCCATTCGACGTGATGGCGATCGGGACAGCGGGTTTCACGGCGGCGCTGTCGATCGTCCACCTCGAGCGCAACGGTCTCACGCCCGAAGACGGTCCGGTCATCGTCACCGGCGCCACTGGCGGCGTCGGCAGCCTGGGCGTCCAGTGCCTGGCGGCGCGCGGCTATCAGGTGACCGCGATGACCGGGAAGGACAGCGAACACGACTATCTCCGTTCGATCGGCGCGGGCAGCGTGTTGCCGCGATCTGAGGTCCAGCCGTCGACCCGGCCGCTGCTGAAGGCGACGTGGGCCGGGGCGATCGACCCGGTTGGCGGAGAGACGCTGGCCTGGCTGACGCGCACCATGCTGTATGGCGGATCGATCGCCGCCTCCGGGCTCACCGGCGGCGTCGATCTGCACACGACCGTGATTCCGTTCATCCTCCGAGGGGTCAAGCTGCTGGGGATCGACTCGGTAATGTGCCCGATGGATCTCCGGCGCGACGTGTGGCATCGCCTGGCCACCGACATGAAACCGGCGAAGCTGAAATCGACGGTGACGGAGATCGGGCTGAACGAATTGCCCGACGCGTTTGCGACCCTGCTGGGCGGGAAGGCTCGCGGCCGGTTCGTGGTCAAGCTGAACGCGTGAGACTACCTGCGAAGGGACGGTCTGAAGACCGTCCCTTACATGGCTCAATGGGACTCGCCCTAACGCACGGCCCAATCGGACTCGCCCTGCGCACGGCTCAATCGGACTCGCCTGGCGTGGACCTGATGCCCCGATGTCGGTAGGGGACGCCTTTCAAGGCGTCCCTTCCATCCTGCGCGAGATCCGCCCGCGAGCGCGGTTTCGCGCTAGAATCGCGTTCCCAAGGAGCAGACGCCATGGATCAGATGAGTTCGCGAGTGCGCGCCGGCCGGCTGGTGTCAGGTGTCACGGCCGCCGCCGTGGCAGCGGCTTTCCTGTTCCTGTCCGGCCCAGCCGCGCTGGCACAGAGCGGTGATCGGTGGGTCGGGACCTGGGCGACGGCAGTGGTCGCGCGTCCCCAACCGGGCCTGGCCCCACCCCGGACCGCAGCCCCAGCCGGCGGTCCCGCCGCCGCGGTGGCGCCGCAGTGCTTCGGCCAGGCGCCGTCACCGCAGACTGCTGCCGCTCCCGCGCCATCGGCACCCGCGGCGGCAGCCGCGCCGGCTGGTCCAGGCGGACCAGGTGGACTGGGCGGTGGCCGCGGCCAGGCTGGCGGCGCCGGGCGCGGCGGCGCGGCGCCCCTCAACTTCAACAACCAGACGCTGCGCCAGATCGTCCACACCAGCCTCGGCGGCGATCGCGTCCGCATCGTCCTGAGCAATGCCTTCGGCACCTCGCCGCTGTCCATCGGCGCCGCGCACGTCGCCATTCGCGAGCAGGACGCCGCGATCGTCAAAGCGTCGGATCGCACCGTGACGTTCGGCGCCAGCCCATCGGTCAACATCCCGGCCGGCGCCGTCGTCGTCAGCGATCCGGTCGCCCTGACCGTCCCGCCGTTCGCGGATCTGGCGATCGACGTCTACCTGCCGGGCGACACCGCCGCGTCGCCGTCGCCGCTGACGACGCACGCCGGCGCGCAACAGACCAGCTACGTATCCCCGACCGGAAATCATGCCGGTGATGCCGACCTGCCGGGCGCGGCGACAACGGCGGCGTGGTTCTTCCTGTCGCGCGTCGAGGTCGCGGCGTCGCAGCGGGCCGGCGCCGTCGTCACCTTCGGCGATTCGATCACCGACGGCACCAGGTCGACGATCAACACCAACAACCGCTGGCCGGATCACCTGGCGAGGCGCCTGCAGGCACAGAAGATCGACCTGGCCGTCCTCAACCAGGGTATTGCCGGCAACCGCGTGCTGGCCGACGGCGCCGGCGTCAGCGCGCTGGCCCGGTTCGATCGCGACGTCCTGGCGCAAAGCGGCGTCACTCACGTGATCGTGCTCGAAAGCATCAACGACATCGGGCAGGCCCGGGACAACGCGTGTCCGAGCGCCGCCGACCTCATCGCCGCGCATCGTCAGCTGATCGAGCGGGCGCACTCGCGCGGCCTGAAGATCTTCGGCGCGACGCTGACGCCGTTCGAGGGCGCCGCCTACTGGACCAGGGAAGGCGAAGCGAAGCGTCAGGCGGTCAACGACTGGATCAGGAACGGCAAGTTCTACGACGGGGTGATCGATTTCGACGCCGCGGTGCGCGATCCCAACGCGCCGACCAAGCTGCAGCCGCAGTTCAACCCGGGCGACAACCTGCATCTGACCGACGCGGGGTACATGACGATGGCCACTGCGATCGACCTGGGGTTGTTCAAGAAGAAGTAGGGCCTGGAGGCCAGGGCCTGGGGACTAGGGCTGGGTGTTATGGTCCGGCTCAAGCCGGACACCACGTACAAACGGGAAGCGCTCCAGCCCCCCAGCTCCCAGGCTCCAGTTCAGTGAAAGGAGAGGACGATGCGTGTCCAGACTGTGTGCGCAGGCGTCGTGGGTTGTCTGCTTGGATTGATGGTGACCGTCATGGCGCAAAATACTCCCAAGCTCGAGCTCTTTGGTGATCGCTTCAAGCCGTTGACCTATGACGGACTGACGCCCGAGCAGAAGCGGATGACCGACAACATCCTGAACAGCGAGCGGAAGTCGATGGGCGGCCCGTTCAATGCGCTGCTGCGCAGCCCCGAGATGGGGGATCTGGCGCAGCAGCTGGGCGCCTACGTCCGCTTCCGTTCGTCGGTGCCGCGCCATCTCAACGAGATGGCGATCATCATGACGGCGCGGGTCTGGACGGCGCAGTACGAGTGGTACGTGCACAAGCAGGCCGCTCTCGATGCCGGGCTGAACCCGGCGATTGCGGCGGCGATCGCCGAGAACAAGCGCCCGGCGTCGATGAAGCCGGATGAACAGGCGCTCTACGAGTTCATCAAAGAGCTGCTCGAGACCAAGCACGTCAGCGACGCGACCTTTCAGAATGCGGTCAAGGCGTTCGGCGAGAAGGGTGTTGTCGACCTGATCGGCCTGACCGGCTACTACGGGATGGTGTCGGCGCTGCTGAATGTCGATCGCTACCCGCTGCCGGCCGGCGCGAAGCCCGAGCTGGCGCCGCTTCGATAGGCGAAGACGCCGCGGGACGCCGAGGATCTCAACCATGATTCCCAATCCGATGTGCACTGGTCGCGGTTCCTCTCCGTCCTCATGGGCGGCAGTCATCTGCGGCGGTCTCTCCGCTCTCGTCTCGATGACGGTCTGCGCTACACCAGCCGCGGCCCAGGACCCGTGCGCCGGATCCCGCGATCTGCGGTTGACCAACGGCCGCATCGTCACCATGGATGCGCGGAATACGATCGCATCTGAAGTCACGATTCAGGATGGTCGGATCATGGCGGTCGGGCGCGCCGGCAACGCGCGGCTCAGCCCGTGCACGAAGACGATCGACTTGCGCGGGCGGACGGCCGTCCCCGGTCTGATCGACAACCACAACCACATCGTCCTGCTCGGCATCCGTCCGGGCCATGACACCCGCCTGGAAACGGCAGCGACGATTGCCGACGTGCAGGCGGCCATCAAGGCGCGGGCGAAGGGGGTGCCGGCCGGCGAGTTCATCACCGCGATGGGCGGGTGGAACCCGGCGCAATTCGTCGAGAAGCGGCTGCCGACGCTGGCCGAGCTCGACGCCGCGGCGTCGGACCATCCGGTCCTCGTCTTCCAGGCGTTCACCGGTCCGGCCGCCGTCAATACCCGCGGCAAGGCGTTCCTGACCGGCAAGGGCGTCGCCGTCAGCGACGCCGGCCTGATTGCCGCCAACGCCCCCTCGCTGGCGGCGCTCAACGCACTGCGCGCGGTCCAGACGCTGGACGATCGCAAGCGCGGGACGCTGGATGCGATGGCCTATTCGGCCAGCGTCGGCGTCACCACCAATGTCGACATGGGGGCGTTTCTTCCCCCCGGCCTCGCCGATATCCAGGAGTCGTTCGCGGCCGACACGCTGGCGACCGCGGACCCATTCCGGATGTACGACGCCATCACGGCGCTCCATCGCGAGAACAAGGTCTCGACGCGCGTCCGCCTGTTCTTTCTCAGCATGGACACCAAACCCGATGTGCCGATGTTGAAGCAGCGCCTGCTCAACACGTTCCTCGGCTTTGGCGACGACATGCTGCGGTTGTCGGGCATCGGCGAGTTCGCCACCAGCTGGCCGTTGTTCGGTCAGCCGGCGCCGACCAACTACGTCGCCGCGCTGCAGGCAATCGCCAGCCAGGGCTGGCCGTTTCAGCAGCACAGTCTGTCGCCGGCCGAGGATCAGCTCACCATCGGTGCGTTCGAGACGGTGAACCAGAAGACGCCGATCGCCGGGCTCCGCTGGTCGATTGCCCACGCGCCGCGCCTCGACGTGGCGACGATCGGTCGCTTCAAGGCGGTCGGCGCCGGGATTGCGGTGCATCCGTTCGGCTACCTGGCCGGCGCCGCCGGCGCCGGTCCGCCGCTCCGGACGATTGTCGACAGCGGCATTCATGTCGGCGCCGGATCGGACTCGGCGCAGATCTCGACGCTGGACCCCTGGCTGATCATCTACTACATGGTCACCGGCAAGAACGCCGCCGGCACGCTGATCAATGACGGCCAGCAGCTGACGCGGCAGGAGGCCCTGCGGCTGTACACGGCGGAGAACGGCTGGTTCTTCCGCGAGGAGGACAAGCTCGGCTCGATTCAGCCGGGGAAGCTCGGCGACGTCGTCGTCCTGAGCGAGGATTACTTCGATCCGGCCAAGGTTCCCGACGAAGCGATCAAGCGATTGCGATCGGTGCTGACCATCGTCGACGGCCGGGTCGTGCACGACAATCTCCGCTAGCGTGATCGGCGATCGACACCCAGGCACCAGCGGACCATCCATGCGACTTCGTGATTGCATCCGGTCGTGGCGGCGTTGACGATCTCGAGCCCCTCTGTGATCTCGGCGTCCGCTGCGTCCCCGGCGGTGTACCGTCCCAGTGCCGCGAAACCGGTCCTCACGTAAGACGCCGCGCCGGCCGCCGCCGCCGGAGTCCGCCCCGTCCTGGGGCCTGTGGTGGCGGGCCGCCCTGATCGCCCTCGCTGGCGTCCTGGCCTACTCGAACAGCCTGTCGGGGGCCTTCATCCTCGACGACCAGTCGACCATCGTCGACAACCCGCAGATCCGCGCGCTGTGGGATCTGGGGAAGGTGTTGACTCCAGAGCCAGACACTGCCATCGCCGGCCGGCCGCTGGTCAATCTGTCGTTCGCCATCAATTACGCAGTCGGCGGTCTGGCGGTGCGCGGCTACCACGTCGGCAACATCGCCCTGCACATCGTCTGCGCGCTGCTGGTGTTCGGCATCGTCCGGCGGACGATCGAGCTGCCGCGCGTCGCTCGACGCGGCGGGATCAGCTCTGCCAATGTCGCGTTCGCGGTCGCGCTGCTGTGGGTGGTCCATCCGCTGAACTCCGAGGTGGTCGACTACCTGACCGAGCGCACCGAGTCGATGATGGGTATGTTCACGCTGCTGACGCTGTACTTCAGCCTGCGCCAGTGGCCGCTTCCCGCCGTCCTCTCGTGCGGGCTCGGTATGGCGTGCAAGGAGTCGATGGTCGTCGCGCCGCTGCTGGTCGCGGTCTACGATCGGGTCTACCTGTTCGACTCGGTGAAACAGGCGTTCCGCGCCAGGAAGCTCCTCTACCTGGGACTGGCGGCGACGTGGATCGTGCTGGCGCTGTTGAACTGGTCCGGCCCGCGCGCGGCGGTCGGCGGCTTCTCGGCTGGATCGTCGGCGTGGACGTATCTGCTGAACCAGGCGGTGATGATCACGCACTACCTGCGTCTGGCCTTCTGGCCGCGGGAGCTGGTGGTGTTCTATGGCTGGGTGCTGCCGCTGACGCTCGGCGACGTGTGGCCGTACGCGCTGTTCATCGTCGTGCTTCTGGTCGCGACGGTCGTGGCGATGAAACGGTGGCCGACGTTGGGCTTCCTCGGTGCCTGGTTCTTCCTGACCCTGGCGCCGACCTCGAGTATCGTGCCGATCGCCACCGAGGTGGGCGCGGAACGGCGGATGTACCTGCCGCTGCTTGCGGTCATCACGCTGACGGTGGTCGCGGCGGCTGCGGCGTGGGCCGTCGTGGCGCGGCGTCGTCGGGTGGGGCAGCACTCTTTGAACACCACGCCTGCCTCAGCCTCGTCCGCAGCGCCGGGCCCATCCTTGCCCGCCGGCGCCGGATTCAGCCGCATCTGGTCCGCCCGCGGTGGGGAAGCGGCGGCCCTGCTGCTGCTCGCCGCACTGGCGGGCGCGCTCGCCGCCGGCACCGTCAAACGCAACCGCGAGTACGCGTCCCCGCTGACCATCGCGCAGACGGTGGTCGATCGCCGGCCGAGCGGCGTCGCGCATCACATGCTGGCCGAGCGACTCTCGCTCGACGGCCGTCACGACGAGGCGGTCACGCATCTTCGTGAGGCCGTTCGCGGGGGCAATTCCCGGGCCGGCTACCTGCTGGGTGTCGAGCTGTTCAACGCGGGGAAGCTGCCGGAAGCGATCGATCAATTCGAAGCCTTCGTGCGCACCTCGGGCAGGGTCCTGGTGCCGCGCTGGCTCGAGCCGTCGGGACGGGAGGTGATCGTGGCCCGGGCGGCGATGGGCCGGGCGTTCGCGATGCAGAGCCGCTGGCCGCAGGCCGCGGCGCAGGCGCAGGCGGTGCTGGCCGTGGCGCCGAACAACGCGGAGGCGCGCTTTCTGCTGGCGAACGCGCTGTTTCAGCAGCAGCGCTATGAAGAGGCGGGCGGCCATTACCGTGAATATCTCAAAGCGCAGCCAGACGATGTGAACGCGCTGACTAACAGCGGTGTCACGCTGATCGCCGCCGGCCGGCTGGACGAGGCGATCGGGCTGTTCCGGCGCGCCGCCGAGGTCGACCCCCGCAGCCCGCGGACCCGGCAGGTGCTCGCCCTGGCCCTTTTCGATCGCGGCGATTTCGCCGGGGCGGCGGAGCAGGCGAGGGCGGGCCTCGGCCTGAGCGGAAACGATTCGGCGATGCGCGATCTGCTCGGCCGGACGCTGGCGTCGGCGCTCCGGGAATCGGGGCGGCGGCCGAAACCCTGACCGCCGCACCGGCCCGACTGAAGAGCATGTGAAAGAACCGCTCGCGGGGCAGACCTGAAGGTCGGCACCACTACGGTTACGTACGTGGCGTCCGGCTTCAGCCGGACCGTGGGAGGTCCGCCCGAAGGCGACACTACGTCCCTCTTGAAAATGCTGTAATTGACATGGTGACTGCGAGCGAAGAGCTGCGAACCGCGTTCGGCGAGATCGACATCTATCTCTTCGATCAGATCCTGAGGGGCCGGTTCGATCGCCGCGCTCGCGTGCTCGATGCGGGCTGCGGCGATGGACGCAACCTGGTCTACTTCCTGCGGCGCGGATTCACCTGTTTCGGCGCCGACCGCGATCCCGGGTCGGTGGAGCGCGTCCGGTCAATGGCGGCGGCGATCGCGCCGCGGCTGCCGCGCGGCAACTTCCAGACCGCAGAGCTCGATCATCTTCCTTGGAGCGACGGGAGCATGGACGCGGTGATCTGCAGTGCCGTCCTGCACTTCGCCGCCGACCAGGCCCATTTCGGCCGGATGGTCGAGGAGTTGTGGCGGCTGATCGCTCCGGACGGGCTGCTGTTCGCACGGCTGGCCTCGAACATCGGCCTGGAAAGCCGCATCGGGCCCGCCGGGCGGCGGCTGCGTCTGCCCGACGGCTCGGAGCGCTTCGTGGTCGACGAGCAGATGCTGATCGACTGGACCGGCCGGCTCGGCGGTCAGCTGCTGGATCCGATCAAGACCACCAATGTCCAGCAGCAGCGCTGCATGACCACCTGGTGCGTGAGGAAGTAGTGGCGCTCACCGCGACCATCTACAACGTCGAGATCGAGCTGGCGGACAGCGACCGCGCGGTTTACGAGACGCTGGCGCTGCGCGTCGCCCGGCACCCGTCGGAATCCGAAGAGTATCTGGTCACGCGCCTGCTCGCCTACGCGATTGAGTACACCGAAGGCATCGTGTTCTCGTCCGGGCTGTCCGAACCCGACCAGCCCGCGGTGTCGGTGCGCGACCTGACCGGACGGATTCAGTCGTGGATCGACATCGGCACGCCGGACGCCGCGCGTCTGCACAAGGCGTCGAAGGCGGCGCCGCGCGTGGCGGTCTACATGCACAAGCATCCCGGACAGTTCATCAAGCAGCTGGCCGGCGAGCGGATCCATCGTGTCGATGAGCTCGAGCTGTATGCCATCGACCGGGATCTGATCGCGGCCCTGGCGGCCCGCCTCGAACGGCGGATGGCGTTCAGCCTGTCGATCAACGAGCGCGAGCTCTACCTCTCGATTGGATCGGACACGCTGACCGGCGCGGTTTTGCGCTACCCTGTCGAGTAGCCGGAACGCGACGACAACACCAGACAGCGAACCGGTTCGAAGTTGTGCCTATGAGCGTCAAGAGTCAGTTCCCCTCGGAAACCAGCGCCGGCGGCGCGTTCGTTCGCCAGGCCTACTCGATCCGTGATCGGATCACCGCGGACGGTTCATCCGGGTTCCCGGCCGAACCGCGCCGCTACCACCTCTACGTCTCGCTCGCCTGCCCGTGGGCACACCGCGCCATCATCGTGCGCGGGCTGCTCGGTCTCGAGCCGGTGATCTCGATGTCGGTCGTCGATCCAATCCGGGACGCGCGCGGCTGGGCATTCCGGGACGGCGACGGCTGCGGCCCCGATCCGGTGTGCGGCTTCGAGTTCCTGTCCGAGGCCTATCTGCGCACCGATCCGGCGTTCACCGGGCGTCACACCGTGCCGTGTCTCTGGGATCGTGTGGCCGGCCGCCTCGTCACCAACAACTACCCCGACATCACCATCGACTTCGAGACGCAGTTCACGGCCTGGCACCGGCCGGGCGCGCCCCGCTTGTATCCCGGGTCGCTGCGCTCCGACATCGACGCGGTGAACGACCTGATCTACGCCGACATCAACAACGGGGTCTACCAAGCGGGGTTCGCCACCTCGCAACAGGCCTACGAGGACGCCGTCGTCGCCCTGTTCGCGCGGCTGGATTGGGTCGAGGCCCGGCTGGCCGCGCAGCGCTACCTGGTCGGCACCCAGCTGACCGAGGCGGACATCAGGCTGTTCACCACGCTGGTGCGTTTCGACAGCGTCTACTTCGGGCACTTCAAGTGCAACCTGCGGCGGCTGGTCGACTATCCCAACCTGTGGGGTTACGCGCGCGACCTGTTTCAGCGTCCCGGCTTCGGCGAGACGGTGAATTTCGATCACATCAAGCGTCACTACTACATGACGCACGACCACATCAACCCGACGCGGATCGTGCCGACGGGGCCGATCATCGACTGGATGGCGCCGCACGATCGCGAGCGGCTGACACGTTCCGCCTGAAAGCTGACACCAACGCCGGACAAAATGATGTCGATCATGAACAGCGCCCTCACCTTCGCTCTCCCGTTGACGCTGATCGCGGCGGTGACCGCGCAGCAGCCAGCCCCAACGCCGCCGCCGCCGCTGGTCAAGGAAAACGCGACCGTCAAGCTGTCCGCGCACGTCTACGCCATCCCCGACGACAGCGTGCCGCTGGTCCCCAACGTCGGCATCATCGTCGGCGGCACCGCGACGCTGGTGGTCGACACCGGCCTCGGTCCGCGCAACGGTCAGGCCATTCTGCGCGAGGTGGCGAAGGTCAGCCGGAACGCCGACCTCTACCTGGCGACGACGCATTTCCACCCGGAGCACGCCGCGGGCAGCTCGGCATTCCCTGCCAACACGAAGTTCATCGTCGCCCAGGCCCAGCAGAAGGATCTCGACGAGCTCGGCGCCACCACGGCGGCGCAGTTCGCCGGCCGTTCGGCGCTGTCGGCCGAGCTCCTGAAAGACGTCAAGTTCCGGCCGCCGGACGTCGTGTTCTACGACCGCCAGCACGAGATCGACCTGGGCGGCGGCGTCCGGGTGCGCCTCCTCGCGGTCGGACCGACGCACACGCGCGGCGACACGGTCCTGTTCGTCGAGCCGGACGGCATCCTGTTCGCCGGCGATGTCGTGATGAATCGCGCGTTTCTGGCCTTCAGCCAGTACTCGAACGCGCAGACGTGGATGTCGGTGCTCGGGCAGCTGGACGCACTCCATCCGGCCACCATCGTGCCGAGCCACGGTCCGATCGGCGACGGCTCGCTGATCGGACAGCAGCGCGGCGTGCTGGACGCGTTGCAGGGCCGGGTCCGCGCACTGAGGATGGAAGGACGGTCGGCGGACGAGGCGGCGACATTGCTCACCGCGGAATTTCAAGCCAGGTATCCTGGTTGGACCGGTCCGAACCGCGTCGGCGCTGCCGTCAGATCGTTCTACGCCGGCGCACCATAGGCTCTCCAGGGCGTGCGTACTGTCCGCCATCGGGTGGACCCTCATCACGGTCCGGCTGAAGCCGGACACTACGTACGATTTCGCTGTCGCATCGTGACCTGCGACCATGCCCGTACGTAGTGTCCGCCTTTAGGCGGACCGTGATCAGTACCCTGCGTACGATTGAACTAAGCTATCGACGTGTTCGAGGGTTTTTCGGAACATCGCGTCGCCACGCCGGGAGCCGACATCTTCGCGTTGACGGGTGGCGAGGGGCCGCCGCTGCTCCTGTTGCATGGCTACCCCCAGAATCACGTCATGTGGCACCTGGTGGCGCCTCGCCTTGCGTCCGCCTTTTCCCTGGTCATCCCCGATCTGCGCGGCTACGGTGACAGCACCGGACCCGCAGCCGACGCCCGGCACCTCAACTATGCCAAGCGGACGATGGCCGCGGACATGATCGCGCTGATGGCCGCGCTTGGACATCCGCGCTTTTCGATCGCCGGGCACGATCGCGGCGGCCGGGTTGGCTACCGCCTGGCGCTGGATCATCCCGATCGGATCGTCCGCCTGGCGGCGCTCGACATTCTTCCGACGTTCGAGGTCTGGCAGCGTATGAACAAGGACGCGGCGATGCGCAGCTACCACTGGCTGTTCCTGGCCCAGCCCGCACCGCTGCCCGAGCGGCTGATCGGACTCGATCCGGACTTCTATCTCCAGCATCTGTTGAACCGGTGGGCGGGATCGCCAGCTGCCCTCGATCCCATGGCGGTCGCCGAGTACGCGCGGCATTTCCGGAAGGCGTCGGTGATCGAGGCGACCTGCGAGGACTACCGCGCCGGCGCCAGCATCGATCTGGAGCACGACCGGGTTGACCACGACCGCGGGAGGCGGTTGTCCTGCCCGCTGCTGGTCCTCTGGGGCCGGCAATATCTGGCGGGACAGGCGGCGTCGCCGCTCGACGTCTGGGAGTCGTGGGCCGGAGACGCGCGGGAGGTGGCGCTCGACTGCGGCCACTTCCTCGCCGAAGAACAGCCCGAGGCGTGCGCGGCTGCGCTGCGCGGGTTTCTGGCCGCGCCACGGTAGCGATGCGCATGACGGTCCAGGCCTGTGTCTTCGACGCCTATGGCACGCTGCTCGACCTCAACGGCGCGGTCGCGGCCGTCGCGGGACGTCTCGGCGACCGCGCGGCCGATCTCCTGAGGGTCTGGCGCGGGAAACAGCTCGAGTACACCTGGCTCCGATCGCTGATGGGACGCCATGCTGATTTCGCCCAGGTCACCCGCGAGGCGCTCGACTACGCCTGCGCGGCGGTCGGCGGCGAAGCCGCGGGGCTCCAGACCGCGCTGCTCGATGCCTTCTTCCATCTGCCGGCCTACCCCGACGCCGAACCGTTGCTGCGCGCCATTCGTGCCCGCGGCCTGCGGACCGCCGTGCTGTCGAACGGAACCCCCGGGATGCTCGACGCCGGCTTGCGGTCGACCGCGCTCGGGCCGCTGCTCGACGCGATCCTTTCCGTCGAGGACGTCGGGGTCTACAAGCCCAGTCCGGCGGTCTATCAGCACGCCAGCGCCACTCTGGGCCTCGCGCCGGACGCCCTCATGTTCGTGAGCGCGAACGCGTGGGACGCCGCCGGCGCGTCCAGCGCCGGGCTTCGCGCCATCTGGATCAACCGCAGCGGTGCGCCATCCGAGCGTCTGCCGAGCCGACCGGCGGCTGAGGTCGCGTCGCTCGCGGACGTTGCCGATCTCCTGGCGACAGACTCGCCGCCGCCAGCCGACTATGATGAATCGACATGATCAAGCAGGTTCTCTAATGGCGGTTCTGGACGACGCTGCGCTGCGGCAATTGTTTCTCGATGCGAGGACGCACCGGGCCTGGCTCGATCGGCCGGTCGACGACGCGTTGTTGCGACGCGTCTACGACCTGGCGCGCCTGCCGCCGACCTCGGGCAACTCGCTGCCGATGCGTCTCGTCTTCGTCAGAAGCGCCGAGGCAAAGGAACGTCTGCGGCCCACGCTTGACCGCGGCAACGTCGACAACGCGATGGCGGCGCCGATCACCGCGATCGTGGCCCACGACACCAGGTTTTTCGAGGAGATGACCCGGCACGCGCTGTCACGGCCGGAAACCGCCGCCCGTTTCGGGGCGGCGCCGGAGGCGGCTCGTGAGCGGCTGGCCTTCCAGGGCGGGACGCTGCAGGGCGCCTATCTGATTCTGGCGGCGCGGGCGATGGGCCTTGATTGCGGTCCGATGGGCGGCTTCGACCGGGCCAGCCTGGATACGGCGTTCTTTCCGGACGGACGCTGGAAGTCGAACTTCCTCGTCAACCTCGGCTACGGCGATCCGGCGACCCTGCGGCCGCGGGCGCCCCGGCTCGACTTCGACGACGCCTGCCGGATCGAGTGAGCGCGTGACCGCAGTCGCTTCCGAGTTCGTCGTCCGCAGCCGGCGCGTCGTGGTCGACGAGCAGACGCGTCCAGCGGCGGTGCACATCCGCTCCGGCACGGTTGTCGGGGTGACCGATTTCGAGGACGTGCCCGGCGGCTGTCCGATCGACGAGGCTGGGGACGCGGTGGTGATGCCCGGCGTGGTCGACACGCACGTCCACGTGAACGAGCCCGGCCGGACCGGGTGGGAGGGCTTCGATACGGCGACGCGCGCCGCCGCCGCCGGCGGTGTGACGACGATCGTCGACATGCCCCTGAACAGCATTCCGGCAACGACCAGCGCGGCCGCTCTCGAGGCGAAGCGCCGGGCCGCTGAAGGACAGTGCTTCGTCGACGTGGGGTTCTGGGGCGGCGTGGTGCCTGGCAATGCCTCGGAACTGCCCGGCCTCGCCGCCGCCGGCGCGCTCGGTTTCAAGTGCTTTCTCGTTCCGTCCGGCGTCGACGAATTCGAGGCGGTGACCGAAGCCGACCTGCGGATCGCCCTGCCGGTGCTGGCCAGGCTGGGTGTGCCGCTGCTGGTTCACGCCGAGCTTCCCGGACCGATCGAGAAAGCGTCGCGACAACTCGCGGCGCCGATCGCTGGCGCGTCCGGAGATGCGCCCGACCCGCGCCGTTACGCGACCTACCTGGCGACGCGGCCGACGCAGGCGGAAAACGACGCGATTGCGCTCTCGATCGCGCTGTGCCGCGAGTATGGCGTGCGCACCCACATCGTGCACCTGTCGTCGGCGGCGGCGTTGCCGCTGCTGATCGACGCGTTCGCGTCCCACTGCCCGATCACTGTCGAAACCTGTCCGCATTACCTGACGTTTGCGGCCGGGGACATTGCCGACGGCGCCACCGCGTTCAAGTGCGCACCGCCGATCCGGGAGAGGGAGAACCGGGAGTCCCTCTGGGCGGCGCTGGCCGGCGGCCGGATTCAGATGGTGGCCTCGGACCACTCGCCGTCGCCCCCGGCGCTCAAGCAGCTGGGATCAGGAAATTTCCTGACGGCGTGGGGCGGGATCTCGTCGCTTCAGATCAGCCTGGCCGCGACCTGGACCGGGGCCAGCGCCCGCGGCTGGTCGCTGACGCAACTCGCCGGGTGGCTGTGCCGCGCCCCGTCGCGCCTCGCCGGCCTCGAGCGAAAGGGCGCGATCGAGGTTGGCCGCGACGCCGACCTGGTGGTCTGGGACCCTGAACGCGAATTCACCGTCGCGGGCCGGTCGCTGCTGCATCGCCATGCGTTGACGCCGTACGAGGGCGGCGTACTGCGCGGCGTGGTCGAGCGGACCTATTTGCGCGGCCAGCGGATCTACCAGCGCGGCCAGCCGATGCGCGCGCCGGCGGGCCGGTTCTTGACACGGTCCGGCTGAAGCGCATGCGAAAGGCAGGCGGGCCCGCCGTTTGTACGTAGTGTCCGGCTTCAGCCGGACCGTGATCGGAGATGAGTCGTGGTGCAGGCTGTTCAGGCCTGCCCGTCGTGACGTTATGAAGCAAAAGAGCCGCACCAGTCTCCAGATCAAGATCTTCGTAGTCCTCGTCTTGTTGCCGGGGCTCGGGTTTCTCTTCAAGCGCTCGCTCCGCGACGATCAGACGCGGCCGTACACGGTCGCCCGCGGCCAGCTCAGGAACTGGTCGGTCGTGACGTTGTCGGCATCCCGCGCCGCCGATCCGATGCTCGCCCTGCGGCCGCCGCCCGATCTGGTGCCGGGGCTGTTCAGTCAGGTGTTCGCGAGGGCGATGCAATCGCTGCGATCGCCGAACGACGCGTCGATGCCGCTGCTGCTCAAGGGAGAGTTCGACCGTGCGCTGGACGGCTTTGTGACGCCCGACGCGATCACCGCCGCGGCGCGGACGGCCGGCCTCGAGGCGATCGAACTGCGGCCGCGCTGTCTGATCCACAAATACATCAGCGCGCCGGGCGACATCCGCCAGCTGTTCGTGGTCCTGTTCGAGGCGCCGGAGTTCACCCGCTTCCGCGAGCAGATCGGCGGCATGCGCGCCGACGGCGCCGCGACGCGCGCCGGCTACGATCCGTGGGCGCTGTCGCCGGCGCTGTTCATTGCCGCGTCGGACGCCGCCTTCACCCGCTGGCTGCCGTTCCGGGCCGATCCGGTCGCGGATTGTCTGGCGCCAATCGTGATCCAGCCGTGAAACTGCGCGACCTCGGCCGCGTCATCGGGCTGGGTTCGTCGCCGCGCGAGTACCCGCTCGAGATCGTGAACTGCCGGCTGGCTGCCGACGGCGACGTGCAGTTCGCGCGCTGGCTGCATCCCGGCGAAACCCCCAAGGTCGTGACCCAGGACAGCGTCGACGCCCTGCGCTCGTTTCTCCACGAGGGCGACGTCGCCATCGACATCGGCGCGCACACCGGCGACTCGACGCTCCCGATCGCGCTGGCGGTTGGGCCCGGCGGAATGGTCTTCGCGCTCGAGCCCAACCCCTACGTGTTCAAGGTGCTGGCCGCCAATGCCGGTTTGAATCCGACCCGGACCCGGATCGTGCCGCTGATGTTTGCCGCGATGCCGGCCGACGGCGAGTTCGAGTTCGAGTATTCCGACGCCGGCTATTGCAACGGCGGATTCCACCAGGGCATCTCGCGCTGGAGGCATGGGCATTTCTCGAAGCTGCGCGTCGCCGGCCGGAACCTCGTGGCGTATCTCAGCCGCCACGCGCCGGA
This sequence comes from Acidobacteriota bacterium, assembly GCA_039931615.1. GTDB lineage: Bacteria > Acidobacteriota > Vicinamibacteria > Vicinamibacterales > CAVVIG01 > JAHFUI01. Next base: position 155,661 of record JBDTRR010000004.1, read on the forward strand.
CACCCTGGCCAGGGTGCGCTACGTCAAGATCGACACCGAAGGATTCGACCGGGCGGTGGTTCAATCGATCGCGCCGCTGATCCGGGAGGCGCGTCCTTACCTCAAGACCGAAATCTACAAGCATCTGCCGCATGATCAGCGCGCCGCGTACTTCGATGAACTGCGCGGGTTCGGCTACCGGCTGTTCAAGTGGGAGGATGACCGGACGTACCGGGGCCAGGAACTCGGACGCGACGATCTGTCGCGCTGGAAACATTTCGATGTGTTCGCCGTGCCGGCAGAGCGCGACGCTGGTCCGGGCAGCTAGGATTCTGCCGTGCCGGTGGCCGTCGGCTGCTGTGCTTCTTCAGAACGCCAGACCGACCGTCAGGGTCAGCGGAATCTTGATCGACGCGTTGCTGGTGAAGATGTTGCCGTTCGAGTAGTGCTTGATGCCGAGCTCGGCGTTCATCCGGCGGCTCTTGCCGAAAAACGCGCCGGCGCCGATGAAGTCCTGGAAGGTAAATCGTTCGCCCGTGTTGCGGGCGTCAATCATCGTCCGGCTGATGAACGTCGGTCCCGCCAGCGAGTACCCGAAATACACGTCGGCCGGCTCGGTTCGCGCCAGGAAGAACCGGAAGAGCGGATACACCGACAGCGTGCGGAAGATCTCCCGGTTGCCGTTGCTCGTCCAGTAGGACGCGCTCGCGCCGAGATCGAAGGCGAACACCTTCCTGGTGTGGAAGACGTTGCGCTGGTAGTCAACCGTGAAACCGCGCCTGGTCTCGACGTTGCCGCCCCAGAAGATCGGGACTTTCCGTGAGAAGAAGGTGTTGACGCCGTAACCCAGCAGATTGGCGGTGTAGCCCAGGCGGACGACGCTCCGGGGGAACGCGAATCCGGCCCGGCGGTTGTTTTCGACGGTGGACGCCGGCAGCGGCCGCATGTGGAAGCGAATCCCGCTCGTGTAGAGGCGGGTCGATGGCTGGCTGAGCGACTTGCGGCCGGGTGAATAGGTGGCGCCGAACATCACGTCGATCTTCGGCGTCGCATGGTAGGCCAGCCCGGCACCGAGCAACCCGGCGGCATAGTGGGCGCTCTCCAGTGCGGTCGCGCCGTCGATCTCGAACCCGGATCGGCTGGTCACGCCTCCGCCGGCTTCGCCGTATGCGGACACGCGCGTCGTCAGCGGGAACTCCCACACCAGCGTCAGTCCGGCGTAGGCGGTCTGGACCTGACTGGTCTCCTGGTTGCCGTTGATGTTGCGGTAGGCGACGAATCGCGCCGGGCGCATGTAGGTGGCCTGCACCGACAGCTGCCTGGTGAAATGATGGCCGAACAGGTCGACACGTACCGCCAGGTTCGGCACGTCGACCGTCTCGGCGCGGAAGCCCGGCTCCAGCTGATCGCCGGAGAAGACGTAGCCGATCCGCCCGACATCGAACGTGAAATACGAGCCGGACAGGAACGGCGGATATTGCGTCCGGGTATCTTCGGCGACCGCCGGTTGCGCCGAGGCGCCGGTCGCCACGCACACCAGCAACGCGGCGGCGAACACGCTCCATCGATTGATCACGGATTCCATTCTAGAACCCGACGCGGACGCCGACCAGCGCCGTGCGCGGCGGCTGCCGCATCGTCGGCGTCCGGAACAGCGGTCCGCTGACGACGTATTCGGCAACCTCTTTGCCGAGATTGGGCAGGTTGTAGACATCGACCACCGCTGCGACCTCGGAGCGCCCTGCCGCGAACACTTTCTGCAGGCGGACGTCGAGTGTTCCGGTGTAGGTGAACGCCGCGCCACCGTTCGCATAGGCCCGGACCGCCGTCGGCCCCTGGGTGAGACCGGGCACGATCAGGAGGCGTGCGAACGGCTGACCGTCCTGGTAGCGTGCCATCACGCCGACGTGGATGCGGCCGGGCAGCCGGTAGATGCCGGCCAGCTTGAGGACGTGGGATCGATCCTGGAACAGCTGGCCGCGCGCCCGCGTCGCGGCGTTCGGATCGACGAACAGGTTGCCAAGCACGTCCTGATCGTTCTCGGTCGGCAGGAAGCCGACGGCGGCCGACGGCCCGAGCGCCCAGGTCAGATTGCCGCCGAACAGCAGGGTGAGCCGATCGGTCGTGGCGCGCACGGTGAGCTCGACGCCCCAGAATCGCGCCGGATCGCCGGTGCGATTCGTCAGCAGGTACCGATCACGGCCGGCGCTGCCCGGTGGCCGGTCGTAGACCGTCGCCTCCGGCGCGCCGAACCGATGGTACGGCAGGAAGTCGGGATCAGGCACCTGGAACGCGGTGTAGGTGGATGCCGGCACGCCGGTGTTGACGAATTCCAGCAGCGGCTGTTCACGCTTCGTCACGCGCGTGAATTGCACGTGCAGCCCGCGGAGCGGACGCGACTCGATTCCGAGCACCAGTTCATCGGTGATCGGCCGCCGCAGCTGGGGATCGATCCGGGTCAACGCGGCGTCGCCGCCGGTGCCAGGTCCGAGGCGCGCGATCAGGGGCCCGATGGCGGTCCCGTTCCAGTTCGAGACATCGGCGACAGGGGCGGCCGGGTCGCCGATCGCCAGCACGTTGAGCGGCAGCTGGTAGGCCGATCGCCGGTAGCCGGCGAAGAGCGCCAGGCCGGCGGTGTCGGTGAGTCGCCACCGGGCCATCGCGCGCGGCAGCCAGGAGGTCCACTGAATGCCGCTGGCGGCCGCAGCCGCCGCGCCAGTCACCGTGTCGAGGCGCAGCCCCAGATCGAGGGTCAGGCGCCCGACTGCCAGGTGCTCGTTGGCATGCGCCGCCAGGGTGGTGAGATGCCGATCGTCGGTCGCCGTCGCGGGGCCGGAATGGATGGTCCAGAGCCGGGCCGGCGTGCCGTCGACCAGCTCGCGAATCTGCGCGATGCCACTGGGGCGGACGCGCACCTGCGCCCGTTCGAGGTCGATCCCGATGGCGGGAAGAAACCCCGTCGCCGGCGGCGCCACCCGCGCGCCGATCACCCAGCGGCGAGCGGTGCCGGCGCCGCTGTCGAAGGCGTCCGACACCGGACCGGTCAGCAGGCTGTCGACGACCAGGGTCGGCGCGGTGGCGGTGCTGCGGGTTCGCTGCGTGTAGCCGCCGAACACCCGCCAGTTCAACTGCGCCGGATCGCGCCGCTCCCAGGTGGACTGCAGGTGCAGCGCGTGGTCGGTCGCTGCCGGCGTCGTGACCCGCTGTGCCCAGCCAAGCGCGCGGATTTCGTCGCGCGGTGTGGCCGCGAACACGAGATGCGCCAGTCCCGACGCCAGGCGCTCGCGCGTCGCGCTCACCGCCGGCGCGGCGAGGTGCGAGAGTCCGCGCCATGATCCGCCGGCGGCGACGCCCAGGCGGGTTGTCAGCGGGCCGCTGATCAGGACGCTGCCGTCCTGTGTGTGGCGCACCTGGTCGACGGCCGGCACGGCGTTGGGGCCGTTCGAGACGAGGCCGGGGGCTGAAATCAGGCCCTCGACGGCGCGGACCCACCGGGGGCCGGGCCGCGGCGGCTCGATCGTCATCGACACCGCGGCCGCGTTGTCGTCGACCCCGCCCGCCCCCGTCGAGGTCGTGATGCGGTCCCAGAACGGCAGCGCCGGCAACAGCAGGGGCGTGCCGCCGGCGCGCGGATCGGTGACCGTGATGTCGCCGATTCGGAACTGGGTCTGCGTCCACGAGTTGAGAAAGCCGCCGACCGTCGGCGCGGTCGCGATGTTCAGGCCGCCGGCCGCGAACAGGCTGCCGATGGTTTCCGGTTGGAAGGTTTCCAGAAGGCTGAAGGGATTGTTGGCCGTCGGCAGATCCCGCAGGCGATCGGCATCCAGCGTCGATCCGAGCAGCGGTTGTGCCGGGAGCGGCGCCATCTGGCCGGCGGCGGCAGACGCGCCGGTCAACATCGCCAGGGCGAGGAGCGCCGCCTTCGGATCGCGATAGAATCGGCGCATCATGGAGTCCACCGAGCCTGACCTGTTCGCCGCGATCAAGGCCGGCGAGTTCGAACGCGTGAAGGCGCTGGTCACCGCCGACCCGACGCTGGTCAACCAGCGGAGCGGCACGGGCGCCAGCGCGATCCTAACTGCTGTCTACCATCAGCAGAAGGAAATTGCCAATCTGCTGGTGGCGCGCGGGACGACGCTGACGCTGTTCGAGGCGTGCGCCGCCGGCGAATTCGATCGCGTCGAGCGGCTGCTCGAGCCGGGCGCCGCGGTCAACGCCTACAGCGACGACGGCTGGACGCCGCTGCATCTGGCCGCCTTCTTCGGCCATCCGAAGGTCGCCGAGCTGCTGCTCGCGCATGGCGCCGAGGTGACCGCGCCATCGCGCAATGCCACCGCCAACACGCCGCTGCACGCGGCGCTGGCCGCCAACCAGACGCTGGTGGCCGGGCTGTTGATCGGCGCCGGCGCCGATCTCAACGCCGCGGACGCCGCCGGATCGCGGCCGCTGCATCTCGCCGCCGCCAACAACAGCCTCGACGTGATGAAGACGCTGATCGCGCAGGGCGCCGACATCAGCGTCAGCAACCGCGACGGGCTGACCCCGCTGGCGCTGGCGCAGTCGCGCCACCACAAAGAAGCGGTCGCGCTGCTGCAGCGGCATGGGGCGACCTGAAGAAATTGTCAATTGTCAATTCACAATTGCAAATTGAAACGCCTACCGCTGCTCGATCGTCACGCTTTGCACCGTGATCAGCTGCAGCGGCTTGTCGCCCGGCTTGCTGGTCGGCGTGCTGCCGATCTTCTTGACCACCTCCATCCCCTCGACGATCTCGCCGAAGATGCTGTGCTTGTTGTCGAGCCAGCCGGTCGGCGCCAGCGTGATGAAGAACTGGCCGCCGTTGGTGTTCGGACCGCGGTTGGCCATCGACAGCAGGCCGGCCCGATCGTGGCGGAGTTTGGGCGAGAACTCGTCGGCGAAGGTGTAGCCGGGGCCGCCCGTGCCCTGGCCGAGCGGATCGCCGCCCTGAATCATGAAGCCTTCGATGACGCGGTGGAACACCGTGCCATCCAGGTAGCGGGCGTTGGTCTTCTTGCCGGTGCGGGGGTCGGTCCATTCCTTGGTGCCTTCCGCCAGCCCGGTGAAGTTCGCGACCGTGTTCGGCACCTCGTCGTCGAACAGCCGTGCGGTGAAGGTGCCTTCGCTGGTCGTGAAATGCGCGTATAACATTGGTATCCTTTCGGCGCCGTGCGTGGTGCGCGTGCGTTCCGGGCGGGACGACCGCCAGGATGACCCGCGATCATACTGTTATCATCACGTCGACGTCAGCCTCGGCCATACCGCCTTGAATGCGTGCGTGGAAAAAGCGGATACTCCCCCGACAAGGAGAGCCTCATGAAATGTGCAGCCATGGTGATCGCCGCGCTGGCGATCGCGGCGACGAGTGCGTCGGCCGGTCAGACTCCAGCACGCGGCGGGCGGGCGACGAAGGCCGGCGCGCCGGCGCGCGGCGCCGCCAATCCGAACCGCGCCAGGCTGGGCACGCCGTCCCAGCTGACCGAGAAGGCGCCGGCGACGTTCCGGGCGCGATTCGACACCAGCGCCGGCCCGATCGTCATCGAGGTCCATCGCGACTGGTCGCCGCTCGGCGCCGATCGCTTCTACAACCTGGTCAAGAACGGCTTCTACGACGACACCCGGTTCTTCCGCGTGCTCGAAGGCTTCATGGCGCAGATTGGCATGAACGGCGATCCGGCGATCCAGCGGGCCTGGGGCGGCGCCAACTTCAATGACGATCCGGTCAAGGAAAGCAACAAGCGCGGCTACGTGACGTTTGCCAAGTCGTCGGCGCCCAACTCCCGCTCGACGCAGTTCTTCATCAACTTTGCCGACAACGCGAATCTCGATGGCCAGGGCTTCTCTCCCTTCGGCCAGGTTGTCACCGGCATGGAAGTGGTCGACAAGCTCTATGCAGGATACGGCCGCACCAATGTGCCGGATCAGGGCCGCATCACGGCCGAAGGCAACGCCTACCTGCTGAAGGAATATCCCAAGCTCGACTACGTCCGCCGCGCGACGATCGAGCCGGTCCCCAAGCCGGCCGGGTAGTGCCCGACTGCCTCACCCGATCACCCGACTGAGATCCGGGTTGATCGTGTGCCACCGGGTGGCCCGCTCATAGGCGAGGGCGACGCGCAGGACCGTTGCCTCGTCGTACAACCGCCCGGTGATCATCAGCGCCTGCGGCAGCCCGCCGGTGAACCCGGCCTTCAGGCAGATCGCCGGGTGTCCTGTCAGGTTGGTGATCGGCAGGCTGGCGCTGCCGCGCGCCGGGGCCAGGAAGACGTCGCAGGTCGCCATCAGCGCGTCCATCCGTCGCATCAGCAGCGTCCGGGCGCGCTGGGCGCGGATGTATTCGACCGCCGGGATGAACCGCGAGGTCCGGAACGCGTTCGGCCACGCCGACGGCCCCTGCTCGGTGAGCTGATCAATTCCCTTGCGGCGAGTCAGATCGTCGAAGGCCGCCGCCGCTTCGGCGGCGAGAATGAAATTGATCGCGTCGGTCGGGAAGTCGGGCAGTTCGATCGGTTCCAGCTTCGCGCCGGCGGCGCGCAGCACGTCGAGCGCCTCCTTCAGCAGGTTCGGGTCGGCGGTGGGGCCGCCGATCATGCCGTCGAACTCCCGGGTGACGTAGCCGATGCGCAGCCTGGACAACGGCCCGGCCGGTTGCCAGACAAACGGCGCATCGACCACGCTGTCGTCGCGGCCGTCGGATCCGTAGATGGCGTTGAACACCAGCGCGCAGTCTTCAACGCTCCGGCACATCGGTCCAATCTTGTCCATCGTCCAGCTGAGCGCCATCGCGCCGTAGCGGCTGACCCGTCCGTAGGTCGGCCGCAGACCGACGACTCCGCAGATGCTGGCCGGCGTGATGATCGATCCGCGGGTCTCGGTGCCGAGCGCGAACGCGACCAGGCCGGCCGCGGTCGCCGCCCCCGGACCGGCCGACGATCCGCTCGAGCCGGTCTCCGGTGCCCACGGATTGCGGGTCGTCCCGCCGAACCAGACGCCGCCCTGCGCCAGCGATCCCATCGACAGCTTCGCCAGCAGCACCGCGCCGGCACCACGCAGCCGCTCCACCACCGTCGCGTCGATGTCCGGTACCTGGTTCTCGTAGGGTTTGGCGCCCCAGGTCGTCCGGATTCCCTTGGTGGCGAAGAGATCCTTCGCGCCCCACGGGATGCCGTGCAGCGGGCCGCGGTAGCGGCCGGCCGCCAGCTCACGATCGGCGCCGGCGGCCTGCGCCAGCGCCAGCTCCTCGGTCAGCGTCACGACGCAGTGCAGCGGCTCGCCGTAGCGCTTGAGCCGCGCCAGATACATCCTGGTGAGATCGGTCGACGTCACCCGGCGCCGCTCGATCAGCGACGACAGCACGGTGACCGGCTCGAATGCGAGATCGTCGAGGCGCGAGGTGACGCGAACGGTGGTCCGGCGGCTCACCGTCAGCCTGACTTTGCGGGTGGTGGCGCGGCGCGGCCGTTTTCCGGGAAGATAGGGCCGGAACGCGATGGCCGGCTCGGTATCGAGCGGAATCTCGAGGTCCCGCAGCTTCCGGTAGCTGTCGAGGTTGCGGATCACTCCCGGCAGCGCCAGGTCCTCCTCGTCGTCGGTGAACTGCAGGCCGGCCAGCTGTTCCGCCCGTTTCAACGCCTCCCTGGTGACCGCTGCCCCCCCCGCGTTAGCCGCCTGGGAGGGCTGGACGCCGGTCACCGGCGAGGCCGGGTCAGGGGCGGTTGGCGCGGCGTTCGCGCGGGCCGGTAACGCCGCCAGCGCGGGGACGGATTGAATGAAGAGGCGGCGGGTGATGGGCTTCATGACGGCAGACTCCGATTTATCGTTCGCTGCACCAGGTGCGGCGTTTGTAGTATAGAAGCCGATAAGATCAGCACGACAACATGGCAGCCATTCCAGTGACGACCACCGACGACGCCCTCGCCGCGCTGGCGAAGGGCCGGAACCGCGATCCGTTCGCCGTGCTCGGCCCCCACCCCGAGCCGGGAGGTGGGATCATCATCCGTGCCTTCCAGCCGGCAGCCCTGTCGATGGACGTGCGGCTGCCCGACGGCAAGCTGCGGGCGATGGACCAGCGGAGTCCGGCCGGCGTCTACGAGACGGTCGTCCCGGCCGACGTCTCGCACTACCGGCTGCGCGTCGAGCATCCCGGCGACCACGTCCTGGAATTCGACGATCCGTATCGCTATGGCCGCGTCCTGACCGACTTCGATCTGCACCTGTTCGGTGAAGGGACCCACTACCGCGCCTTCGACAAGCTCGGCGCGCACCGGATCGCGGTCGGCACGACGATCGGCATCCATTTCGCCGTCTGGGCGCCCAATGCCGATCGCGTCAGCGTCATCGGCGACTTCAACGGCTGGGACGGCCGCGTCCATGGGATGCGTCTGCTGACGCCAAGTGGTGTCTGGGAGATCTTCATCCCCGACCTGCGGGACGGCGAGGCCTATAAGTTCGAGATCCGCACCGCCGCCGGCGACCTCCACAAGAAGAGCGATCCCTATGGCTTCGCGTTCGAGGCGTCGCCGCATACGGCCGCACTCGTGCACGACACCGCGGACTACACCTGGGGCGACGACGAGTGGATGGCGGCGCGGCAGGGCCACGGCGCCTGGCTCGACCAGGCGATGACGATCTACGAGGTGCACCTCGGATCGTGGGCGCGCGTGCCGGAAGAGGGCAACCGTTTCCTGACCTATCGCGAGCTGGCGCGGCGGCTGGTCCCCTACGTCAAGGAGATGGGATTTTCCCACATCGAGCTGTTGCCGGTGATGGAGCATCCGTTCTCCGGCTCCTGGGGCTACCAGGTGCTGGGATTCTTCGCCCCGACCAGCCGGTTCGGTCCGCCCGAGGACTTCAAGCTGTTCGTCGATGCCTGCCACGCCGCCGGCCTCGGCGTCATCCTCGACTGGGTACCCGGGCATTTTCCGAAGGACGAGCACGGACTGGCGCGTTTCGACGGCACGGCGCTCTACGAGCACGCCGATCCGCGGCAGGGCGAGCATCGCGACTGGGGCACGCTGATCTTCAACTACGGGCGGCACGAGGTCAGCAATTTCCTGATCTCCAACGCGCTGTTCTGGCTCGAGCAGTATCACATCGACGGGTTGCGCGTCGACGCGGTCGCCTCGATGCTCTATCTGGACTACTCCCGCCATGCCGGCGAGTGGATTCCCAACCAGTTCGGCGGCCGCGAGAATCTCGAGGCGATCAGCTTCCTGCAGGAGTTGAACCGGCTCACCCACAGTCAGTTCGCCGGCACGCTGACGGCGGCGGAGGAATCGACGGCGTGGCCGGGCGTCACCCGGCCGGTGCACGTCGGCGGTCTCGGCTTCACCTACAAGTGGAACATGGGCTGGATGCACGACATCCTCGACTACGCCAGCAAGGATCCAATCCATCGCCGCTGGGAGCACAACCTGGTGACGTTCTCGTCGCTCTACATGCACACCGAGAACTTCATCCTGCCGTTCTCGCACGACGAGATCGTCCACGGCAAGGGCTCGCTGCTCGACAAGATGCCGGGCGACCTGTGGCAGAAGTACGCGAACCTGCGGACGTTCTACGGCTACATGTACGGCCATCCCGGCAAGAAACTGCTGTTCATGGGCGCGGAATTCGGCCAGTGGCGCGAGTGGAACCACGACCTCAGCCTCGACTGGCACCTGCTCGACGATCCGATGCACGCCGCGCTGCGCCGCTTCGTCCAGGATCTCAACTGGCGCTATCATGCCGAACCGGCGCTCCATCAGCGCGATTTCCAGCCGGACGGCTTCCGCTGGATCGACTGCCACGACAACGAGAACAGCGTCGTCTCGATCGTCCGCTACGCGCGCAACCCGGACGATTTCGTGGTGATGGTCTTCAACTTCACGCCGGTGGTGCGCGCCGGCTATCGGATCGGCGTGCCGGCGGCCGGCGCCTACGCCGAACTGCTCAACAGCGACAGCGCCCTCTACGGCGGCAGCAACGTCGGCAACCTCGGCTTCGTCGAGAGCGAGCCGATTGTGGCGCACGGCTTCGATCAGTCGCTCACCCTGATGGTCCCGCCGCTGGCGTGCCTGCTGCTCAAACGTTGCTAGACGTCTCGCCCCGCCGGAGGCGGGGCAAGACCACGCTGCCACGAGCGCGGCGGAGCGTCGCTGGCGCGCCGCGGCGCTGCGCCGACAGCGGCGGCGGTCTGCGTCTGTCCGGTCACCGGTGAGGGGCGGCGACATGGATTCCCGCCAGGCCGGCCGCTTCGCGCTCGCGCTCGTCACCTTCGCCACTTTCACCGACATCGTGGCCTATTCGATCGCCGTGCCGGTGCTGCCCGATCTCACCCGCCGGCTGGGCGCCTCGCCGACGACGGTCGGATTGCTGTTCGCGTCGTTTGGCGTGACGGCGCTGCTCACCGCCATTCCGATGGGCGTGGTGTCCGACCGGGTCGGACGCAAAGGGCCGCTGGCCGCCGGTTTCGTCGGCCTGGCGATCGCGTCGGTGATGCTGGCGTTCGCCGACGGCCTGCCGTCGCTGTTCGTGGCGCGGCTGGCGCAGGGTGCTGCCGATGCGGTGACCTGGGTCGTCGGTCTGGCGCTGGTGGCCGACATCTACCCGCCGGCCGAGCGCGGCCGCGCCAGCGGCATCGTGATGTCGGGCGCGGGCTCGGCGTTCGTCATCGGACCGGCCCTCGGCGGCTGGATGTACGAGCTCGGCGGTCTTCGCCTGCCGTTTCTCGCCGTCGCCGCGATGGCCGCGGCCGGCGCCATCGCGGTGATCTGGCTGACCGTGCCGCCGCCGCAGACTGATCGTCAGCCGGTCCCGATCCTGTCGGTCCTGCGCGTGCCGGCGGTGGGTGCCTGCGCGGCCGCGGTGGTGCTGGCCGCCACCACGATGTCGATGATCGAGCCGGTGCTGGCGCTGCACCTGCAGCTGATCGGCATCAACCCCGGACGGATCGGCCTGGTGTTCGGGATCGCGGGGATCGCCTCGGCCGTCCTGCACCCGTTGTACGGGCGGCTCGCGGATCGGTGGGGTCCGCGCCGGCTGACGCTGATCGGGCTCGTCGTCGCCGGCTGCGTCATCCCCGCCCTCGGCGGGGTCGTCAGCTTCGCGTCGGCGATCCCGATCTTCCTGGTCCAGGTCGCGGCCCTGGCGCTGGTGATCGCGCCGTCGCTGGCCTACATGGCCGAGGCGATCTCGGACGCCGGTCTCGGTTCATTCGGCGTCGCCTACGGTTTGTATAATGTGGCATGGGGTGTCGGCCTGCTGGCCGGCCCGGCCGCCGGGGGATTCCTCTTCGAACGGATCGGATTGGCGCAGCTGGCCTACTGGTGGGGGCCGGCGGTGATCGTCGGCACAGTGCTGCTGGCGCGGGTAAGATCGAAGGCCGCTAACAAACCACGGGCTGCTCAACCCAGGGAGAACAGATGACTCAGAGACAGACTGCCCTCGTGCTCGCGCTCGCGCTGGTCGGCGTCTGCACCCTTTCGATCCACGCCGACGTGCGCTCGGATGAAAAAAGCCGGGTCGAGTTCGCCGGCATGATCGGCCGGGTGGTCAACATCTTCGGCGGCAAGGCGGCCCGCGAGGGCGTCGCCTCATCGACTGCACTCAAGGGCGACCGCCTCGCCACGGTGCACGGCAACACCGGTCAGATCATCGACCTGGCGGAAGAGAAGATCTACGAGCTCGACATGAAGGACAAGACCTACAAGGTCGCCACGTTCGCCGAGATGCGCCGGGCGCTGGAAGAGGCGCGCCGCAAAGCGCAGGAGGAGAGCGCCCGCGCCGAGAAATCGACGAAACCGGCCGAGCCGGTCAAGCGCGATCCGAACCAGAAGGAGGTCGAGGTCGACTTCCAGCTCAAGGAGACCGGGCAGAAGAAGACCATCAATGGCTTCGACACGCGCGAAATCGTCATGACCATCACCCTGCGCGAAAAGGGCAAGACGCTCGAGCAGGCGGGCGGGCTGGTGCTGACGAGCGACATGTGGATGGCGCCGAAGGTGGCCGGCATGAACGAGGTCGCCGAGTTCTATCAGCGCTACGCCCGCCAGTTCGCCGGGCCGATGATCGCCGGCGCCTCGCCCCAGGACATGGCGGCGGCAGTGGCGCTCTACCCGATGATGACGGAGGCGATCGCCAGGATGAACACCGAGAAGGTCAAGATGGACGGCACGACGATCTCCTCGATCGTCACCCTCGACGCGGTGCGATCGGCCGACGACGCGGCGCAGGATTCCACGCGCAAGGAGGACAAGCCGTCGCCGGCCGCCGGGCTGGGCGGTCTGATCGGCGGGCTGACGAAGAAGGCGATGCAGAAGAAGAGCGACACCAACGCCAACGCCAACGAAGACAAACAGCGTTCCACCTTCCTGACCATGACCAACGAGGTGCTGAAGGTCACCAGCGCGGTATCCGCTGCCGACGTCGCCATTCCGGCCGGGTTTCGCCAGGCCAAGTGAGGCGGCCGGATTCCACGACGACACGCCGGACCGCCGCGTGACGATGGCGCGACGGTCGGTCGCCGCTGACGGCCGATCCCCCGCTGACTGCCGATTGAACGCCGATCAATCGGCAGTTTTCGATCGTCGATCTGACATCGCGACGATCCGGTTCCATTCCGCGTCGGTGACCGGCATCACCGACAGCCGGGATATCCGGACCAGCGGAAAGTCCTTGAACGCCGGCTCGGCCTTGATCTCGGCCAGCGTCACCGGGCGCGCCAGTTTCGACACCGGCGCGACATCGACGACCGCCTGCTTTCCGGTCTCGACCTCCGGGTCGGGATAGGCGTCGCCAAGAGCCTTCGCGATGCCGATCACCGCCTTTTCATCACCGGTGTGATAGTAGAAGATCCGGTCGCCCTTCCTGACCGCGCGGAGGTGCTTTTGCGCCAGCGCATTCTTCACCCCGCTCCACGTGGTCTTCCGGTCGGCCACCAGCGCGTCGAAGCCGTAGTGCGTCGGTTCTTCCTTGAACAGCCAATTCATGACAATTCACAATTCACAATTCACAATTTACAAGAAGAAAGGGACGTGTTTTATTCTCCTTGTGAATTGTAAATCGTGAATTGTAAATTGCTCCGAGATCGAGTCCGCCTGCCGATGCGCGTGCTGCTCGTTGGCATCAATCCCGGCATGCGCTCGGCGGAGACTGGTCATCACTTCGCCGGATACTCCAACCGGTTCTGGAAGCTGCTGCACGAATCGCGGCTGGTGCCGGAGTTGATCCGGGCCGAGGACGATGATCGGCTGCCGGAGTGGGGCTTCGGGATCACCAACCTGGTCGCCCGGGCGACGCCCGGCATCGACACGCTGCGGCCGGACGAGTTCGTCGCCGGCGCGCGGACGCTGCGCCGGAAGGTCCGCCGCTGGCAGCCGGAGGTCGTCGCGTTCGTCGGCGTCACCGTGTTCCGCGCCGTGAATCGGACCGGGCGAGGCGCCGCGCCGTTGACCGTTGGCCTCCAGCCCGACACGTTCGAAGGGGCGCGCGTTTTCGTCCTGCCCAATCCGAGCGGGCGAAACGCCAATTTCACGTACGCGCAGATGCTCGACGCCTTCAGCGCCCTGGCCGCGCATCTCCGTACGTAGTGTCCGACTTCAGTCGGACTACGGAGCAATCCGGCTGAAGCCGGATCCCACGTACGAGGAGGCGGCGACTCCACGCAGGTGAAGCCGACGCTACCCGCGGGCGGTTTTCAGCGCTCCTGCCCACCAGGTGAGGTTGTCGAGCAGCGCCCTGGCGCTCTGCTGGTTCGCCTCGGTGTCGATCTCGCTGGCGTCCTTGATGAACCAGGGGTCCGGGATGTGCACGGCGAAGCGCGACGGCGCCATGTCGAGCTCGGCCGTGATGGCCCGGAGCTGTTCGACGCTCCGCACGCCGCCCGCGCCGCCCCAGCTGACGAACGCGACCGCCTTGCGGCTCCAGGCGAAGTAGACGTAGTCGAGCGCGTTTTTCAGCACCGCCGGGTAGCCGTGGTTGTATTCCGGTGTGCAGATGATGAAGCCGTCGCCCTCCCGGATCTTGTCGCGCCATTTCACGACCGCCGGGTTGGTATAGCCATCCTTTGCCATTCCCGGCGGCATCGCCTCCTCGAAAAACGGCAGCGGATAATCGCGCAGGTCGAGCAGCTCGACGTCGAGGTCGGGCCGCTTGCTGGCGGCGTCGAAAATCCATTGGGCCGGCTTGTCGCTGAACCGGTTGGCGCGGGTGCTGCCGACGATGACCTTGATGTTCAGTGTGCTCATATCAGACGGTCATTCTGGCACAGGCTGGCACGAACGCTTCACACCGGCCTGCAGTCGTCGCCAGCGCGGGCATGGCTGGAGCGGAGTAAACTGCCCTACACTGCATCTGTCAGGGACCGCGAGACAGCCGGAGGCTCCCATGAAGACTTACGCACTCGTCGTCGTCGCGACGCTGGCTGTGACGGCAGCCTTGCACGCACAGGCGCCTCGATCGCCCTCGACCCCAGCCGCGGGGAAAGTCCCCACCCCGGTCAATGCCAGGAACGGGTGGACGCCGCCGAAGACGGCGGACGGCCAGCCCGATCTTCAGGGCATGTGGGTGAACTTCGACAGCACGCCGTTCGAAGCGCCGGGTGCGCCGCAGGCGCCTGCCGCCCCGGCGGGCGTCGGCCCGGCGGCCAACTGGGCGGATCACGACAGCCCGATGCCGGAACGGCGCGTGTCGATGGTCGTCGACCCGCCGGATGGGAAGGTCCCGGTCATGCCGTGGGCGGAGGCGAGGCGGGATTACGACCTCGAGCGTCTCGGCGATTCGTGGGTGCACGAGACGCCGTGGGTGCGGTGCATCACGCGCGGCGTGCCGGGCGGGATGTTCCCGGCCGGCTACAACAACGGATACCAGTTCCTGCAGATCCCCGGGTATGTGGTGATTCGCTACGAGATGATCCACGAGACCCGGATCATCCCGATCGACGGGCGTCCACACGTCTCGCCGCACATTCGCCAGTGGAATGGCGATCCGCGCGGCCATTGGGAAGGCAATACCCTGGTCGTCGACACCACCAACTTCCACGACCGCGGCTCGATTGCGACCAGCGCCGCGACCGGACGGATCCGGGGCATCCCGCACAGCGACGCCCTGCACGTGGTCGAGCGCTTCACTCCGGCCGATCCGAACACGATCAATTACGAGGTCACCATCGACGATCCGAAGGTGTATACGCGGCCGTGGAAGGTGGCCATCCCGCTGACCCGCGACTCGAACTATCAGATGTACGAATACTCGTGTCAGGAAGGGAATTACGCCGTGCCGAACGAGCTCAGCGCCGGCCGCGCTCGCGACAAGGCGGCGGCGGCGGGCGTGGGACGCTGAACCTGACCCGCGGCTTTCCATTGGTACGTGGGGTCCGCCTTCAGGCGGACCTTCCACAGTCCGGCTGAAGCCGGACGCCACGTACAAGAGAAAAGTACGATTTCGCGCTACGCCCGCCCGGCAAACTCGCGCGTTTCCGTGTGCACCTTGACCCGTTCCCCCTCCTTGATGAACAGCGGGACGCGGATCTCCATGCCGGTCTCCAGTGTCGCCGCCTTTGTCACGCTGCCGCTGGCGGTGTCGCCCCGGGTCGTCGGCTCGGTGTAGGTCACGGCCAATTCGACGTGCGGCGGAAACTGCAGGCCGATCGGGTTGCCGTTGTACTTGTGGATCTGGATCATCAGGTTGTCGACCAGCAGCAGCCGATCGTCGCCGACCAGGTCGGATCCCAGGGTCAGCGTCTCGTAGGTGTCCTGATCCATGAAATGGTACCCCTGGCTGTCGGCGTACTGGTAGGACGCGGTGACCTGGACGAGATCCGGTTCGGGGAACTTGTCGCCGGCCTTGAAGGTGCGATCGAACACGGCGCGCGTGATCAGGTTGCGCATCTTGATCCGCACCAGCGTCTGGCCGCCGCGCGCCGTCGGCCTCGACACCTCGACGTCGAGGCAGTGATAGGGTGCGTGCTCGTACTCGAAGAACATCTTGCGCTTGATGTCGATCGCTTCAATCAGCGCTGCCATGGGTTCACCGCATCCTCCTCACGGTATCAGCCGTCCATCCACCACCCGGAACCGCCGGGCGACACACGACTCGCACGGCGGCGTGACGCCGGCCAGGTCAGGCGGCGGCGGTTCGATCCAGACGTTCAGCCGCCGGCCGGTGGTGAGCAGCACGGCGTCGCCCAGCAGCGTCCCGAACGCCGCGGCCACACTGATCCTGGTGCGCCGGTCGTCGCTGACCACGATCACGGCCTGGTCGGGGAGGTCACGCGTTCCGTCGCGGAGGTCGCGAAGCACCCGGGTCGAGAACTCGGCCAGCGGCACCGACGCGGTCCGTGCCAGGTAGGCCGGCATCAAGCATAGCGGCAGGAGAATCGCGGCGCACAGCGCCCGGCCCCGGTGCGGCAGGTCGGCGGCCCGCCACGCCGCACTCAGCAGGACGGCGGCCGCGAGGCAGGCGCCAATCGACGGCACGATGGCATACAGGCTCGAGCGCACCGGCAGCCAGACCGTCAGGGAGTACGCGCCGGCCAGCCAGACGCCGGCGCACAGGATCAGCCGCCGCTCCGCGGCCTCCAGCCGGAAGCCCTTCGGCCACAGCAGAAGCAGACCGAGCAGCACGGCGATCGCCGACGTGGTGGCCGCGCGATCGGCGTACTCGAGCAGATTGCGCCACACCACCGCCGGCTCGAACGTGAACTGATAGTAGCCGGGTGCGGTCGCCGGGGTCATCGCGCCGGTCTGCGACCGCAGCGCCAGATAGAACGCCAGGACCACGGCCGAACCGAGCAGCCACGCCGCGATCGATCGCACCCGGGAATCGGTCCCGTCCCGACCGAGAATCCCGTCCCGACCGAGAATATAGAGCCAGACAGTCAGCACGAACGGCAGCGTGACCGCCTCTTCCTTGGCGAAACAGGCCAGCGTCAGGCACACCAGCGCCCACAGCAGCCGGCGCTGCACGATGAAAATCGCGCAGGCCGTGCCGGCGCCGGCCACGATCAGGGAAGTCCGGCCGCTGATCCACAGAATCGATTGATTGATGCCGTGGAAGTTCAGGAACCAGAGCGAGGCGGCAAGGATCGCCGCCCCCCGGGTCAGTCCCAGCGTCGTCGCCAGTTTGCGGATCAGCAGCGCGCCGATCAACACCAATGCGACATTGGTCCAGCCATACGGGCGCGGGTTGATGCCGAAGGCCAGCCGGTCGAGACCGAACGTCAACGAAACCACCGGTCGATAGAAGCCGTCGGTGATGCGGAAGAGTCCGACCACGTCGGCAGGACTCGCGATCCGGCTGTTCAGCACCCAGCGGAAATCGTCGGACAGGAAGCCGTGGCCCGCCAGCGGCAGGTAGACGGCGAGAAAGACCGCCGCCGGCACCGTCGAGGCCAGGGTCTCGAGCAGCCGCAGGCGCGCCGGCCGCAGCCACGGCGCCGGCTCACTCGACGGCGATGCTGTCATCGAGAATGCCGGACCACGGACCAGGGGGGATCGTCCATCACGGCCGTCGATTATACGTGCGGGCGCGGCGGCGAGCGACGGGAAGGACGCCCGCCCTCGACAGGGAAGGTCGTCCTTACAACTACTGTTGTTGCTGCTGCTGCTGCTGCTGTTCCGGGGCCGCCTCGATCAGGGCCGGCTCGTTCGGCGCGGCGGCGGTCTCCTCCAGGCGTTCGTGGCCATCGTCGTCGAGGGCCGGGCGGACGCCGACATCGACGAACAGTTGCTGGCCGGCATGGCCCTTGTACACGCCCCGGACCGGCGCGGCGTCGCCGTAGTCGCGGCCGTGCGCCACCCGGATGTGCCGCGGCCCGACCGGCTGCCCCATCGTCGGATCGAGGCCGACCCAGCCGACGCCGGGCATCAGCATTTCCATCCACGCGTGCGACGCCTGCCCGCCGATGACGTCTTCGGCGCTGGCTTCGCCGCCGGTCGCACTCTGCGGCACGAGGTAGCCCGACACGTATCGGCCGGGGATGCCCCGCATCCGCACCATCGCCAGCATGATGTGGGCGAAATCCTGGCAGACCCCGGCGCCGCTGCCAAGCGCGTCGAGGACGGTCGACTGGACGTGGGTGGCGCCTTTTTCGTAGCGGAACCGCTGATGGATGAGGGCGGTGGTGGCCAGGGCGAAACCCGACAGGGTGCCCGAACTGGCGCGCTCGGCCCGTTGAATCAGATCCTGCAGTGCCGGCGGATGCGGCACGTAGCCGGTCGGCGCCAGCAGATCGAACTCGTCTTCCAGCTCGTCGCGCATGGCGTCGATTTCGTCGAGACGGATGCCCCCTTCCGGCAGGCACGGCGGCGCTTCGACGTGGACGACCGACTGCGTCTCGATGCGCAGCGACTTGTGCTCGCCGAGCACGTTGAAGCTGTGGATCCAGTTGCCCCAGTTGTCCAGGTAGGCGGACGCCCGTGACTCCGGCGTGGTGTGCAGCTTGAACGACAGGCAGGTCTGCCACTGGTCGTCTCGCGGCCGCAGCCGCACGACGTTGTAGCTGTCGGAGACGATGCCGTCGTAGTTGAACGCGGTGACGTGGGCCAAACGGTATCGGTTCATGGCGGTGTGGGCCTGGGTGCGGTGCGGGTCACGCCGCGGCGTAGTAGAAATACTTGCGCGCGATCTGATCGCCGATGTGGCGGCAGGTCCGCTGCACGTCGCGCAGGAAGTCGTGCAGGCCGCGATCGAAGATGTCCTCGACGCGGTCGTAGCGCAGCGTCTCGTGCAGCTTGCCGGTCAGCCGCTCCGCCTCGTTGGCGTAGGTGCCGGGCGCGGCCAGGCTGATCGCCTGGAGCGATGCCTGCAGCTCGGCGATATTGAAGCGGATCGATCGTGGCAGGCTGGGATGCAGGATCAGCAGCTGGGCGACCCGGCGCGGCTCGATGCTGGAATGAAACTCGCGCCGGTACATCTCGTAGGCCGCCACCGACTTGAGCACCGCCATCCACTGGTGGTGATCCGGCTGGTGCTCGGTCCGCCCTTCGAGCAGCGTGTGATATTCGACGTCGACGATCCGGGCGGTCTTCTCCGCCCGTTCGAGCGCCCGGCCGGCGCGCAGGAACTGCCAGCCTTCGTCGTGAGTCAAGGTGTCGTCGGCGACGCCGCGGAACTGATGGCTGGAGAACTTGACTTCGTTGCAGAAGCGATGCGGGCCGGCCAGCAGCTCGGATCCGGCGCGGAAGCCCCGGATGCGGTGATAGAAGCTGTTGACGTCCTCCCAGAGCTCGCGCGAGATGCGGTCGCGGATGGTCCGGGCGTTTTCCCGGACCCGGGCGATGCAGCCGACGACCGAATTGGGGTTGTCTTCGCGGAAGCCGAGGAACTCGAATACCGTCTGCGGCGTGGCGTCGCCGTAGAGTTCGAAAAACCGCTCGTGCTCACCGCTCATCCGGATGATCGAATCCCAGCGCAGCAGGTAGGTCTGCTGCGACTGTTCGAGCAGCGTGTGGAAGTGGACGTCGAGCAGCCGGGCGGTTTCTTCCGCCCGCTCCATGTAGCGCCCCATCCAGAACAGCGATTCGGCGATCCGCGACAGCATCATGTGTCACCCCGCAATACCCAGGTGTCCTTGCTGCCGCCGCCCTGCGACGAGTTCACCACCATCGAATCGGCCTTGAGTGCGACCCGGGTCAGCCCGCCCGGCACGATGATCACCTTGTCGCCGTCGTAGAGGCAGTAGGGACGCAGATCGACGTGCCGTCCCTCGATCCGGCCGGTGGCCGGGTCGTAGGACGGCACCCGCGACAGCGGGATCACCGGCTGCGCGATGTAGTTGCGGGGATCGGCGCGGACGCGGACGCGGAATTCGTCGATCGCGCTCTTGCTGGCCCACGGGCCCATCAGCATGCCGTAACCGCCCGACTCGCCGACCGCCTTGACCACCAGCTGGTCGAGATGATCCGACACGTAGGACAGGTCGGCCGGCCGGGAGCACAGGTAGGTGTCGACGTTGCGCAGGACCTGCTCTTCGCCGAGGTAGTACTTGATGATCTCGGGCACGTAGGCGTAGATCGCCTTGTCGTCGGCGATGCCGTTGCCGATCGCATTGGCCAGGGCGACGTTGCCGGCGCGGTAGGCCGACATCAGGCCGGGTACGCCAAGCAGCGAGTCGGGCCGGAACGCGATCGGATCGAGGAACTCGTCGTCGACGCGGCGGTAGATCACGTCGACCCGGGTCAGGCCGCGAATCGTCTTCATGTAGACGACGTCGGCGTCGACGATCAGGTCGCGGCTCTCGACCAGCTCGATGCCCATCTGCTGGGCCAGGAAGCTGTGCTCGAAATAGGCGCTGTTGTGCGCCCCCGGGGTCAGCGTCACCACGACCGGATCGCCGGAGCGCGGCGAGATCGCCCGCAGGATCTGGAACAGCTCGGCCGGATAGTGGTGCACCGGCAGCACCTCCTGCCGCAGGAACGCCCGCGGAAACATCCGGGTCATCACCAGGCGGTTCTCGAGCACGTAGGAGACGCCGCTCGGCGTGCGGACATTGTCTTCGAGCACCAGGAACTCGCTGGTCGACGAATCGCGGACCAGGTCGATGCCGGCGATGTGGGTGTAGATGCCGCGGGGCACGTTGACGCCGATCATCTCGCGCCGGAAGTGGCGGCACGACAGCACCAGCGAGCGCGGCACGACGCGATCCTTGAGGATCCGCTGCGGCCCGTAGATATCCTGGAGGAACAGGTTGAGCGCGATCACCCGCTGGGACAGCCCGCGCTCGATCCGATCCCAATCCGCTCTCGGCACGATGCGTGGCACCAGGTCGAACGGGAACAGCCGCTCGGTGCCGAGGCCGTCGTTGTAGACGGTGAAGGTGATGCCCTGGAGCAGGAACGCCAGATCGGCCAGGCGGCGGCACTCTTCGAACTGCGGCGTCCCCATCTGCGCCAGTTCGTCGAAGAACGGCACGCAGTGCGGCCGCGGTTCGCCGCCGCTGGTGAACATCTCGTCGTAGAAGATTCCGGGGTCGTAGCTGCCGAGCAAGCCGGCCGCCGTCACTTTGGATGGCTCCATGTTCCCCTGATGGTGCGACGCCTCGAGCCGGCCTGGTGGCATGATCGTACGTGACACGCGCGCGGGCGACAACGTTTCTTCACGGGCGGGAGGAGCCCTCGGGAAATCGCTGCCGCGCCGCCGGCGCGCACGCCGGAGACAGCAAGAACGACGCCAAGGACGAGCTGGCGGACGCTCGTTTTTCCCAGCAATCGAGCAGCCGAGGTGTGCGCCAGCCGTCATCGGTCAACATAATTGTTGATAGGTTACTAGATAGCGACAGGAATGTCGCTATGGTCTCCAAGCATACTTCGCCCGGTTTCCCGGCGCCAGCCGGCTCAACCGTCGCGCCAGGCCGACAAACGCGTGACCCATCATCGACGTTCGTGTCGTCTCGCGGCGCGCCGGCGGCGCCGGCGGATGCCACCGACTGACGCGAGCGATCGGTCCGTCGCACCTCACGATCGATCCGGTTCGCCGCTGATTCGCGCCAGAATCACCGCGCCGCCGTCCGCCGCGCCGCACTGCGCGCGCCGGCTCTGTTCCCACCGGTCCCGTTCTTGCTCAAGCGCCGGTGGATGAAGCAGTTTCCCGTGGTGATGACCGGCGCGCGCCGCGTCGTGGCGACGATTGTGTTGCTCACGCTCGGTGCGGCGTCCGCCGCGGCGCAGTCGCCCGCGCCCGCGCCGGCGGCGGACCCGGCGGCCGGATCGGGATCCCGCCAGTGCCCGACGGCCGACGCCGCGGCGCCGTCCGAGCGCGGCCCGCGTCTGCCCGACAGCATCCGGGTCGCGGAGGACCTCCGGCCGCGCCTGCACGCGATGCTGCTGAAGTCGGCGACGTTCCGATCGCAGTGCCGCCGCCTTGGCGAATCGCCGCAGCTCGATGTCCGCGTCAAGATCAACCTGGCGATGACCGGCCGCACCTACCGCGCCGTCACCAGGATCTGCCGTCAGCCGTCCGGCCGCATCGTCGCGGCGATCGACCTTGCCCCCTACGGCGATCCGGCGGAATGGCTCGCCCACGAGTTCGAGCACCTGATCGAGCAGATCGAGGGCGTCAACCTGCCCGACCTCGAGCGGCGCCGCCAGGGCGCCTGGAAGTCGGGCAACCAGATGTTCGAGACCGAGCGCGCCGTGCGCATCGGCCGCCTGGTGTCTCGCGAAATGCGCGAGCCGGCGATGGCGGCGCCGGTTGGCGAGGCGGCCGCGCTGGCCCCGACGCACCTGCGCTGATTGTAATAACGGCCATATATGTCGACAGAATTGTAGTATCTCGTTCGGCGTGACGGCGCCGCGACGCGAATCTCGCGGCATTTTACCTCTGCCCCGATGGTCCTGCTCTTGCTATGGAGGCCGAACAACGTTCTTTCATCCTCTCTACCTACTGTCAGGCGAGCATGTCGGATAATCAGATCTCTGGGACCCTTATGTCGCCAAGCACAGTCGCGAACTGGATGGAGCCGGCCGAGGAGCACGCCAGTGAAGTCAGGAAGCTGTCGACGCTGCTCGAAGCCAGCCAGGCCCTGTCGGCCACTCTCGATCTCGAAGCGGGCCTGCAGCGGGTGCTCGAGATCCTGGGGCGCCATCATGGCGCCGTGCGCAGCACGGTGGTGCTGCTGAACGAGCAGTCTGGCGACGTCGAGCTCCACGCTTCGGCCGGTGCCATCCCGCGCGGCAGGCAGGTGCGCTACGCCGTCGGCGAGGGCATCACCGGCCAGGTCGTCGCCACCGGCAAGCCGATTGTCGTGCCGCGCGTCAGCCGCGAGCCGAAGTTCCTGAGCCGGGCCGCCGAGCGGCCCGAGCTCGCCAAGCAGGAGCTGAGCTACATTTCCGCGCCGGTCACCCTCGAAGGCAAGACCGTCGGCGCGGTCGGCATCGATCTGATCTTCAAGCCGAACCGGGACTACCACCGGACGGTGAAGTTTCTCGGCGTCGTCGGCTCGATGATCGCGCAGGCGGTCCGGGTCCACCGGCTGATCCAGGCCGACCGCCAGAAGCTGGTCGACGAGAACACGACGCTGCGCCTCGAGCTGAAGGAGCGCTACGACTTCTCGAACCTGGTCGGCACCAGCGGCGCCATCCGCCAGGTCTACGAGCAGGTGGCGCAGGTCGCCCGTACCAACACTACGGTGCTGCTCCGGGGCGAGTCCGGCACCGGCAAGGAGCTGATTGCCCACGCCATCCACTACAACTCGCCGCGCGCCAAGAAGCCCTTCATCAAGGTCAGCTGCGCGGCGCTGCCGCAGGACCTGATCGAGTCGGAGCTCT
>JBDTRR010000005.1:0-170076 GCA_039931615.1 Acidobacteriota bacterium
CATCCCATCCCCCAAGGCATCCGAGTGTCAACGATGTAATCGATCCAGGCGCGCGCGACGCGCGCGCGCTGGTGCTGGGGAGATTCGATCAGCACGGCGTCCAGCGAATGTCGCGCTTCCCAGTACTCTGTCCACCCGGTTTTCCGGCCGAGCGTACCCAGCATCAGCCAGACGTAGTTGAGATCAAGCTTGCCGAGGAGGAACAGCGCGGTCGTGTCCTTCGGACGCTCCGCGAGGACGGCCCGCGCGGCTGTCTGTCCCTTCTTGAGTTCCTGCAGGAATGCGGTCATCAGCGCGGGACAGGGAAGACACGCCTTCCAGGCCTTATCCTTGTCACGCGGTTCACCGAGCGTGCGACGAATCTGGAACAGCAGTGCCGACGTGCGCAGTTCGTGCACCGCGAGCATCCCCTCCTCCGGAGAAAGGGTCTGGGCCATCTCGGCGGCCGCCGCGTACTGTCCGTTGTAGAAGAGCGCCTGCGCGTCAGCCAGCGAGTCCGCGCCGCTGACCTTGACGACGGACAAAATCAGCAGAGGCACCAACACGGCTGAAAGCGAGAGGCGTCGAACGGGTGGAGTCCATGAGACGGTCGCTGGCAAAGCACGGTCTAGGCGGCCCATGGGTCTCATTATCACGCCCCGAGGTGCCGTTCGGCGAGCCCTGCGGGTGGTGGCGACTCGCCGGTGATCGGTGTGGCGAACGAGAGCATGCAAAATCGTGAGACGTTTGGCCGCCTTTCCGCCGGGACGGTCAGATTCCGATCGACGATGGCAATCGTGACCTTCAGTAGCCGTGCGGGGCCAAATCGCCGGTGCGGCTCGCACCCATCAGGCTGTCCAGCTGTGCAGCGTGCGAATGTAGTTCGCCCGTTCGAAGGCGGCGGGGTCGGCCGTCTCTTTCAAACTGGCGAGGCCCTGGGCCTCGGTCAATCGTGTGAACGAGTGCTGCTCCATCCACCGTTCGAGACCCTCGCGCATGACCGTGAAATGCCCAGGGCCCTGCTTCAGGATGGCCGACACCATCTGTACCGCGTCGGCCCCCGCCAGCAGCGCCTTGATCCCGTCCTCCGGAGTGGCAACGCCGCCCGTCACCGCCAGGGCCGGCCGGACCCGCCCGCGAAGAATCGCCAGCCACCGCAGGCGCAACAGCAAATCGGCGCTGGTCGACAGTGTCACACGCGGCGTGGGTGTCATGGTTCGGATGTCGATGTCTGGCTGGTAGAAGCGGTTGAACAGGACGATCGCATCGGCGCCGGCCGCATCCAGTTGCCGCGCGACGTAGCCGAACGCCGAGAAGAATGGGGAAACTTTCACGGCGAGCGGAATTTCCAACAGCCGCTTCAGCTCCCGGACGGTGGCCGTCAGCTCATGCTCGACGGCGGCGCCGGGGACGCTCAGATCGGTGACGACCTCATAGAGGTTCAACTCGAGCGCGTCGGCGCCGGCTTGTTCGACGATGCGGGAGAACGTCAGCCAGGCCGCACCGGACGTGCCGTTGAGCGACGCGATCACTGGGACGGCCACACTCCGCTTCACGCGAGTGATGTGCTCGGCGTATGCATCGGGTGTCAGCGAGTAGTCATCCGCGCGGGGAAAATGCGCCAGCGCGCCGGCCCATTCGGCGTCCATCGGGTCCCGCTGACGGATGCGGCCCGTGCCGGTCAAGGTAATCTGCTCCTCGAACAGCGACGGGATCACGATCGCGGCGCACCCTCCGTCCTCGAGCCGCTTGACCGTGTCGAGATCGAAGCCGAGCGGCGACGCGCCGGCGATGAAAGGATGGGGGAGTCGGAAGCCGAGAAACGAGGTGGAAGTGTCCATGCCTGCTCCTCTGATGATCTCGGCCAACGCACGGTTCGTGCCGTCTCAGCAGCCGACGAGTGCGAACGGGGCTTGCGGCAGTCGACCGTCAGGGCGGCCGGAATCGGACCGTCGGGGCGGCACGGCTCTTGAGTAGCTGGTGGCCGAGTCGAACGTCCAGGAGGCAGCTGATGTGGAAAATATTTGCGGTGGCGGTGGCAGTCATGCTCACGACGACGGCGATGCGGGCGCAGGAGACGGCCGATGCGGCGCTCGTGCAGAGCGGACGTGCGCTGTTCGCGACCTACTGCGCCAGTTGTCACGGAATCGGCGGCCGGGGCAACGGTCCGGCTGCCGAGGAGTTGCGGCGACGGCCCGCTGATCTGACACAGTTCGCCAAACGCAACGGCGGTGTCTTCAACGGCGCGCGGATTCACAACATCGTCGACGGTCGGGCCGTGAAGGCGCACGGCACGATGGAGATGCCGGTCTGGGGCGACGCGTTCAAGTGGCGCGAAGGCCTGCCCGAAGACGGCATCGCGGTCCGAATCGACGCGCTGGTCCGGTATCTCGAGTCGATCCAGGAACGGGCGAGCCACTGATGGCTGGCCACGCACGACCTGAAGGAGGTCCTATGCGTCGAACAGCGAGCGGCTTCTGCGGTGGGCTGCTCGCGCTGACCCTGATCGGGGCGGGCGGCGTCGGCCTCGCCGGCCAGCAAACGGGCCGGACGCCACCGCCCCTCTTGATCCCGTCCCTCGTTGGCGGCGATCTCTTTCGGTTCTACTGCGCGAGCTGTCATGGCCGCGACGGCAAGGGAGACGGCCCGGTGGCGGCGGCGCTGAATCGCCGGCCGCCTGACCTCACCACCCTGGCACAGCGCAGCGGCGGGCGCTTTCCGACCGATCGCGTCCAGGGATTCGTCGCCGGGGACCGCGAGCCCACGAGCGCCCATGGGCTGGCCGACATGCCGGTGTGGGGACCGATCTTCCAGGCCCTGGATCCGCAGGATCGGTTGAACCGCATCCGGATCGAAAACGTTGTCGCGTTCATCGAATCGATCCAAACGAAGTAAATGGTTCCTCGCCGTCGGTCCGGCGAGCGGGCTTTTTCGCAGAGCACTGCGGAATAGTTCCCACCCCGTCGGCCCGCCAACCCAGGGCTGCCGCCGAAATCCCGGACAAACGCCTGAAGCCAGCTCGGGCATAGGCGTTGCCGTTGGGGTGGATATCCGGCGGAAAGAGACGCACCGGCGTCCGCCGCTTCATCGCCGCACGCGCCGATGTCGCCGGACGATTGGCGCCGTGAAACCGGATGACTGTGCAATTTGGTACATCGCGAAGAGCCTGATTGCGGAATCATTCACGCTCATTGAGGAGGGTTCGTGGTGAGAGTCGCCTGGTACGTGATGGCGTTGGTTGGTCTCGCGGTGCCGGCCCTGGCGCAGGATGCAAAGGCCGTTGGCGAGAAGGTCTACGCCGAGCAGAAGTGTGCGGTGTGCCATGCCGTTGGCGGCAAAGGCAACGCGAAGGGGCCGCTGGACGAGGTCGGCAGCAAGCTGACGGCGGACGACATCCGCGCCTGGATCACCGACGCGAAAGGGATGACCGCCAAGACGAAGGCGGCCCGCAAGCCGGAGATGAAGGTCTACACCCTGCCGAAAGAGGACGTCGACGGGCTGGTCGCCTACCTGTCGGCGATGAAGAAAAAATAGCGGATGGGGGCCGACGTTCGGCTGACCCGCAGCCCCCTGTCGGTCGCGGGGATGGTGCTGACCATGCACGATCTCGTCGGCCGGCATCCACGAGGGCTCGCCCGAGCCGCGTGCATGTGGGGGAGCGTCCCGGACGACCGGAACGTCTCCGGACCTCCGGCGGCGTGGGTGTGCCATTTTGAACAGTTTGAACACAGCGACTTGCCTATAGTGGCGTCTCGGCAGAGGACGGGGTGGGCACGCAGGAAGACCTGCGCTTCGACCTCTGACAGGCGGACCCGCGACAGACGTGTCTGTCGAGCAGACCCCGTGTGCGGGGATCATGCGTTGCGCCCAATCCGTGCTTCAGCCCTCGGAGCTTCGAACCATGAACCTTGGCGGTAACCGGTTGCGATTGCGCGTTGTTCTGGGTTTGTTCGCGCTGGCGTGGGTGACGGCAGTGGTGGTGTCCGCCGCCGGCCGGCCGGCCCCGGCGCAGTCCGCCGTGTCTCAGGGCGCCTCTGCGGGGTCTGCTGCGTCTTCACCGTCGGCGCAGGCTGGCGGGTTCGTGGGCGACGATACGTGCATCGCCTGTCACGAATCGGAAGGCAAGACCCTCCGCGGCACGCTGCACGGCAAGGCACAGAACGCGCGCACGCCGGCCGCGAAGACCGGCCAGGCCTGCGAGAGCTGTCATGGGCCCGGCCAGGCGCATGTCGACACCGGCGACAAGACCAAGATCAAGGTGTTCACGGCGATGTCGCCGAAGGACGCCAACTCGACCTGCTTGACGTGTCACAGCAAGGGCTCGCATGCGCAATGGAACGGCGGGATGCACGATGCGCGCAACGTCGCGTGCGTGACCTGCCACAGCGTCCACAGCGCGAAATCGGAGCGGGGACAGCTGAAGACGGTGATGGCGGTCGAGACCTGCCAGGCCTGCCACAAGCAGGAGGCGATGAAGGTCAAGAAGTCCGGACACATGCCGGTGCGTGAAGGCAAGATGGACTGCACCAGCTGCCACACCCCGCACGGTTCGACCAACGTCCGCATGCTCAAGGTGGGGAACACGCTCAACGAGACGTGCGCGAGCTGCCACGCCGAGAAGCGGGGGCCGTTCCTGCACGATCACGCCGCCGGGCGCGAGAACTGCGCCAGCTGTCACGATCCGCACGGGTCGAACAACGACCGCATGCTGATCGCCAAGGAGCCGATGCTCTGCCAGCGCTGCCACGTCTCCAGCCGGCATCCGGCGACGATCTACGACGGCACGCAGATCGCGGCCGCCAGCAACCGGGCCGTCGGGCGCAGTTGCGTCAACTGCCACTCGCAGATTCACGGGTCGAACCACCCCGCGGGCGGGATGTTCCTTCGTTAGCCGGCGGGGAGGATGTGATGCGCATCAGACGAATCATGGTGGTTGCCGGAGTTCTGCTGATCGCCGCCGGTGCGGACGCCCAGGAAGAAGCCGGTAAGGCCGCGGCGACCCAGCGGGACGTGCCGAGAACGGCGGCCGCGGCGATCCCGGACATTCCGCTCGTCAACCAGATCGACTTCGGGATCCGGGGCACGTCCTTCGGCTCCGGATCGGACCCTGCCCGTTACCAGCGGTACCGGGACCTCCGGGACGGCGGGACGATCGACCATCTCCGCATCTTCAAGGACACCGACACCCACCGCTACAATCTGCAGGCGGACAACGTCGGCTACCGGGATCAGCGCTTCTCGGCCTCGTACATGAACTACGGCAAGGTCAAGGCGAGCTTCGAGTGGAACCAGATCCCGCTCTTCTACAGCCAGACCACGAGCACGCTCTACGACCAATCGGTACCCGGTCAGCTGACGCTCGCCGACAGCATCCAGTCCGGCATCCAGAACCGGACGCTGACCCTGGCCAGCGCGCTGGGCGGCGCCTCGGTCTTCGACCTCCGGACGCGGCGCGACGTCGCGGACTTCTCGCTGACCTACAGTGCGAATAACAATGTCGACGTCAACCTCACGTTCAGGAACACGCAGAAGACCGGCGCCTATCCGTGGGGCGGCAGTTTCGGGATCAGCAACGCCATCGCCACCGAGCTGCCGGTGCCCGTGGATCATCGGACGACCGAGTTCGGGACCAACCTCGAGTACGCCAACGATCGGGGCTTTGCGCGCATCGGCTACGACGGTTCGCTCTTCCGCAACACCGTCACGACGCTGACGTGGGACAACCCGTCCCGGGTCGCGGATTCGCCGACCGCCGGACCGGCGCAGGGGCGGATGGCCCTGTGGCCGGACACCGAGATGCACACGGTCAGCGGGGCGGGCGGGCTGAACCTGCCCGGCGGCAGCCACGCCACCGCGTTCCTGTCGGTTTCCAGCCTGACGAACAACAACCCGCTGCTCCCGTACACCATCAACAGCGCGCTCGTCTCGCCGGGGCTCGATCGGGCGGACTCCGACGTCTCGGCGCGGGTGACCGCCATGAACTACGCGTTCACCTCGCGGCCGGTGGCGACGCTCTGGTTCAGCGCCCGCTACCGCCAGTACGAGTTCGACAACCGCACTGTGCCGTTCGAGACCCATGACAGCGTCAACTACGACACGACTCTCGTGGCGCTCAACAAGGAGAGCGAACCATTCGGCTCCACCCGCCACACCTTCGACGCCGACGCGTCGTTCACGCCGGTCAGGCACGTCGGCTTCCGCGCCGGCTACACCCGTGAAGACGTCGACCGGACCCTCCGCATCGTCGAGAAGACGACCGAGGACATCGCGCGGGCGTCGGTGGATCTGACCGGTCTCAGCTGGCTGACCGTGCGCGGCGTCTATGAGCATTCGAAGCGCGTCGGGTCGGCGGTGAACGGGCTGGAGCTGCTGGCGATCGGCGAGCAGCCGTTGCTGCGCCAGTACGACATCTCGGACCGCAACCAGAATCGCTTCAACGCGATCGCGCAGATCACGCCGCTCTCGTCGTTCTCGGTCAACGTGTCCGCGGGCATCGGCACGCAGGAGTACCCCAATACCTACTTCGGGCTGCGCAACAACGACAACCACGTCTACTCGCTCGGGTTCGACTACGTTCCATCCAACAACATCTCGCTTGGCGCGAGCTACGGCTACGAAAAGTACACCGCCCTGCAGGCCTCGAGAACGGCCAACCCGCTGCCGGCCAACACGGAGGCGTTCCTGAACGATCCGACGCAGCAGTTCAACGACCCGCGCCGCGACTGGACCGACGACAGCGCGGACCGGGTCCGCACGATCGACGTGTCGATGGATCTGATCAAGCTGCTGCGGAAGACCGACATCAAGTTCGCCTACGACTACAGCCGTGCGCAGTCCACCTATACCTACGGGCTGGCGGCCAACACGGTCATCGCCACGCCGGTGCAGCTCTCGCCGGTGGTCAACGAGCTGCAGCGCGGGACCATCGACGGCCTCTACTTCATCACCCGTCGCCTCGCCGTCGGGCTCGCCTACTGGTTCGACAAGTACAAGGTCGACGACTTCGCGCTCGGCCCGGTCGAAAGCCTGGCCCAGCCCGCGACCGCGACGCCGACGCTGATGATGCTCGGATATTTCTACCGCCCCTACACCGCGAACACCGTCACGGCCCGCCTGACGGTGCTCTGGTAGGTGGCGGAATTGATCGGTGACCGGCGAAGACGACACGCAGCCGTGGACCGGCTTCCACGAGCCATCAAGGAAAGCGCCATGTTCAGGGTAATGACCGCATTGACGTTGTGCATCGGCATCGCCGCGACGGCGGCGGCTCAGGACGCGAAGATCGCACAGGGCGAGAAGGTCTACGCCGATCAGAAGTGCGCCTTGTGCCACTCGATCGCGGACAAGGGCAACAAGAAAGGACCGCTCGACGGCGTCGCCTCCAAGTTGAAGGTCGAGGAGATGCGCGAGTGGATTGTCGACGCGCCAGGCATGACCGCGAAGACGAAGGCGCCGCGCAAGCCCCTGATGAAGTCGTACAAGCTCCCGAAACCGGATGAGGATGCACTCGTCGCGTATCTGGTGACGTTGAAGAAGACGTAGCGTTCGGCCGGTCGAACTGCGGCATGCGCACACTATTCTCCGTCCTGCTGATTGCCGCCGGCTTGCTCCTTGGCGAGGCGCCGCTCGCCGTCGCGGGGCAGTCGTCTCCCCAGCCGCCGGCCAATGACGATTGCCTCGTCTGCCACGGCGATCCCGAGGTCAAACGCGCGAACGGCACGCCGGTGGCGGTGAACGGGCCGGCGTTCGCGGCCTCCAGGCACGGTCCGATGGCATGTGTGGACTGCCACGCGGATCTCGCGACGACGACCGAATTTCCCCACCCCGAGGCGCTGAAGAAGGTCGACTGCGCCAGTTGTCACGGCGATATCGGGGCGACGTATCGCGACAGCATTCACGCCCGGGCGCGTGAACAATCCGGTCTCAACGTCGCGCCGGCCTGCGCCGACTGCCACGGCCGTCACGACATTCTCGGCAAGGCGGACCCGAAGAGCCGCGTCGCCCACGCGCAGGTGCCGGTCACCTGCGGTGTCTGCCATGACGGGATCAGGCGGCGCTACGAGATGAGTGCGCACGCCGTCGCCCTCAAACAGGCAGACCCGCGCGCCCCGGTCTGCTCCGACTGCCACACGGCGCACGCGATCCGTCGCACCGACACCGACGCGTCGCGGCTCGGCGCGACCGCTGAGTGCGGGGCGTGCCACCAGTCGGTCGCCGAAGCGTTCACGCGCACCTTTCACGGCAAGGTGACGCAGCTCGGCTCCGCCGGCGCGGCGGCGTGTGCCAACTGCCACGGCGCGCACGACATCCTGCCGGCCTCGGACCCCGCCTCCACGGTGTCGCCGCAGAAGCTGCAGGCGACGTGCGGCTCGTGCCACGAAGGCGCCAATGCGAGCTTCGTGCAGTACGACCCCCATCCGGACCCGCGCGACTACCAGCGGAGCGCGGCGCTCTGGTGGGCGAACCGCTTCTACTGGGTGCTGATCCCGGGGTGCTTCGGATTCTTCGGGGTCCACAGCCTGCTGTGGTTCTGGCGAGCGAAGCGGGACGCGCGCGCGAACCAGGGGCGGGGCCGATGACGGACGCCGTCCCGGGCCCCCCCCCGGCCGCTCCACCGCCGCCCGACCTTGGCGCCGCGCATCCTCCCGTCGTGCACGTCCGCCGCTTCGATCGGCCGACACGCCGGCTGCACCTCGTCGTGATGGTGACGTTCCTCGGCCTCTCCGCGACCGGGCTGCCGCTGCTGTTCAGCGACGCGGCGTGGAGCCGCGTGCTCACGGCGCTGTTCGGTGGATTCCGGGGCGCCGGACTCGTGCACCGGTTCTTCGGCGCCACGCTGCTGATCGCGGTGGCGTGGCATGTCGCCAACGTCCTCTGGCGGGCGTTTGTGCGCGGGGAGCGCGGGCTCTTCTGGGGGCCGACGTCGATGGTGCCGCAGCCGCGCGACGCCGTGCAACTCGTGCAGCAGTTCGCGTGGTTCCTCGGCGCCGGTCCGCGCCCGCGCTTCGAGCACTTCGCATACTGGGAGAAGTTCGACTACTGGGCGGTGCTCTGGGGAACGCTGCTGATGGGCGCCGCCGGCCTGATCCTCTGGTTCCCGCAGCCCGCGTCGCGCGTGCTCCCGGGCTGGATGTTCAACCTCGCGCTCTTCGTCCACGGCGCCGAGGCGACGCTCGCCATCGGCTTCATCTTCGTCGTCCATTTCTTCAACGGACACCTCCGTCCCGGCAAGTTTCCGATGGACACGGTGATCTTCACCGGATCGGTCAGCGACCACGAGCTGCGCGAGGAGCGCGCCGGCGAGTACGCGCGGCTGGTCGAGACCGGCGCCCTGGCCGAGCTCACCGTCCCGCCGCCGACGGCCGCCGTGTCCAGGCGGGGATACGCGATTGGCACGGCGGGTTTGACGATCGGCGTCGCGCTGGTCGGACTGATGCTCTACGCTGTGCTCCGCTGAGACGGAGCGGCCAATGCCCGGAGGGGATGTGGGTGGTAGACGAACGGCCGCAGGCCGACTCCCTGAACAGCCCCGCCAAGCACGATGCGGTATCGATGAGGTTCCATCGCACGTCAGATGGCGCCGCGCGCGAATTCTACTCCCGGCCGGCCCCGTACGTTTCGGATCTCGCCCTGGCCGTCGCACGAGCATCCCCGAATGCGTGCAAATAACGCACAATATTGGTCGACCCGTCGGGTCACAATAGCTGGCTGCTGGGGGCGCCGTCGGACTCGTGCCGTGCGCGCCCTCCGCCGGGAGGGGGGACAGACATTTGGCCGAAGACGCTGGAGTCATCACACCGGTTCCGTTGATCCGGAGTCCGATTTCGGTCGCGGGCATGGTGCTGACGACCGTCAGCGCCGTCGTGTTCGTGGTCGTGTTCCTCGCCGACCTGTTCGGCCTGCACACCAACCCGTACCTCGGGATCGTCTTTTTCCTGATCCTTCCGGCCATTTTCGTCGGCGGGCTGATCCTGATTCCGCTCGGCGCCTGGATCGAGCGACGGCGCCGCGCCGCGGGGAAGAAGCCCTCCCACCTGATGTGGCCGCGCATCGATTTGAACAATCCCGATCACCGCCGTGCCGCCGTCGCGATCTTCGCGCTGACCATGGTCAATATCGTCATCGTGTCGCTGGCGTCGTACAAGGGCGTCGAGTACATGGATTCGGTGCAGTTCTGCGCCCAGGTCTGCCACACCGTGATGAAGCCCGAAGCGACCGCGCATCAGGACGGCCCGCATGCCCGCGTTACGTGCGTGCAGTGCCACATCGGCTCGGGTGCAACCTGGTTTGCCAAATCGAAGCTCTCGGGCACGCGCCAGCTGCTGGCGGTGAGCTTCCACACCTACTCTCGACCGATTCCGTCGCCGGTGCAGAACCTGCGGCCGGCGCGTGACACCTGCGAGCAGTGCCACTGGCCCTCGAAGTTCCACGGGGACAAGGTCCAGCGCATCGTCGAGTATGGCGACGACGAAAAGAACACCAGGTCGGTGACCACGCTACAGATGCACGTCGGCGGCGCCACCGGGCGGGAGGGAGCCACCTCGGAGATCCACTGGCACGCGGACGTCGCGAACGAGATCGACTACATTTCGACCGATGACAAGCGCCAGGTGATTCCCTACGTGCGCGTGAAGGACCGCAACGGCGTCGTGCGCGAGTACACCGCCGAGGGCGTGACGGCGGATCAACTGGCGAAAGGGGAGCGCCGGCGCATGGACTGCATGGACTGCCACAACCGCCCGAGCCATCAGATGGCGCCGACCGCGGAGCGGGCGGTCAACGCCGCGATGGCGCAAGCCGAGATTCCGGCGAGCCTGCCGTTCGCCCGCCGCGAGGCGGTGAAGCTCCTCAAGGGAACTTACCCGAGCGAGGAGGCGGCGACGGAAGCGATCGCGAAGGGACTGCGCGACTTCTATCGCGGCTCGTACGAGGCCATCTACATGACGCGCCGGCAGGACGTCGAGAAGGCGGTGATGGGCGCGCAGCAGATCTATCGCCGCAACGTGTTTCCGGAAATGAACGTCCAGTTCGGCACCTATCCGAACAACGCCGGCCACATCGAGTTCCCCGGCTGTTTCCGTTGCCACGACGACAACCACACGACAAAGGACGGCAAGAAGATCGGCCAGGACTGTGAGACCTGTCATGCCATTGAATGAGCCGGCCAATTCGTTGGCGACGACACCTGCGTGGCCTGTCACGAGTCGTAAGGCCAGGGTCTTCGGGCGACCATGCACGGGAACGCGCGGAACGTCCGGACGCCGTCGGCGAAGGTCAACCAGGACACCTCCGCCCTCGCGTCGCACCTGTCGGTCGGAGTGTCCTGCTGGTACGAACGCTACCGGGTGAACGACTTCACGCTCGATGCCGACGCGAATCCCGATCTGGCGCGCGGCCAGGCGCTGTTGATGGGCTATCTCTACCGCCCCTACACCGCGCACACGGTGTGGGGACGTCTGATCTATCGGTGGTAGTGCGTTGGCGGCTCCGATTCGTGGATCGGTGATGAAGAGGCGAGGCCTACCAGGTCCGCACTCGGCCGGTGTCGACATGGACGAAGTCGGAAGCGGGATAGTACCCGACACCGCCGCGCCGGACAGCGAGCGCCGCCTGCCGAAGCTTGGCGAGCGGTACATCGGCGAGCCGGATGTCGATGGCCTGGCCCTTCATGTGCAGGCTGCCGGCAGCAACCCCCTCACTGTGGCGGCGAAGCATGTCGTTGGTGGCGGGTGACCGGTATCCGGAAATCACCTGAAACGGCTGTCGGCTCCCGGTCAGGTTGGTCAAGCCATTCAGGAGATCCAGCAGACCGGGATCAATCGGGTGCACCTCGCTCGTGCGGAAATCGCGCAGGAAATGATTGATGGCGACCAGTGCGTCCTGCCGGTAGGTTCCCTCGTTGAAATACTCAAGGCTCAGTCGCTCACCAGTGTGGGTGTGTGCGAACCGCAGCGCCCGCGCGTCCAGTGATCCGGCGTGCACCCAGCGCGGCGTGGCCAGGCAGACGGACGCGGCACAAGCGGCCACGAAGCCGCGGCGGGACAAAACACTCATGAGATGAAGAGGGTTGATTGTCCCCGGCGGCAGCTCCGGATGTCAATGCCTGGAATGACTACTGGATGGTGACGTACCGCCAGAACCGCGCCGTTTCCTTCGGGCCGACGTACTTCCCGATCTCCTTGTCGAACTGCTCCTTCGTCTTCCAAGGGCGGTACTCCTTGAATTCCCTCACCATGCGCGGACCACTCCCCGGGATGGTGAGCAGGTCCTCGTCGCTGGCGGTATTGAGGTTGATCGGAATGAAGACGTACTGCTTTAGCCGGTCGGTTTCCGCCTGGCCGACATACTTGCCGATCTCTTTGTCGAACTGGGCCCAATTCTTCCACGGCCGGTATTCGACAAATTCACGGGCCATGCGAGTGCCGGCGCCGGGAATCAACACGATTTCCTCACGCGTGCCGAGGTTGAGGTTGACGTGGACGAAGGCCTTGCGGTAGAACTCCGCCGCCTGTTCCGGCGTCAACTTCTGACCGAGCAGAAACGTGTTCAAATCGACCACACTCATGAACGGCCTGGTCTCGAGCAGGCTCTTCACGATTGCGGGTGTCATCCCGGGCAAGCCACCGAGCTCGCCTTCAGCCGCGATGTTGGGATCGATCAGTCCCTTCCCGACCTGGGCCCGAACGGCGGTCGCCAGCGCGGTCGTCAGCGCCAGCGCCATGACCAATGCCAGAGTGGTTCGGCGGCTTCTCATCATGTCAATCTACTCCTTCTGTGCTCGGACCAATGAACAATAGTATTGCACCGGCCTGCCGAGTTCTGACACCGCCGCTCCCGATCGCTTTTGCGGGATGGCAAGAGGCGTGCCCGCCGGCGCTGGCTCCCACGGGCGGTTGATGATAGCCGCTGTGGCATGACCGATGCGAGGTGGAGGTCAGGATGGCAGCGACTTCGGACGCCGGAAACGAGGACCCACCCCATGTCAACGCCAGCATCGATCCATGCCTTTCTCGAGGAGGCGCGCGTGCCCTACACAATCGTGCCCCACGAAACAGACCGGCCGGCGCCATTGGACGCGGCCGGCAGGCCGGCCCGGGGCTGGGCCAAGGTCGTGATCTGCGTCGCGGACGGGGAGCCGATCCAGGCGGTGCTCCCGCCGCCACTGATCGTCAACCTCGATTGGCTGTCGGCGTTGGCTGGCGCGAGTTCGATCCGGTTCGCGCTGCCGGAGGAATCGCGCACCTGGTTCGTCGATTGTGAGCCCGACGCGATGCCGCCGCTGGGTCCGCTGTACGGGCAGCGGATGTTCGTGGACATCGCGCTGGCCGCGGAGTTCGACATCGTCTTCAACGCTGGAACGCACCGCCAGGCCATCCGGATGCGCTACGCCGATCTTGCTGCGGCGACACAGCCGACGATCGGCCGGTTTGCCGAACGCCCCGATCCGCACGAGCGCGTCACGGCGCGGCAGGCCGTGAACTGGCGGGCGATCTTTCGCGGCGCCTCGCGCGACTAGCAAGGGGGAGCCGTGGGGTAGTCTGCCGCCGTGGCGAGGTGCCCATCGCCGGCTCGGACGGCGGCTTCGGCGGCGGGGATCGTTTCAGCGAGCGGTCAGATCAGGGCTGACTGTAAGACCGGTCGCATGGGGGGGTTTTCGCACTCCCTGGGCAAAAATTCCCATTCGTCGAGCGACGCGCGGACGACGAGGCGCTCACCACGGAAGGCACTTTCCACGCCAGTATTCTCTGCCACCACGCGGGTGACCCATGACCACGATCAAACGTATCCTTTGTCCGGTCGAGTCTTCTGAGGCATCCCAGCACGCGTTCGAACACGCCCTGGCAATGGCGCGCTGGTATCAGGCATCCGTCTCGGCGCTTCACGTCTACCTTCCGTCCATCGCGGCAGACTTCACCCGGCACCCGTCGGACGACCAGCGGCTCGATGTGGTGCGGACGCGGTTCCGGGCGGATCTCGCCGCTTGGGCGGGGCCCCCCGGGGCTGACGCCATCGAGGTCGAGGTCCGGTTCGGCGCAGGGCCCCCGGTCCAGGAAATTCTCGACGTCGCCGCGTCGTGGCCCGCGGACCTGATCGTGATGGGAACGCACGGCGCCAGCGGTTTCGAGCACCTGGTGCTCGGATCGGTGACCGAAAAGGTCTTGCGGAAGGCCGCCTGTCCGGTCATGACCGTTCCGCCCCGTGTGCATGCGACCTCGGCGCTCCCGTTCAAGCAGATCCTCTGCGTCAGTGATTTTTCGGCGACTTCGTTGGCGGCATTGGAGCAGGCGCTGTCGTTGGCCGAGGAATCCGGCGCTGGCCTCACGCTCCTGCACGTCATCGAATGGCCGTGGGATGAGCCGCCGGCGCCGCTGCTGGAAGAACTGCCGCCCGAGCAGGCGAACGCCTTGGGCGCATTCCGCCAGCGCCTGACCAGGAGCTCGCTGGAGCGGCTCGAGCGGCTGGTCCCTGCCGCGGTCCGGGACCGGGGCCGGATCGTGCCGAAGGTGGCGCACGGGAAGTCCTATCAGGCGATCCTGCGGGTCGCGGCAGAGGATCACGCCGATCTGATTGTCATGGGCGTGCACGGCCGGAATGCCGTTGACCTGACACTGTTCGGCTCGACGACGAATCAGGTCGTTCGCCGCGCCACCTGCCCCGTGCTGACACTTCGGCGCTGAGGCGAGGGCGGCGGCACGCCATCCGGCCGCCGCACCACCGGCAATCGGATCGGACTGGAGCGGCTCGCCCCTGATCCGGCGGTGTCTCGCGGCGCGGGCCTCCGTCAAGGCGCGGCATCTCGTTTGCGAGTGTGCCCCGGCGAAGCGCGCCGGTTCGACGACGTGATCGCAATCAACCTTGATTCGAGGTGCAGACATGCGAGTGACGACACGTGCCCTGTTGTCGATTCTGTTCACCGCCGCAACCGCCGCCTGTCGGCAGGCGGCACCGCCGGCGGCAGCCGCGCCGACGCCGTCACCGCAGTCCTACGGCAGCCTCGCCGAGGTGATGCGAAGCATCCCCTTCCCGAGTTCCAACATCATCTTCGACACGCAGACGGATGATCCTGGCTCCCGCAAGACGTCCGACGTACCGCGCAAGGCCGGCACGTCGACGACCAGCACCTACTCCAGCGTCTATGGGGGGTGGCAGGGTGTCGAACAGAGTGCCGTCGCGATCGCCGAGACCGCGAACCTGATCATGATTCCCGGGCGGCTGTGCGAAAACGGCAGGCCGGTGCCGCTCGATCGCGCCGACTTCAAGCAGTTCGCGCAGGGGCTGGCGGACGCCGGCAAGGTCGCCTACAAGGCGGCGAAAACCAGGAATCTCGACGCCATGGTCGAGGTCAGCGGCACGATCTCCGATGCCTGCGCCGCCTGCCACGAGCGCTATCGCGACGTGCCTGAAGGAAAGGAGCGATGTCTCTGACGTCACCGCGACTTTTTCCGCACCGCCGGGAAATATGTCTCAGCGCGGATCCCGGCGGGCATGCATCAGAGTGCGGTGGCGCGGTGAACGTCCGGTGCAGCGGTTGCCAAGCCGCACACGGAACACGAAGGGGTTTATGCCCAATAGACTCGCTCTTCACGCCTTGCGATCCGGGCGCCGCGGCCGGAATATCTGTCACCGAATCTCTGATTCGGGACACTAGTTGGTGGCGGCAGCCGCCATGAGATCCGCCTTCGTCAACGGCCGCTCCGGGTTCGGCGGGTGAGCCGGAATGAACGCGTTGAAATCGAGCTTGAGCCGGTTCACGGCCTCGGCTGTGGCCTTGGTCACGCCC
This sequence comes from Acidobacteriota bacterium, assembly GCA_039931615.1. Lineage (GTDB taxonomy): Bacteria > Acidobacteriota > Vicinamibacteria > Vicinamibacterales > CAVVIG01 > JAHFUI01. The sequence goes on from JBDTRR010000005.1 coordinate 15,761, forward strand.
AGCTGAGCGGGAGTGGGGTTCAGCGCAGTAATATCCGCCGACCACAGCACCTTCTCAGCCGGCAGATAGACGACGAGCATGCCGTCGCTGTGGTCGTTCACAACGCGATGCAGCTCGACGACCTTACCGTTCGTCCCCTTCCGCACGTCGCGATCACCGACACCGGTGACGACGTTCGTACGTCGGCTCGACACCTTCGACAGGCTGTCCCCCGTGAGTGTGCGCGGGCCCGCCAGCAGCCGCTCGAGCCCTTCCTCATTGTTGTTGTGGGTAAGGATCGTTGCGCCCTCGGCGACCGCGGCGGCGAGCCCGCTCGCGTGATCGAAGTGGGGGTGCGAGTTGACGACGAAGCGGATCGGCTTCCCCGGAATCGCCTGCTTGGCCGCCGCCATCACCGCCATGCCGCGCGCGTCGCTCTGGCCGCTCTCGATGACGAGGATGTGATCGCCCATATCGATGGCGAGCGAGGCGTAGTTGCCGCCGATCTTGAAGGCGCCGTCGCCGAGTTTCTCAACGGGTGCCGCCGCCTGCTGCCCGCCGCCCTGCGCAGCGCCGGCCGCGGCGGCCGGTGCCGGTGCGGCTGCCGGAGCGCCACTAGGACCGCCGCCCCGAGCCGGAGCTGGCGGCGGCGTGAGCAGTTCGGCGAGGTTCACGGGATTCGCGGTCGCCGCAGTGATGTCCGCGTTGAACGTTTCGAGGCCCGCCTGCCGCTGAACGATGCGGCCCGGCACCTGCACGCCGCCCAGGTTCCGGTAGTTCGAGTAGTCGAACTCGACCATCAGGTCGCCGACAACCGCGTGCTCGACGCGCGTCTCGACCTTGGTGACCAGGTTCTGGTTGTTGATGTATCCCGTCACGGTGTACGTCTGCCCCGACGGCGACTTGAGATTCGGCGGGGCAAACGAGACGACCTGCTGGCCGCCCTGCTGGCGCGCGGTGGCGTTGTTGGCCGCCGCGCCTTTCAGGAAGCCCCACGGCGTCGTCCAGACGTTCAGCCCCTGATTCCAGTTGGTGGTGGCCTGCGTGCTCGTGACGTTCTGGTTGAACACACCCGGCATGGGTGCCGGCGTGCCCGGCACTGTCGGCGGCTGGGTTGGTCCAGTCGCCCGGGAAACGAGCGCGGTCGGGCTGGCCGCCGGTCCGAAGTTGATCGTGCGGGTGTACATCGTGATCTGCGTGACATTGACGGGCCCCATCGGGTTCCCGATGGCCTTGCTCTGGCCGAACTGCCCATTCCGCGCCGTTCCCGAAAACGTGATCGAATTGAGCGTGTCGACGCCCATCGCCTTCGATGCAGCGGCGACGGCGGTACTGGCGTTCTGGGCGGCCGCGTCCTGCGATAGGAAGGCGGTCACGAGGAGCGCGGCGCCAGCAAACATCCTGAGCAGCATAGGTGCCTCCAGCTTGCGTTTGGGAGTCTGAATGTGTGGTCAGCCTGCTATACGTGCGGGGAGCCGCAGGCGTTTACCGTCGCGGATGAGCTGGTCGCGGTGACCCGCTCGTCGGCGCCTGCAGGTAGGCGCTCGCATCGCGGAAGTAGTACAGCTCGTACACATTCGGAGCACGAAACCTGGCCGTACAGATACTTGACCGAATGATTGGTCGATGGCATCACGATGACGGCCCCTCGCGGCGTCGTGCGGGTAAATCGGGAGTACCGGTCGTGACGGAGACCGCAGGTGACGAGCAGCCACGAACGCAGCGTGATCTCGTCCTGCACGTCGACGCCCCCCTGGCGCGACGCGTGCTCGATCAGGCGATTGTCGCCGGACGGAAATGCATACGCGCCCCACTGATCCTGCTTGATGTTGTCGACGAACTCGCCGCCGAACGTCAACGTCTGACGGCCGCGCAGCGCTTGCGTCAGGCGGCTGCTGGGCGATTGTGGCTGTCTCCAACAGCACAGGTCGGCAGGGTGGTCCGGGATAGTTTAGGCGTGGTGACGAATAACCGAATCGCCGTGGCCGTGGGAGTGATGCGCCATCTCACTGGCACGGAGCCCTGCCGGAGAGGCACTGTGAGCGAGGCGGTCCTGAAAGCGGCCCTGAAAGATCGGCGAAGGCGATCAATCGTCGCAGCGACGAGCGTGGCAGCGATGCTGCTGGCGGCTGCCCAGGCGCAGGAACAGGCGACCGCCGGCAGCATTCTGCGGCGATTGCTCGATACCATCGGCAGCGTGCTGCCAGGCGGATCGCGATCGTCAGCGAGCGCACCGGGGTTTCTTTCACGGTATCGTCCAGTGCGAGATCACAGCTCAACGGCCGCCCAGTTCCGCATCGAGGCGTTCAATCTCGCCAACACGCCCCATCTGGCCAACCCGAACGCCGATCTGTCCCGCGGCGACGTCGGCACGATCACGCAGACAGTGGGGAATCCGAGGATTCTGCAGTTCGCACTACGGTTCACATTCTGATGGTCGCGTCGCACCAGCCGCTGCGGCGGATGGGCCTCGCGGCGTCACTCGGCGTGGCATCGTTGACTCATGCGCCGCTCCCCGTCGCGTTCTCCGCACCGGTCGCGGCGGCGGGTCCGACGGTGGCGGAGGTCAAGGCGGCGTTTCTCTACAACTTCACCAAATTTACCGAATGGCCGGTCGACGCGCTGCCGCCGGTCGCGCCATTGCTGATCTGCATCGCCGAGGGTTCACCAGTCCACCCGGCCATCCAGGAGGTCACGAAAGGAGGGGTGGTCCGCGGACATCCGGTCGTCGTCCGGCAGACGAAGCGCGACGGGCCGTTCGACGGGTGTCATCTCTTATACGTGGAAGGTCTCAACGAGAAGAGCGCGCTCCAGCTGCTCGAGAAGCTACACGGTGCGCCAGTGTTGTCGGTGAGCGACTTCAACCGCTTCGCCCAGCTGGGGGGCAGCGCACACCTCTTCATCGAGGATGGCCGAATGCGTTTCGCCGTGAACCTGGACGCAACCCGCCGCATCCAACTGCGCCTCAGCGCGTTGTTCCTGAGCCTGGCAAGAATCGTCTCGGACGATCCCAACTATCGCTCGCCTCGATAGCGGCGCCGTGGAGCTGAGAATTCTTTCGGCCGCCGGCGAGACAATTCTCCCGCCCGCCATTTAGTCGTTGCCCTCCTCGTGAGTCACGGCGCCACCAGCGCCAGCTGTGCCGAGTTCTCGTACCGCGCCGAAACGCGGTGTCCGCCTGGAAGCGCCGCAAGAAACGTCAAGTCGGGCCGGTCCGGCTCGTCTATCATTCGGCCTGCCAATGCCAGGTGCACGCGAAATCCTGCAGCTGCTTCGAGACGTCCGCCGCCGTCTCGACGATGACGTGTCGCTGAAGTACCTGGCCGCGCGCGCGGGATGGTCGCCGTTTCATTTCCATCGCGCGTTCCGCACGGTCACGGGCGAAACGCCGAAGCAATACACTTTGCGGCTCCGGCTCGAACGGGCGGCCGCCCGGCTGCTGACGCACGCCGAGCCCATCGTGGCGATCGCCGCCGGCGTCGGTTTCGCCAGCCATGAGGTGTTCACGCGCGCCTTTCGCCGCCATTTCCACCGCACGCCCGCTCAGTATCGGGCACGTGGCACAGGTTGTCTCACGCCAGCGGCTCGGCGCCGGCACGCCGATGTCGTCGCCACGGCCGGCCCCTGCGTCGGCCTGCTTCATTTACCGATTCATCGTCCACGGAGTCATGCCATGCCCATGCTATCCATCGAACGCCGCGAGCTGAAGGCGGAGTACACCCTTTTCGTGCGTCTCAAGGCGGCGCGCCACGAGCTCGCACAGGCGATCGGAAACGGCGTCGGCAAGGTCTACACGTTCGCGCAACAGGCCGGCATCGCACTGGCCGGGCATCCGTTCACGCGATATCTCTCGGCTGGACCGGGACTGCTCACCATCGAAGTCGGATTTTACATATCGGCGGCGGCGCTCGGTGGCGGCGACGTCGAAGCCGGCCAGCTTCCGGGCGGCCCTGCCGTCGTGGCGGTGCATGGCGGTCCGTATGAGCAGCTCGGCGAGACGTACGCCGCGGCCGAGCGCTGGATGGAGGAAAACGCCGTCCGCCCCGCCGACGCGCCCTGGGAGTGGTACGTCACCGACCCCGCGGAGCATCCCGATCCCTCAGACTGGCGCACCCACGTGTTCTGGCCGATCCAGGCGCGCGATGAGCAGGGTCATTCCTGACGTGTTTTCGCTCACCTTCCTTCGGTAGCCGCAATCGCCCGATGGCCGTGTGAGGTACTTCGAAAGCGGCTTTCCGCACGGTCACGATCAGTGGATGTCATCGGGCCGCTACCGCCCCGTGGGCAGGGGTGCCACTGCCGTGCGCACGCTGAGGGCCCCGTTGTCGGACGCCGTCCACGCCAGCACCAGTTCGTCCCCGCGGCGAACCATCCGGGGATAGCCGCTCGTCTCCCGGCCGTCCGCGATCGTCTGTGCCATTGACCGCTCGCCCGCAGACGTGACACGGCGCAGCCGGAACTGCGATTGCCTGTCGGCGAATTCAATCCAGGACGCCACTGCGGATCCATCCGTGAGGAGGGTCACGGCCACCCGTCCAGTTGATTCGACGTCGTCGAGACGCACTGGAGTGCCGAAGGTGTGGCCAGCGTCCCGCGAGAAGGCGATGAACGCGTGACCGTCGCCTTTCGCTGCCGTGAACCAGGCGACGGCGACGTCGGCGCCCCGCGCGGCGAGGGCCGGGCCGTTCACCGGACAGGCCGGAATCATCCAGCCGTCGTCGTGGACGGACGTCGACTCCGTCCACTTGCCGCCGACCAGACGGGAGACGTAGATATCACGCACATCTTCCGCACTGCGGTTGCGGAACGCCGCGATTGGTCCCTCAGAAGTGACGGCGACGGCGGTGGGACAGCACTCGCAGACGCGGTCGTCGACCACGGTGTCGGATAGCTGTTTGCCCGTGGCATCGAATGCGGCGGCGCGGAGTGTCATGGCGCCGACATCTTCGGATGGCATCGCCCGACCATCGAGCCACGCCAGACCAAGGCCCGCGCCGGGCGTCTCGAAGAGCGAGACGAATCCATGCTGGGTCTTGGTGCCGTCGTGATGGGGCGTCGCGGCGGCGCTCCAAGTGTGACCATCATCCTTCGAGAACGAGAGGCGGACGTCGTAGGCCTCTTCGTTCTCCTCGGAGTTCCGCTGCAGCCAGTGGGCGGCCAGAGTGTTGTCGGACAATCGAAGCACCGACGGCAGATCGGCGGAGTTCACGAACCAGTCCGATCCCGCGGCAACGTCGCGCGGCTGGGACCATCCGGCCGACGTGCGCTCGGCGAACTTCAAAGTCGCGTGGGGCACGAAGTTCTGGTCCACGATCTCCTCGACCCAGCTCAGAATGGCGCGGTCGCCGAGCGCGGTCAGCTGCGGCTCCGCGCTGTTCGAGCGAGCGGGGAACTCGGAGGTTTGCAGCGATATTTGCCAGGGAGTGTCGTTGGCGGGACGCCGACAGGCGAGCGCCGATGCCGCCAGGGAGGCGAGCATCAGCACCAGGACAAGCTTCAAAGGTGTTCTCCGGTCTGTCGATCGCGCTGGTGCCTGCATGGACGGTACCCCTGAGCCCGCACCGACGATCGGGGAACGATCGTTGCCGCACGCGAGCGTTGGACCGATCGTAGACCAACCTGACATTCTGGAATGCGAGGTTTTTTCACACGCTCTAGAGCGGACTCCGCGTACAGAACGGGAAGGACCGCTGCGCCCTCCGCGTCCTCCGCGTCCTCATCTGGTTCGGACTTGTACATCGCCGCTAGACGTTGGTCGCGTCAGAGACGACGGTTTGGCGGGTAAATTTCAGACAATTCCTCCAGATCGACGCATGGCCCCGTTCTTCGGCTTTTTGGACTTGTTGTATTGTAAAACTGAAAACGACGCAATTCGTCGCTTGCCACTGAACACTCGCCGTGTTCATCATGGGGTGGGCGGCAACATGTCCGTCGCCGCCCGTTTCCGTCTCGTGGAGGGTTCGTGATGCGTGTTCCGGTGCGGCATTTACTCGCGGTGTTGGCATTCTCGCTGACGCCCACGCTTGCGTTCGCGCAGGCCTCGATCCATGGCGTCGTCAAGGACAGTTCGGGCGCTCTGCTGCCCGGTGTGACGGTCGAAGCCTCGAGCCTGGCACTGATCGAGAAGGTGCGATCGGCGGTCACGGATGGCAGTGGACAGTACGACATCCCGGGCCTTCGTCCTGGAACCTACGCCGTCACCTACAGCCTGTCGGGGTTCACCACGGTCAAGCGCGAGGGTCTTGAACTGGCCGGCACATTTACGGCGACCGTCAACGTCGAGATGAAAGTCGGTTCCCTGGCCGAGACGATCACCGTCACCGGCGAGACACCCGTCGTCGACGTCGTCAATGCGCGACAGCAGGCCGTCGTCTCGAATGAAACCCTGTCGGCGATTCCGACGGCACGTTTGTATCACAGCATCGCGACGCTCATTCCCGGGGTGTCGGTCTCCGGCACACAGGACGTCGGCGGCATCGCCGGACCAACCACGGTGACGTTCAGCATGCGCGGCGGCCCGGGCAACGAAGGCCGCCTGACGGTCGACGGGATGTCCCTCGGCGCCTCGTTGAATGGCACCGGCGTGTCGTACACGGTGGCGGATGTCGGCAACGCGCAGGAAATCGTGTTCAACACCGCCGGACAGCTTGGCGAGGCGGAGGTCGGCGGCCCGTCCATGAATCTCGTGCCGCGACAGGGCGGCAATCGGTTTTCCGGTGCATTCTTCGCCAACGGCGCCAACGACCAGTTCGCCAGCAGCAACTACACCGATTCACTCAAGGCTCAAGGACTGCCGGCGCCGACATCGCTGCTGAAAATCTGGGACACGAATGCGGCCATTGGTGGCCCGATCAGGAAAGACCGCCTCTGGTTTTTCAGTGCCGTGCGCTATCAGGGAAACCGGAAAACGGCGCCAAATTTCGTCAACGCCAACGCCGACGATCCGACGAAGTGGACCTATGTTCCATCCGCCACGCAGGGTACCGACGATGGCACGTGGAAGAATGTCAACGCGCGATTCACACTGCAGGCGACGCCACGCAACAAGTTCAACTTCTTCTGGGACGAACAGCGGCTGTGCACCTCGTGCATCAGCAGCAGCCAATCGGTGACCAACGCGCCGGAAGCCCACTACAACAACCATGCGCCGCCGCGGGTGCAGCAGGTCACGTGGTCGTCGCCGGTGACCAACAAGCTTCTGCTCGAGGCCGGCTGGGGCGCCAACCTCATCGACGGGTACGGCACCCGACCGAACGTCTCGAACTACCGCCAGCTGATTCCCGTCGTCGAGGCTTGTACTGCGGGGTGCGCGGCCAACGGCGGCATCCCCGGACTGGCGTACCGATCGACAGCGGTCGTTCCCTTCGTCGGGTCCTACACGGCAGATAGCGACGTGTGGAACTGGCGGGCGTCCGCGACGCTGGCGACGGGCCGCAGCACCTTCAAGGCCGGCTACCTTGGCACGCAGATCGTCAACCACTTCGCGACGGTGACGATGAACGATCAGGCGCTCAGCTACGGCTTCAACAACGGCGCGCCCGCCACGTTCATTCAGTGGGGTCTGCCGGCGATGCAGAATACGCACGTTCAAGTGCATGCCTTCTACGCGCAGGATTCGTACACGCTTTCGCGGCTGACCTTGTCGGGCGCTCTCCGCTACGACCACACCGGCAGCTTCTTCCCCCAGCAGACGGTCGGTCCCAATGCGTGGGTGCCGACAGCGGTGGTGGTTCCGCAAGCGGACGGCACCCATTACAACGACCTCACGCCGCGCGCGGCGGCGGTCTATGATGTGTTCGGCGACGGCAAGACGGCTGTCAAGTTCAACGCCGGCAAGTATCTCGCCGCTGCGGATGGCAGTTCGATCACGGGCGGCCTGACCAATCCGCTGGCGCTGTTTCAGACCAACAGCAGTCCCAACGGAACGAGCGCGAGCGGCGGACGCTCGTGGACCGACAGCAATGGCAACTTCCAGGTCGACTGCGCCGTGAACGGCGTGATCCCGATCACCGCCGTCGACGCGCGTGCGTCAGGGGGGGATGCCTGCGGCGCCGGCAATCCGAACTTCCTGAACTTCAACACCCGGACCACGACCTACGCGCCGGCGATTCTCAGCGGCTGGGGCGTCCGTCCGTATGATTGGAATTTCGGCGTGCAGGTCCAGCAGCAGCTGCACGCACGTGTGTCCGTCGATGTCGGCTATTTCCGCCGCATCTTCGGCAATTTCAGTGTGACGAACAACCGTGCGCAAACGAACTTCGGACAGTTCCAGATCACGGCGCCGACCGACAGTCGGCTGCCAGGCGGCGGCGGCCAGACGATTGCCGGCCTGTACAACGTGGACCAGACGCAGTTTGGCACGACGAACAATCTGGTCAATCTTGCCGACAACCTCGACGTCGAGCAGCGCCAGCACTGGAATGGGGTCGAAGTGAACTTCACCGCTCGCATGCGCGAGGGGCTGACATTCCAGGGCGGCACGAGCACGGGCCGGACGTCGACCGATTCATGCGCTGTCCGCGCGGCATTTCCGGCCACGACGCCGACCAACCCCTACTGTCACGTCGACAACCCGTTCCTGACGCAGGTCAAAGGTCTCGTCTCGTACGTCGTGCCGAAGGTCGATGTGGTCGTCAGTTCGGCGTTTCAGAGCATTCCCGGCGCCAATCTCGCGGCCAACTATACCGTCCCGGCAGCGACCATTGCCGCATCGCTCGGCCGGACCCCGACTGGATTCTCCACCGTCAACCTGGTCGCGCCTGGCACGCTGCAGGGCGATCGGGTCAATCAGGTTGACCTTCGAGCGGGGAAGGTCCTGAAGTTCGGTCGCCTGCGCACGCAGTTCAGCGTCGATCTCTACAACGTGTTGAACACATCAGCCGTGCAAACGTACAACCAGGTCTACATTCCCACGGCGACGAGTGGCAGCTCGGCGTGGCTGGCGCCGCAGGCGATTCTTCCGGCGCGTTTCGCCAAGCTGACGGCGCAGATCGATTTCTGATGCGAAGTCATGCAGTATGATTCGCAGGCGTCATCAATCACTTCACGTGGAGGCGGAAGACATGGCACGAATCACCAGGCGGGGTTTCGTCAGGACGTCCAGTGCGCTGGCCGCGGCACCCGCTCTCGCGGCGATTGCGGCCCAGGCGCAGGGGCCCGCGGCGCCAGACACCGGGAACCTGCGGGTCGAAAAGGACATCGTCTTCGGCAAGGGCGGGAGCATCGATCTGACGCTCGACGTCTACCAGCCGCCGGCCGGCGTCACGCGGAAGCGCATGGCGATCGTTCATCTCTTCGGCGGTGGATTTTTTGTCGGTAACAAGAACGCCGGCTACATCATCAACGACGCGAAGGCGCTCGGGGCCAGAGGCTACACGAACATCTCGGCCAACTACCGGCTGCAGACGCAGGGTTTATGGCCGGCCCAGATTCACGACGTCAAGGCCGCGATCCGCTGGACGCGCGCGAACGCGGCGCGTCTCGGCATCGACGCCAACCGGATCGTCGTCGCCGGGTATTCGGCCGGCGGCATGCTCTCCCTGATGGCGGCCGGCACCAATGGCAAGAAGGAATTCGAGGGCGACGGCGGCAATGCCGGCGTCAGCTCCGATGTCAACGCGTCGATCGGCGTCTATCCGCTGGCGAGCGCGCAGACGGCCCGCGGTCTCTTCCCGGAGGGGCAGGCCACGCCCGAGAACATCACGGCGGCTTCGCCGACCACCTATATCAGCGCCACGTTCGCGCCGACGATTTTCATTCACGGCACCAAGGACGGGACGGTCCCGGTGCAGTCGAGCGTGGATTTCTTCACCAAGCTCCATGGCCTCGGCGTGCCGTCAACGCTGACGCTGATTCAGGGCGCCGACCACGCGTTCGACAACAACGCGCCGGACGCGGTCGAGCTAATGGCGGCATCGATCGACCTGTTTCTCGACCGGCTGCTGATCAACCCGAAACCGTATCCCTCGTTCGGTGGCGGGGGCGGAGGCCGGGGCGGTAGAGGCGGGCGGGGAGCGGCGCCCGCAGGTCGGGGCCAGTAGTCCTCATCGCATCAGTTTTGCGAGGGCCGTTCGGAATGGCAGGATGAGCCGGACGCTCCGGACCACAGCGCCATCAAGGTGCAGAAAGCTTCAGACGGCCGCGCGCGTGCGCCGCCAGCACCGCGATGCCCGCGGCGTACGCCCGGCGGTGCTCCTGCGTCCAGGGCGGTCCGGCCGGCCGGCCGCGACGGCTGACGAACTCCTCGATGTCGGCAGGCGCGACGCCGAGTCGCTCTGCGGCCCGTGCCGTTTCACTACCCCGTCGGCATGTCTGCACGTCGAGCTCGAGCTGCCGGGCCGCGCGGCAGACGGCGAACTGATAGAGCATGCCGTCGGCGGCGCAGAGCAGGGGATACGACGCTCTCACAGCGGCGACCGTTGCGGGAAGCGCGTCGAACGGGGGCTCCCGAATCGCCAGGGCGACAGCCGCATGCGCGGGTGCCAGGTCGCTCACGATTCGCCGCAAGACGTCCGCCGTCCGGGCGGCGATTGATCGCTTGACCCGCGCAATGACGGCGTTGGCCTCGTCCTCACGCATCGCTGTCGTGTCGTGTTCGTACGGCTGTGTCGGCAGCCCCTGATCGATGAGCGCCACGCGCCGGCGGGCAATGACTGCCGGCACGTTCCCACGCGCTGCCACGCAGATCAGGTGGGCCCAGCCGATATGGTCGGCCACGCTCACCACACACGGTGCGGGTGTCATCTCGTCAACCCGCCGATCAGGCGAACGGCGCGGCAGGTCACTTCCACCGGTCCATCGCCTGGCGATGCAGCGATTGCGGACCGAGCTCGGCGAGCTCGATTCGGATCCCGTTCGGGTCGGTGATGTTGTTCAGGACGGCCTTGGTATCGCTGTTCCGGATCTCTCCCACGTTCGCGCCGCGCTGCTTGAACATCGCGGTGGCGGCGGCCATGTTCTCGACATGGATACCGAGATGACTGATCGCGGCGGGACCGGCGGGACCCGGCTGCAGCTCGACGAAGGTGTTCTTGCTGACCTGGACGTAGACGAGCCGGGCCTTGCCCTTGTCGTCGTTGACGCGGAACGCCTCGGGAAATCCGAGGGTCTTGGTGTAATAGCTGACGGCTTCGTCCAGGTTCGGCACGTTGATGCCGACGTGATTCAGCTGGACGAGCCCGCGGTTCTCGCTCTGGGCGGCGACCGTGTGCAGGCCCAGGCCGACCAGCAGGCCGATGACGAACAACATGCAAGCACGCATCGCAGGCTCCTTTGTAAGTGCGCCACCACCTGTGGAGGCGCCGCGTCGTGAACGGACTATAGACCATCACCAAAGGGTCCGGTTTTCCTTCCCGCGCCGCCGGCGATGGGGCGGCGGCGCGGGTCGCGAGCGGCGAACTCATCCGGCAGGTGAGCGGCGTGCCGGCGGCGACCGTCTGACCGCGGCGGGTCGGCGATCTGATTGACCGCGCGCGCGAGCCGGTAGTACCGTCAGCGGCGAATGCCGCCGATCCTCGACTCGAGCGACGGCGATCTGGCCCGCGCCGTCGCGGCGACGGGGTCGAGGGAGGCCGAGGCCGCCGAGAGCGAGTTGTATCAGCGCTTTGCCCCGCGGGTGCGGCTGTACGGACTCCGCGATCTGCGCGACGAGGAGGCGGCGCGCGACCTTGTCCAGCAGGTGATGCTCGAGACGTGCCTCGCCCGGCTGGCCGAGCGCGAACGCATGGTGATCCTCCTGCGGCGGCAGCTCACACTCGCGTCCGCTGGCGGCACGCGAGCCGAACCAGGCAGGTACGTGCTCGACCACTCAGCGTCGACGCGGCCCGCATAAGGAGTGCCGTGATGAGAACCCGATCGACGTCGACGACCGTGCCGGGACTGCTGACACTGGTGGTGGCCACCCTGGCACTGGCCCGGCCGGCCGCGGCGCTCGACGCCGACTACTGGCGGGGCGGATGGCGAACGCCGCTCGGGGATGAGCCGCACATCTACGAGCTCGTCATCCGTGGGAACCGGGTCACCGGCGTGTACTGCCGAAGCTGCGCCGACGCCAGCACGATCGGCTTCATCGACGGGACGTGGAACGAGAAGTCGGGCGTCGACTTCACGGTCACGTTCGCCAACCCGGACGGCAGCATCAGGGCGGTCGACGACCAGCATGCCATCCTCGCCGACGGGCGGCTGATCGTGACAGGGGCCGAGGGCCTGCGGAATGGGAGCACACGGACGCTCGTCAAGGACCCGCGCGGCGCCGATCCCGGTGGGGCGCCGGCCTATCACCTCCCGCCAGGCACTCCGCCGGCGCTGCCCGCGCCGCGTCCCGCCGGTCGTGGCGGTGGGGGAGGCGGTGGCGGCCTGGGACCGCCCGCGGCCTATTGGCAGGCTGGCCCGTTCAAGCCGCTACGGCCGGCGGACGTTGTCGGGACGTGGATCGCCTCGTTCGGCCTGGGCATGAACAAGCAGATCTTCACGTTTCTCCTGGTCGGTGACCGGCTCCGCGGCGTGGTGTGCGGCCGCTGCGACAACCCCTACACGATTGGGGCGATGGAGAACGTCGTCATCGCCGGCGACACCCTGTACTTCGACATCGTGCACCAGGACTGGGGCGAGAGCGACCCGCCGACCTTCGATCGGAATATCGTGGCCCGGGTGGTGCAGAACGAGATGATCGCGGCGACGCTCGGGAAGGACCTCGTGATCGATCCGGCCCGTCCACCCGCGCGCCCGGCAGGACGCGGGTTCACGCTCGTCGGGCCGATCGCTCCCGAGGGAACGAAAGGAAACAGCTCCGAGGGCGTCGACGTCTGGGGACCAGGGACCGGCTCCGCCGTCCAGCCGCCGGCAGGCAGGACGCCGATCCGGTCAGTGAGCCCAGGTCGATAGGCTCAGGCTAGCGTCCCGTCGTGAAACCGGGAATTCCTCAAGAGGACGCCGCCGATGCGTGCGTACACCGGCGGCTTGACGTCGGTCGTGCGATCAGCCATCTCAGTGTGTTCGCGGGACAACCCTGGACCTCCGCCAGCGGCGCCGACACGGTTCCTACTTACAGCGGTTGGCGGGCGTCCTGCGGTCGCGCCACTTGCGGTGGCAGCCGTTGCACGATGCGCTCAGGGTCTCGGCGATCGTGATCATCTTCTCCTGGTCCTTGGCCAGCGCCGCTGTGTAGGCCTGCATGCCGGCGTCGCGAAGCTGCTGGACGAACGTCGCCCAGGCTGGATCCTTCATCGGAGCCGGCGTGCCGTTGGCGCACATTCGGCCCGGGATCAACAACAGGTTGGCGGACTCTGCCAGCGCCAGCGCCGCGTTCTCGACCGCTTGCCAGCCGCCAAACGTGCTCGTGAGCGGATCGGTCGCCATCGAAGGGTCATTGCCGGGGATGGGCTTGACGTCTGCGGGATTCTCCGCTTGCGGAAAGAACACCACGTTGGCAGCGGGATAGAGGACGCCGCGCATCAGCTGGTTCAAGTCGGCACGAACTTCCTGAGCCGCGCCCGGCGACGGCGCCTGGGCGATCAACGACAGCCCGCACGCCGCGAGCATGAACGAAAGAGCCAGGATGGTCCTGCGCATCCGTGTAGATTAGGCGAGGAGCGCGGCCGGCGGCAACGACGTTTCGCGGCGGGAACGAGTCGCAGCGATGTGGCCGGCCGGGCGTCACGTCGCCGAGCACCGATTCGATGACCTGATCCAGCTGTTCGTCGAGCGGGCGTTCAGCCAGCTCCTCGACCGGATTCCCCCGACTCCCGGCCCGGGCGCTTGTAGGGTCGCTGTTGCCGGTTGACACCCATTCGTCCCGGGTCATAATCGGCGCGTGCCGGTGATGCCGAAGGTGGCCGTTCGCACTCACGCCGCCCACCGTTGCCGGCCATTCATACAGAGGAGACGACCATGCGTTTCACCCAAACGACGATTTTGAGTATGGCCATCGCCACGGCCCTCGGCGCCACGGTTTTCGTGGGGGTCGCCCACGCGCAGGGCGCCAAGGCCACCATCAACGATCCGGTCGGCCCGCCGCCCGATCCCACGCATATTCCCACCGTCCTGCCCAAGGACATCAAGTGGACCGGCCAGGAAGGCCGGCAGCAGCAGGGCCTGCTGTTCGGCGACCCCACCAAGCCGGGGCTCTATGGCGTCGCCATCAAATGGTATCCGGGCAATTTCTCGCAGCCGCATTTTCACGATCAGGAGCGTTACGCCTACGTCATCTCGGGGACGTGGTGGGTCTCGACCAGCAACGTCTACGACGAGAAGTCGACCTATCCCGTGCGAGCGGGCACCGTCGCCATCGACGCGGCGAACACGGTGCACTGGGACGGGGCACGCCTCGGCGAAAAGGAACCGGCGGTCCTGATCCTGGTCGGGATGGGACCGGTCAAGACGGTCCAGGTGGACGAGAACGGCAAACCCAAAGCGCCGGCACCGGCCGCCAAGTAGTCGCGCATCTCACTCGAGCGCGCTCCACCACGCCCGGTCCTGGACGTGAGCGGCGCCGCGGCGATCGGGATCCCGATTCGCGCGTCGTGCGCGCGCGGGTCACAGTCCTTGGCACTAGCGCACCTTCATCACGATGAACGTGAGATCGTCGTACTGCTCGGCATCGCGGATCCAATCGTGCATCGCGACGGAAAGCCGAGCGCCGATCTCGTCGGCCGGGAGGTGAGCGGTCTGGCGGAGCAGCTGCTGCAGGCGTTCCTCGCCAAACTCTTCGTGCTCGGGATTGTGCGCTTCGGGGACGCCATCGGTGAAGACGAGGAGGACATCGCCGGAGCCCAGCTCGACGGTTGCCTCTTCGTAGCTCATCTCAGGGAACATGCCGACCACCGTTCCTCCGACCGACAGCTGCTCGATCTCGGGCGGCGCGGCGCCGGTTGTCGATCGACCCGGGGCTCGCAGGAGATACGGGGCGTTGTGGCCGGCATTGACGTATCTCAGTTGCCGGCGCTGCTGGTTGAGTTGCGCGTAGAAAAAGGTGGCGTATTTGCTCGCGGGCGTCGACCGGTAGACGAACTCATTCATTCTCGCGACCAGCCGGGGCGGCGACACGTCGGCCTCGGACGCGATGATTTGTAGCGACGCCTGCACCACCGACATGATCAAGGCGGCGGCGACGCCTTTTCCTGACACGTCGGCCAGCGCGATGCCGATCTCGCGGTCGCGCAGCTCGACGAAATCGTAGTAGTCGCCGCCGATGCGGCGGGCGGGCAGGCTCGCCGCGGCAAACTCGACAGACTCGGCGCGCGGCGGGGCCTCGGGCAGCAGGCGCCGCTGGACCTCGGAGGCGAGGGCGATGTCGCGCCGGAGCGTCTCCTGTTCGACGACGCGATCCGTCAGCCGCGCGTTCTCGATCATCAGCGCGAACTGATCGGCGCCCGCGCGCAGCACCTGTCTCTCAAGCGCGCTGAAGCCGGATCGGTGCGACCGTTCCCCGGCCAGCAGCACGCCGAGGATCTCGCGGCGCCGCGTCCGCAGCGGCACCGCCAGGCGGACGCCGGCGGCGGCAACCCGCCTGACGTCGGCCCGCGCCTGTTCCAGCGAAACGCCCGGTTTGCGGCGGGCGTACGCGAAGTACTGGCTGCTGCTCCGGGTCGCGTCGCGGGGCGACGGCTCGAGCGGAATCCACACCGCGGCGTCGCCGCGTCCCATGCCCAGGCTGGCGATCGGCAGTCGGAACGCCGGCGGCATGACGCCGCTCACGGTATAGCGGCGATTGTCAATCGTGATGGCGCTGCCGAGGATGTCGCGTCCGCCGCCAAGGCGCCGCCAGAGGGCGCTCGAGATGACGGCGCTGCTGTCGTCGGCGAACCACTGGCCGAGGAGCGGCGGACCGAGCTGCCGCGCGAGGGCGGGTGTCACCGCGGCGCCGGGGACCAATTGCGGCTCGCCGGGCGCCGTCATGCTGAATCGGCCCGCGCGGAACCAGCCGAACACGTCGAAGGTCGTCGTCTGCTGCTGGTCGTCGTGCAGCTCGGGAACCGACATCGCCATGAACGGGCCCGGATCTGTCGTGTTCACGCCATACAGCGACACGAAGCGATCGCTGCTCGGGTAGGGCAGCGGGCGCAGCAGCACGCCGTTGATGACGGTGAAGATCGCGGTCGTCGAGCCGATCCCGACGGCAAACGCCACCACCGCGAGCAGGGCGACGCCAGGCGCCGTTTTCCACGACGCCCAGGCTTGCGAGCAGGCTGATAGCACGTCGCCGTGACTCTAGCGCGAGCGGCACGGCGCTTCAACTGGCAATCGTTTGCCCCTCACGCCGGACGCCCGGCCCGGTCGATTGAGCGCGGCGACGCCTTCCCGACGCCAGGGGACGCCACGTGTTCCGCTCCCGCGTGCGTCGCGAAGCCGCTGGCGCTACGACAGACCCTTGTACGTCAGCTTTTGGACCCGGCGCGTCCGCAGTTCGGCCGTGTAGATATTTCCCTTGGCATCGGTCGCTATCTCATGGAGGGTCCCGAACTCGCCTGGTGCCGCGCCGCCCTGGCCAAACTTGTCGAGCACCTTGAGCGACTGACGGTCCACCACATTGATCTGGTTGTTGCCGATATCGGCGACCAGGAGAAACTGCTGCGCCGGGTCACGCGAGAACGCCAGGCCGGCCGCCGTCTGCATCTGATTCGTGCCGGCGCCGATCATGACTTCCTTCATGAATCGTCCGTCGGGTCCGAAAACCTGCACGCGTCTGTTGCCGCGATCAGCGACATAGACCAGCCCGTCCGAGCTCACCTTGACGGCGTGGACGATGTTGAACGGCGTGCCGCCGTTGGCGCCCCAGCTGCGCTTGAACATTCCCGTCGTCGCGTCGAACACGGCGACGCGGTGATTGCCGTAGCCGTCGGCGACGAACAGCTCGTTGGCGTTGTTCAGCGCCATGTCCGCGGCCTGCTTGACATTGTCGTGATCGGTGTCGCCTTTGCTGGCGCCGCCACGTCCGACCTGCAGCATGAATATTCCCGCCGAGGTGAACTTCAGCAGCATGTCGTCGGACTTTCCCGGCGGGGGCGCCGCGCCAGGTGCGGCGTAGCCGTTATTGCCGCTAATCCAGACGCTCCCTGCCGGATCGATGAAGATGCCGTGCTCGCGCTCCGGCCATTCGTAGCCAGCGGCCGGACCACCCCAACCCGCGAGGTATCTGCCCGATTCGTCGAACTCGACCACCGGCGGCAGCGCGTTGGCGCGCCGATCGGCCGCCAGCGTGCGCGGACGATGGATCACCCAGACGTGATTCGCGCTGTCGGTCGCGACGGATGAGACGTCGCCGAAGACCTTCCCGGCGGGGAGCGACGGAAACGCGGGATCGACCTCGAAGCGCGGCAGCGGCGGCTGCGCGCGTGGGGCGGTCGCAGCGGCAATGGCGAGCAGCAGGACGAATGCGGCAGCGAGTTTCATGGGTGGAGTCCTTGCTCAGCGGCCGGCCGCGTCGGCTTCCTGTTTCCGGGCCCCGGAGAGGATGCCGGACAGTCCGATGTTCCCTTCGTGACACGCGTATTCCAGCAGTGGTTCGTCGGTCCGCTTGAGCAGGAGGCGGGCCGTCCATGGCCGCGTCCATGTCTTCGGATCGCTCATCGTCGCGTCGTACTGCAGCGTGTTGGCAGAAATGCGCGTGAACCGCTCGACCAGGTGCAGATCGCTCGACACGCCCATGAAGGCGGTCTTTGGCGAGAAGCCCTTCGTCTCGACGACGAGCGTGTCGCCTTCCCAGTGCCCGCGGGAGTCGCCCAGCCACTGGCGGATCGCGTCCGACACGTGCGGCCGGCCGTCGATCGGGATGATGCGCGCGTCGTGGATGGTCTCCATCCTGAAGACGACGTGGGTCGGCGACTGCACGATCTGGTACACGCTGCTGTAGGCGGCCTGGAACCGCGGCACACCGAACGTCAGGCAGCGCTCGCTCAGGCCGCGGCTCTCGGGGCCATCGGCGGGACGAAGACGCCGCCCCTCGGCCAGCGCCGCCCGGCGCGCCTGGGCCGCCGGCGTCTCGGGGGGAATTCTGCCGTCGGCAGGGTCGATGATGAGCGACGTGCGGTTGTCGACGTCGCGGCTCGGCAGCCAGAAGCCGTTGTAGTTGCCGGTCTCCGTGTCGTGCGACGCTGATTGCTGTTTGCCCTCGAGCGCGTCGAGGACGAGCTCGTCGCCGAACAAGGCATCGCCGGCTTCTTCGAGCTTGCTGGCGGCCTTCTCGAGCTGGGCCACCTCGGCGTCGGTGAGGAGCGGCCGGCCCGCCCATCCGGCCGGACGCTGCAGCGGCGTGATGCTGTTGTTGGTCCAGACCCCTTCGAGATCGGGCTGCCCGAGCGCGTTCCGCGGCACCGTGTACGGGCGGGGCGTCGATGCTCCCCGCTGGGGTCCCTGAGCGTCAATCGAGACCAGGCCCACGCTCGCGACGCCGGCCAACGTCAAGAAACGCACGGTCCTGTGTAGTCCGGTCATGGCTGTGGTGAACCTGACAGGAACGCGTCTTTGGTGTCTTGGCATTTTCAGTCCTCCGCATGGTGGCTATTCGTCGGCGATGAGGCGGTATCCGTCGCCGTACGCCTTACGGATATAGATCGGATGCCGCGGGTCCGGTTCCAGCTTGTGGCGCAGGCGGAAGATGAAATTGTCGACCGTGCGGGTCAGCGGCGCGTCCGAGTAGCCCCACACCAGGTGCAGCAGTTCGTCTCGCGTGACGACGTGGCCGGCCCGCTCCGCGAGGCACCGCAGGATCTCGAATTCCCGGTCGGTCAGCTCGATCCGCCGGGCGCCGCAGTCGGCGCGAAGCCGCCTGAAATCGATGACCGTCTCGCCCAGCGTCAAGTGGTCGATTCTCGGCTTCGTCCGACGCAGCACGGCGTGGACCCGCGCCAGCAGCTCGTCGAGCGCGAACGGCTTGGTGACGTAGTCGTCAGCCCCCAGCGTCAGACCACGGATCCGGTCTTCCTTCTGGCCGCGGGCCGACAGGATGATGACGGGCGTCCGCGTCGGACATTCGTTGAGCGCCCGGCAGATTTCGAAGCCGTCCACCCCCTGCGGCAGCATGATGTCCAGCAGCAGCAGATCCGGCGTGAAGCGCTTCGCCGACGCCAGCGCATCGCGGCCGTTGTCGCAGGTTTCGACAAGGAATCCTTCGTACTCCAGGTTGTCGCGCAGCAGGCGCGCGATCGCGCTGTCATCCTCGATGATCAGAATCCTCTTGGTCATCGCGCCCACCTCATGACGAGCCATCCGCCTCTCATGCGGTCTGACGCCGGCTGCTGACCGGCAGCGTCACGTCTACCTCTGTCCCGACCCCGACGGTGCTGCGCACGGCGATCCGGCCGCCATGGCTCTCGACGATCCGCTTCGCGATCGACAGGCCGAGGCCGCTGCCTCTGACCGAGACGTTGCGGCCGCGATAGAACCGCTCGAACACGCGGGACAGGTCGTCACGGGCGATGCCGGTGCCGCGATCGCAGACCGTCAGCGTCACCGTCTTCGGGGTCGCCCTGCCAATCACCGCCAGGTACCGGGTCGAGGTGGAGTACTTGATGGCGTTGTCGACCAGGTTGTCGAGTGCCTGAATCATGGCCGGCCGCTCGACACAGACCTGCGGGAGGCCGGGCGGGAGCTCGATGACGAGCTCGAACTCCAGATCGGCCAGCGTCGGGCGGAATCCCTGCAGCGTGTCTTCCACCAGATCGGCCGGTTCGACCTCGGCCAGGTCGGTCGACGCCGCGGCGTGGCCGCCACTGTAGCGCGCGTAGGTCAGGAGGTTGTCGATCGAAGTGCTGAGGCGCGACGCTTCCACCGACAGCAGGCCGGCGTACTCCTGCACGGTCTTCGGCGATGTATAGCGGCCGGTCGCCAGCGTATCGCCGACCAGCCGGATGAACGCCACCGGAGTCTTCAACTCGTGAGTGACGGCGGCGACGAAATCCGACTTCATCGAGGCGAGCGCGACGCTCGCCCGGTCGGCCCGGACCGTCAGCACCAGCGCCAGCAGGCTCCCCGTCGCGGCGATCGTGATCAGGAAGAACATCCGCCGCGCCCCCTGCAGGGTGGCGGCAAGCGTCTGGTCGGGTAGCGAGCGGACGTGAACGGTCCACTCGTGCACACGGACTGGACGTGAGGCGATCGATTTGACGAGGGCCGGATCGATGAACAACAGCGGAAAGCGGGTGTGCAGGTCGGGCGCGCCGTCCGGCTCGACTGGCGCCGACGTCACGACCTGTCCCTCGTGGTCGGACACCGCAATCGAGAGCCCGCCCAGGCTGCCGCCGATCTTCTCGACCTGTTGGACCAGCGGCTCGAAGTACTGCGCGTGCAGCCAGGTCATGTTGACGGTGAAGGCCATGAAGCCGAGCAGCGCGTGCGGCGGCGTGGAGGCGAACAGGGCGTGCGCGATCACCTGATACGGCGTGCCCTCGATCGGGCGTTCCAGCACCAGAAACGGCGAGGCCGCGGTCGCCTGCTCACGAACGGCCGCCACCAGGCCGTTCAGGGCGGCCGGTTCACGATCGAGCACCACCGGAAACGGGTCGTCGGACGACGGCGAGGTGTTCCACGGCGGTGGACGATCGGCGCGATTGAAGGCGTAGGTCAGGCCATCGCCTCGCGGCGTGCGCTTCCACAGCAGAAAGGACTCCGGATAGGGGAAGCGCGCGAACGCGCGGGCGGACACCTGGAACAGGCTGTACGGCGGATCTTCATCGAGGATCGTCGTGTTGAAGGGGACGATGGCGGTAATCCAGGCGCCCTTCATGTCGGCGCTGAGCGCCGCGCGCACCAGCGCCAGCGCTTCATTGGCCCGGCGCTCGAGCAGCAGGTTGGTGCCGCTTCGCCACTCGCGCGTCGCCACGTACCCGAACACCACCAGCGCCATCGTCGCGACGAACATGACGACGACGAAGGTCATGACGGTCGGCAGGCGCACGGTGCCGTCGGTGACACGCCGGCCGAGGGTGAGCTCCCGTCGCAGCCCCTCGACGACGGATCGCGCCGCCGCGCGCAGGTGGTCGATTCTCGCCATCCGCACCGCCGGCTCGGTGCGCATCACTTCAGGACCTCGCGTTCGCGGTAGTAGCGAGCCGCACCAGGATGCAGGGGAATCGGCGTCGCGGGCGCCTGCTCCGGATCAATCAGCGCCGCCTCGCGATGGGTCCTGGCCAATGCCGGCAGCTGCGTGAAGAATTCCTTCGTCAGCTGGTAGACCAGCTCTTCGCTCAGATCGCTCCGGCAGACGAGCAGCCATTCCGCGCCGAGCGTCTCGATCGGCCGCGCCTGGCCGGGCAGATCGTCCGCCGCGACGACGACCGGCCGCAGAAACGGATAGCTGCCGCGCAGACGGTTGATGACGGCACGCCCGATCGGCAGCAGGCGGAGCGGCACGGTCTGATTCACGGCGCGGGCGGCGGCCAGCATCACCGGGTTGGCGGTGAACACCGCGTCGAGGTCGCCGCGGCCGAGCTTCGGCACGATCTTCTCGGTCGGCTCGAAGACCGGTTCCACGTCGGCGTAGCTCATCCCGTGCGCGTTCAGCACGATGCGCGTCGAGAACTCGCCCGACGTGCCAGGCACGATGATGCCGACCCGCCGGCCCTTCAGGTCCTCGATCGACCGGAACGGGCTGTCGCGACGGACCAGGACAAAGAGGTTGTTGACCCACAGCACGGCAATCGCGCGCAGGTTCTTGTGCGGGTACAGATGGCGCTCGATGCCGCGCCGGTATGCGAGATAGACGACGTCGGACTGCGCCAGCCCGAGGTCGCCCTTGCCCTCGTCGACGGCCGAGACCACCACCACGCCGCCAGGCGTGCTCTGCAGGCGGACGTGGTGCTGCGGCAGCGCGGCGTTGAAGCGTTGAATGAGATCGTTGGTGAAGCCGGCCGCGATACCCGACCAGAACACCAGCTCCCGCGGCCGCGCCGCCACCGGATCCGCGGCGCACGCGGCCGTGCCGCACAGACCGGCGAGCAGCAGGGCAGCGGTTCCGGCGAGCCGGACCGACGACTGCGGGCGGCGTGAGCTGGTGGACACGAGTCTCTCCCTTGAATGCAGCCGGATTATATGGGGAACGCCCTCGACCCGCGCGGCCGGAGCGCGCGATGACAATTGATGACAAATGCAGCCGCTGCACCACCGTGCGGTCCTGCGCATAATCCGCTCGCCGACTTGGTTTCATCCGGCCGCTATCGCAGGGAGGTGCGGTGATGTTGAGACGAATCGCGACCGTCGTCGTGATTGTCGTCGCCGTCGCGGCGAAGACGTCCAGCCCGTTGCTGGCACAGGGCACCAGCGACCGGCAGAGGAACTTCCAGGATCAGCTGACCGGCCAGCTCGAGACCGGCTCGATCAAGAATGAGGCGAACCCCGGCTACTGCCAGCAGCACGACGTGTCCCAGGTCACCTGTTCTAGATCGGTAGGATAAACATGATGATCAGGACCATCAACGCCGCCCGGTCGAGCGCCCGACTTCGCTATCGGGTGTCCGCCATCGTGCTCGGTGCGGCCTGCGCCGCCGGCCTCGGCAGCAGCTCGGGACGGGCACAGCCGCAGCAGGCGGCGCTGCGCGTTCCGGTCTTCGCCGTCGATCCATCGTGGCCGACGCTGCCGAACAGCTGGGTGGTCGGGCACGTCTCCTCGGTGGCGGTGGATCGCCGCGATCACGTCTGGATCCTGCATCGCCCGAACACGATTGCCGAGGATCGGCGCGGCCGGGCCGCGCCCCCGGTCGTTGAATTCGACGCCAATGGACGGTTCGTCAACGCGTGGGGCGGCCCGGGGACGGGATACGACTGGCCGGACAGCGAGCATGGCATCGCCGTCGACTACCGCGACCACGTCTGGATTGGGGGCAGCGCGCCGGTCGCGCCGTCTCTTCGCAACCTCGACGACGACATGCTCCTCAAGTTCGACAACAAGGGGAAGTTCCTGCTGCAGATTGGCGGGCGCAGCGTCAGCGGCGGCAACAAGGACACCCGAGGCGTCCATCAGTCGGCGGATGTCTTCGTCTATCCCAAGACGAACGAGGCGTTCGTCGCCGATGGCTACGGGAACCGTCGCGTCATCGTCTTCGATGCTGACACAGGAGCGTTCAAGCGGATGTGGGGGGCGTTCGGCAATACTCCCATCGATGTGCCGGCCGCCGCACGCGGCGCCGCGCCGAACGGAGCCGCGCCGGGGGCCGCGCGGGGCGGCGCCGCCACTGGCGGAGCAGGCCGCGGCCCGGCGCCGGCCCTCGACGCCGACGGTGAGGGCTCGCCGCAGTTCGGCGGACCGGTCCACGCCGTCAAGGTCTCGGATGATGCGCTGGTCTACGTCGCCGATCGGCCAAACCGCCGGGTGCAGGTCTTCACGCCGGACGGCAAGTTCGTGGCGCAGACCTTCATCAACCGATCTGGTCCGTCGCCGCAGTCGGCCGCTGGCCTGGCCTTCTCGCCCGATGCGCAACAGCAGTTCCTGTACGTCGCCGACTACGGCAACTCGCACATCGCCGTGCTGGACCGGAAGCGCCTGCAGATCCTCTATCAGTTCGGACAGCGAAGCGAGAAGCCGGGAGACTTTCAGGGACTGCACCACCTGGCGATCGATGCCAAGGGCAACCTCTACACGGGCGAAGTCGCACCGGGCGCGCGCGCGCAGCGCTTCGTGTTCAAGGGACTCTCCGACACGCTGCCGGCCAACGCGCTGACCCGATAGCCGGCCGCTTCCGGCGCCCAATCACCGACCGCTCAAGACGTTCCTGAGCGGTTCTTTTCGGAGGCGACGCCAAGCGCGAACGCGATGACGGCCGAGATCAGCTGCGAATCCACATCGTCGGCGGGGTGAGTCGGTGGCGGCGTCGGCGCGGCTGGCGCCGGGCGAGTGGTCGGTGGCGCGGGGATGGCGGCCGCCGCTTCCTCGACCGTCCCATCCATGTGCACCCAGAGCCCGATGACATCCACGCCCAGATTCCAGCTGGTTATGATGTGCTGCGCGCCGCGCAACTGGCGCAGCCGCGTCTCCGGGTCCGCGTCGTTGCCCAGGCAGTCGTCATGGGCGGCCACCGCGATGAGTTCGGCATCGTGGCCCTTCACCGAGAAGCTGGCATTGCGGTGGATGGCGGCCTGAACCGCGGCCCGCGTCGGCTCCGTCAGCGCCCGCTCCGGTCCCGGCTCGGTGATGAGGTCGACGTAGTCGACGCCGTAGGTGCGGCGCATGTAGTCCACCACCGGCCGCTGCACCCGGCCGTCGAGGCAGGTGATGGCCAGCGCGAAACGCAGTGGTCGCGACCCGGGTGCCACGGCGATATGGTAACAGGTCACCGATCGCCGACGCACCGACGATCGTGTGTCGATCGTACGTAGTGTCCGCCCTCAGGCGGACCGTCCACCCAAATTGAACCAGGGAGTCGGCGGCGGTACACTGCGGCAATCGCTTGAGCATTCTGGAATCCGTGCGCCGCCCGAGCCCGCGAACCGTGACCGTGCTTGCAGCCATCCGCCCAGGCGAAGAAGCGGCGCTGCGCGACGTGCTGCGCCCGATTGGCGACGATGTGAAGGGCAGGCGGTTGGCGCCGGGAGCGGTTCCGCCCCGCATCGAGTTCGGCCACAGCCGGCGGATCCACTTCGCGCGCTTCGCCATCCTCGACGATCCCGATCGCGGGCGTGATCGCACCCGGCTGCTGTACTCGGCCAACTACGACGGCGATCTCGACAGCCACCTCGCCGAGTTGATCGCCATTACCTCCGACATGGATGCCATCTGGGGCCGGGTTGAAGGCTATACGGGGATCGAGGCTTTCGCCCCGTTCATCCGCGCGCACGCGCAGAAGCCGGAGGCCTTCTATATCGCCTTCCGCGATGAAACCGTCGCGCGCCTGCACGACGCCATCGCCTTTCGCCGCGGCGCGCCGCCGCTGATCGACGCACCGGGTGCGTCGCTCACGACGCTGGTGCCGCGCCTGGCGGCCGCGGCACCGGCCTGGGCGAGAAGCCGCGCGCGGCCGTTCAGGGTTGCGATCGCGAGGCTGCTCCGCGCCCTGCCCATCGCCGCCGACCTGTTCGTGGCGGTCGCGCGCTTCGGCGTCGGCAACGTGTTTCACGGCGGGCAGCGCCTCATCGCCAGCCTCGACCGCTATCGGCTGTTCCGCTGGCTGAACCGGCTGACCGGCAACCGTCTGCCGCCACGGCGATCGGTGCACTCGAGCGTGTGGCTCGATCACTGCACCGCCGCGGTGCCGTCCGTGCCGGGCGACGAAGTGCCGTCGGGTCCCGGCCGCCAGATGCCCCCGGCCTTCCGGGAAGACGCGATCGCGCAGAACCAGCTGACCCTGGTCACGGTCGTGATGCCGGGACAGGTCGATCGGGTCCGCGCCGTGATGGCGGCCATCGATTCGTACGCGAAGCGGCTGTCGCCGCCCGGCTCCCTCATCGGCATCAGCACGATTCACTTCGTCAAATGGCTCGTCATCGACAACGGACGCCGCTTGATGCTGATCAGCGATTACGACGGATCGTGGGAAAGCTACATCGACGAATTTGCCGAGATGATCCTCTCGGGTCTGGACGCGATCTGGGAGACCGCTTACGGCTACCCACCGGATGGTGCGCGCGATCTTCCCGCCTTCAAGCGGTTCCTCCGGAGTCATCAGGTGCCCGCCGAGATCTTCTTCAGCGCCTACCCGGAGGAGACCGTGCTGAATGCCGTCAACGATCGCGCCCTGGTGCAGGGGTGCGCCGGCGCCGCAGACGGTGCGCTCGCCGGGCTGCTCCAGCGGGTGTGATGGTGGCGGACGCGGTGACGCGACTGGCCGAAGATGTCCTCGCCGACATCCAGGGCTTCATCACGAGCGGCTACGGGCATCTGTCGTACGCCGCGTACCTGTTCGTCCACTTTCAGGCCGCCGGACCGGCACGGCGGTGGCTGAAACTGATAGCGCCCGCGATCACCCCGGCGACCGCATGGCCGACGACGGCGGCCGGCGAGAAGGTGAAGCCGTCGCTGGCGTGCAACATCGCGGTGACGGCCGACGGCCTGGCGGCGCTCGATCTGCCGGCCCGCGTGCTCTGCACGTTTCCTCCCGAATTCCAGGAAGGGATGACGGGCGAGCGCCGGTCGACGATGCTGGGCGATACGGAGGAAAGCGACCCCCGCCACTGGGAATTCGGCGGCAGCAGCCAGCCGCCGATTCACGCCGTCGTCATCGTTCACGCGATCTCGCCGGAGGAGCTCGAGCGCGCCTGCGAGGCCCAGCGGGCGCTGCTCGCCGGGCTGGCAGGTGGCGTCGCCGAGCTGCCCGGCACGATGCAGAGCGGCGACCGGCCCGCCGGCGGGCACGAACCGTTTGGCTTTCATGACGGCGTGGCACAACCGTCTGTCGCCGGTATCAGCGGTGCGGGCGTTCCAACCGGGGAGTTCATTCTCGGGTATCCGAATCACTATGGGATCGTGCCGCCGACACCGACCGTGCCGGCCGAGATGGATGCCGACGGGGTCCTCCCTGCTTTCGACAATCCCTACCATGCAGCCGAGCGGCTGCACGATCTCGGCTTGAACGGCTCCTACGTCGTCTATCGGAAGCTGCAGCAGGACGTCGCCGCGTTCTGGCAGTTCATGAAGCAGGAAGCGGCTCGCCAGGGAGGGGAAGATGCCGCCCGGATGGTCTGGCTGGCCGCGCGCTGCGTCGCGCGCTGGCCGGGCGGCGCGCCGCTGGCGCTGGCGCCGTCCATCGACGACCCGCGGCTTGGCGACCGGAATGACTTCGGCTACCGGGACGACCCTGACGGCCTGGCCTGCCCGATCGGAGCGCATGTGCGCCGCACCAACCCCCGGGACGACATCAAGCCATATCCCGCGGCGGAATCGCTTCGGATGTCCGAGGCGCATCGACTCCTGCGGCGGGGCCGCGTCTTCGGCCCGGCCCTGTTCGACCCGAAGATACTGGCCGATCCGGCGTCCGACCCGTGCCGCACCGCGCTGCTCACGCTGACCGACGATGGCCGCGGCCGCGGGATTCATTTCTTCTGCGTCAACGCCAGCATCCGAAGCCAGTTCGAGTTCGTGCAGCAGACCTGGTGCAACAACCCGCGCTTCGGCGGGCTCAACGACAACAAGGATCCCATCGCCGGCGACAACGATCGGACCGGCCAGCCGTCGAGCCACATGACGATCCCCGCGCAGCCGCTCCGGCTGCGGACCGCCGCGCTGCCGCGGTTCGTGACGGTCAAGGCCGGCGCCTACCTGTTCATGCCGAGCCTGAACGCGCTGCGGTTCCTGGCCGGCAGCTGACCGGGCATTTGATCCCTGAGCCGTGCGCCCGGAAAATCGCCTTGCCATCGCTCGACCAGCGACGCATATAATCGCCAGATTCGGCACTGTCAGCCCGAATTGACAGCATGAGGAGTCAGCCATGGAATCGCAGTCGCCCAAAGTTCCGCGTGAGGCCGTGCAACTCTACGATGAGTTCATCCACGGCAACATCACGCGCCGTTCCTTCCTGGACGGTGTCAAGAAATACGCCATCGGCGGCCTTGCCGCGACCACCATCGTCGAACTGCTGATGCCGAACTATGCGGCAGGACAGCAGGTCACCCCGACCGATGCCCGGCTCAAGACCGAGTACGCAACCGTGCCCTCGCCGCAAGGCAATGGGAGCATCAAGGGCTACCTCGTACGTCCCGCGAGCGCCGGCACGACGAAGCTGCCGGCCATCCTGGTCATCCACGAGAACCGCGGACTGAATCCGCACATCGAGGACATCGCGCGCCGGTTCGGCCTGGCCAACTTCATGGCATTCGCGCCCGACGGCCTCACTTCCGTGGGCGGCTACCCGGGAGACGACGAGAAGGGCGGACAACTGTTCGGCACGGTCGACCGCGGCAAGATGGCTGAGGATTTGTATGCATCTGCCGTCTGGCTGAAGAATCGCGCCGACTCCACCGGCAAGCTCGGCGTGACCGGCTTCTGCTTTGGCGGCGGCATCGCCAACACGCTGGCGGTGCGGATGGGCGCCGACCTGGCGGCGGCCGCCCCGTTCTACGGCGGCGCCCCGCCGACCGCCGACGTGGCGCAGATCAAGGCCGCGATCATGGTCCACCACGGCGAGATGGACACCCGGCTGGTGATGGCGTGGCCGGCCTACGAGGCGGCGCTGAAGGCTGCCGGTGTGACGTACGAAGGGCACATCTATCCGGGAGCCGTCCACGGCTTCAACAACGACGCCACGCCCGCCCGCTACAACAAGGCGGCGGCGGACCAGGCGTGGGCCAGCACCATCCGCTGGTTCAACAAGTACGTCCGCGGGTAGAAGCGCTGGCACGTTCGCTGATTCGGACCAGTGACAGACAGGGAGACGACTCGAGCGCGCTGCCGGGTCGTCTCCGGCAGCACGTCGCCGCGGCTCACTGACGCTGGTACCAGACGACGCGATCGGAGTCGTCGGGACGGCGGCTGTACACGACGCCCGTGCTGCCTGCCACTCGCAGCGCCGTCGCCGGCAGGGCGGGAAGACTGTTGTTCGACAGCAGGACGCCACCGGGCCTGAGCATCGCGGCCACATTGGCGAGCGCCAGCGCCTGCTCGACGACGTCGTAGTACACGAAAATGTTCGACGCGATCACCAGGTCGAAGTGGTCGTCGTCGGACATCGGATGGAGCCGCTGCAGCACGATGTTCAGACTGTCCGGAACGACGCCGAGCACGACCGACGGACGCACGCGCACCGCGCGGACCTGAACCGTGCCGGCCTCGGGCGGCGGCGCCACAGGCGTGGTTTCCGCGCCGATCTGGTCGCCGAACCGCTTCCAGTACGCGATCAGATTCTCGCTCCACATCCCGTCCGGATCCCAGGGCAGGTGCACCACGTAGCCCGCGCCGCTCTGCGCGCGCTCGCGGGCCGTCTCCAGATGCCGGATGATCCGCGGGCTGACGTCGAACGCTGTCACTCGCAGCCCGGGCGCGTTCGCGAGCCCGAGCCGGACCACCGAGTCGATGATCGCAAACGGCTGGATCGTCTGGACCGGGTAGAAATCGTAGCCTTCCGCCTTGTCGGTGAAATCGAGTCCCGGGCCGATCACGGCGATACGCTGGACGCTGCCCGGGCGAAGCGTCCCGGCGTTAGCCACGGCGGCGAGCGCCTGGTCGATGGCGTAGTCGGGCAGGAGCGAGGTATCCGACGACAACCCGCGATTGTGAAAGAGCGTCGAGCGCGCCGCGAACTCGACGTCGGCGGTCTGCGCCTTCGCGGTCTGCAGCGTCCGGATGAACGAATCCACTTCCCCCACCGTCCGTCCCACCGTGTCGACGAGATAGCGCCGCACCGCCTCCTGGCCGGCCGCCGTCCGCGGATCGAGTCCGTGGCGGTCGACAACCAGCCGGGCGAACTGCAGCCGCTCGTCCAATCCCGGCGCGGCGATCGCAGCCACCAGATCGCTGAGCCGCCCGCGCACGATCGCAGCGGCGCGGTCGCGGCCGCCCAGCCTGGTGCTGTCGTTGACGGCGCGCGGCTGACGCGTGAATGTCGTGCCGAACAGCAGAAGGTTGACGAGCGAGTCCTCGTCGCCTCGCTCGAGCCGTTCGCGAATCGACAGCTCGCGGCCGGCGACCCACGCCGGCCAGACCGCCTCGCGCTCTGCCGGCGTGATGGACCTGAGCGCGGCGGGCAGCGCGTCGCGCAGCGCGTCGAGAATCGGACTCGCCTCGGCGTACGAGATATTCGTCGCGACCGGCGACGGTGCCTGCGCGGACAGCGCGACCGCGAAGAGGACTGCAACGACCAGACGCCGCATCTGGGGAGAATACACCCCGGGGCGATTGCTGGTGGTCCTTGGTGCTTGGTCCGTTCTTGGTCCTTGGTCCGTCCCTGGTCCCCGGTCCGTCCCTGATCCTGCCTCTGCGGCCTCGAGTGGTTCGGCCCGCTAGAACCCTTGAGAACCGGAAACTTGACTCAACAAGTCAAGTTTCCGGGCTCGCAAGTGACCTTTAGCGGGCCGAGGCCCTGGCTGGGCCGGAGGCCCGCTAGAACTGGACCTGGAAACTGAACTTCAGAAAGCGTGCCTGCAGGATGGACGAGGGTTTCTGCCACAGCGCACCGAAGGTGTTGTTCTGCTGCAGCACCGTGTCGACGTTCAGCGCGTTGTAGATGTCGACGTTGGCTTGAAGCGATCGGCCGCTCGGCAGCCTGAAGATCTTGCTCGCCCGGAGATCGAGCTGGTTGAGCCGCTCACCGTACTGCGTCGCCGGCGGGATCAGGTCGATGACGGCGTTCCCGCCCGCGCCGGCGGCCAGATTGCGGCCGAGGCTCGGCGCGATCAGCGCGTTCGACGCCGTGTAGCTCGCCAGGATCTGCGGCCCGGGAATGCTCTGGAACGCGGCGCCCGCCTGGATGCCCGCGAACGGCAGCGGATACACGACCAGGAATTTGACGTTCGGCTGGAAGGGCGGCCGCACATCGCAGCGGCTCTGGAGGCGCGCCCCGCCGAACGCCGACATCAGGCTGAGATCGTTCAGCGCGTAGCAGTTGTTGGTCCGCTCCCGGCCGATGCTGACGCCGCCCGAGACGTTGATGCTGCCGGGCAGCCGGACGATCTCGGTCAGATCGACGCCATCATAAACGTCCTCCGCCGTGCCGAAGTGCGAGGCTTCCTGGATGACGTTGAGGGTGCGGCCGAACTTGTCCGGGTTGACGTCGAAGTAGCCGCACAACTGGTTGCCGCCGCCATTCGGCAGCCGTGCATCCAGCGGCGCGGTGACGCAGTACGGCGAGTAGTCGGCCGAGGTCACCGCGGTGTTCTGGGTGACGCGCAGGTTGCCGTAGGAACGGCGGAAATAGGCGACGTTCATCGAGACCCGCGGCATCAGCTCGTGCTGGAGCGCCGCCGAGAATTCCCAGTTGTAGCCGCGAGTCGTCAGCACGTCAGGCGCGTAGGTCGTCACGATCGTGCTGTTGCCGAACGTGTTCTGGTTGAAGGCGCCGAGCTCGCTCTCCTGCGGGAGGAAGTCGCCGTTGGAGTCGACCCACGTCCGCTGGGCGCTCACGGCGATCGCGGCGGCCGGATTGGCCAGACGGGTGAAGGCGGTCAGGTTCGGCCCTTCGAGATAGCGGCCGAGGCTCACCTTGAGCGCGGTCTTTCCATTCCCGAACAGATCGTACGACGCCCCCAGCCGCGGCGAGACGTTCTTCCAGTTCGGGACGTTGTCGACCTGCGGAAAGTCGACGTTGCGATTCGGTACCTGGGGGCCCGGACCGTTGTGCTGGGCCGGCACATAGTTGTTCAGGTAGTCGAAGCGCACGCCGACGTTGAGCGTCAGTTGCTTGAGCGTCCATTGGTCCTGACCGAACAGGCCGACGTTCGCCTTGGTCACTTCGTCGTAGTCGACCGGAAACGCAAACACCGTGACGCGGCTCGGATTGCCACCCAGCAGCTGCAGCGTCATCTCGTTGCCGGTCATCCACTGTTCCCAGTGCGACGAGGAGTGGAGGAACGAGACGCCAATCTTGGCGGCATGGGATCCGGTGACGTAGGTCGCCGAAAATCGCGCGTTGTAATTGTGGCTGCCGTGGTGACCCAGCGTCTGAATCGCATTGCCCCAGGTCAAGCCGGTGTTCTGCTCGGTGTAGGCGAAGGCGTTGGGATCGGCGCCCGGCTGGGGCGTCCAGACATAGTCCTTGTTGCCAAACGAGGCGCCGCCCTCGAGGAGCAGCCGGCTGGTCGCCGGCGAGCTCCAGCTGGCCTGAGAAAAATACTGCGGATGCGCATCGTAGGCGAGCGTCGCATCCGGCTGCAGCGTCGTGTTGCCGGCGTAGTAGTGGTCGAAGGTCTGGGTCGCGTACTGGTGCTGGGCGCTGATCTTGTTCTTCGGCGACGCCTGCCAGGTCAAGCGGAGGCTGATGTTGCCGTCGGTGGTGGTCTCGTAGGCCGGCCGCGAGAGGTCGGCCACGTAAGCGTATGGCACCGGACTGGCGTTGTAGAACAACCCCGCTTGCGTCAGCCTGGCCTGGAACTTCCGCGCCGCGGCGAAGAACCAGAGCTTGTCCTTCGCCAGCGGACCGCCCCCGCCCGGATTGACGTCGAAGATCCGCTGCACCTTGTTCACCGAGTTGGCGCCCCGCGCCTTCAGCCGGTCGGTCAGGTTGTCGCCCTGGAAGTTGTCGTTCGTGTAGTTGGCGAAGAACGATCCCTTGAACAGGTTGCCGCCGTCTTTCGGAATCAGGTTGGTGCGGATGCCGCCCAGTTCACTCTCCGCCGAGAGGCCGGACGTCTGCAGGCCCAGCTCCTGAACCGCCGCGTCATTGCTCTGCACCGTCGTGTAGGCGCCGCCCCGGCCCTGTCCGTTGGACGCGTCCATGCCGTCGAACAGGATCAGCATTTCACCCGATCGTCCACCGTGAATGGCGATCGATGCCGCCGTGAATTGCGTGCCGCCGACGTCCTGACTGCTGGCAATCACTCCGGGGATCAGCGCGCCGACGGCCGCCGCCTGTTTCGTGCCGAGCGGCGCGCCGTCGAGCACGTCGCGCGTCATCACGCGCTGCTGGACGACGTTCTGCACGTCCACTGTCGGCGCCGATCCGGATACGGTGATTGTTTCCTCGACCGATCCGACTCGCAGGTCGGCATTCACCGTCGCGGCGAAGGTGCCGATCAGCTCGATGCCCTCGCGTTTGACGCTGCCGAAGCCGGGCAGGGTGAACGTCACGGTGTAGCTGCCCGGCCGCAGGTCGACAACCTTGAACTGGCCGGCCGCGTCGCTGACCACCGTCCGGACCTTCTCGATCAGGGCCGGACTGGCGGCTTCGACGGTCACGCCCGGCAGCACGGCGCCGGTTGTGTCCTTCACGACCCCGGCGATGCTGCTGCCACTTTGTGCGGACGCCCGGGGCGCCGCCCCAGCGATCAGCGTCAATGTGACAAAGGCCAGGATTAAAATTCTTTGCACGCGTGCTCCTTGAAGAAGATGGCAATCAGAGGTTGCCGTAGGCTACACCCATTTCACCGTTCGGAGATAAGCGAGAATGGGCCATTATCTACCGGACATTGGGAAGAGGACGCAGAGAGCAAGGAGGGCGCAGCGGTTGGCCGGGTGGAGGAGCGGTGCCTTGCACGCGACGGGATCGACGCTGCTCCTTGCGGTGGCCTTGACGACGGGCTGCCGCGCCGAGGGAGGGGCCGGTTCAGTGTTGCCGGGCACGACGGGCGGGTCGATCGAAGGGGAGTGGTTTACCGAGCGGGCGGCGGAAACCGGCCTGGATTTCGTGCACACCAACGGGATGACCGGACAGTTCTACTATCCCGAAGTGATGCCGCCCGGGGCCGGCCTGATCGACTACGACAACGACGGCGATCTCGACGTCTACCTCGTTCAGGGGCGGCTGCTGGGACCCGGCAAATCGGGCGAGCAGAAGCTCGTTCCCCGGGCCGCGGCCGCGCCGCCCGAGGGCCGGCTCTACCGAAATGACCTTTCGGTGGCGGCGGACGGCGGGCGCACCTTGCGGTTTGCCGACGTCACGGCGGCGAGCGGCCTCACCGCGCACGGGTACGGCATGGGCGTGGCGGTCGCCGACGTCAACAACGACGGATGCGCCGACCTGTACCTGACGAATCTCGGGCCGAACCGCCTGTTTCGGAACAACTGCGACGGCACGTTCAGGGACGTCTCGGCGGAGAGCCACACCGACGATTCAGGATGGAGTGTCTCGGCCGCGTTTTTCGACTTCGATCGCGACGGCTGGCTCGACCTCTTCGTCGGCAACTACGTCCGCTACAGCGTCGACACGGACATCAAGTGCTTCATGCTGGCCGGGGGGCCGAACTATTGTCCACCACAGGTCTACCGGGCCCAGCCGAGCCGGCTGTTTCACAATAATCGCGATGGCACCTTCGCCGACGTCACCGCATCGTCCGGCCTCGCGGTGGAGTTCGGACCGGCGCTCGGCGTCTCGACCGCCGACTTCAGTGGCGACGGCTGGATCGATCTCTACGTCGCGAACGACGGCCAGCCGAACCAGTTGTGGATCAACCGGCACGACGGCACATTCCAGAGCAGCGGCCTTCAGTCGGGCACGGCGATCGACGAGAACGGCAAGGCGAAGTCGAGTATGGGCGTGGACGCCGGCGATTTCGACAACGATGGCGACGAAGACCTGTTCATCGCCGAATTGACGGGCCAGGGCAGCGATCTGTTCGTGAACGACGGCGCCGGTGTGTTCGAAGAACGGAGTGCGCCGGCCGGCATCCGGTTTCCGACCCTCCCCCACACCGGATTCGGCGCCGCGTGGCTGGATTTCGACAACGACAGCAGGCTGGACGTCGGCATCGTCAACGGCGCGGTGACGCGCGACCCGCAGCGGCCCCAGGAAGTGTTCTCGCTGCAGCAGCGAAAGCAGCTGCTGCGGAATCTGGGCGGCGGCCGCTTCGAGGACGTGACCGATCGGGCCGGGCCGGCGTTCACGCTCCCGGAGGTGGGCCGCGGCGCCGCGTTCGGCGACGTCGACAACGACGGCGACACCGACTTCCTCATCGCCAACGACAACGGGCCGGTCAGGCTGCTGCTGAACAACGTCGGCAACCGCAATCATTGGCTCGGGATACGGCTGGTCGGCTCGACGATCGCCCGCGACATGCTCGGCGCGCGCGTCGGGGTGGTGCGGACCGACGGCTCGATACTGTGGCGCCGCGCCCGGTCGGACGGCAGCTACGCATCGGCCAACGATCCGCGAGTTCTGGTCGGCCTTGGCCGCTCGACCGCGATCTCGGCATTCAAGGTGCTCTGGCCGAGCGGCCGGGTCGAGGAATTCGGCGCGGTCAGCATCGATCGGTACACCACCGTCACGGAGGGTAGCGGGCGATGAGGGGTCGGGCCGTCTCTCGGGCGGCGGCGTGGTCTTGTGCCGCGTTGGTGATCGGGTGTACCGCGAAGCACGACTCTTCCGCGACGACCGGCGCCCCGCCCCGCACGGCGGCGGCGGAGGCGGCAACGCCCGCGGCGCAACCGGCCCTGCCGCCGGTGTCGTTGCCAGACCTCTCGGGCGCTACCGCGGCGGCCGCGCGCCAGCTGCGGGAACAGTACGCCGTGCTCGAGCGCGAGCGCGACGACCCCGCCACACCTCCGGCCGACCTCGCGGACTCCTACGGCGCGATGGGCCAGCTGCTGCTGGCGGCCGAGTTCCGCGATTCGGCGGCGGCGTGTTTTCTCGCCGCGCAGGTCCTGGCGCCGGACGACATGCGCTGGCCGTATTTTCTGGGACACCTGTATCGAATCAATGGCGCCACCGGCAAAGCGGCGGCGGCGTTCGAACGCGCGCTCGAACTGAAACCGGGCGATGGCGCGACGCTGGCGTGGCTCGGGGAGGTGTATCTGGATCAAGGCAGGCCGGAGGCGGCCGAGCCGCTGTTCGCCAGGGCGCTGTCGATCGACCGGCGCGCGGCTGCGGCATCGTGGGGGCTGGGCCGCGCGGCGCTGGCGCGCCGCGATTTCAGCCGCGCCGTCGAGTATCTCGAGCAGACCCGCGCGCTCGACCCGAAGGCGTCGATCGTCCACTATCCGCTGGCGCTCGCCTACCGCCGGCTGGGCCGGACCGGGGACGCGGACGCGCACCTGCGCGCGAAAGGGGACATCGAGGTGACGCTGGCCGATCCGCTGATGGACGCGCTCGCCTCGTCGGTGCGCAGCGAGTTCGTCCTCGAGCACCTCGGCGTTCGTGCGCTCAACAACCGGGACTTCACGGCAGCCGCCTCGTACTTCCGGCAAGCGATCGAGATGGCGCCCGACGAGGCGTCGTTCCGGCACCGGCTGGGAACCGCGCTGGCGCTGCAGGGCGACGTGAACCGCGCCGTGACCGAGTTCCAGGCGGTCCTGCGGCGCTCCCCGAACTTCGCGTCGACGCACTACGCGCTCGGGGTCCTCATCGCGGCGAGCGGCCACTACGACGATGCGATCACGCAGTTCTCGGCGGCGGTGAAGTCGAATCCGGGCTATGTCGAAGCGCGGCTGCAGCTGGCCGACACGTTGCGGCGGAGCGGGAAGCTCGCGGAGTCGCTGGCGCACTACGAACAGGTGGCCAGGCTCGATCCGCGTGTGGCGGATGCGGCGCTGGGACTCGCGATGGCGCTCACCGGCCTCGGACGGTATCAGGAGGCGTCCGATCGACTGGCGGCGGCAATGCAGATCCACCCGACGCGTCCGGCGTTCGCCCACGGGCTGGTGCGTCTGTACGCCGCCGCGGCCGACGAGCGGCTCCGCGACGGCAACCGGGCGCTGACGATGGCACGGGATCTGGTCGCGCGGGAGCAGCCCACCGCCGATCTCGCGGAGGCGATGGCGATGGCGCTGGCGGAAACCGGACAGTACGAGGACGCCGTGACCTGGCAGCGCGAAGCCGTCAGCCTGGCTGCGCGATCGGGTCGCGCCGACCTTTCGCAGCGAATGGCCGAAAATCTCGCCTTGTTCGCACGCCATCAGGCGTCGCGCCGGCCCTGGCGCGTCGACGATCCCGCCGAGGCGTCAAACGCGTCGGGCGCATTCTGATGCATTGCC
Source organism: Acidobacteriota bacterium (assembly GCA_039931615.1). Classification (GTDB taxonomy): domain Bacteria; phylum Acidobacteriota; class Vicinamibacteria; order Vicinamibacterales; family CAVVIG01; genus JAHFUI01. The sequence goes on from JBDTRR010000005.1 coordinate 52,212, forward strand.
TGTCGTCGAGCCGGCGTCATCAAGCCGACGGAGCAGAAGGGCGTCGCCCGGCGGGACGCCACCTGGGGTCGGTCCATGGCAGCGCGCTGGCGATCGCACTCGTGCTGGCCGCCTGCGCGCCGAGGCCCGACGCGCAAGGCTCATCACTCCCATCCGCGCCAACCTTCAACAGGGATATTGCGCCCATCCTGTTCCAGCACTGTGGATCCTGTCATCGTCCGGCGGCGGCACAAGACGCGGCCGCCGCGGCGGACGGCCGGACCGACCCCTTGTGCATCGCCGGCGCGCCGTTCAGCCTGATCGAGTACGCCGACGCCAGCCGGCACGCGCGCGAGGTGGCCGCCGCGACCAGAAGCCGCCTGATGCCGCCGTGGCTTCCCGAGCATGGCGTCGGCGATTTCGCCAACGAGCGCCGGCTCAGCGACGACCACATCGCGATCATCCAGCGATGGGTCGATCAGGGCGCGGTGGAAGGCGCGGCGTCCGACAAGCCGCCGATTCCGGCCTGGCCGCGGGGTTGGCAGCTCGGTCAGCCGGACCTGGTGCTGAACATGGCGGACGCCTACACACTTCCGGCCGGTCAGGCTGACGTGTTCCGGAATTTCGTGTTCCAGGTGCCACTGGCGACCACCAGATACGTGCGGGCGATCGAATTCCGCACGGACAGTTCGCGCGTTCTGCATCACGCCAGCGTCGCCGTCGACCCGGCGCGCCTCTCCCGCACGCTGGATCGGGCGGACCAGGAACCCGGCTTCGCGTCGATGCCTGACGATGAGGTGCAGAACGTGTTCGGCTGGTCGCCCGGCAAGGCGCCGTTCATGGAGCCGGCCGACCGCGCCTGGACGCTCGAGAAGGGCAGTGACCTCGTCGTCCAGATGCACCTGCTTCCCGGCGCCACGCCGGAGGTGATCCGGCCGGCCATAGGACTCTTTTTCACCGACGTGGCGCCGACCCGGACACCGGTCGTGATCGCCCTGCAGTCGAAGACGATCGACATCCCGGCCGGTGAGCGGAACTACGTCATCGAAGACCGTTACGTGCTGCCCGCCGATGTCGAGCTGATCAGCATCTATCCACACGCGCACTATCTGGCCAGGGAGATGACGGGGAATGCGACGCTTCCCGATGGCCGCGTCACGCCGCTGATCCGGATCAAGGCCTGGAACTTCAACTGGCAGGACCGCTATGCGTACGCGTCGCCGCTGTCGCTTCCGAAGGGCACCACGTTGAGCATGCGCTTTACCTACGACAACTCGGAGCTGAATCCGAACCGCCGGCAGCGGCCGGCCCGGCAGGTGTCGTGGGGGCCGCAGTCATCGGACGAGATGGGCGCGCTATGGCTCGAGGTCCTGCCTCGTCTGGCCGCGGACCGGGCCGTGCTGATGAACGACTACACGCGTCGCGCGATGCAGGCCGACATCAGCTCGGCGGAAATGCAGGCGCGAAAGAGCCCCGGGGCCCCATTCGCGCACAATTTCCTGGCCGCACGATACTTGCAGGCCGGACGCATCTCCGACGCGGTAGCGCAGCTCAACGAGGCGCTGCGGCTGCAGCCCGACGACGTCGAGGCGCGCAGCAATCTGGGGATCGCGTTCCAGCTGCAAGGGCGGCTCGGGGACGCCATGAGCGAACTGCGAGAGGCGGCGCGGCTCAAGCCGGATGACGACCGCGTGCAGGTCAACCTCGGAAACGTGATGCAGGCCGGCGGCGGCGTTGACGCGGCGGCCGCCGCCTATCGCCGCGCGATCGCGCTCAATCCTGAAAACGCCGACGCGCATTTCAATCTGGCGCTGATCCTCGGCCCCCGGGGCCAGCTGGCCGAGGCCATCGCCCACCTGCGCCGCGCGCTGGTCATCAACCCGCAGAAGGCTGACGTGCACCGCAACCTCGGCCTCGCGCTGAGCCTGCACGGCGAGACCGACGAGGCAATCGAGGAACTGCAGGAGGCGCTCAGACTCCAGCCCGATTCCGTTGAGGCTCGAAGGACCCTGGCGGAGGTATTGAGCCATCGTGCAGACAGGCGGCCGCGCTAGACACCGAGGGCCTCTCGAATGTCGCGGCGAATCAGCTCATGGCCGCCAGGATGACGGCGGAATCGAGGTAGGAATCGTCGAGCGTGATCCGCCCGTCCTCGACGCGCCAGCGGAACATCCAGTCCAACGAGGGCATCCATCTCGGGGCGTCCAGCCTCGGCGACACGCCGCGAATCGCGGGGCCCGTCCGTCTTCACGCAACGGTCTATTGACTGTCGTAGTGCAGGCCTTCCGCCTTCGCGCCCACGTTCACGTGCAAGCGCTTCGGCGGACCGCCGTCGCCTTGGCCGAGGCTGGTCAGGCCTGCCGGGTCGGGCAGACCTGAAGGTCCGCACTACTTCAGAATCAACGCGCTTTATACGAGCGCGGTCTTGTACAGCGCCGTGAGCTTGGCCCAGGCGCGTTCGGCGTCGGCCTTGTTGTAGATCGGACCATTGGCCCCGGCGGGCATGTCGGGTACGCACCAGCCGTGCTGCGCCATCGTGTAGACCTCGACTTCGGCTGGCACCTTCGCGGCGGCGAAGGCTTCCTTCAGCTTCGTCTTCGCCTCGGGCTGCTGCATGTCGTCGTTGGTCGCAATCCCGAAGTACATCCGCGCCTTGATCTTCGGCGCGAGCAGATGCGGACTGTTCGGCCGGTCCGTCACCAGCCCGCCACCGTGGAAGGAGGCGCCGGCGCCGATGCGGGCGGGCAGCACCGCGGCGGTTCTGACGACGAGCCCGCCGCCCATGCAGTAGCCTTGCGTCCCGATCTTCTTGCTGCGGTCGATCTCCGGCTGCATGTCGAGCCAGGCCACCAACGCCGGCGCATCGCGTTCGACCGTGCCATCGGCCTGAATCGAGGCCATCAACGGCGTGATCTTCGGCCGCTCCGTCGCGAAATCAACCTTCGAGGCATCCTCGAACACCGGTGATTTGGCCACCCGATAGAACGGGTTCGGCACCAGGACCGAGTAGCCGGCGGCCGCCAGCCGCTTCGCCATGTCGCGCATCGACGGCCGCAGGCCGAATGCGTCCGGCCAGATGATGACCGCCGGATGCGCGCCGCTCCCGGGGTGAATGAAGGCGGCGTCGCAGGTGCCGTCCGGCGTCTTGATCTCGACGTTCTTCTCCGTCACCTGTTGCGCGGCAACATCCGAGCCGGCCGCCGCGGCCAGGCCCGCGGCCACGGTCATCGCCACGAAATCGCGTCGCGTCAGTTCATCGTTTGACATACTCGTGATCCTCTCTTTCGATCGATTGCTGTCCGGCCGCTGAAGGCAGGCTGTTCGAGCAGAACCGCAGGACGAAATCATAGCCGCCGGCAGCGCGGTTTGCCAGATCGATTGCGCCGCCGCGGGCGGAACTCGTCGAGACGGATCCCCCTGCCGATCGTAGTCGTCATGGTCGAAGGCCGGTGCCGCCGGGTGCCGCCACTTGAATCACGGGGCCGCGGCGGTATATACCTCGCTGTCATGACCAGCCCGGATCCCCTCCGCGAACAACTCGTCCGGATGCTCGACTGGGAAGAGGCGCACGTCGGCTTCGACACGGCGATCGACGGTGTGCCCGCCGACCAGCGGGGTGCGCTCCCGACGGGCGCCGAACACTCGATCTGGCAGCTGGTCGAGCACCTGCGCATCGCGCAGGAGGACATCCTCGACTTCTGCGTGAACCCGAACTACGTCCACGAGCGGAAATGGCCGGACGACTACTGGCCGAAGAATCCGGCGCCGCAGGCTGCGGCGGATTGGGACGACAGCCTCGCGTCATTCACGCGCGTCCGTGCGAAGTTTCAGGAACTGGTGCGCGAGACGAACGACCTCCACGCGATGGTCCCCACCGGGACAGGCCACCAAACCTACCTGCGCGCGATTCTTCTCGTGGCGGATCACAACACGTATCACCTGGGTCAGATTGTCGCCGTGCGCCGCGCGCTCGGGCTGTGGAAATGACAGTGGTCCGACCAAGGTCGGACGCCACGGACAATGCTGACGCCCCGTACAAGTCCGGCTGCCGCCGTGGGCCTCGTCTACCTTGCCGTTGCGGAGGCGCGGATGCCCCAGGCTCGAGCCGCCAGCAAGATGCTCCCGTCGGTCCGCGTCGGGATGCGCTCGCGTAGACGATCTCGCAAACGCGCTCGGGCGGCCTCGCGAAGCGACATGGCATAGGCGGGGGCCGGGCCTTGCCCGCCAAGGAACGGCTGCCAGTAGTCATCGAAGTTCGCAAAAGGCGTCGAGATGTCGAAGGCCTTTCCCTCGATATCTTCCAGTCCGGCGCTCGCGAAGAGGGTGGCGAGTGCGTCGGGGCGGCACAGGGGAAAGCGGACGCCTTCATCCAGCGTGGCGGCCCCGGAGTCGAGCTCGACCGCCGCATCCCAGAAGAACCGCAGCAGCTCCATCTGGCCGGCGTAATCCCAGACATAGGCTGCGATTGTGCCGTCCTGGCCTGTCACTCGCGCCATCTCAAGCACTGCCGCACGCGGATCCGGAACGAAGTTCAGAACCAATCCCGAGACCACCACGTCAACCGATGCCTCGCCGAGCGGGATGGCGGTTGCGTCCCCTTGCGAAAGCGACGCTCGGCCCGCGAGATTCCCGGTCGCGGCCTCGAGAAACCCCTCGGACGGCTCGATGCCAGCCACTGCGCTGGGAAAGCAGCGATCGATGATCGCCGCGCACAAGGCGCCTGTCCCACATCCCACGTCGAGCCACCTCCGGCCGGGCGGAACGTTCAACCACGAGAGAAATGGTGGCGCGACCAGACGACTCCACCGGCCCACGTACTGCTCATATGCCGCGCCGCGATCCCAGGTATCGGAAACCTGCTGGTGGTCCATGGGGTGGCGCTTTCCACAGCGGCAGCTTCACCGCGGTCGACGACTCCTGCCAACCGTCTCTCACCGCCAGCTGAGATCGTGCCGGCGGTACGGCAGATCGCGGAAGCGCTTGCCGGTGACCTGGAAGATGGCGTCGCCGATCGCGGACTGGACCGAGGTGGCGCGGTCGTGCCCCATGCCGATCAGCCAGTGTCGGGTGGGGAAGAAGCGGATGTTGATCTCGGGCGGATCCTCGTCGATGCGCGACAGCGGGAACGCGCCGAAATTGTTCTCGACGATGCGGCCGTCGTGGACCGTGCTCGCCTGGTGCATGGCGTCGTTGTAGAACCAGGTGATCTGGCCTTCGATCTGCTTCTTCACCGACAGCGGGTTGACCAGGCCGAAGCCGGTGTCGTGAGCGACGTCGACGCGCTCCAGCCTGACCTTGCCGTCGCGGCTCACCGACACGGTATGCACCATGGCACTGATCGTCGCCATGCCGTTCCCTTCCGCCCCCCGTTCCTCGAGACCGATGGCACGGGCCCGGCCGCGCGGCAGCGGCGTGCCCCAGCCCGACATCTCGGCGGCCAGATCGAGCGCCTTGATCATGTCGTCCTTGTAGGGGAGCGTGGTCCGGGCGATCAGCTCGCGCCGATAGCGATACGGATCCCTGCCTGCGGCGTGGGCGAGCTCGTCGATGAAGCTTTCGCGATAGAACTCGTGCGCCGCCTGGCCGACGCCGCGCCGGGTGCCGACCGGCACATGGAACCTGGTTGTGTGAAACGAATAGCGATAGTTGGGGACATGGTAGCGCGAGACGGTGTTGAACGAGGCGTCTGGACCGAACCCGCCCTCCTGCATCGACGTCCGGACGTCGAGCGCGATGGGCCAGCCGGCCGCATCGAGACCGGCCTTCAGGCGCGCCACGCCCATCGCGCGATAGGTCGTGCCGATGAAGTCCTCCTCACGGGTCCAGAGCAGATGGATCGGGATGCCGCGGTTGGCGTTCGCGATCATGATCGCCTGCTCGGCCTGAGGCCCGTTGCCGTTGCGGCCGAACCCGCCACCCAGATGACACAGATGCAGATGGACGTTCTGCTCGGGGATTCCCGTGATCTGTGCGGCACTGAACCGCGTTTCCTGGGGACTCTGATCGCCGATCCAGATGTCGACCCGGTCGGCCGTGACCAGCACGGTGGCGTTGCCAGGCTCCATCCGCGCCCGCGCCAGATACGGCGTCGAGTAGGTCGCCTCGACGATCCTGGCGGCGCGGCCGAAGGCGGCGTCGACATCGCCCTGATTGGCCCGCACGTTCCCGGGCCGATCGAGCGCCGCCACCAGGGACGCGTGCATCGTCGCCGTGGTGACCGCGGCATGCTCCGGCGGAATGCGCCACTCGATCGGCATCCGATCGAGCGCGGTCCTGGCCTGGTGCCAGGTATCGGCGATCACCGCGACGCCGCCGCTGAAGACGCGGCCGCGGGTCAGCGCGGGATCAGGAATCGGGAACGTCACCGCGGAGCGCACGCCGGGTCGTGTGCGGATGGCGTCGAAATCGTAGCTCTTGACGTCGCCGCCATAGACGGGGCACGCCTTGACGGCCGCCCATTTCATCCCGGGAACGCGGACGTCGATCGCGTAGACGGTCTGGCCGGTCACCTTCTGCGGCACGTCGAGATTCTTCTGCTCGGTGCCCATCAGGGTCCATCGGTCCGGCGGCTTGATGGCGATCGTCTCCGGATGCGGATGCGGCGTCGCGGCAGCCCGATCGGCGACCTGGCCATAGGTCGTGGTCCGGCCGCTCGAGGTGTGCGTGATGATGCTGCTCCGGGCGCTCAACTCGGTGACCGGCACGTTCCAGAGTGCCGCCGCCGCCAGCAGCAGCCGCTCGCGCGCCTCGGCTCCCGCCAGCTGCAGGTAGTACCGGCCGTCCTTGACCGATGACGCCGCGTTCGTCCGCATGCGCCGATAGAGGCTGTCGGGAATGCCGGCGACGCCGGTCCGGTCGCGGCTGCCGAATGTTGGCTCGCCGCCGCCCGCGGGATCGGTGGCGCCGTTGCCCGTCACGTTGAGCGTCCACTCGGGTGCCTTCTCGCGTGCGTCGCGGTTCGCCGACGCGTACTGCGGACGCACTCTGGTCCAGTCGCACTGCAGCTCCTCACAGACCATCATGGCGTTGGAGGTCCAGACGCCTTGACCGAGCTCGGTCTGGGCAATGCGAATCGTCACGGTGTCATCGGGCGCGATGACAATCCAGGCGTTGATTTCCGGCGTCGCCGGATCTTCATACCAGACGGCGCCGGGCATCGCCGTCGGCACTGCCGCTCCTTGCGCAGCCGCCTTCTGCGGCATCCAGAAGCCGAGCACGAAGGCTCCCTGGGCGGCGGCAATCGCGGCGAGAAACTCGCGCCGGTTGACGCCAGCGGTCCGCGGCGCGGCGACGTCGGAGGCCTGATCGTGGCTCACGTGAGATCCTCCCTCAGGCCTTCATCAGATCCGCGGCCAGGTGGATCGCCTGCCTGACGCGATGGTACGTGCTGCAGCGGCAGGCATTCGTCACCTGCGCGTCGATGTCGGCGTCCGAAGGGGTGGGCCGCTGGCGCAGCAGGGCCAGCGCGCTCATGATCATGCCGGACTGGCAATAGCCGCATTGCGGCGCGTCGAAGGTCTTCCAGGCGACCTGAATCGGGTGGCTGCCATCCGGCGACACGCCTTCGATCGTGACGATGGGCTTGCCGATGGCCATCGTTGCCGCAACGCTGCACGAGCGGATCGCCCGGCCATCGACATGCAGTGTGCATGCACCACACTGCCCGATGCCGCAGCTGAACTTGGTGCCCGTCAGCCCAACGTGATCACGGATCACCCAGAGCAGGGGCGTCTGCGGGTCCGCGTCGACGGTATGCACGGTGCCGTTGACCATCAGCTCGAACGCCATACCCATCCTCCTGCGGCTGGCGGAATCGTATTCCGTCGTTCTGAGCTCATTGATACTTCGCGCGCTCCACCGCGGCGCCGCGCAGGTAGACGGCGGAGATCTTCCGGGTGTTGGCGATATCGTCCAGCGGATTCGCGTCCAGCACCAGGAAGTCGGCGGCCTTGTTGGCGTCGATCACGCCGGTGTCCGCCAGCTTGAGGAACTCCGCGCCATTGCGCGTGGCCGCGACGAGCACCTGCATCGGCGTCAGGCCGGCGGCCACCATGTCGGCCATTTCAATGTGCGGCGCATACGGTGTATTCCCGTCGGTGCCGACCACGATGCGCACACCGGCGGCGCTCATCTTGGCGAGGTTGCGGGCCTGGATGCCCCAGAACGCCTGGGCGTCCGGCCGATTGGTGTTGCCCTTCTGCAGGGTCTCGAACTGAGCCGGCGGCAGACTGGGCCGGAGCCAGTCGATGTCTGCGACGACGCCGCGATCGGGCATGTTCGGCCCGAGGACCAGGTTCCGATGCTGCTTCACCAGCGCCAGGAATGCCTCGTCGACGTCCCTGTCCCGCACGCCGTGCGCGAACGCGTCGAGACCGGCGCTGAGCGTCGCCTTCGCATCCTCGAGCGTGTAGGTGTGAGCGATGACGCGCAGACTGTTCTTGTGCGCTTCATCGATCACCACTTTGTAGAGATCGGGCGAGAGCTTCTTCACCGTGCCCATGCGGTCGTCGACCCAGATCTTGATGATGTCGACCTTCCTGGCGGCGTTTTCCTGAACCGCGGTGCGGGCCTCCGCAGCCGTCGAGACCCAGTAGGGAGCGGTGGTGCGGCCCGGTTCCGGCGCCGTGATCCCGCGGCCGGCCGTGAAATACTTCGCCAGGCCCGGCAGCGTCTCCGCGCGCATCCGGGACGAGACGTCCGTGGTGTCCTGCCCGAGACTCATCGCGGCACCGATCCCGAAGTAGGCCCGCCGGCGAAGATCATCGATCAGCATCTCGCGGGTCTGGCTCAGATGGGTGTGCGTGTCGATGATCGCCGGCATCACGGTCTTGCCGGCCAGGCTGACGCGGGCCGCTCCCGCGGGCACACGCACGTCAGCCGCCCTGCCGACCTGTACGATGCGTCCGCCGGTGACGACGAACGAGGCATTGTCGATCGGCGCGCGGCCATCGCCGATGATGACCCGGGCGCCCTCGAAGACGGTGACGCCGGTTGGCGGCGCCTGTCCGAAGGCTGTCGCCGACCCCGCCGCAAGCACCACCAGAATCTGCCATTTCAATCGCTGCATGGGTCACCTCTGGCGGTGAACTGTATCAGGGATTGATGGGCGGGCACTCGAGTCGTGTCGGGCGAAGACTGCCCGGGTGGAGGAGAAGAGGAGCACCGGAAATTCAACCCAGGGCCGGATAGCTGAAGAACAGGAAATGGATGGCGTTCAGGCCGGCGTGGGCGGCGACGGCGGCGCCAATCGAATGCGTCGACGCGTAGATCCAGCCGTAGCCGAGGCCGGCCGCCGACGCGAAGGCGACAGGAACCGGGCCCCCGGCCAGATGGGCAATGCCGAACAGCACCGCTGCGATGACGATCGCCGCCGTGGTTCCCCGATCGGTGCTGGCGAGGCGCCGCGCGATGAGGGGCTGGACAACGCCGCGGAACAGCGCTTCTTCGGGGAGTGCCGTAAGGAACACCATGCTCCACGTCCACGCTGGCCACCACGGCGGCAGCTTCGGATCCCACCAGAGGTAGCCCAGAGCCAGGGACAGCCCCATGACAACGGCGGTCACGACCACGAAGCGCCATAGGAACGCTGCCAGGTGACGGGCGCCCTGGTCAGCGGCCGCCTGATCGGCCGCGTAGAGGCCCAGCAGAAGGAGCCCGGCCATCCCTTTGTCGAAGTTGAGGTATTTCGTATAGGGAGTCGATCCCGGCCCCAGCACGACGTCGGTCACGAGCGGCGGGTTCGAGACACCGGGCACGACGTGCAGGAACAGGCTGGCACACGCGGCGAACATCAGCATGTGCGTGGCGATGGCCATGGGGGACCCGCGGGCGCGCTTCGCCGCGGCGCACGCGACGGCGAAGAACAGCAGACCGAGCAGCCCGCGCGCGTCGATCAGGCCGCCGCCCAGCCCGAGCGCCGCGGCCACGGCGCACGGGAGGGTCCAGAACAGCGGGGCGTACGGCGACTCGGAAACGCGCGGGGCCCAGAGCGCGACGAGCGCCAGCGTCAACGCGCCGAATGCGCCGATGATTGGCAGGGGGAGGGACGGCATCGGCAACGGATCCTACCTCGCCAAGATGACCATTTATAGTCATAATGTCACCAATGAAGCAGGTGCGAATCGCCGAACTGAAGGCGCGGCTCAGCGAATATCTGCGTGCGGTCAGGGGCGGCGAGACGATTGCGGTGCTTGATCGCGACACGCCGGTGGCGCACATCGTGCCTGTTCGCGATCAACGCGCGCTCCGGATCCGCAAGCCCGCCTCCGGCACGCCGTCCCCGAATCTTGTGCCGCTGCCCAAACCGTCACGACTTCACATCGACATCGTGCAGTTGCTCCTTGAAGAACGGCAATCCCCGCGATGATTGCCTACGTCGACGCGTCGGTGCTGCTGCGCGTGGCGCTGCGGCAGCCTGACGCCCTGCCGGAATGGCGACTGATCGGGCGAGGCGTCGCCAGCACCCTGATCATGACCGAGAGCCTGCGCACGCTGGATCGGCTTCGTCTGCGCGCCAGCCTGGCGGATGCGGAGGTGGCCAGCCGCCGCGCCACGATTCTGCGGCTGGTCGCATCACTCGAGTTGGTGGAGGTCGACGCCCTGGTTCTCGAGCGCGCGGCCCAGCCGATGCCCACCGAACTGGGCACGCTGGACGCGATTCATCTCGCGACGGCCGTGCTCTGGAGGGAGATGGTGGGCTTGGATCCGGTGATGGCGACGCACGACGGCGCCCTGGGGCTCGCCGCGCAGGCTCACGGCCTGACTGTGGTCGGCGTCGCGCGGTGACCCGAGTGTACGATGGTAGTGAGGCTGCGCCTCCGAGCGCCGGAGATGACGACCGGCACGTGGGGTCCGGCTTTGAAGCTTGAGAAAATCGTCTGAAGTAGTGCGGACACTACGATAGACAACAGGCTCAGACGCCTGCCTCCGCTCGATGTTTTTCCAGGCTCTTTAGCCGGCTTGACGTCGATCGCGCGACGATCCCCCTTGCGAAGACGTCACTCCGGCATCGCCAGCTCCAACTCCTACTCCTCGCCGGAGAATCGGGCCACCTGTAATGACGGGACCAGCAGTTCAGCGACGGGGAGCAGTGCGTGCTCGAGTCACGGCGGCATTCGATACTGGCGATACAGCGACGGCTCGTGCACCAATCCCTGATTGACCGGAGTCATCTCGTCCGACCGGAGATGGCGCTCACCATGTCATTTCATCCGTTGATACGCCAGCTCGTTCTCGAGGCAGATCTCGTCCACCAGCTCGGTGTCGACGGCGATCCGCTGTTTCAGGATGACCGTCCATGGGCGGGTATAAGCCTTGGGATCGTCGACGGTCACCTCGATCTCGAGGTGTCCGAAGTCGGGCCGGCGGATCTGCTCGCGCACGCTGGCGGCGGACGTCACGACGCTCCCATTCCAGTCAATCCACACATCGTCGCGGAACCCGATCGTGTTGACGACGAGCGTATCGCCAGACCAGGTGGCGGACGAATACCCCTGCCACGAAGGCTGCGGGTCCTCGGGCAGCGGCCGGCCATCGGTGAACACCTGACGGTAGCCGGCGTTCATCTCGTTCAGCATCACGAGGAGACCAGGCGTCTGCATGAACTTCAACAGGTGCGGCAGCCCGTAGGCGCGCAGGAAGGTGTCGGGGAGGCAGCGCACGTGCGGATCGTCCTTGGCGTTGTTCGCCGTGCGCTCTTTCACCAGCGCCGCCAGCCACGGTTGATAGGGCAAGCCGCCGGGCAGGCCGACGCCCATATTGATTCCCTCGCGCGACATCGGCAGTTCGGACCCGCATGTATAGGAAACCGGGTCAGGCTGTGCGCACAGCGGGCTGCCGGTGAGCCAGATTCCAGAAAAGTCCGGTTTCCCGTCGGCTGTGCGAGGCGCCGGCGCCGACAGGTCGACCATCTTGTCGGCCTTCCGCGGCACGCCAGCGGTCGGATACTTCAACCACTGAGCGGCGACCGGGACCGTCAGCAACATGGCGCCGCACGCGGCGAGGGCGACGGCCGATTGGTTCAACAGTCGAGACATCTGGCCTCCGGTTGGGTTTCCTACCATTCTACCCATCCCATGCTGAGGCGGCCGTTACTGCCGGGGCGGGAACCGCGAAGAGATCTGGCGCGTCACATGAATATGGGAACGTCGGCCCTGCGGCGGGGTTTCAGGGACGCTTCGTACGGTCCCACCAATTCGGCGTTTCGACGTGTGAAGGAGCAGGAATGCGCACCAATCATCGGACGAAGGCGATCGTGCTGACGGTCGCGGCACTATCGTGGCTGGGAACCGCGGTCCCCGTGGATGCCAGCGATCGGGATGTCGAAGCTCAGCTTGGCGAGTCGTACAGACGGGCCGGCTGGAAAGATGTTCGAATCGACCTGGACGGGGGCATCGTCACGCTCAAGGGCGAAGTGCCACACATCCAGGCCAGACAGCAGATCGAGCAGGAGGCCCAGCAGATCAGCGGGGTCGAGCGCGTGGTGAATCTGGTGTCCGTTACCCGCGTCACCGACGACGCCGCGTTGCAGGCGACGATCGATCGGGAGATCGCGCAGTCGGCGACGGGAACGGTGTTCGACGATGTCTCCGTTTACGTGATCGGCGGCACCGTCGTCCTGGTCGGATATCTGACGGAACCAGACAAACTCCCGCCGTTGACCGATCTGATCGGGCAAATCGACGGCGTCCAGCAGGTGCTGTCGGAGGTCGAGATCCTGCCCGATTCCGAATTCGACCAGGAGTTGCGACCCAGGGTTGCCGCGGCGGTGTATGGTGACGCGGCGGGCAGCGATTCCCCCTCGGAGCGGGCCGGGCCGGTTCACATCATCGTGCGCGACGCGCGCGTCTCGCTGCGGGGAACGGTGAGCGACGAGCAGGAGCGGAAAAAGGTCGCCGAACTCGTCCGCGGCGTGGCCGGCGTGCTGTCGGTAGACAACCGGTTACTGACAGAAGCGGATTGATCTGAACCACTGGATCCGAACCACTAGAGGACGCAGAGGCGGCGGAGGCCGCAGAGGTCGGCATGGACCAGGGACCAAGGACCAGGGACGACCAAGGACCAGGGACGACCAAGGACCAGGGGCGGACCAAGAACAAAGGACCAAGCACCAAGGACCAGCGTCTCGTCGAGAGCGACTACTGACGGAAGTAGTCGGCCTTCAACTGTTTGACGATCGCCTCTGCCAGCGACTGCCGGCTCTTCTGGTCGCGGCCCTTCTTGAAGATATACGACCAGACGACGGTATCGCCCTTTTCCAGTTGCACAAGCGTTGCGCCGTTGTCCTTCGCGCTGCCACAAGAGCCGGTCAGGCAGCGAATCAACCGGGACCCGGGAGATTTCGCTTGGGCGTCTGGCGCCGACGCCAACACCAGCGTCGCCCTCTCGGGTCTGGTCACGACCGTGACCGGCACCTGCTTGTTGATCATCGCCGCTGCCAGGAAGGCCTCGAGATTGTCGTCGGTCGGCGCGATGAACAGCGCCGGGCTGGCCGGCGCCGATCCGCCCTCGAGGTCGAGCCCGCCCACAAACAGCATCGACGCGGCGATCTCGATCGTCTCCGCTGGATGCGACTGACAATATGTGTTCATCGACGCCTGGATGCCTTCCGCAGTGGTCTTCCGCTGTTCGTCGTTGAAACCGCCCGTGCCGGTGAGGAACCCCTGCACCCACGCCAGGAACAGGTCGCGGGACGCGGTGCCGGGCTGCGCGGCGGACCATGCCGCGCAGGAAGAATTGCCATGGCCGTAGATGGCGTAGTCGCCGGTTGTCGCCAGGCGGCTGACGAGCAGGGGGCGGCGAACCGGCGGTTTGGCCGTTGGACGGGTCTGCGCCATCGCCGCGGGCGCAATCGCCGTCAGCACGGAGATGACGAGGAGCAGGCATGAGCACCTGCTCGATCGATCGCAGTGTTCAGCCGGCGGAGCGGTCACACGGTACGATGTCTGCGATGTCACGGCAGGGCTTTGTGCAACATTCCTGCCGTTGACACAAAATCCGAACGGATGGCGACCGATCGGGCGGCTCGGTGATGCCCCTGCCGCTGCGGGTCAATTTCCATCCCGGTTCGACCGAGCAACGTATGGAACGATTGATGGAGGAGCGTGACCCGTGCAGCTGCACACCTATCTGAATTACGGCGGGAACTGCGAGGAGGCGTTCAGGTTCTACGAGCAGCACCTGGGCGGACAGATCACCATGCTGATGCGGCACGGCGACCAGCCGACCGCGTCTGACGTGCCGGCGGATTGGCAACGCGCCGTCCTGCACGCGCGGATCAACATCGGCGGCACCGCGCTCCTGGGCGCCGACATTCCACCGGACCGCTTCCAGCCGATTCGCAGCGCCTATCTCTCGCTGACCCTCGGCAGCGACCAGGAAGCGGACCGTGTGTTCGCCCTGCTGTCGGACGGGGGCCAGGTCTTCATGGCGATGCAGGAAACGTTCTTCGCCTCCCGCTTTGCGATGCTGCGGGACCGGTTCGGCACGTCCTGGATGCTTCTCCATCCCAGGCCGGAGAGCGCCCCCTAGTCAACCTCACAGCACGCTGAGATGACTGCCGTGTGCCGGCGCGTCGGCGGCCGCCGGGTCGGACAGCTCCATCTCGTGCAGCAGCAGCGGCAGGTGCTGGGGTCGATCCAGCGTCGAGAGGATCAGGCGGCCGAGCACCGTGTCGAGCGCGGTGGGATTCGGCAGCGCCATCCGCACCAGACGCTGGATCGTCCGGCTGCGCATTTCTGCAGACCAGCCGTCCGCGATCAGGGCCGCGGCGGCAAACCGCGCGGCGAGAATCGGGACGAAGTCCGGATCGGGAATATTGACCTGGTCGCCGTCCTGAAGCACTTCATCGAGGACCGCATCCGGCGCCGCCCAGATCCACTCGTTGACCGCGATCAGGTCCGGCGGCTGGCAGTCGAATATTCCGGCGATCGCCCGGAGGGTTCGCGCCTGGCGAACCGGTCCGGGAATCGGCAGGGCCTGGAAATACTGCTGATCCTGGTCGCGGTGCTCGAACGGGTCGAGGACCCGGTGCACCGCGCAGAAGCCGGCGGCCAATGGCGCGTCGATAAAACGGGTGACGGTCGCCTCCAGGTCGATGCCAGACAGATCGGACCACCGGAACCGCACGGCGTTGACCATCGCGGTCATCTGCAGACAGAACCGATGATCCTGGATCCGGTGCGCCGCCGCCGTCGCCGAGACCAGCGCCGCATCGCGGGCGGCGGCATCGTCAGGCGCGGCGATCAGCGCGCTCTCGGCCAGCGTCAGCGCCGACGGCGCCCGGAAGCCCGCGAAGCCCTTCGGCAGTTCCCGCGCCAGGCGCAGCAGATCGGCGGCCTCGCTCCGCCGGCCGTGCGCCACCGCCAGGACCTCGGCGAGCGCCGAGGCACGACGCTGATAGTGGGACCATGAGTCGGTCCGGCCTTCGTCGGGCCGCAGCGCCGCAGTGGTTTCCAGCAGCTGCTGGCGCGCGCGTTCGAGCTCCGCCGCGGCGGCCGGATCGCCTTGACGCGCCCGCACGCCTCGAACCGCGAGGGGGAGGAACTCCTCGAAATCGACGCTGGTCGCGGTCAGCGCCGCGGTCGTGATTCGCTGCACCAGCGCCCTGACCCAGATCGGATCGGGGAACTGCAGAATCGGCTGCAGCAGCATCGACAGCGAGCGATTGCGGTAATGCGCATACCGGTTCGCCGCATGGATGTCGAGGTAGCGTTCGAGATATTGGGTATTGGCCGCCGGATCGAGCCTGGCAAACGCGACCAGGTCCGGCCCGTCCCGCTCCGCGATGAAGCCGGCGGCGTCGGTGCCGGAAGCCAGATCCTCGTAGGCCAGCGGCTCCAGGCCTTCGCTGGTCTCGGCCCCTCCGGCGCGCTGCAGGATCGCGGCGACCTGGCGCAGGTCCGGACCGCCGGTGATCGCCGACAGGCCGGGCGGCACGCCGCCTCCAGGCTGGCGCACCCAGGCCAGCGCCGTTCGCAGATCGACCGTATCGCACGACTCCGCCGTCTCCGCGACGAAGGCGCGCGCTTCGTCCGCTTTCTCCCCGGGCGCCACCCAGGCGATCAGCAGTCGCGCCAGCGTGTTCCAGTCCCGGTCCGCTTCGAACAGCGTCAGGAGCTCCGCCGCCGCGGCAAGGCGTCCGCCGGCAGCCGTCTGGAAGACGAGTGCCGCATCGCGCGCCGTCGCCGCATACGACTTGCGCAGCCGGAGCAGCCGTGCCATCTGCGCCGGAATCTCCGGCGCCGCGCTCTCGGCGGCGCGCGTGATCGCCAGCGTCAGCTGCCGGTCGAGCGCCGTCGCATCGCCATGCTGCCGCTGGTAGCGCTGAAATCGCTGTTCGCTCAACAGCGCGATCACCTGGGTCGCACGCGGCGCCGCCGCGGCAGGATCCGCCATCGCTTCGACGATGTGGAACACGATCTGCTGAACGGGATAGCCGGCGGGCAGCTGCCGCTCCCCGATCCAGGCGTCGACCAGACGGCCGTGGACGCCCGCCCGGTCCGGCAGGATGCCTTCGAGATATGCCCGGATGTAATCGTGCAGGCGAATCGAACGGCCCGGCAGGTTCAGCTTGATCAGGCCAAAATCGTGCAGACGCTGGACCAGATCCTGTACCGGCGTTTCCTTCAGACCCCAGAGCGTCTGGAGCACGCTGAACGGGATGTCGGCATCCTCGTGCAGGACGCCGAGCTCCAGACATCGCTGCCGTTCGTCAGCGAAAAAGCCGAGGCTGACCTCGACGGTGCTGCCGATGGCGTCGTGCCGCGCCGCCGCATTGGTTTCGTCGAACGCGACCACGCCGAGATCGGCGTACTTCCTGAGCGCCCAGTCGAGCGCCCGATCGACGCTCTGGCCGAGCGCGACCTGCCCGGCCAGGGTGCGGCTGGCGAGCTCGAGCAGCAGCGGCACGCGTTTGAGGCGCTCCACCAGCAGACCCAGATGCCAGGCACTCTCCGCAGGCACCGACAGCCCGGCCGCCAGCATCCGCTCGCCCTCGGCGGGACTCAGCTCACCGACGTTGATCCGGCAGCGCTCGTCCGCCGCCGCACCGACGGCGACGCTGAAGACGCGGCTGGTGACGAGCCGCGACGTCGCGGGAGCTCCGTACAGGAAGGGCTTCAGCGCCTGCAGGCTCCAGACATCATCGATCACCAGCAGACAGCGCTTGCCATCGAGCGTACTCGCGACCTCGAACATCGCATCGTCCTGGTTCTTGAAGCCCGGGCGCTGGCCCGTCAGCGCGGCGTAGAGCCGTTCGAGCTCGGTCACGATCTGCGGCTGCTCGCCGAGCGTCACCCACAGGATGCCGCCATCGCAGGCGGCAAACACGTCGGCGTCCTGGCAGACGCTGAGCGCGAGCGTCGTCTTGCCGAATCCGCCCGTGCCGTGCAGGACCACGGTCCGCCCGCTCGGATTGCCGCGCGCGGCGTCGAGCACCGTGCCGACGATGCGATGGAATTCGGCGGGGCGGTCGACGAAGTGGGCGGGAAGGCTGGCCGCCAGGAAGGGCGCCCGCGTCGCCTGACACGGACTCTGCAGCACCGCGATGAAGCGCTTCCAGTAGCGATCGAAGTCGTAGGTCTGGATTTTCTGCATCCAGACCGGCAGCTGGGCGCGAACGGCGTCGAGCTCGCGGTCGATATCGGGAGAATCGAACGTCGGCTTGATGGGAACAATGCAGCGCCCGTGCTCGCGCGCGTAGCGCCATTCCTTCTCGACCCAGGGCGACCGGAGGGCGGCGGGGGTCATGACCAGCACCAGATAGTCCGAGGCGTCGATGCCGGCCCTGAGCTGATCCTCGAAGTCGCCCGGCGACATGCTGATCCGGTCCTGCCAGGGAGCGATGTCCGGCTCGAGAGCGAGGCGGCGCATCAGCTCCGTGGCGTGACGCTCGTCGCGGCGGGCGTAGGAGATGAAGACCGGAGTGTCGCGAGCCATCGAATTGTGAATTGTAGATTGGCCCGGCTCGGCCATCAGGCGGTCTGCAGCACACCCGGCTGGTAGCCGGCCGCCGCGAGCAAGGCCCGGACGCGCGGCGCCACCTTGGTTCCGTACAGCTCGATGCTGTTCATCTGCGCGTGGTGGGGCAGCGGGCCGTTGCTGTACTTCATGTCGAAGCGCGTCAGTCCCAGCGTCTGGATGGTGGCGGCGATTTTCGTCGCGACGGTCTCGGGCGATCCGACATACAGGGCGCCATCCGGTCCGGCCTCGCGGTCGAACTGCGCGCGCGTGACCGGCGGCCAGCCGCGCTCGGCGCCGATCCGGGTCATCAGCGCGGCGTGATTCGGCCACAGCTCCTCGCGCGCCTGCTGGTCGGTGGCCGCGACATGCCCGGGCGAGTGGACGCCGATCGGCAGCCGATCGCGGCCGTGCTGCGCCAGCGCGCGGTAGAACAGGTCGACGTAAGGCACGAACCGGCGGGCGCTGCCGCCGATCACCGCCAGCATCAGCGGGAAGTTGTACTGGGCCGCACGGGCGACCGACTCGGGCGTGCCGCCGACGCCAATCCAGACCCGCAGCGTCCCGCCCGGCTCGATCGGCGGATAGACGGTCTGGTCGCGCAGCGCCGATCGCGTCCGTCCCGACCACGTCACCGGCTGCTTCGTCACCAGCGCGGCGAACAGGTCGATCCGCTCCTGGGAGAGGACGTCGTACTGCTGCAGGTCGAAGCCGAACAGCGGGAACGATTCGGTGAACGATCCGCGGCCGATGATCACTTCCGCCCGCCCGCTCGACAGCGCGTTCAGGGTCGAAAACCGCTCGAACACCCGGACCGGGTCATCGGTGCTCAGAACCGTGACCGACGATCCGAGATGGATCCGCGACGTCCGCCCGGCAATGGCCGCCAGCACGATTTCCGGCGCCGAGATCGCGAAGTCGCGCCGGTGGTGTTCGCCGAGGCCGATGAACGCCAGGCCGACCTGATCAGCGAGCACCGCCTGCTCGACGACGTTCCGCAGTACCTGCGCGTGAGAATGCGGCTGACCGGCGTCGTCCATCGTCAGGTCGCCGAACGTATCCAAGCCAAGTTCGATGTCGCTCATGCTCTGATCATAGTGCCTCCTCGCGTGGGGGTGAGGAGGCAGGATCTGCGGATGTGAGGATGTGAGGATGTGAGGATGTGAGGATGTGAGGATGTGAGGACGTGAGGATGTGCGAGCCGAGGTTGGGCGGGACGCCCTGCCCCCCGGTTTGATCCATAGTGAATCCGCCGTGCCGATCACCCGTCTCTTCGCTTCGCGGCGTCCGAGCGGTGTCTGGCTGTGGACGGCGGTGGCGATTTCGCTGTTCATCAGCCTCACCGGGTGGGCGCCGTTCCTCCTTTATCCGTTCAAGCTCTTCACGACGTGGGTCCATGAGTGCGGCCATGCGCTGATGACGGTCATCGTCGGTGGCCAGGTGACATCGATCAGGATCCAGCCCGACACCAGCGGCACCACGCAGAGCCTCCTTCCGATGGGCCGTCTGGCGCGCGGCCTGGTCGCCTCGTCCGGGTATCTCGGCGCGGCGATCGTCGGCTGTCTGCTGATGATCGCGGCCCGGGTCGATCGGCGGGCGCATCAGATACTGGTGAGCCTCGGCGCCGTGATGCTCGCGACCCTGCTGTTCTGGATCCGCAATCCCTTCGGCTTCGGCGCCGTGCTGGCCTGGGGCGTTGCGCTCATCGCACTGGCGTCGAGGAGCCGGGGGAACGCGCCGCGGCTGCTGCTCAGCCTGCTGGCCGTCCAGGTGGGGCTCAACTCGGTCTACGACATCCGCGTCCTGTTCCTGATCGATCGCGGCGATTCCGATGCCGCGACGATGGCGCGATTGTTCCTGGTGCCGTCGTGGGCATGGGCCACGGCCTGGATGGCGATCAGCGTCGCGATGCTGGCGGGGACACTGTGGAAGACGCGGCGGCGCGGCCGGACCGGGGCGATCTGGACGTGATCGGCCCCCGCCGGACTTCGCCGATGGCACCCACAGATTCCCGCCGCGTGCCGGCGCACGGGAGGTCGATCCTTGTTATGCTGTGCGGTCGGAGGGCCAGACCGATGTCGATACGCCTGCTCGCCCGCGCCTGCCTGATCGTGGTGCTGCTGCCGGCGGCCGGGTTGGCCGCCGATCGGCGGCTGGCGGACGCCGCGGATCACGGCGATCAGGCGCTGGTGCGCCGGCTCATCGAACAGCGCGTCGATGTCAACACCAAGGGCGTCGACGGAACGACCGCTCTTCACCATGCGGTCCATTCCGATCAGCTCACGATCGCGGACCTGCTGTTACGGAGCGGTGCCGACGCCACGGCTGGCGATCGCTACGGCGTGACGCCTCTCTATCTGGCCTGCCTGAACGGCAACGCCGGCATGATCGAGCGGCTGATCGAGGCCGGCGCCGATCCGAACCTGGCCGATGCCACCGGCGAAACACCATTGATGACGGCGGCCCGCAACGGCATCCCGTCGGCGCTGCGCGCCCTCCTCGGCCGGGGCGCCCGCGTCGAGGCCCGCGATCCCGAATTCGGCCAGACCGCGCTGATGATCGCGGTACGGGAAAACCATCCAGCGGCGGTCGACCTCCTGATCGGCGCTGGTTCGGCCGTCGACGCGCAGACACGGAAAGGACCGACGCCCAAGTTCGTCCCGCCATGCAAGGGCACCGGCTGTGGCTCGGAGGGGGTCGGCATCAACCGCGGCGGACTCCCCGATCGCGGCCGCCGTGCCGAAGCGAAAGGCGGCATGACGCCGCTGCTCTATGCCGCGCGCGATGGCCGGGTGGACGCCGCCCGGATGCTGGTGGCCGGAGGGGCCGACATCGAACTGGCTGAGGCGAACGGCATCCGTCCGCTCCTGATGGCTGTCCTCAACAACAACCTGTCGATCGCGCAGTTCCTCCTGGCTCATGGCGCGGACGTCAATGGCGACGACTTCTGGGGCCGATCGCCCCTCTGGGCGGCAGTCGAATACCGCAATCTCGACATGAACAACAGGGATCAGGACAGCCCGATCGACAACGGCGTGGATCGGGCGCCGATTCTCGCATTCGTCCAGGCGCTCCTCGACGCCGGCGCCGATGTCAACAGCCGGACGCGCGACGTGCCGCCGAGCCGGCGCTGGCTCTACTCGCTGGGCGACGTATCGTGGGTCGACTTCACCGGACAGACGCCGTTCCTGCGGGCCGCGCTGTCCGGCGATACGGCCGCGATGCGCCTGCTGCTTCAGTACGGTGCCGATCCGAACCTGGCAACGGCCGCGAACACCACGCCGCTGATGGCGGCGGCCGGCGTCAACTGGGCGGTCGCACAGACTTATACCGAGTCGCCGCAGGCGAGGCTCGACGCGGTCACACTCTGTCTGGAGCTCGGCGCCGACGTCAACGCCAGCAATTCGATGGGTCTGACGGCGCTGATCGGGGCCGCCAACAGAGGATCGAACGATATCATCCAGCTGCTGGTCGACCGCGGCGCGCGCCTCGACATCAAGGATCGCGAAGGGAGGACACCTCTGCGCTGGGCGGAAGGTGTCTTCCTGGCGGCAGTGGGGGCGGAGCGCAAGCCGGAAACCATCGCCCTGCTCGAACGGCTGGCGAGCCGGTCCGCCAACAGCGACGGAACCGCAGCCCGGTGAGCGGCGATGCGGTCCGGCTTAAAAAAAGATGTCGTGCAGTCCTTCAGGCCTGCCGTGTCTGGCAGACCTGAAGGTCTGCACTACTTCAGAACCGGTTCTCGCACACGTTTTTGAGTCCGGCTTGAGCCGGACACCACATACGTAGAGAGCTTCACGACCATGTCGATCCGAATACTGATCACCTTCGCCATGCTGACGTCGCTGTTTGCCGGCGTGGAGACGCGGAGCCAGAGCGCCGCGCCGGTGGGAACCACGGCGGCCTCGGCGACCGGGTCGGAGACGCTGGTCAAGCGCTACTGCGTCACCTGCCACAATCCGGCGATGAGGCGGGGAAATCTGGTGCTGGACCAGGCGGACGTCGAGCAGCCGGGCCGCCATCCGCAGACCTGGGAGAAAGTAGTGCGCAAGGTCCGCACCGGCATGATGCCGCCGAGCGGCGCCCCGCGTCCTGAGCGTGCGGCCCTCGATCGATTCGCCGCCGCCGTCGAGGACGCGCTCGATCAGGCCGCGGCCGTCCGTCCCAACCCCGGCGCACCCGCGCTGCATCGTCTGAACCGGGCGGAATACGCCAACGCCGTCCGCGATCTGCTCGATCTGCCGGTCGACGCCGCGGCGTTGCTTCCCGGCGACGATTCGAGCGAAGGCTTCGACAACATCGCCAGCGTGCTGGGCGTGTCGCCGGCCCTGATGCAGGCGTACGTGTCGGCCGCGGCCAAGATCAGCCGGCTGGCGATCGGCGACCCGACGATCAGCTCCGGCCTCACCACCTACGCTGCGCCGCGCGGGCTGTCGCAGGCAGACAACCGCGAGGGGCTTCCGTTCGGTACCCGAGGCGGGATGCTGGTCGAGCACGTGTTCCCGCTCGACGCCGAGTACGACTTCAGGATCGGGCGGTCGGGAGCCGGCTTCGGGTTGGCCGCGGTGGGTGCCGACGAGCCGCTCGAGATCACGCTGGATGGGGCGCGGGTCGCGCTGCTGGGCCGGGACGCGCCGCGCGACACCCGTCTGACGATCCCCGCCGGCCCCCACACCGTCGTCGTCGCCATCGTCCGCAAGGTCAACGCCCGCGGGGTCGATGATCTGTATTCCGAGCTGGCGGCCAGCTCCGGCGTCCAGAACCTGGCCATCACCGGCCCGTTCAATCCGACCGGCCCCGGTGACACGCCCAGCCGCCGCCGGGTCTTCGTGTGCCGCCCGCAGAGCGGCGGCGGGGAAGGTGCGTGCGCCCGGCGGATCCTCAGCCGGCTCGCCGCCCGGGCGTTCCGCCATCCCGTGGCCGAGAACGATGCCGCGGTCGACACGTTGATGAGCGCCTACGCCCCGGGCCGCGAGCTTCGGGGCTTCGACACCGGAATCCAGTATGCGCTGGCCCGCCTGCTCGTCGATCCGCAGTTCATCTTCCGCTTCGAGAAGGAACCGGCCGGCCTGCAGGACGGCGCGGTCTACCGGATCAACGATTTCGAGCTGGCCTCGCGCCTGTCCTTTTTTCTCTGGAGCAGCGTGCCTGACGATGAGCTGCTGAAGGTGGCGGGGGCCGGCCGGCTCGACGAGCCGGCCGTGCTCGAGCAGCAGGCGCGCCGGATGCTGGCCGATCCGCGGGCGCAGTCCCTGGTGGACAACCTGGCGGGACAGTGGCTGCTGCTGCGGCAGCTCGAAAGCGTGTCACCGGGGACGAAGGAGTTCGACGGCAACTTGCGGTGGTCGTTCAAGCGCGAGACGGAGCTTCTATTCGAGACGATTCTCCGCGAGGATCGCAGCCTCGTCGACCTGCTCGATGCCGACTACACGTTCGTCGACGAGCGTCTGGCGCGACACTATGGCATCCCGAACATCCGCGGCAGCCGCTTCAGACGGATCGCCGTGGCGAACGAGGCCCGGCGCGGCCTGCTCGGTCAGGGCAGCTTCCTGACGGTCACTTCGGCCGGCAACCGCACGTCCCCGGTCAAGCGAGGCAAGTGGATTCTGGAGAACCTGCTGGGCGCTCCAGTGCCGTCGCCGCCGCCTGGCGTCGAGACCAATCTGGCGGCGAAGGCCGGGCCGGGCGCCGCAATCCCCTCGCTGCGGCAGCGGCTGGAGCAGCACCGGGCCAGCCCTGCCTGCGCGTCCTGCCATGCGGTGATGGACCCGATCGGGTTCGCGCTCGAGAACTTCGACCAGATCGGCACCTGGCGTGATGTCGACGGCACCGCGCCGGTCAACGCCTCGGCCAGTCTCGTCGACGGCACTGCTCTCGACGGTCCCGCCAGCCTGCGCCGGGCGCTGCTCGATCGGCGCGATGCGTTCGTCACCGCCACCGCCGAAAAGCTGTTAACCTACGCGCTGGGCCGCCGGGTCGAGTACTTCGATATGCCGGCCGTCCGGAGCGTGGTCAGGAACGCCGGCCGGAACGACGATCGGTTCTCCGCGCTGGTGGCCGGCATCGTCAAGAGCCTGCCGTTCCAGATGAAGCGCAAAGAAGGAGGGACACCGCCGTGACCTTCATCACGAGAAAGCACCTCTCCCGCCGGACGTTCCTGCGCGGCACCGGCGTCACGCTGGCGTTGCCGCTGCTGGAGTCGATGGTGCCGGCGGCCACGGCCCTGGCCGCGACCGCCGCCACTCCGCGCAGCCGGCTGGGGTGCATCTATGTTCCCCACGGCGCGACGATGGACAAGTGGACGCCGTCCGGACAGGGCGCGACGTTCGAGTTCTCCGAGATCCTCAAGCCGCTCGAGCCGTTCCGCGATCGCGTCTGCGTGGTCAGCGATCTGGCGCACGGGGCGGTGGCGCCGTGGACCGGCGAAGACACCGGCGGGGCGGAAAATCACGTGCGGGCGGCGGCGGTCTTCCTGAGCGGGGCGCACCCGGTCAAGAAGAACGAGGCGCACGCCGGCGTCACCGTCGATCAGATTGCCGCCGAGCATATCGGCCAGGACACGCCGCTGCCGTCGATTGAGATGTCGCTCGAACCGCTCAACCTCACCTGCGGCGATGCCGGCTTCACCTGCGCCTACCGCAACACGCTGTCGTGGAAGTCGGCGACGCTGCCGTTGCCGATGGAGAACAACCCGCAGGTGGTGTTCGAGCGGCTGTTCGGCGACGGCAGCACCGACGCGCAGCGCAAGGAGCGGCGGCAGCAGTCGCGCAGCCTGCTGGATTCGATCACGCAACAGGTGCCGTCACTGGAGAAGGACCTGCCGGCGGGGGACCGGACCCGTCTGCGCGCCTACCTGGACGAAGTGCGCGAGATCGAGCGGCGGGTCAAACAGGTCGATGCCCAGCTGTCGCAGGAGCTATCCGTGCCCGACGCGCCGGTCGGCATCCCGGCCGACTTCGACGCCTACCTGAAACTGATGTTCGATCTGCAGGTTCTCGCCTATCAGGCCGAAATCACCCGCGTCTCGACGCTGATGTTCGCTCGCGAGAACAGCAACGCCGTCTATCCGGCGACCGGCGTGCGCGAGGGCTTCCACAATGCCTCGCACCACTCGAACGAGCGGAAGAACATGGATCAGTTCGCGGTCATCAATCTCTACCACGTCAGGATGCTGGCCTACTTCCTGGAGAAACTGCGATCGACGCCGGACGGCGACGGGACGCTGCTCGATCATTCGATGATCCTCTACGGCAGCAGCCTCAGCGACGGCAACGAGCACAACTTCGACCCGCTGCCGGTGGTCCTGGCGGGGGGCGGGTCGGGGCAGTTGCGGGGCGGCCGTCATCTCCGCCATGCGCCGCACACGCCGATGTCGAACCTGCTGTTGAGCATGCTCGACAAGCTGGGGGCGCCGGTCGACGCGATCGGAGACAGTACCGGCCGGCTGGAGATCTGAAAACCTTCGCCGGACGAACGCCCTACGGGTTCGCCGGCGGGTCGCCCTTCTTCAAGCGGTCGCGCGCCTTCTCGACGTCGCGGTGGAAGACGAACAGCCGATCGGAATTGCCCTCGGGATCGGTGAACTCGAACCGTTTTCCCTTCTGCAGCTTCAGCTTCAGGTTCTTCTCGAGATAGTCGATCTGAAACGTCTCCAGTTCCCGGAGCGGGACGCTGAAGGCATCGTCCTTCTCGGCCGTTTCGTAGCGGAGCCCCTGTGGCGACGCGACCAGCTGGCCGCGGCACGATCCGATCCGGTGCTTGTGGACGACGGCGATCGTCGCCTCGAGGCGGACGTCCTTGAGCTTGACCATGATGTCGCGCGGGCCAGCGACAACCTCCAGCGTTTCGGCCACCCCGTCGAAGCCTGGCGCCGACACGTTCAGTCGGTGCGTTCCCGGCTTGACGTTGGGCACCGTGATCGGCGTCGCGCCGAGGAAGACACGATCGATGAACACCTGCGCGCCGGGGACATCGCTGTCGATGCGCAGCACGCCCGCGTCCGGCGCGGCGGCGGCCGGATCGGGAGAGGCCGGAGGCGCGTCGGCCGGCGCCGCTGCGGCTGGCGCGCGCCGGGCGGTCCGCGGCGCCGGCGCCGGGGACGGTGGGACCGGTTCAGCCTTCGGCTCCGTTTTCACCGCGGGCGGTGGCACAGGGCTCTCGATCCGGACCGCCGGCTCCGGAGCCACCGTTGGCGAACGCGTCAGCAGGAAGGCGACGACCGCCCCCGCCAGCAGGAACCCGGCGAAGGCGACAACGAGGACACGGCGATTCACCACCTTCGGATTCTAACGCGCCAACGCGCTGATATGATTTTCAACGCGATGTGGTTCGATGGCTGTCTCAACCGGTCCTTGGGCCTTGGTCCTTGGTCCGTCCTTGGTCCTTGGTCCGTCCCTGGGCCTTGGTCCGTCCGTGGTTCTTGGTCCGTCCGTGGTCCTTGGTCCGTCCGTGGTTCTTGGTCCGTCCCTGGGCCTTGGTCCGTCCTTGGTTCGGGGCCGTTCTTGGTGCGGGCCCGTTCTTCGCTCCGGGTCCGTCCCTGGTCCAGCCTGTGCGTCCTCCGCGCCCTCTGCGCCCTCTAGTGGTTCGGATCACACATCATGCAAGCTGAGGCGGGCGGGGCCCGGCGATGGCACTACGCCTGGGTCGTGGCGGGCGTGACGTTCGTGGTGCTGCTCGTCACCGCGGGCATTCGCGCGACGCCGGGGCTGTTGATGGTGCCGCTCGAGGAGGAGTTCGGCTGGAGCCGGGCGGCGATTTCGGCGGCGGTCGCCCTCAACATCGCGCTGTTTGGCCTGCTCGGCCCATTCGCCGCCTCGGCGATGGATCGATGGGGCATCCGGCGCCTCGTCCTCACCGCGCTGGCGCTGCTTGCCGTGTCGGTGGCGCTGACGACGCAGATGCAGCGCCAATGGCAGATGACCCTGTTGTGGGGGGTCTGCGTCGGCACCGGCACCGGTGTGACGTCGATGGTGCTGGCGGCTGTCGTGGCGACGCGATGGTTCGAAGCGCGGCGCGGCATGGTCCTGGGCGCGCTATCCGCCGCCAATGCCACGGGACAGCTGGTGTTTCTGCCGGTGCTGGCCGCCATGGTGGAACCGCACGGATGGCGGGCGGCCGCGCTGGTCGTGTCGGGCGCCGCCGTCGCGGTCTTCGCCGTCGTGCTGATCTTCATGCGCGATCGGCCGGCCGACGTCGGCCTGCGCCCGTACGGGCAGCGGACCGACGTCGACGCGGCAGCCCGAGCGGCGGCGCTCGCGCCATTTGCCGCGCTGCGTCTGGCGGTCCGTTCGCCGGCGTTCTGGGTGCTGGCCGGGACCTTCTTCGTCTGCGGAGCCAGCACCAACGGACTGATCGGCACCCACCTGATCGCCGCCTGTCACGACTACGGCATCCCGCAGACGCGATCGGCCCAGTTGCTGGCGGTGATGGGCATCTTCGACATCCTCGGGACCACGGCGTCGGGCTGGCTCACCGATCGGTATTCGAGCCGCTATCTGCTGTTCGGCTACTACACGCTGCGCGGCCTGTCGCTGCTGTATCTGCCGTTCACGCTCGAGAACGGCGCCGGGGGGCTTGGCGTGTTCGCGGTGTTCTACGGACTCGATTGGATCGCGACAGTGCCGCCAACCGTCCGGCTGACCGGCGATGCGTTCGGCCGCGAGAACACCGGCGTGGTCTATGGCTGGATCGGCGCCAGCCATCAACTGGGCGCGTCGATGGCGGCGTTCGGCGCGGGAGCGATTCGCACTGTGGCCGGCGACTACCGCCTCGCGTTCTGGATTGCGGGAGTCCTCTGCGTGCTGGCCGGCTTGTCGTTCCTGACGATCGGCCGCCGCGCCTTCGGGTCGGATCGGGTGCTCCGGCACCTGACGGCCGCGACGGCTGGCTAGGATCCTTGGATGTGCGTGGCGTCGGGCTTCGCCGCACGCGCCAGGCAGTAGAATCAGGCGGCCATGTCGCACATACCGACCGGTCCGGGAAGACGGGGACTCGTCACCGCGGGGCTGATCGCCGGCTCCGTTCTGCTTGGCGCAACCGGCAGCGTCGCACCGCAGCTTCCGCCGGCCGCGCCGGCCATGAGCTTCTTCATCACCAGTACCGGCCGCGGGTTCGGCGCCGATCTGGTCGGCCTGGCGGGCGCCGACGCGCATTGCCGGCAGCTGGCCGCCGCGGTCGGTCGGGGCGATCGCCTGTGGCGCGCCTATCTCAGCGCCCCGGCGTCGGCCGGTCAGCCTGCCGTTCACGCCAGGGATCGGATTGGCGCGGGACCCTGGGTCAACGCCAGGGGAGTTCAGGTTGCCGCCGGTGTGGCCGATCTGCACAGCGACGACAACGCGCTCGATCGTGACAACTCGCTGAGTGAGAAAGGCGGCGTCATCGGTCCCGGCCGCCACGACATCATGACCGGTTCCAATGGCGACGGCACGCTGTCGACCGAGGCCCCCGACACCACGTGCCAGGGTTGGACCAGCCACGGCGCCGGACGCGCCATGCTGGGGCATCACAACCGAAGCGGCGGCGGTCAGCGCCCGCGGTCGTGGAACTCGGCGCATCTGTCGCGGGGTTGCAGCCAGGCGGACCTGCGGTCGACGCTGGGGGACGCCTTGATCTACTGCTTCGCGGCGGACTGACAGTCTGTCCATTCGACGGTCGGTCGTGTCAGGGCGCTCTTCAGACCCCGGCGTAATATCCGCTTCGTGCCTTCACCACCGTCGACGGACGCCGGACCCGCACGTCGAGGCGGCGCCATTCACGGCCGTTCGCGGCTTCGATCGCCAGGACGTACTGCTGGCGCAGCCCGTCGACCAGACTGACTGCCGCGCCGGCGCTTTCCACCGCCGTGGTCGCGAACAGGAGCTGCCCGCCGGTCCACTCGGACAGATCGCGCAGGTCGCCCGCGGACGAAGGCGTCGACCGTTCGGAATTTTCCAGGATGACCCGCTGGTCCAGCGACGGCACCGTCGCGACGACGAACACCGGCACATCGATCGAGCTGGCCAGCCCCGACACGTCCCGCGCCGTCATCGCGCTGCTGGTATCGATGCCGTCGGTGAGCACGATGATCGCCTTGTTGGTTGCCGATCGCGCCGCCAGGCGTCGCGCGCTCGCCGCTGTCGCGTCGTACAACGACGTCGCACCGAATGGCGCGAACTCGAACAAGGCGCCGCGCAACGTCGTGAGGTCCCGGGTGAAGTCGAGCCGCTCGTGCAGGGAGGAATCGAAGGTGAACACCGCCACTTCGTCTTCGCCGTTCCGGAGCTGCGACAACACGGCGTCGTAGGCCTGCCGCGCCATGCCGACCTTCGACCCGACCTGCATGCTGCCGCTCATATCGACCAGGATCGCGAGGCTGACCGGCGACAGCCGATTGGACTGCAGCGAGAGGATCGGCCGCAGCTGGCCATTGTCCCGGACCTCGAAATCGGGCGTGGTCAGTCCACTCACAATCCGTCCGCGCGCGTCGCGGACCGACGCCTGGATCGTCACCACGTCAACCGCGCTCCGGAACGACTGCTGAATCTGACCGGCAGTCTCGTCCGCCCTTCCCGACAGGACCCCCAAGCCGCCCACCATCGCAATCGCCACGACAAGCCGTCGAAATATTGTTCGCACCGCAGCTCCCTCGGCAGTTTGTCTGGGACCATTTCATCGTAACACGCGACATTCGGCGGGACTCCGGAGTCACAAGGGAACGGTCGAGGTGCAGTCGCCGAACGGCACCCACACCGTATTCCACGTTACGGTGCCGCGCCAATCGTGAGCAGTCAGCGCGTCGACAGCGCTCATCTCGTATGTACTTCGTATCGACGTAGTGTCCGGCTTCAGCCGGACCGTGGGAGGTCCGACTGAAGGCGGACACTACGTACACTGAAATGCATCAGTGCACGCGATCGCCGACCCGCTGGTCGATCCAGACCCACATCTGCGCATCCGACTGGACGAACAGGTCGATCTCGTCGGGCGTCAGCTCGACACCGTGGGCGAGGAGCTCGCCGACCGCTTCCACCGGGTCCTCCTCGAGCCGGAGGCGGAGGGACTCATCGGCCAGCAACCTGTTGATGACGATTCCGACTGTGCGCTGCGACATGATGGTGAGCCTCGCCGTTCCGCGATGTGCTGCCGTCAGCGGCGTCGGCCGCTCCTGATCTCCACCAACGCCGCAGCGCTGGCACACGAACACTCGCGCGAAGGGAGACGGTCGGCACAAAAATCGATACAGTCGTGCTGCTGGCTGTTCACCCTCCCGTCATGCGCCGCTGTCGATCTCGCCCCCGCTCATTCGACCAGCCAGCAGAGAAAGGACGGAACACAGAATGCGAGTGATGGTGATTGTCAAAGCCAGCAAGGAGTCGGAAGCCGGTCAGATGCCAGGCGAGAAGGAGCTGACCGAGATGGGCCGGTTCAACGAGGAGCTCGTCAACGCCGGCGTGATGCAGTCGGGTGACGGCCTCCACCCCAGTGCCAGGGGCAAGCGGGTGAGGTTCTCCGGCAGCGGCCGGACAGTCATCGACGGCCCGTTCGTCGAGACCAAGGAACTCATCGCCGGGTTCTGGATGTGGAAGGTGAAATCGATGGACGAAGCGGTGGATTGGCTGAAGCGCGCGCCGTTTGGCGGCGGCGCCGAAGTCGAGATCCGCCCGGTGTTCGAAGCGGACGATTTCGGCCAGGAGATGACGCCCGAGCTGCGGGCCCAGGAGGAGCGCCTCCGCGCGCAGATCGACGCGAAGAAGCAGCCTCGCTAATCTTCCGGGCGCTGAATCAGATGGACGGCGGTCGCCTTGACGACCGCCGTCACGCTCGAACCGGGCGTGAGCCGCAACTCATCGCAGGCCGGTCTGGTGATCAACGCGCTCAGTGAAAAACCGCAATCCACCGTGACGCGCGCCACGCCGCCTTCCGGCTGGATGGCGGTGACACGGCCAGACAGCCGGTTTCGCGCGCTGACCTCATGGCCTTGTCCGGTCTCGATCATCACGTCCTCGGCCCGGATGCAGACAAACACCGACCCGGCGCCGATAACGGCCTGGGCGACCCGGATCAATGAAGCGCCGACCGCCACGGTCGTCAGACCGTCGATTCGATCCACGACCCTGCCTGGCATGACCGTCTCGACGCCGACCGCCGCCGCGACCGCCAGATCGGCCGGCCTGGTGAATACCTCGTTGACCGGTCCGACCTGCCGGAGCGTCCCGCCGACCAGGACGGCCATCCGGTCGCCGATGGTCAGCGCATCGATGCGGTCGTGCGTGACGACCACGCTGGGAACATCGATGGCGCGAAAAAACTGGCGCAGTTCCTGTCGCATCGGTTCACGGAGCGGTAGATCGAGCGCCGCCAGCGGCTCGTCCATCAGGATCAGCCGGGGATCGCTGGCCAGCGCCCGCGCCAGGGCGACACGCTGACGTTCGCCGCCCGACAACCGGCCCGGAAACCGCCCGGCCATCCCCTCGAGATGCACTGTCCGCAGGATGGCGTCGACGCGCTCGCGCCGCCGACGCTCGGCCGGGGCCATCCCGAATCGAATGTTCTGCTCGACGGTCAAATGCGGGAACAGCCCGTAATCCTGCGCCACATAGGCGAGGCGGCGCTGCTGCGGCGGCCGGTTGATGCTGGCCGCCGCATCGAACCAGACCTCATCGTCGAATCGGATGAACCCTTCCTGCGGTCGATCAAGTCCGGCCAGGCAGCGCAGGATCGTCGTCTTGCCCGAGCCCGAAGGACCGAACAGCACCGTGACGCGGTGGTCGCCGGCCTCGAGTTCCAGATCGGCCCGGATGCTGACGCCCGCCGCGTGACGCTTGACGAACGCCGCGGTCAGCCGACCGGCCATGCTCGTCCTGAGCGGCGCTGCAGACGATACGTCACGGCCAGGACGACGAACGAGAACAGCAGCAGCAGCGCCGAGGTGCGTCCGGCCCGCAGGTAGTTGAACGCCTGCACGTCGTCGTAAATCGAGATCGAGACCGTGCGGGTCGAGCCCGGCAGATTGCCGCCGACCATCAGCACGACGCCGAACTCGCCGACGGTGTGCGCGAAGGTCAATACCACCCCGGCGACGATGCCGGGGCGAGCCAGGGGCACGACGATCCGCATGAACGTGCGGGCCGGGGAGGCGCCCAGGCACCACGCCGCCTCGATCAGGGTGCGATCGACGGCGGCAAAGGCGGCAGCAAACGGCTGAACGGCGAACGGCAGGCTGTAGAGCACCGAGGCGACCAGCAGTCCTTCGAACGAAAAGACGATGGCGCTTCCGGTGATCGCCTCGTAGGCCCGGCCGGCCGGGCTGCGTGGCCCAAGCGCGACCAGGACGTAGTAGCCCAGTACTGTCGGCGGCAGCACGAGCGGCAGCGCGACCAGCGCGTCAACCGCCCAGCGTCCCCGCCGCGTCGACAGCGCCAGCCAGCCGGCCAGCGGCAGACCCCCCGCCAGCAGGATCAGCGTGGTGAGCGTCGCCAGGCGGAGGCTCAAGACGATGGCCGACCAATCCACGTCTCACGCTCCCGCGGCGGCCGGTTCCTGCTCGATCATCGATGGTGAATTGTAGCCGGATCATCCGCGATATGATTCGGGTCGATTCGGAGGACGCGCCAGCATGTCGCTGTTGACGGTACGGGCCGCGGCGGAGCGGATGGGCATCGGCTACTCGACGCTGAAGCAATGGATCTTCCAGGGCAAGATTCGGACGACGCAGACCGCAGGCGGCCATCACCGCATGTCGGAGGCGGAAATCGACCGCCTGCTGGCGCGGCGGACGCCCGCTGCCGATCGCCGCACCGGCACGAAGGAGAAGGCGCCGGGCTTGATCGTGGCGCTGAGCGGCCGCAACCGGCTGCGCGGCTTCGTCGAGGAAGTGCGGATCGACGGCCTGCTCGGGCAGGTCCGCCTGCGGATTGGCGATCAGACGCTGACGGCGGTCGTCACCGCCGACGCGCTGAGCGAGCTGAAGCTCCGCCGCGGCGATGACGCCCTCGCCATCATCAAGTCGACCGAGGTGATGATCGCGCGCGAGTCGAGCGCCGCCGACGTGCCCGCGCGGCGGCGGCGACGAAGCGCCGGTACGTAGTGTCCGCCTTCAGGCGCGGACCTCCCACGGTCCGGCGACCGCCTTCGCGCGCAAAGCGCGCTTCGGCGCGTCTCGCCGAGGCCTTCGGCGGAGGCGGACAGCCGGACACCACGGACAATCGACCTGCCTCACGTCCCCTCCCTACGCCAGGTGTGCAAAAGGGCACCGCCAGCATTCCGCGCAGGCAGTAACGTAGCGATGAGCCGGTCGGTCCGGCCGATCGCGAACGGATTGTCACGTGAGTGTACCCACCTTGATCCCGAACTCATGGCCGCTGCGCGTCGCGGCGGGAGCGGCAGTGTTTGTTGCCGCGCTCGGTCTGATCGTCGGGGCCGGTTGGATCCTCTACATGCGCTGGCCGGTTCAGCTCCAGCCGCACCTGTCGCCGACAACGCGCAATACTGCGCTGTGCTTTCTGCTTGGTGGTGCGGCCCTGCTGCTGATCACGCTCGAGAGCCGCCGGCGGTGGATCATCGTCGCGTGTGCGGGAGCGGTGTTCGCCGTCAGCCTGATCACGCTGCTCGAATTCATCTTCAACGTCAACGCGGGAATCGACGAGCTGCTGGGACCGTCCTACATCACCGTCCAGCTGTCGAGTCCCGGGCGCATGTCGCCGGGGTCGGCGGTGTGCTTCATCCTGGGCTCCGTCTGGCTGCTGATGGCGACGGCGAGACGGTCGAAACGCTCGGCGCTGTGGCTGGGCGCGGCCGGCTCGATCGTCGCGGCGGTCGGTCTCTCGACGTCGATGAGCCTGGCGCTGGGCTCCAGCGACGCGTTCGGCTGGGGCGACCTGACGCGGATGGCGCCCCAGACGGCGGTCGGTCACTGGGTGTTCGGGGCCGGATTGGTGGCGCTGGCCTGGGAGATCGATGGCGACCCGGGCGGCGGTCCGCCCTGGCTGCCGATGAGCGTCGCGATTGTCATCGCCACCGGCGCCGTCGGCATGTGGCAGGCGCTCATCGAAGCGGGACAGCCGCCGTTCGCGCTCATCCCGGCGGTAACGCTGGGCGTCGGATGCGCGATGGCCTTCATCTTCGGATCGACGGTCCTGTACGCGCAACGCGCCCACGCGCAGAGCGCACAGCTGCGCTCGGCGAACCGGGAGCTGCGGGTCGCCAAGAACGCCGCCGAGTCCGCCAACCAGGCGAAGAGCGAGTTTCTCGCCAACATGAGCCACGAGATCCGCACGCCGATGAACGGCGTCATCGGCATGACCGAGCTGGTCCTCGACACCACGCTGACGCCGGAGCAGCGCGAGCATCTCCGGATCGTCAAGTCGTCAGCCGATGCGCTGCTGACGGTGATCAACGACATCCTCGACTTCTCCCGGATGGAGTCTGGCAAATTCTCGCTCGACCTGATCGACTTCAACCCGCGCGATACCGTCGGCGATACGGCCAATACCATGGGCCTGAGAGCGCATCAGAAAGGCCTCGAGCTGATCGTCGACGTCGAGGCCGCCGTGCCGTCGACCCTGAATGGCGATGCCGGACGCCTGCGCCAGATCCTGGTCAACCTGCTGGCGAATGCCATCAAATTCACCAGCCGTGGTGAGATCGTGGTTCGGGTGACGAAGGCGGCGGCGGCCGGGCCGGAGATCGTGCTGCACTTCGCGGTCACGGACACCGGCGTTGGCATCCCGTTGGACCGCCAGGAACGCATCTTCGAGCCGTTCATGCAGGCGGATGGATCGACGACGCGCGTCTACGGCGGCACCGGCCTGGGCTTGACGATCTCCTCCCAGCTGGTGCAATTGATGGGCGGACGCCTGTGGGTGGAGAGCGAAGTCGGTGCGGGGAGCACGTTCCATTTCACAGCGA
This sequence comes from Acidobacteriota bacterium, assembly GCA_039931615.1. GTDB lineage: Bacteria > Acidobacteriota > Vicinamibacteria > Vicinamibacterales > CAVVIG01 > JAHFUI01. The sequence continues at coordinate 87,033 of JBDTRR010000005.1, forward strand.
GGTTCACGCCGGGGCTGGCTGCCGCCCCGCCGGCCGTTGTGGACGCGGTCGAGCTCCGCGACGTCCGGGCCCTGATCGTCGACGATAACGCCACCAACCGGCTCCTGCTCGAAGAGATGCTGCGCGGCTGGGGCATGGCCCGGCAGTCGGCGTCGAGCACGGCGGAGGCGCTCGCCAGCCTGCGAACGGCGTACCAGGCGGGAAAGGCGTTCGGGATCGTGCTGGTCGACGTCCAGATGCCCGGCGCGGACGGCTTCGCCCTGGCCGAGGCGATCAAGAGCGATCACACCATTGCCGGAACCACCATTGTCATGCTGACCTCGGCCGGCCAGCCCGGCGATGCCGCCCGATGCCGCCGCCTTGGCGTCGCCGTCTACCTGACCAAACCGATCAAGCGATCCGAACTGCGGGACGCCATCGTGTCAGCGCTCGGCCTGCAGCCGGCCGGGGGCGATCTGCCGTTGCTGGTGACGCGGCACTCGCTGCGGGAAGCGCGCCAACCTGGCCGCATCCTCCTGGTCGAGGACAACCGCGTCAACCAACTGGTCGCCACGCGCCTGCTCGAACGGCGCGGCCACACGGTGGTCGTGGCGGGCAACGGCCGGGACGCGCTGACGATTCTGGATGACGCGGACTGGGCCGGCTTCGACTGCATCCTGATGGACGTCCAGATGCCGGAGATGGACGGCTTCCAGTGCACGGCGCTGATCCGGGAACGGGAACGCAGCACCGGGTCCCGGCTGCCAATCGTCGCGATGACCGCGCATGCGATGAAGGGCGACGAGGCACGCTGCCTGGCCGGGGGGATGGACGGATACCTGGCCAAGCCGATTCAGCCGGAGGAGTTGTTCGAGGTGGTGGAACAGCGCATCGGCACCGCCCATGCCAGCGAGGCGGCGGCCTTGGTCGCGAAGCGTTGAGGCGCGCCAACGGTCGCGCGCTGCGACCCGCCCCGGTCTCAGGCGTCCGCCCGAGCGCTGAGTCGTCAACATCGGTGCCAAGCTCGACCGCTTGACGCGGCCGATTCGCCGCCGGGTCGCGGGCGTGGCGCGGCTATTTTCATGGCAGGCGCTTACCTGAGGTGGGTATCCCGCTCATCAGATTGCAGGCGTCTTTCACGAACTTGAGGGCGGTGGCCTTTCTTTTCACCGATTCTTGACTCATCCGCATGGCCGCATCCTTGCCTAGCGGACCCTGAGAGGTATCCGATGCCGACTACCGAGACTCGCCGGACCGCGGAAACGCTCGACGCCACAACCCTGCTCGATCACATCGAGCAGGTGGCGCACTGGGTATCCCCGCAGGATCCCGGTCGGAAGGCGCTGCTCAGCGGCGTTATCGAGATGAAGCAGCGGCTGGCCGGCCAACCGCTGTCACGCGGCGACGTCCTGAATTTCCAGGTCAACGTCTGGCGTTTGAAGGGCCACCGCTTCAAGACCCTGCTGGTGCGCCGCGCCGCGCAATTGGGAAAACTCTACGGGCTGGCTTCGGACTGACGCGCGGCACCGCGCACCGCAGTCGGGGTCCATCACAATGAACCTGATCATCCAACCCGATGCCGGCATCGGACCGATTGTCACCGCCATCAAGCAGGCGAAGAAAAGCGTCGACATCCTGATCTTCCGGCTCGACCTGCAGGAGATCACGCGCAGCCTGGAAGCCGCCGTCGCCAGGGGCGTGGCGGTGCGGGCGCTGATTGCCCACACCAACCGCGGCGGTGAGAAGAGCCTGCGGAAGCTGGAGATGCGGCTGCTCGGGAAGGGAGTCACCGTCTCGAGGACCTCGGACGATCTGGTGCGCTATCACGGCAAGATGATGATCATCGACCGGCGGGTGCTGCACGTCTACGGCTTCAATTTCACCGGGTTGGACATTGCCAAGAGCCGGAGCTTCGGCGCGATGAGCGCGGACAGGAAGCTGGTGCAGGAATCGCTCAAGCTGTTCGAGGCCGACTGCGCCCGCCAGCCCTACGTCCCGGGTCACCAGCGCTTCATCGTCAGCCCCGAGAACGCGCGGGAGCGGCTGTCGACCTTCATCAAGGGCGCGCGTAGGCAGTTGCTGATCTACGACCCTGAGGTCAGCGACCCGGTCATGCTCCGGCTGCTCGCCGAGCGCACCAATGCGGGGATCGATGTACGGATCCTCGGCAAACTCGGCGGCAAGAAGTCACTGCTGAATTGGGAAAGATACCCCGGGCGCCGGCTGCATGTCCGCGCGATCATCCGGGACGGCCGCCGGGCGTTCTTCGGCAGCCAGAGTCTTCGCCGTCTCGAGCTCGACACGCGCCGCGAGGTCGGAGTGATGGTCACCGAAGGGGCGGTGGTCAAGCAGATGCAAGCCGTGTTCGAGACCGATTGGGCACAGACCGAATCGGGCCGCCGGGCGGCAAGAGAGGCCGGGAAGGGACCCGACGATCAATCAGGGCGATCGGCGCAACAGCACGTAGACGGCGCCGGATCCGCCATCTGACCAGGGCGCATCGGCGTAAGCCAGCACGGCGCGATGCGACCGGAGGTATTGCCGCACTCGAATCTTCAGGATCGCCGTTCCCGACGAATGCATGCCACGGCCGTGGACGATGCAGACGCAGCGCTGCCGGGCGCGGCGGCTGCTGTCGATGAAGCGTTGCACGCTCGCGCACGCGTTGACGGACGTCATGCCGTGCAGATCGTGCCGCTCCCCTGGCGGGTAGTCGCCGCGTTTGAGCTTGCGAATCTCCCGCCGGTCGACGCCATGCGCAGCAAAGCCGTCAGTGATGGCGTTGGTGAAGGCGTCGTCTTCACCGGGGCCCCCGTGATCCGATGCGATCGCGGCAGCCGGCCCGACGATCGGGGAAGCGTAGCCGACCCGGCCGCGGCGATCGACGCCAAGGGGGACAACGTCCGCCATCTCGCTGGCGAAGGCCTCAGAGTCGGACAACACGTCCCGGCGCGGCAGGACGGAAGCGGGATCGATCTCCTTGCCCTTGGTCACCAGACAATTGTAGTCGGCAGCCAGCGAGGCTCCGTCTCAGACCGAATCGCAGGTGGCGTCCGACTTCAGTCGGACGACGGATCAATCCGGCTGAAGCCGGATCCCACGTACGAGTGTTGTCCGGCTCCGCCTCCGGGCGGGGTAGGATCGGATCCATGCGTGCCTCTGTCTCGACAACTCTCGCCGTGATTGCGGTGACGGCGTGTTCCGCGTGCGGGCCGGGAACGCCGCCACCGGGCCCGGCGCCGCTCGAGGCGCTGCCCCGGGACGTCCACTCCTATGCCCGCCCCGCGGAAGCACGGGTGACGCACGTCAGCCTCGATCTGCGGGTCGATTTCAGCGCGAAGCGCCTGGGCGGGCAGGCGGCCCTCAAGCTCCGGCGCGCGCCCCAGTCGAACCACGTCGTCCTCGATACCCGCCGGCTGAACGTCCATGGCGTCGCCGACGGAGCAGGCCGTGCGCTCACCTACGCGCTGGGCAACGACGACAAGCTCCTCGGGCGGCCGCTCGACGTGACCCTTCCCGCCGGCGTCGACGAGATCGTCGTCAGCTACGACACCATGCCCGAGGCCGACGCCCTGCAGTGGCTGTCGCCGGCGCAGACCGCCGGCAAGAAGCATCCCTATCTCTTTTCCCAAGGCGAAGCGATCCTGACCCGGACCTGGATCCCGACCCAGGACAGCCCCGGCATCCGCCAGACCTACTCAGCGCGCATTGTCGTGCCGCAGGATCTCAAGGCGGTGATGAGCGCCGAGCAGCTCACGCCGGACGGCGTGGAGACGGCGGAAGGACGGGCTTTCGAGTTCCGTCTGACCCAGCCGGTGCCGCCCTATCTGTTCGCGCTCGCGGTCGGCGATCTTCAGTTCCGGCCGCTCGGTCCGCGCACCGGCGTCTACGCCGAACCGGCGGTCGTCGAGTCCGCCGCCGCGGAATTCCAGGATGCGGAGAAGATGGTCGCCGCCGCGGAATCGCTGCTCGGACCGTACCGATGGGGACGCTTCGACGTCCTGGTGCTGCCGCCGTCGTTCCCGTTCGGGGGCATGGAGAATCCGCGCCTGACGTTTGCCACGCCGACGGTGCTGGCCGGCGATCGGTCGCTGGTCTCGCTGATCGCGCACGAACTCGCGCATTCGTGGTCCGGCAACCTGGTCACCAACGCGACGTGGAGCGACTTCTGGCTGAACGAAGGGGTGACGAGCTACGTCGAGCTGCGCATCATGGAAGCGTTGTATGGGCCCGAGCGCGCGGCAATGCTCGATGTCCTGGCCAGGCAGGATCTGATCGACGAGATCGCGCGGCTGGGCGGACCGACCTCCCCGGAAACCATCCTGCACATCAACCTGGACGGCCGCAATCCGGATGACGGGGCGACCGGCATTCCCTACGACAAGGGCGCCGCGTTGATGAGGTTGCTGGAGAAGACGGCCGGGCGGGAACGATTCGACGCCTATCTGCGGTCGTATATCGACCGGCACGCCTTCCAGTCGATCGTCACGGCCACGTTTGCGGCCGATGTCCGCGCCAATCTGATCAAGGGTGACGCCGCGATGGAACGCGCCATCCGGCTCGACGACTGGCTCTATCAACCCGGGCTGCCGGACAACGCGCCGGCCCCTCGATCGGATGCGCTGGAGCGAGCCGGGGAGCAGGCGCGGAGATTCGGCCAGGGCACACCTGCCCGGGACCTGGTAACGGCCAGCTGGACCACCCAGGAGTGGCAGCATTTCCTCGACGCGCTGCCGCTGTCGCTATCCGACCTGCAGATGACCGATCTCGACCGCGCGTTCGGCCTGACCGGGCGCGGCAACAGCGAGATCCTCTTCACGTGGCTGGGCATCGCGATCAAGCATCACTATCGGCCGGCGCTGCCCGCACTCGAGCGTTTCCTCACCATGCAAGGGCGGCGGAAGTTTCTCCGGCCGCTCTATGAGGGCTTGATGGCCACGGCGTGGGGAAGGGACGAAGCCAGGCGTATCTACGCCCGGGCCCGTCCGACGTATCACGCGGTCGCGTCGACGACGCTCGACGCGATCGTCCGGTGAGCCGCAGTCCGGGTCGATGCCACCAGCGATGATCAGGACACGCTTTCACCCTTCGAAAGGACACAGATGACAGATCCCACTCCAGCCGAAGTTGTCGACGCGGCGATAGACGCCCTGCTCGAAGTCGTGGCGCGATCGGCCGATGATCTCCGGGCCTTCCATGCCACCGTGGCGAAGGCGCGGCTCGACTCGCTGCCGCCGTTTCCCCGCACCGCCGTGGCGACGACGGAGAGGATTGTCCAGAACCTCCAGAGGGTCGAAACCGAAATGAAGGAGATGTTGCAGGCGCTCGGTCTGGCGGAACCCCAGGGGTGAGACCACCGGCGTCAGCCGCGGCGCGAGGCTCGAGAAGCGAGAACTTTGTCGGCATCGGTCGCTCGAGCACCGCGGCAGTCCGGCTGGCGGGGGGCATGTCCGCCCGTTCATTGAGGTTTCCCGATCGGCGCGCGCGCCGATCGGGGGCACGGCTATTGCGGTGAGGCAGCGGGGTGGTGTTTTTTTGCGCTGTCGTGTGCAGTTACACGTCCGTCCGACCAGCCCGGCAGTAACATAAACACTATGTCGTTCCGGATCCTGCTGGTCGAGCCCGACGCGGCGCTCGCCATCGACATCGAGTCGGCGCTGATTGGCGCGGGGCACCGCCTGGCCTGGGTTTCCACGTTCGAGGAAGCGACTCGGCAGCTTACGCTCGAGTGTCCGGATCTCCTGATCACGGCAGTTCGGCTCGGAGCTTTCAACGGCATGCACCTGCTGTTCCGCTTCCGCTCCGACGATCCGGATGTGCCGGTGGTGGTGATTGGCGGGCCGAATGATCTCACCCCCGACATGCGGCGCCATGCGACACGGTTCCTCAGTCCGCCGATCGAACGCGCGGCGCTGATCGAGCTGGTGGCCGGTCTGCTGCTCGGCCGCACCCCCCACGATCCACAGACCCTTCGCCGGTGGCCGCGAAAGCGAGCCCAGCTGCGAGCCAGCATCCACCGCCGCGACGTCCGGGTTGTCGAGCTGAGCTACGGCGGACTCAGGTTGGAAATGCCGGCGGCGCCGGCCGATGCCGTGGCGCCGATCGAGATCGCGCTGCCATCGCTCGGCATGCAGGTGACGGCCCTGCCCCGGTGGTCGAAGCCGGCCGAAGAAGGCGGCACGTGGTGGTGCGGCGCCGAGATCGCCCTCGCCGGTGCCGAGGCCGCCTCGCAGTGGCACCGCATCGTCGACGCCTTGCATTAGGGACCACGGACTCACCAACTAATCTGCGATCCCGATCACGAAGTCCGTCGTTTGGCAGACTTTTGTCTGCCCGCCGCCCGGCGCGATTTCCGGCGCGGCGGGAGCCCGACCGTGAGTGATCCAGGACGGATCGCGCGAAAACCCCAGTAATTGACCGCCGGCCGCCGCATCGCGGCGGTGACAAATGTCTGCCTGATCGCTGGCCGCAGCCTTGCACTGCAGGCTCCCGTCACCAACCGAGCACACAAACCGGCGTTGGCTGCATGACGCAGCCGGCGGCGGGCGCCAAACGGGTTCGGCCTGGCGTGCGTACGTGAGTATACCTATGCGTTTTGATGGAGCCGCGCAACTAATCGGGTTGAGTCCGCCGATCAGCGATCTCCGCGACGAGATCGACCGTGTCGCGCGGACCGATGCGAAGGTATTGATCACCGGCGAGAGCGGCACTGGCAAGGAAGTGGTCGCCCGGCAGGTCTACGCGCTGAGCAACCGGTCCAGCCGGGCGTTTGTCCCCGTGAACTGCGCCGGCCTGCCCGAGACGCTGCTCGAGTCGGAGCTGTTCGGACACGTGCGCGGGAGTTTCACCGGTGCCTATCGCGACAAGCCGGGGAAGCTCGAAGTGGCTGACGAAGGCACGATCTTTCTCGACGAAATCGGCGAGATGACGCTGCGGATGCAAGGGCTGCTGCTCCGCTTCCTCGAGACCGGCGAGATCCAGAAGGTCGGCGCCGACCGGACTGGCAACCGCGTCGACGTCCGGACCATTGCGGCGACCAACCGCAACCTCCGCGAAATGATTACCCAGGGGTTGTTCCGCGAGGACCTGTTCTATCGCCTCAACGTCATTCACCTGATCGTGCCGCCGCTGCGCGACCGCAAGGAGGACCTCCGGGCCCTGATCGAGCATTTTCTCGGACGGATGGCGCGGCCGGCGACGACGCATACGCCTCGACAGATCGCGCCCGACGCGATGGCCCTGATGCTCGACTACCACTGGCCTGGCAACGTCCGCGAACTGCAGAACGTGATCGAGCGGATGGTGGTTCGCGCCCGCACCGAGGTGATCGGGGTCGACGACGTGCCGCAGGAAGTTCGCGTCAATCAGCGGCCGGGCGCCCCCGTCCGGGAACGCCGCCGGACCATCGCCGACGAGCTCTACGAGCGGATCACCAACGACCAGCAATCGTTCTGGACCACCGTCTACCCGCTGTTCATGCAGCGCGAGATCACCCGCAGCGCGGTCCGCGACGTGGTGCGCCGCGGCCTGCAGGACGCGCGCGGCAACTACAAGATCGTGGCGCGGAAGTTCAACCTGGAATCGGACGACTACAAGCGGTTCCTCAATTTCCTGCGCAAGCATCACTGCCAGCCCTCATTCAAGGAGTTCCGATGACGACGACCCGCCGCCGTGCCGCCACCGACGCGATCGCCAACCATGCGCGGTTCGGCCGCAGAACCGCGTGCGTCGGCCTGACGCTGGTCCTGGCGGCAGTGACCGTCGATGGCCAGGCGCCGGGCCCGCGGCCGGCGCTGCCCGCCGTCGCCGCGACGGCCGCCGCCACCACCATCGTCCCGGCCGACGCGCCCAGCGACTACATCATCGGCAGCGATGACGTGCTGTCAGTCCTGTTCTGGAACGACAAAGACCTTTCGGCCCCGCTGGTGACGGTCCGTCCGGACGGGAAGGTCACCCTGCCTCTGCTGAACGACGTCCAGGCGGCCGGGCGGACGCCCGAGCAGCTGAGAGACGCGATCAAGGTGGCGGCCCAGAAGTACGTCGAGGATCCGAACCCGACGGTGATCGTCAAGGAAATCAAGAGCCGGCGGGTCTTCATCACCGGGCAGGTCGAGAAGCCGGGCACCTATGCGCTCAACGGCCCGACCACCATCCTCCAGCTGATCGCCATCGCCGGCGGCCTCAAGGATTTCGCCGACAGCAAGAAGATCTCGCTGCTGCGCAACGACGGCGGCAGACCGGTGGTGCACGCGTTCAATTACCAGGACGTCCTGAAAGTCAAAAACCTGCGCCAGAACATCGAGCTGAGGCCGGATGACACGGTCGTCGTGCCGTGACGATCGTGGCACCCACCTCGATTCGTCTCATCGCGGTCGTCGCGGCGGTCCTGCTGACGTCGAGCGTGGGCGGCGCGCAGTCGGCCGGCGACCTGCCGACGCGGCGCGAGTTCCGGGGATTGTTCGGGCCGACGGCGGCCAGGCAGGAGCGGCCGCGCCGCCTCGACCTGATGTTCTCTGTCTACGATGCCCAGGACGACGACTCGTATCTGGCGACCGAAACCGACGTGCTCGGTCCGACGCTGCAAGCCGGCGAGTGGTATTCGGGCGCGACCGCGGCGCTCACCTACGGACAACGGCGGCGGCACAGCCAGCTGACGCTCAATGCCGCGAGCGCGGCCCGCTACTATCCGGGTCTGCAGCGTCTGATGGGCATGCGTCACAGCGGCGGCGTGGATCTTGACGTCTACACTGCGCGCGACTGGCGCGTCCAGGCGGCCGGCACCGCGATCTTCTCACCGTTCTATCAGGTGGTGCTCGGACCGTCGACCGGCACGGCGTGGCTGAACGAGACGGCGCCGCCCAACGACGACTTCTCGGTCTCCGAGCAACAGGCGATGCAATACGGATCGACGGTCGGGGTGTCGCACACCTACGGCGCGAAGTCGGCGATGAACGTCAACTACGTGCTGCGCTATAACCAGGTGCTCGACGGTGGCCCCGATTCGAGCAATCAACGGATTGGCGGCCTGTATACACGGCTGTTGACCAGGAACGTCGGCCTGCGGCTCGGCTATGCCTACGGCGTCGCCACCTACAGCGGCGATGCGGCGGCGGTGCCGATCCGCAACCAGGACCTGGATTTGGGACTCAGCTACGGCCGCGCCTTCGCCCCATCGTCCGGCCTGTCGGTCAGCTTCAGCACCGGTTCGACGATCGTGTCGTCGGCTGACGGCCGGCATTTCCGGCTGATTGGCACGGGCCGGCTGGTCAAGCAGCTGTCCGCGCAGTGGACCGGACAGATTAACTACGACCGCGGGCTGCAGGTGCCGGACGGCGCGACCCGGCCGTTCTTCTCGGACACCGTCGGCGTCAATCTGAAGGGCTATCTGAACCGGCGGGTGAGCGTGCGGATCCAGCCGAACTATTCACACGGCGTCGTCGGGTTCGCGGGGGACACCAACTCCTACGACAGCGTCAGCAGTTCGATGCGGCTGGATGTCGCCATGAGCCGGCGGGTCGCCCTCTACGGGGAGTATTTCTACTACAAGTATCAGTTCGCAAGCGCCGACGGCCTGCCAGGACTGCTGACCATGGGCCTGAAGCGTCAGGGGGCCCGGTTTGGCCTGACGTTATGGGCACCCGTGCGGTGAATGGGAGAGAAGAGATGTTACCCGGTCGGAAATACACCCCTGAAGATATCGTCGCGCTGGTCTGGAGACGGAAGTGGCTGCTGCTCTCGGGCTTCGCCGTGTTCACGGCGCTGGCGTTCGGCGTCTCGCTGACGATTCCGAACCAGTACCGATCCGAAACGCTGATCCTGGTGATCCCGCAGCGGATTCCGGAGAGCTATGTGCGCTCGACCGTGACGACGCGCATCGAGGACCGGCTCCGATCGATCGGCCAGGAGATCCAGAGCCGCACCCGGCTCGAACGGATCATCACCGAATTCGGCCTGTATCCGGCCGAGCGCCAGGCCCAGCCGATGGAAGTCGTCGTTGCCCAGATGCGGCTGAAGATCGAGGTCCAGCCGGTGCGGGACGATGCCTTCAGGATCGCGTTCACGGCGTCCGACCCGCGCACCGCGATGATCGTCACGGACCGGCTCGCGTCGATGTATATCGACGAGAACTCCAACGACCGGACGGCGATGGCCGCCGGCACCAATGAGTTTCTGGAGAAGGAGCTCGAGGAGGCACGGCAGCGGCTGCTGACGCATGAAAAGAAGCTCGAAGAGTTCCGCCGCCGGTATTCCGGCGAGCTGCCGGCACAGCTTCAGACCAACCTGCAGGTCATCCAGGGCAGCCAGAGCCAGATCCAGAACCTGAACGAATCGATCAACCGCGATCGCGACCGGCGGCTGCTGCTCGAGAAGTCGGTCGCCGGAGCCCTGGCGGGCGAGGGGGTACCGGTGACATCGCCGGACGCCGCCACGGCCGCGGCGACGGGCGACAGCTCGAGCGTCGATCAACTGGACAAGGCGCGGAACGAGCTGAGCACCCTGCAGCTGCGCTTCAAGCCCGAACACCCCGACGTGATGGCGAAGAAGCGGCTGATCGCCGAACTCGAACGGAAGGTGCAGGAGGCGCCGACCGCCACGCCGGGACCCAGGCCGGTCAGCGGCGCCGAACAGGCGCGCCAGGCCCGGGCCCGCGAATATCAGACCGAGCTGGACAAGGTCGATCGGCAGATTGCCGCCAAGGAAGCCGACGTCGAGCGTCTCGCGAAAGCGGTGGCCGCCTCTCAGCGCCGCGTCGACGCGGTCCCCGGCCACGAATCGGAGCAGACCGATCTGATGCGCGACTACGACACCATCCAGAAGATGTACACGACGCTCTTGACCAAGAAAGAGGACTCGAAGATCTCGTCCAACCTGGAAACGCAACAGGTCAGCGAGCAGTTCAAGATCCTCGACCCGGCGCGGTTCCCGGAGAAGCCGTCGAGTCCGGCGCGCCGACGCTATGCGCTGGTCGGGGCGGCGTTCGGCCTCGCGCTCGGCCTGGCGCTGACCGGCTTCCTGGAGTATCGCGACACGACGCTGCGCAGCGAAGACGAGGTACTGCGGACGCTGGTTCTGCCGGTGCTGGCGGCCGTCCCGGTGATGGTGGCCGTCGCCGATCGCAGCCTCCGGCGGCGCCTGATGACGGCGTCGATCACGGCGACCATCCTGACGATCGCCAGCCTGACCGCGTTGACCGTCTGGCGCTTCGCCCTGATCGGGGGCGGACGATGATCGGCCAGGCCTGCTCGAACAACCCGACTGTCTCACGACGCTCACGCGTTCACGGATCGAACCAATGACACGATTAGCCGATGCCTTCCGGCGCGCCCATGCGGAACTGGACGAGCCGCCCGCGGCGACGACCGCGACGCCTTCCCGACAGGACTTCCGGCCGGTTCCGGTGAGGAACCTGGCCCTCGAGCCGGCGCCGGTTTCGTCCAATCCGATCACCCCACTGCTGGGCTTGCCGACAGGTCCGAACGAAACCGCGCCGTGGCGGAACGATCCCGCGCTGGTCGGCAAGCTGGTGGGCACCGCGGGAATGTCGGCGGCGGCGCTGGAGCAGTACCGGAAACTGGCGGCGACACTGCACCACGTCCAGCTCGAGCGCGGGCTGAAAGTGATCATGATCGCCAGCGCACTGCCGGGCGAAGGCAAGAGCCTTACCGCGGTCAACCTGGCGCTGACGCTGGCCGAGTCCTATCACCGGCGCGTGCTGCTGATCGACGCCGACCTGCGCCGTCCGACGATCCAGCGGATCTTCGGGCTGCCGCAGATCGCCGGCTTGAACGAGGGGCTCAAAGCCAGCGAGGATCGGCCGACTCCGACCGCGCAGATTACCGAACGTCTGTTCGTGCTGCCGGCCGGACGGCCGGAGGCGGATCCGATGAGCGGTCTGACCTCGGACCGGATGCGCCGGCTGATCGCGCAGGCGTCGAGCGCGTTCGACTGGGTGATCCTGGACACGCCGCCGGTCGGCCTGCTGCCCGATGCCAGTCTGCTGGCGACGCTCGCCGACGGTGTCCTGCTGGTGATCCGCGCCGGCGCCGCGCCGTTCCCGCTGATCAAGCGCACCGTCGATGCGATCGCACACGATCGCATCCTCGGCGTGGTGATGAACGCGATCGATTACTCCCACGACAGGAACGCGGCCGGATACCAGGACTACTACGGCGCCGGTTACTACGGCACGCCGGCAGCGAAGTAAAGAAGTAGACGATGGCTAAAGGTCTGATCCAGGCGGCGAACGTCCGGTCGACGACACTGATCGTGTCGGAGTCCGCACTCATTCTCGGGGCGGTGGCGATCAGTGTCTACCTGGCCGGCGACGGGCAGGCCTGGCCGACGCAGGTGGCCGACATGCTCCCCAAGGCGCTCGTCATCACCTCGGTGTGCCAGCTCTGCCTCTACTACGGCGATCTCTACGATGATCCGCAGTTGAGCCGGAATCGCACCGAGCTGCTCATCCGCACGCTGCGGGCGCTCGGGATGACCCTGCTGCTCCTGGCCGTGCTCTACACCCTGGTGCCGGCGCTGGTGGTCGCGCGCGGCGTGCTCGCGCCGGCGGCGACCATGGCTGCCGCGGCGGTGGTGTCCTGGCGTCTGATCTTTGCCTGGGCGGCCCGGCAGGTCGGCCCGCGCGAGCGTCTGCTGCTGGTCGGAAGCAGTCCGGCCGGCCTGGCGCTCGCCCGCGAGCTGCACGAGCGCGAAGATGCCGGGGTCCAGGTCATCGGGTTCGTCGATCCCGCCGGGGCCGGCAATCAGCCGGCGGGACCGCTGCCGTTTCTCGGCACCATCGACGACATTCCCGCCCTGGTCCGGGCGCGATCGGTCGATCGCGTCGTGCTCAGCCTGCTCGACGCCCGCGGCAAGCTGCCGATGGACAAACTGCTCGAGATGAAGCTCGACGGCGTGCGGTTCGATCACTTCGCGTCGGTCTACGAGGAGTTCACCGGGAAGATCGCGGTCGAGAATCTTCGTCCGAGCTGGCTGATCTTTTCGTCGGGGTTTCGCAAGACCCGGTGGCTGCTCCCTGCCAAACGGGCGCTCGATATGGCGGGCGGCGGGGTCGGACTGCTGATGGCCGCCCCGATCATGCTGGTGCTCGCTGCCGCCGTCAAACTCTCGTCGCCTGGTCCCGCGTTCTACTGCCAGCAGCGGGTCGGCCGTGATGGCCGGCTGTTCAGCGTCCGCAAGCTGCGTTCGATGCGTGCGGACGCGGAGCGCGACAGCGGACCGGTCTGGGCCAAGGCCGGCGGTGACGCGCGGGTGACGCCACTGGGCAAGTTCATGCGCCGGACCCGTCTCGACGAGCTGCCGCAGTTCTGGAACATTCTCGCCGGCCATATGAGTCTGGTCGGTCCGCGGCCGGAGCGGCCCGAGTTCGTCCGGCAACTGACCCAGCAGATTCCCTTCTACGGCCAGCGCCAGGTGATCAAGCCCGGTCTGACCGGCTGGGCCCAGGTGCGCTACACCTACGGGGCGTCGGTCGAGGACGCCATCGAGAAGCTCCAGTACGACCTGTTCTATATCAAGCACATGTCGCTCGGCTTCGACATCTTCATCATGTTCGAAACGATCAAGACCGTGCTGCTTCGCCGCGGACAATGACCACACCTTCCCCAGAACCGACGGTTCAGCCGCCGATCGTCAACGCGATGACCATCGACGTCGAAGACTACTTCCACGTCAGCGTGTTCGACGGCCTGGTGCCCCGCCATGCCTGGGAGGGGATGGAGAGCCGCGTCTGCGCCAACACGGATCGCCTCCTCGCCATCTTCAGCGACGCCGACATCCGCGCGACGTTCTTCATCCTCGGCTGGGTCGCCGAACGGTTTCCGCAGCTGGTCCAGCGGATTGCCGCCGGCGGGCACGAGATCGCGTCGCACGGCTACGGGCATCGGCTGGTCTACGATCTGACACCGCGGGCCTTTCGCGACGACATCCGGCGCGCCAAGGGCGTGCTCGAAGCGGCGACGTCCTCGCCCGTCTACGGGTATCGCGCCCCGAGCTTCTCGGTCACGCCGCGCTCGCTCTGGGCGCTCGATGTCCTGATCGAGGAGGGCTTCCGTTACGATGCCAGCATCTTCCCGATCCGCCACGATCGCTACGGCATTCCGATCTCGCCGCGGCATCCCTATCTGCTCGAGCGCAGTGCCCTGCTGGTCGAAGCGCCGGCGTCGACCGTGCAATGGGGACCGTTCAACCTGCCGATTGGCGGCGGCGGCTACTTCCGCATCCTGCCGTACGGCTGGACGCGCTGGGGCATCAGGCGCCTGAACGACGTTGAACGGACGCCTGCCATCTTCTATCTGCACCCATGGGAAATCGATCCGGGGCAGCCGCGTCTCAAGACCTCGGGGCTGGGGACGTTCCGCCACTATCGCAATCTCTGCCGCACCGAGGGCCGGCTGCGCAGGCTGATCAAGGACTTCAGTTTCTCGACCATGATGGCGCTGCTCGAAGAACGGCAGCTGACCACCGCCCTGTATCCCGGCCTCTATCCCGGCGGCGTACCGCTGCCGTATTCGTGGTAATCGACTCCTTGGCGCCACCGCCGTTCACCCAGCTGTTTTCATGATGATGCCTGCCATCGACCCGGTGGAAGCTCCGGCCCCGGCCGATCTCGAGATCACCACGAGTGCGTCCGAGAGCGAGTGGGATCAGTTCGTCGCCACGCATCCTGACGCGACCGGCTACCACGTGTGGCGCTGGCGCCGGGTGTTCGAGCGGGCGTTCGGCCACGAAACGGTCTACCTGGCGGCGCGTCAGAACCATCGCGTGGTCGGGGTGCTGCCGCTGGTCCTGTTCAGCAGCCCGCTGTTCGGGCGGTTCGCGGTGTCGCTGCCGTTCGTCAACTACGGCGGCGTCTGCGCCTGGGACGCCGGGATCGGCCGGCGCCTCGTCGCCGAGGCGGCGCAGATTGCCGGCCAACGGCGCCTGTCGCACGTCGAACTGCGCCACACGGCACGGCAGCTGCCCGATCTGCCGGCGCGTCAACACAAGGTCAGCATGCTGCTGCCGCTCGAGCGCGATGCCGGCCGGGCCTGGGACGGCCTCGACCGCAAGGTGCGCAACCAGGTCCGCAAGGCTGAAAAAAGCGGGCTGACCGCCCGCAGCGGCGGGAGGGAACTGCTCGACCGTTTCTATCCGGTGTTCGCCCGCAACATGCGCGATCTCGGCACGCCGGTCTACGCGATCCGGTTCTTCGAAGAGGTCCTGGCAGCGTTTCCCGAGACGGCCCGCGTATTCCTCGTCGAGCAGGGCGACCTGACCGTCGCGGGGGCGATCACCTTGACCCATCGAAACACCCTCGAAGTGCCCTGGGCGTCGTCGCTGCGCGAGCATCGCCATCAGAGCCCGAACAATCTGCTGTACTGGCGCATCATCGAGCAGGCGATCCGGTCCGGACGGACGACCCTCGACTTCGGACGGTCCACGCCCAACGAAGGAACGTATCAGTTCAAGCAGCAGTGGGGCGCGCGGCCGGTGCCGCTGGCCTGGGAATACGCGCTGCTCGGACGGGCGGCGTTGCCGAACCTGAGCCCGGCCAATCCCCGCTTCAGCCGCGCCATCGCGATCTGGAGCCGGCTCCCGCTTTCCCTGACCAACTGGATCGGCCCCCACATCGTCCGATCGATTCCATGATCGGGTGCTTCGCCCCACTGTCCGGCGCCTCACTTACGGTCTCGTCCGCCGATGGTCCCGGTCGAACCGGGCAGTGCGAACCGATCACGGTCGGCCTGCCGCTGCCGCGAGGCCTGATCCAGGATCCCGATCGAATCGGTCTGGTCGATGCGAGCGGGCGTGACGTCACGGTGCAGGCGCAGCCGACCGAGCGGTGGCCGGACGGCAGCATCAAGTGGGCGCTGATCGACTTTCACGCCACCGGACCGCTGGAACCGGAGCGCGTCTATCGGCTGCACCTCGATCGGGACGGACCGCGTGATCCCGATGGACGCGCCGACCGGACCGGGGACGTACGCGTCACCCAGACCGGCGACCGGATCGTCGTCGATACCGGCGCGGCGCGCTACGAGATGCGCCCGGGCACCGGCTTCCCGTTCGCCGCGGTCACCTGTGGAACGGCGGCGGCGATCGAACCGTCGGCGTGCGCCCTCGTCGTCACCGATGCGACGGGACGGTCGTGGCCGGCCAGCATCACCGGAACTGCCGTCGAAGTTCGCGGGGCAGTGCGGTCGGTGGTACGGCTCGACGGCGTGGTCGGGCCGCCGGATCAACCGATGATGCGCGTCGTCGCCCGCGTCCACTTCTTCGCGGGATCGGCGGCGACGCGGGTCGCGGTCACCCTGCACAATCCGCGGCGGGCGCATCACGCCGGCGGATTCTGGGACCTCGGCGATCGCGGGTCGGTCTACTTCCGCGACGCGTCGATCCGGATCGGGCTGCCGGCGCCGGCGGCCGCCGTCGAGTGGATGCCCGAGATCGGCGCGGCGATGGAGACACTGGGCGTTCCGTTCGAGATCTATCAGGACTCGAGCGGCGGCGAGCACTGGTCCCATCCGACGCACGTCAATCGCCAGAATACCGTGCCATGCACGTTTCGCGGCTACCGGCTGCAGGCCGGGTCCAGCCGCCGCGACGGCCGGCGGGCGACGCCGGCGGTCCGGGTGCCGCACGCCGCCGGGTCCACCGCACTGATGGTCGAGCACTTCTGGCAGAACTTCCCGAAAGCGATCGAGGTCGAGCGCGGCGCCGTCATCCTGCGTCTCTGGCCGCAGCAATCCGCCGACGTCCACGAACTGCAGGGCGGCGAGCGAAAGACCCACCGCTTCACACTCGCGTTCGGCGGCGATCCGATGGCGAGCGATGCGCTGTTCTGGGGCCGCGCGCCGGCGCTGGGGGCGGCGGCGCCGCGCTGGTATGCCGATGCCGCCGCGGTGCCGTATCTGTCACCCGCGGCAGAAGATTCCGACCCGCGGTATCAGCGGCTGGTCGGCGCGGCCATCGAAGGACCAGACACGTTCGATCACAAACGCGAGGTGATTGACGAATACGGCTGGCGGAATTTCGGCGACATCTACGCCGATCACGAGAACGCGTTCAGCCGCACCGCCGCGCCGATCATCTCGCACTACAACAATCAGTACGACGCGATCAACGGTGCGGCGGTCCAGTTCATGCGCAGCGCCGACCGCCGCTGGTGGCGTCTGATGAGCGAGCTCGCCGCGCACGTCACCGACATTGATCTCTACCACACCGATCTCGACAAGTCCGCCTTCAACCACGGGCTGTTCTGGCACACCTATCACTACGTGCCGGCGGCGATGAGCAGCCACCGATCGTACCCGCGGCTGCCGGGCGTCTCCGGCGGCGGGCCCGCTAACGAGCACAACTACGCCGCCGGGCTGCGATTGCATTGGCTCCTGACCGGCGACCCGATGTCGCGAGACGCAGCCATCGGGCTGGCGAACTGGGTCATCGGGATGGACGACGGCCGCAAGAGCATGTTCCGGTGGCTGACGACGGCCGACACCGGGCTTGCCAGCGCGACCCAGGCGCCCGACTTCCACGGCCCCGGCCGCGGCGCCGGCCACTCCATCCTGGTGCTCCTCGACGGCCACCGGCTGACTGGCGATCGGCGCTTTCTCGCGAAAGCGGAGCAGCTGATGCGGCGCTGCATCCATCCGGCCGACGACGTGGCGGCGCTCAACCTGCTCGACGCCGAGCGCCGATGGTCCTACACGGTCTTCCTGCAGGCGATCGGGAAGTATCTCGACTACAAGCGCGAGCTCGGGGAAATCGATCGGCTGTACGCTTACGGCCGGGCGGCCCTGCTCCGCTACGCGCGCTGGATGGCCGACCACGAGTATCCGTTTCTTCAGAAGCCGGAGATCCTCGAGTACCCGACCGAAACGTGGGCGGCGCAGGACATGCGCAAGTGCGAAGTGTTCGCGCATGCCGCGCAGCACGCGGCCGCGCCCGATCGCCGGCGCTTCATCGAACGCGCGCAGTTCTTCTTCGACGACTCGGTGTCGACACTGCTCGACTCCGCCACACGCACCCTCGCCAGACCGGTGGTGTTGATGCTGTCCAACGGGTTCATGTTCGTCGGTCCGCATGCGATGCCGGAACGTGCGTCGGACAATGAGGAATCGACGGCCGGGTTCGGTGCACCCACCGCATTCGTCCCGCAGAAGGTCACGGCGAAGAAGCGGGCGGCGGCACTCGCCCTGACCGCAGCCGCTCTTCTTGTGATGGCATTGACCACGGTCGTCTGGATGGTCGTCCGATAGCCAGAAGGCGGCTCGCCCGCATTTCCATAGTCAACCGGCGCTGGGTCGAAGCGTTCAGCGACGGCGCCGGCCGCTTCACCGACGCATCGGGTCAGTGGGATCCGGGCTGGGCTGTCGCCATGACCGATCTCGACGCCGACCGCCGGGGCGACATCATCCTGAGCCGCGACGACGGCACGTTGGATCCAGGCCACCAACACCGGTCCCGGCACATTCACGTTCAGTCCGGGAAGCTGGGGCCGGGGCTGGACGGACGTCAGGTGATCGCGAGCCGGCGGCGGTAGATTCGTTCGTAGTCGCCGACCATCCGATCGATGGTAAAGGCCGACTCGAGGCGCTGCCGGCCGCCCCTGGCGACCGCCGCAAGCCGCGGCCGATCGCCGGCGAGTGCGATGATGGCGGCAGCCAGACGGACGGGATCCCGGCTCGGCACCAGCACGCCGACCGAATCGTCTGGCAGCACTTCAGGCGAGCCACCGACTGCCGTCGCCACGACGGCCACACCAGCGCCCATCGCCTCCAGGATTGTCAGCGATACCCCTTCGCTGATCGAACTGCTGGCGTAGACGTCCGCTGCCGGCAACAGCGCCCGCACATCAGCTCGATACCCGGTCATGTGGACCAGACCAGCGAGGTCCGCGCGCGATGCACGTTCCATCAGGTCGCCGTACTCGGGACCATCGCCGACGATGAGGAGGCGCGCGTGCGGCACCTGCCGGTGGAGCAGCACGAACGCTTCGAGCAGCGTGCCCAGGTCCTTCACCGGATCGAGCCGGGCCACCGTCGCGACCACCAGCGCATCGTCCTCCAGACCGAGGGCGCGGCGCGCGTGCCACCGTTCCTCCAGCGACGGCAGCGTGCCAATATCGATGCCGTTGTGAATGACCTCGACGCGATGGTCGGGAAAGCGCGAGTCGATCATGTAGCGGCGGAGTTCGTGCGAGACCGCGACGATCGAGCCGTCCCCGATGGACAGGATGCGGTTGGCGAGCTGTCGCTTCCACGTCGGCGGCGCATCGGACAGCCGGCCGTGCTCGGTATAGACCAGCTGCAGGCGGGGGGACCAATACGTCGCGATCCGTCCATACACGAACGGGGAGTATTGATGACAGTGCAGCAACCCGGCGCCACGGTCGAGCGCGAGGCGCGCGATGCGTCGACCGAGATCCGGACGAAACCCGGCGCCACGGTGCAGCGCCACGACCTCGATGCCGCGAGCCTTCAGGCCGGCCGCCCATTCGCCCTCATCGTCGAGGCAGCAGACGGTGGGTGCGAAGGCCGTCATCCGCTTGCACATCTCGATGACCAGGTGTTCAGTCCCGCCTGGTTGCAGACTCAGGACGACGTGCAGGATGCCAGGCCGGGCCTGACCCGGCGGCCGCGCCAGCAGCAGCGGCCGGGCGTGATGGTCCGCACTGTCATCGGGCAGGTTGTCCGGTACCCGCGTCGCCGCGATCCGGTTGACGCTCACCGCGGCCCCATTCTCGACGTCGTCGCGAACGACGGGATCGGCTGGAATGCGGCCGGCGCGTGAACCTCGCGTCCGACGACGGCCGCGGCCGGCGCGGCGCACAGATCGGCGGACACGCGGTCGAGGGCGGCCACCAGCCCGAACGTCAGCCACGTCAGATCGTTGTAGGCCAGGCTGAGAAACGCGCCCCCGATCACGAAGCCGGTCATCGACGTCAACAACCCGTTCGCCAGCGTCATCAGAAATCGCTGCGCCTCCGGCGCGAGCCGGTCATTGCGCGATCGCGCCCGCACGCGCAGGCAGGCGAAATACGCGTAGATGAAGAGTCCGATCCAGACGAACGCGCCGAACCACCCGAGCTCGGCCAGCACCTGGACATGGCTGTTGTGCACGGCGCGACCGTGGCCGTAGCGCCCGAACGAGAAGTCGAACCGATCGTAGGCAGCCTCGTACTGTTTCAGGCCGATGCCGAGCGGATGATCCTCGACCATGGCCATGCCGACGCGCCAGAAATGAGGCCGGCTCTGCGCCGATTCGCGCGCGCCTTCGACGTCGTCGGTGTCGACCTGTTCGTAGGTGCGAATCGTGTCGAGCCGGTCGACGTAGCGCTGCGGGATCGGCAGGACGAGCAGCGCTAGAGCGACGACCACGGCGAGCCCGCCCAGAGCGGTGAAGCGGCGTCGCTGCAGCAGGATGAAGGTCAGCACGCTGGCGGACAACGCCAGGAAGCCGCCGCGCGAATAGGTGCCGATGACCGTGAAGGCGCACAGCGGCAGCGCGGCGTAGACCGACAGTCGGATCCACGGCAGCCAGCGACCCGAGTAGACGAGGCCGACGTTCTGCGCCGTCACCAGGAGCAGCGGGATAATCATCACCGCGGCGAGGGCGTAGCCATTGTTGTCGATGAAGGCTCCGGCCAGCCCGAGATTGAATCGCGTCGTGCCCTCGCTCAACAGGAAGGCCAGGCCCGCCTTCCCGGCGTGGAAGCCAAACGACAGCGCGATCACCGCCAGGATCCCGTACAGCCGTCTGGCGCTGGTCGACAGCGCCACCAACAGCGTGCAGCACAAGACCAGCCGGAACAGGAAGTCGATCCAGACCCAACCGAGGTCCGGCTGGACCGCCGTCAACTGCGTCACGACGCTCGAGCCGACCAGCAGGATCATCCCGAGCGTGAGCGGATTGGTCACGTTGGGCAGGATGCCAGAGACCGCGGAGCGCACCAGCATCAGGACACCGAACAGCAGGGACAGACGGAGGCTGGTAATGTCGAAGGACAGCCATTCCTGGGGGCGAAACAGGGCCAGCCAGAGGTACATCATCAGTGCCCAGTAGCCGCTGGCGAACGACGCCAACAGCCCGGGGACGAGAATCGAGAGGACGAACAGAGTGCGGATCATGTATGCCTGGAGCGGACACTTGACGGAGACGCAAGGAGACTGCCATCGCCGCGGGCATTTCCTGGAGCGAATCGGCGCGGAATCCGGGGGCGCCGCCGGAACCGCTGACTGGCCGGACGAATTCTTTCCGGGCGAAGACTATTGTCGCGTGCGGCGAGGCGAGGAGGCGTCACTCGTGTTGCGGTCGTCTTTCAGAGGCTGACGGCCGGCACGGCGGGTGATCGCCGTCCTGCCGCGGGTCAGCCGGTGGGGGAGAGCTCGCGCCGGCTCCCGGCCGCGCGTTCGATCAACTCGACCAGCGGCGCCAGCCGCGTCGGCCAGGCCAGGCCGGTAAGTTGGGCTCGCGCCGCCTGCCGGCGCCTGGCGTCGGCGGGAGACGACAGCAGGTCGATCACCGCCGCGGCGAATTGCTCCGGCGTGTCGGCGAGGCGACACGCCGGCAAGACCTCCGCCGGAAGGCCGTCCCACACCTGGCGGGTGACCACCGACGGCAGTCCGGCGGCGGCGGCTTCCAGCACCTTGTTCTGAACGCCTCTCGCCTGGTGCAGCGGCGCCACGGCGATCGCGGATCGCCACAGGTAGGGGCGGATATCGGGCACCCCGCCGGTCACCTCGATCGATTGATCGACGTCGGCGAGCCGCCGGACGACGCGCGTCGGTGACAATCCGGCCAGGGTCAACCGGGCCGATGGCCGGGCCGCCCGCACGCGCGGCCACACCTCGCGCGCGAACCAGACCGCGCCGTCGGCGTTGGGCGCGTAGTTGAATACTGCGGCGAAGATGACCTGTTCGCCGGGCGACGGCGGGTCGCGCGGGCAGAGGGCGTCGACGTCGACGCCGTTCGGCACCACCCGGATGTCCGCGCCCGGGCAGACCTGCAGCAGCGTCTGACGCTCCCGCTCGTTGACGACCAGCGAGGCGAACGCCGCGCGCACCGCGCGACTCTCGAACGCGGCCAGACAACGCGCCTCGCGCCGGTAGACCCATGACCGCGGAAAGGCCGCCGCCCCGGCGAAGGCTGCCCATTTCGCGGAATCGACATCGACGAAATCGACGACCAGCGGAATGCCGGCGAGCGGGGGCGCGAGGGCGAGCGGCGCCACGCCTGAGCAATAGGCCAGCACCACGTCGGGGCGCCAGTCCGCGGTCACGCGGTCGAGCGCCGCCTGCATCTCCGGCGCATCGAACAGCACATGCGTCAACGGCGTCGCCGTCTGCAGCGTCAGCGCGGCGCGGATCAGATTGCGGGTGCGCGGAACGAGCGCCGTCGAGACCCGCACGCCGGTCCGGCGGAGTGCTTCCGCCTCGGCCGCTTCCGCCCGATCGTGGACCAGCGAGACGACGTGCACATCGGCGCGGGCCGCCAGTTGCTTGACCATGTGAAAGGCGCGGATCCGATCGCCCCGATTCGGGGCGAACGGCAGCCGGTGGGTGAGGACCAGGACGTTCATACCGCGCGCGCCGTTTCGTCGCTCTGACGGAACCGCAGCACCCGCGCCGGCGCGCCGACCGCGATGCAGCCGGCCGGCAGCGGCCGCGTCACGACCGAACCGGCGCCGACGACGGTATCGCGGCCGACGTCCGCCATCACCACTGCCGTGGCGCCGATCCAGCACCCGGCGCCGATCCGCACCTCCCGCTCGGTACGGGCCTGATCGCGGATCGGCCGCGACGGGTCGGCGATGGAATGGGTGTGCGCGCCGCTCGGGACGTGCACGCCCGCCGCGATCATCACATCGCGCTCGACATGGACGAGACCGAGGTGGCAGCCCGGCCCGATGTAGGCGCCGGCATCGAGCCGCGTGCCGGCCCGCGAAAAGGTGGTGCCGAACTCGATCACCGCCGACTTGTGACAGCCCGCCAGCGTGCGGCTGAGATACGCCCGCCGCAGATACTGCCCGCCGATCCCCGGAATCAGTGACAGCAGCTGTGACGACGACTGCAGCGCCCGATCGGGTCCGAGCAGGGCGGCGCGGACGACGTAGGACAGCAGCAGCGGCGCCACGACCACCGCGGCCGCGCCTCGAGCCAGGGATTTCGCGGCCTCTTTGACCATCATGCGCACTGCTCCGAGATTCGGCCGAGCGGCCGCACGCGCTGCGCCGCCAGCTCGCTGTAGATCCGTTCAAGCGCGGCGACCCGGGCGCCGAACGACAGCGTCGTCTCGATGCGGCGCCGCGCCCGCGCCACCCGCTCGTGCGTCTGCACCGGTTCGAGCAGGGCGCGCTCGATCGCCGCCGCCAGCTGGTTGAGGTCGCCGCACGGCACGACCAGCCCTTCCCGATCGTGCTCGATCATCTCCTCGGTGCCGCCGGCGGCCGTCGCGACCAGCGGCGTCTCCAGCGCCATCGCCTCGAGCACCGCGTTGGAGGTGCCTTCGTAGTCCGACGACTGCACGAACAGATCGAAGCCATGGTGAAGCCGGGTGATGTCGGGCTGGTGTCCCAGCCACCGGCACGCTCCCGCCGGGAGCAGGCGATCGGCCAGCGCCTCGAGCTCGCCACGCTGGCTGCCGTCACCGGCGATCAACAGGCGGAGCCCGGGCCAGCGGCCGCGCAGCGCGGCGCAGGCCCGAATCAACAGGTCGAACCGCTTCTGCGGCTCGAGGCGTCCGATCGACCCGACCACGATCTCGCCGGGCGCGATGCCGAGCTCCTGCCGAACGACGGACTCGCGCGCCCGATCGCGGCGGAACGACTGCGGGTCGATGCCGTTGAGGATCACGCGCACGCGATCGGCCGGCACGTGGTGGTTCAGCAGCTCGGCGCGAATCTGACTCGACACCGCGATGGTCATCGGAAACGCGCGCAGCAGCCGTTTGTCGAGGGCGTAGTAGAGCCAGCGTTCCCGCCAGCTGTGGCCGGTCCAGCCATGCAGGGTGGCGAGCGGGATCGTCCCTTCGGCTCGCGCCAGCAGCAGCGCCAGCAGATCCGTCTTGTACTCGTGGGCGTGGACGATGTCGATCGAGCGTTCCCGGACCAGCCGGCGCAGCGCCGGCCAGATGCGGCGATCGAACGAGCTGCGCTCGAGGATCTCGACGTAGTCGATGCCGAGGTGTCCGGCCCGGGCGTCGATCCCGAACAACTGGTCGCGCCCGTCGCGAATGTAGCAGACCGTGACCGCGAAGCGGTCGGTGTCGGCGTGCTGCGCGCCGAGCAGGATGGTCTTCTCCGGACCGCCGCCGGTCCCGCGGACGCTCCTGAGCTCGAGGACGCGGATCCGATCGCGGATCATCGGATCCGCACCGTCGGTTGGATCGCCAGCCGGTGCGGCGCCGCTGCCGCCGTCCGGCTGGCCTCGGCCACCGCGGCGCACGCCAGCGCCCCGACCACCGGCCAGTCGTAGCGCTGCCGCGCCAGCCGTTTCGCGCGCTGCGCGCGGTTCCGGGCGCCGACCGGGTCGAGCAGCAGGTCGATGATGCCGGCGGCAAAGTCGCGGCGATCGGCGATGACAAGATGTTCACCGTCATTGGCGGCGATGCCCTCGCAACCGACTGGCGTCGAGATCACCGGCAGGCCGGCGCCGAACGCCTCGAGGATCTTCAGGCGCGTGCCGCCGCCGGACTCGAGCGGCACCGCCAGCACGTGCGCGCTGCGAAAATAGGCGGCGACGTCGGGCACATGCCCGGCGATGTCGACACCGTCAGTGGCGCGCGCCAGCGCCATCAAGTCGGGGTCGGGGTCCTTTCCGACGATGACCACGCGCGCGTCCGGCAGACGGCGGCGCACCAGCGGCAGCACCTCGGCGGCAAGAAAGCGCGCGGCGCTGACGTTCGGCGGCCAGGTCAACGATCCGACGTAGAGAATGGTCGGCGGACCGGTCCGGGCGCCGGCCGGGAGCCGTTCGTAGGCGTCGCAATCGACGCCGTTCGGCACCACGACGACGCGTTTGGCGCCGATGCCGGTGAAATAGCTGGCGTCGTCGGCGGAGACGGCGAGAATCGTGTCGGCCAGCGCGACCGCGCGCTGCTCCATGCGCGCAATCAGCGCCGCTTCACCTTCGAGATAGCGCCGGCGGACCGCGCCGCCCGCCTCGACGGCGGCGCGCGACACCAGCCGCGAGTAGACATTGTGCATGTCGATGATCAGCGGAATCCGGTCCAGACCGCCGGCGTAGACCAGCGAATCGAGATGATCCAGGTACAGCACGTCGGGACGCCGCACCTTGATTTCGTCCCGAAGGGCGCGCGCGACGGCGCGGTATCGATGCCGCGAGAACATGACGTACGGTTCGCGCCGGACGGCCGCCAGGCCAACCTTGACGGTCTCGGTGACGGCGGTGCGCGCCGACACCGGCACCAGCCGGGGGTGGAGACCGGCCCGCGCCAGCGCGCGGCAGCCCTCGTCGTCGCGGCCCGACGCCGGCGCGACCAGCCGCACATCGAACGCGGTCGTCAGAGTTCGGAGCAGATGATAGGTTCGGAGATGTCCGCCCGTGTCGAGAGGCCAGGGCGCCTCGCTCGTCACCGCCAGCAGGGAACAGCGGTCCGGTGACGGCCGCGGTTGGGAATCGACCTTCGGCATCAGCCGTAGTGAATGAGCTGGCATGGGTTTCTTGACACTGTCGACTGCTGGCCGATACGGCGACCCCGGCGCTGGACAAGGGGGCAAGAGACATGCCGCCACGGCGGCGCGGCGGCACCGCGACCGCGATCGATGATTCAGGCCTGAGACCGCGCCACGGCAAGGCGAATCCGCCGCCGATCAGTTCTGCCGGCTCTGCGGCCAACCGTTGTCGGCAGACAAAAGTCGCCGCCACTGACGAATCTGTCGGAAGGCCAGCTTTTCGACCGCGTCGCTCGCGGTCGAATTCAACGTTCGCGCCGCGTGCTCACCGAGCGGCGCGCCCACACAGCATCCGGCTGCCAGCTCATCCCTCGCTGCCGACATCAGGTGTGAATGCCAGCGCGCGAAGCCGCTGCGGTCTGCTAGGCTGCTTCTATGTGTGGTCTTTGCGGTATCGTCTCGCTCGAAGGTCCGCTGGACCCGCGCCTGCGCCTCGCCATCGGGTCGATGACGTCGACGATCCATCACCGCGGTCCGGACGGCCAGGGTCTGTGGACCGATGAGACGGCGGCGCTGGGCCACCGGCGGCTCGCCATCATCGATCGCGAGGGCGGCGCCCAGCCGATGACCAACGAAGACGGCTCGTGCTGGGTGGTGTTCAACGGCGAGATCTACAATCACCGATCGCTGCGCGAGCGGCTGCTGTCGCGCGGCCATGTCTTCCGGACCACCTCCGACACCGAAGCGATCCTGCACGCCTACGAGGAGTTCGGGGCGGCGTGCGTGCCGATGTTCGAAGGCATGTTCGCCTTCGCCATCTACGACACCCGCAAGCGCGAGCTGCTGATCGCGCGCGATCGACTGGGCAAGAAGCCGCTCTACTACGCCGAGCTCGACGGCGCGCTGCACTTCGCCAGCGAGATCAAGGCGATCCGCGCCAGTCCCGCCTGGGACCCGGAGCTCGATTTCTCCCAGCTCGAAGGCTACCTCTCACTCGGCTACTTCCTGGCCCCGGGCACCGTCTACCGGCGCGTCCACAACCTGCCGCCCGCCCACTGGCTGCGGCTGCGCGACGGCCGCATCGAGGTCCGACGCTACTGGGACATCGAGCAGTTCGACGATCATCCAGGACAGCGGCCGGCGCTGGAGCGCGAGCTCGAGGACACGCTCCGCACCGCGGTCGTCGATCGGCTCGAGAGCGAGGTGCCGCTCGGCGCGTTCCTCTCGGGCGGGATCGATTCGGGACTGGTCGTTTCGTACATGGCGGAGGCGCTCGGACGCGGCGTGATCACCACCACCGTCGGGTTCGGCGAAGCCGCGCACAACGAGCTCGACGCCGCGGCCCTGACCGCGGCGCAATTTGGCACCGAGCACCACGTCGAGATCATCCAGCCGCGGCTGGCCGAGGTGCTGGACCAGATCGTCGGCGCCTTCGACGAGCCGTTCGCCGACGCCTCGGCGATTCCGACGTTCCACGTCGCCGGCATGTCGAAGCGTCACGTGACGGTGGCGTTGAGCGGGGACGGCGGCGACGAGGCGTTCAGCGGCTACAGCCAGCGCTACGTGCCGCACGCCCTGGAGTCGATCGCCAGGCCGCTGCTGCCGGGCGCGGCCGGGCGCCGCGCCGCCGCCTGGCTGGGCGAGCGCTGGCCGCGGTCGCCGCAGCTGCCGCGGGCGCTGCGATGGGGCAGCCTGATCGAAAACATCGCCCGCAATCCGGAGGCCGCCTACTACGCCGACCTGTGCATGGTGAAGCCGGAACAATCGAGGCGGCTGCTCGGCCAGGCGCCCTTGCGCGATCCGGCCGCGAGCAGCGTCTACGACGCGGTCACCGCCCCATACCGGCGCTGCCCGTCGTCGAGTCCCGTGCAGAAAGCGGAATACGCCGACCTCAACATCTACCTGCCCAACGATGTGCTGGTGAAGGTCGATCGCATGACCATGCAGCACGGCCTCGAAGTCCGCTGTCCGCTGCTCGACCACCGGATCATCGAACTGGCGTTCCGGATTCCGCGGCGGCAGAAGATGCCGTACCTGCGGCCGAAGTATCTCCTCCGCCAGCTGGCCGAGCGCCGTCTGCCCGCCGGTCTGTCGCGGCTGCCCAAGCACGGCTTCTCGGCGCCGATTGCGGAATGGCTGGCCGGGCCGTGTGCGCCGGAGTTCGAAGCCGACGTGCTCCAGGCCGGCGCCGCCGTTCACACGATGATCGATGGCGCCTATGTCCGGCAGCTGTTCGACCAGCACCGGGCCGGGCAGGCCGACCATGCCCAGGCGCTGTGGACGGTGTGGATGCTGGCCCGCTGGTGCGCCCTGGATGCGGCGCAGCGCCAACCCGTGCTCCCGCTGCCGGCGGTGGCGATGCAGGCGGCGCGGTGACGCCCCTTTTTCTCGTCCGTGGAGTCCTGCGTTAGCCGGACCACGGATCAATCCGGCTGAAGCCGGATCCGACGTCCGAGGGGCTACGTGCGCGCGGCAAAAAATGTCTCCGGCGCGGCCCCCAGCTCACCGACCCATCCGAGCAGGATGTTCCGAAGGCGAGTCCGCCGCTCCACGCCGTAGCACTGGTTGATTCTCCAGAGCAGGTGATGCATCAGCAGGCCGGGGAGATGCGTCGGTGGGAGAGCGGCGGCGGTCAGACTACCCCTCGTGCAGACGTCGAGACAGTGAACCCGCGAAAGCGGGCACCGGCCGTCCTGAGACAGCGTCAGCGATAGCGCGAGGCCGAACGCATCGTGGAGCGGCATCAGGGTCAGACCGAACTCGTCGAAGTCGATGACCGCGACCGACTTGCGGGAGACCAGCAGGTTGTTGAGCGAAAAATCGCCGTGCTGCCACCACGCCTGGACCGGTCCAGTCGCCGCGAGCTGATCCTGCCATTCGCCAATCCGTTGCCGCACCTCGTTGTCGAGCGGCGTGCCGTTCCGGCGGCACAGCGCTTCCTGACGTCCCAGCTCGGCGCCCATCTCGATGGTTCCGGTCCAGGCCGGCACGACCCGCGTCGCGGCATGCAGATGACCCATCACGACAACGGATCGGGAGAGGAGCTCCTCCCAGGCGGCCGGAGTGGCCAGGCTGTCAGAAAGCCGGAACCACGGCACTCCGGGCAGACCTTCCTGGATGTGCACGAACGTGCCGTCCGGCAGGCTGGTACAGCACAGGGAGTCGGCAACGCCGCCCGGAGGCATCTTCGAGCGCAGCGTCGAGAGGATGTGGTCGGTCCTGGTCAGTCGCTCTTCGTCGCCAAACTCGACGATGCAGGCCGGCCGCGACGGATCGCCGTCGAAGACCAGATACTTCGCGCGCGTCGTGCAGACGCAGGCGACGCTCGGCCGTGAGTGCTGCAGAAGCCCGGGTAGCAGGCGGTTGACGAGCGCCACGATCTCCAGCATCAGGACTTCCTGCCCATCACCACAATCGCACCGATCGCGGGGTCGTACCCGAAACACCGTGCCGCGATCCGCCGGATCGCGGCGCCGGATCCGCGGTCGCGCAGGAAACTCTCGGCATACTGCGCCGCCGCACTGTCAAGCTGATAGACGAACGCTGGCGCGTTCAACTGGGGATCGACGCCGTACCGGCACACGGTTGCCCCGCCGTTGCGCTCGATCACCCGCTGCGCGCGCCGGAGCCGCGTCGCCAGGGTGATCAGCGTCAGCAGCCGCGCCAGCGGCGCGCCATCGAGCGGCACCGCGTACGCTGCCAGGTCGCCGGCCGCGGATCGTGTCACCGCGTCGCGAAGTTCGTCGAGCTGGAAGCGCAGCGGATTCCCGCCAACGACGAGACGGCACTTCGGCCGCGGGGCGGTGGTCGCCGGATGGCCGAGCAGAAACGACTCGAGGGCGGTCTCGACCATGTCAACTCTCGCGACGGAGCAGGGGGGGCGACGCCATCGGCAGGGCCGGAGCTCCGGTCGCGCCGCGCCGTCCCGCCGCGCGGGGCGGCCCACCCGCGCCGTCTCCAGCGAACAGCATCGTCATCTGGCCGCGACGCCGGATCCGATCCCTGCCGCGCGTCCGCGCCAGAACGCACCGGCTCGGATGCGGACAGCCAACGTCTCGACCCATCGGGATCCGACCGGCCCAATCCGGCGCTTCCAGCGGAATTGCCGGAACGGTTCCCACGATGCCAGGTCCGGCCAGGTGGCCGCCGCGCAGGCGAGATACGCGTCGCACAGCCGGACGTCGTTGTCATCGAACGCCCGTGCGCCACGCCAGAATGCCGCCTGGCCAATCGTCCGGTTCAGGATCGGTTCGAGCGAGGCGATCTCGGGACGGACCCGGCGGTAGGCGTTGAAATGCACGTCAAACGCTTTCTTCTGCTCTGCGAAGTGGCGTAGCGGCGTGTGGTCGGGATTCATGGTGTCGGCGCGCACGCGGCGGAATGCCTGATCCGCGTCCAGTTCGCACACGGCAGCGTGGGCAGCCAACCGCAGGCAGACTTCCGTACTCCCAGTATGCGGCAAGTCCGGGAGATAGTTGCCGACCTGGCGGTGCAGCGAGGTCCGGACCACGGCCGTCGACGATTGGATCGGCGTCTGGCCGAGCCGGCACGAGCGATAGAGAAACGCGCTGTAGCCCATGATCCGGTGACCGCAGTGTTCGCCGCTCCGTGCCGCGCCGAACGGCGCGGAATGGGTGAACGTGATATCGCGGCCGTAGGTCAGCCCGACCTCCGGGTGCGCGGTCATCAGCCGCGTCGCACGCATCAGCGATCCGGGGGTCAGCAGATCGTCGGCCGTCAGGAGCAGGCAGAAGGCGGCCGTCAGCTGCGCCAGCCCTTCGTTGCAGGTGGCGACATGACCGCGGCGGACCTGATGGCGCCGGTACTCGACGCGGGAATCGAGCGACGCCAGGCGCCGGCCGACCTGCTCGGTCGCATCAGTCGAGGCATCGTCGATGATCACGACCCGCACCTCCACCTTTTCCTGCGACAGCACGCTGCGGACACAGGATTCGAGCAGGTGGCCATGGTTCGAGCAGGGGACGATGACTTCGACGCGTGGATTCATTGAAGTATGCCTCGGGGTGGAGCCGCCACGCCGGCCTTCGACCGGACCGCGGCGGGTGGTAATCCATTCGGACGCGCGCGCGCAACTGTTCGGGGCGGACGGCCGCGACGATCGCGTCCGAGGCCAGCGCCCGGCCGGGCCGGGCGGACGATCACGCCAGCACCGCGATGGACTGCTGCATCCGCCACCATTCCGCCAGCCGGCGCAGCCCCTGCTCGAACGGGACGACCGCCTGAAAGCCGAGCTCCTGCTGGGCCCGCCACGTGCTGGCGGACCGCCGCGGCACCGGATTCACGGTCCGGGCCGGCTGGAACTGGACCGCCAGAGGGGAATCCATCGCCGCCAGCAGCAGCTCCGCACACTCGTTCATCGATACTTCGGTGCCGGTGGCGACGTTGAACACCGCGTCGGTCACCGGCGCGCGCGCCGCCAGGATGTTGGCCCGCGCGATGTCCTCGACATTGATCAAGTCCATCGTCTGATGGCCGTCGCCGCAGATCACCGGCGGTTGGCCGGCCGCGATCTGCTCCATCCAGCGGATGAAGACGGCGGTGTCGCCGCCGGACGGATCCATCCGCGGTCCGTAGACATCGAAGTAGCGCAGGGCAATGTACTCGAGCCCGTACATCTCGTTGAAGGATCGAAGCAGTCCTTCGTTGAACGCCTTGGCGCTGCCGTAGACCGTCCGGTCGTTGTAGGGGTGATGGTGTTCGTCGGTCGGAAACTTGTCGGCGAGGCCGTAGACCGAAGCCGACGAGGCAGCCACCACCTTGCGGACGCCCGCCTTGACCGCCGCCTCGAGGACGTTGAAGGTGCCGTTGACCAGGACGTCCATCGCCAACGCCGGGTCTTCGGCGGACTGCGTGACGCCGATCGCCGCCTGATGGAACACGACGTCGATCCCCTTGATGACCTCGCCAACCAGGGCCCGGTCGCGGATATCGCCGTCGACAATGGTGACGGCGCCAGCGGCGCCGGCCAGGTTCTCGCGGCGGCCGCGGACGAAGTTGTCGAGCACCACCACTTCGGCGACCCGTTCCTGAAGCAGGTGGTCGACGAGATGCGACCCGATCAGTCCGGCCCCGCCGGTGACCAGCACCCGGGCCTTGCGAAGATTCAACGTGTCCATAGCGGCTCCGCCTGTTGATCCGCGGAAAGGCGCGGCCCGATCACGACTATTGGTCCTGGAGAATCTTCAAGGCCTCGATGAGACCCATCCGATGCTCGCGCAGCTTCATCTTCAAGCAGGCCAGCTGCATGTCGGGATTGGCGCCCCACTGGTCTGCGCATTCCTGTCTGAACCCGATGAGGCGCGTCCGGCTCTCGCTCGCCAACGCCGCAGCCGGCCCGCCATCGCGCCCGGCGATCTCGACCGGCGCCGGGGCCGGGGGCGAATCCGGCGGCGGCTGAAACGCCGTTGCCGATGCCAGCGCGGGACGCCCCGGGATCACGATCGCCGCGACCACGCCGCACAACGCGAGGAAGCCGAGCACGATGAATCCCAAATTCCTGCCGGTCATGTTGCTTCTCCCGTCTGCACCAGTGTCGGCGCTGCGGATTGCGGTTGCGGTCAATCGGTTTGCGGCGTGAACGATCGACTGATCGAGCGGGGCCTGGATGCGGGTATCCCCGGCCACGTCTCTCGCGTTCCGCACCGACACTGAGCAAATGACTGTCCAACGCAGCAGACGTGCGCCGATCGCGGCCAACGGCCGGAATCATTGATTGGCGTGCTCCTCTCGCCGATTCGCCTGGCGGCGCCGGCAGCGCAGTCTGCCCGGAGGGAGAAGATCATCTTCCGCGAGGGCGCCGCGTTGTGCGCGTGCGTCGGGCTCCGACCGGATCGATCCGCGTCCGATTGAAGTCGGACGCCGCCTCCGGGCGGAGGCCCGCTGCGCAGACGAAAGTCTGCTTTTCGGCGCCTTTCGCTCGGTCTTCCGTCAGCACCGTCGGCGCCACCGTTCCAGGCGACGACGAGAATCCCCCCTGTTTACAACGATTTACATGAGCCGTTGGACGCGGTTGTCCGCTGCGCTGGACCCGCAGCCTGTGGTATCCGGCTTGCGTTGATGGGATGCATCCACGTGTCAGCCACACAGGTCAAGCCGGTTCGGTCCCGCATCGTCATTCAGATGGCACCCATCAACCGGCCGGTCGAGACGGCAGGCGCCGTGGGTGGTCATGGGACGGCGGCGGCGGACGCACACCGCTCCTATGAGCGGATGATCACGAGCCCGTCGTCATTCTGGATGGCGGTCCGCGAACCGTTCATGCGGTACGACCTGACCCGGGAGGATGTGCGCCAGGTGGTTCGGCGAGGCCTCGAGCGCACGAGCGGCAGCTATCGCCTGCTGGCGGAGCTGTTCAACCTCCCGTCGGCAGACTACGAGCGGTTCCTCACGTTCCTGCAGGAATACGACTGCGACGTGAACGTTCTTCCTTTCTCATCTATGCAGCGGAACGATCGACCGGCGATCGAGGGGGCAGTATGAAGCGAACGATTCTGTTGTCGATGGTCATTACCGTGGCGGTGGGACTTGGCGTGTGGCCCAGCGTGGCGTTGCGAATTCAGGCGGCGAATGCGTGGCCCGAAGTCGTCGCCGCCGGCAGCCGCAGCGATGCACGGCCGGAAGCGCTCATCACCGGCGGCGCGCTGCTCGTGCTCGCGTCGATCCTGCGACGAAACCTGACTGGAGACGCCAGATAGCCATCTCGCTGCCCCCCGAGAGTCAGCGGCCGCTGACTAACAAACAGACGCCAAACGAATAACCGTCGTATAATGAGACGCTCTTGTATCCTCAGGGAACCGATCACCAGAGAGATCAGGTGAAAGGTTGTTGACAGTCGTTGTCCCATCTATTGTTATACTGGATACATATAACGACATTTAGATGCCCCTTTAGGACACAGAGGACATTTCGTGGATTCGCATTCACTGCTGGGTAGAAGTCGACTCATCGCAGAGCTGGTGGAAGAAGCTCAGCAGATAGCTGCCTGCGACTGTAAGGTCCTGATTACCGGGGAAAGCGGCGTCGGGAAGGAACTCCTGGCGCGCTTGATTCACGAGCGCAGCCCGCGCAGCCGCCGCCCGTTGATTACCATCAATTGCGGCGGCGTCGCCGAAACCCTGCTCGAGTCCGAACTGTTCGGGCATCTCCGCGGCAGCTTCACCGATGCGCATCGCGATCGCCGCGGGCTCCTCGAAATGGCCGACGGCGGCACCGTCCTGCTCGACGAAGTGGGCGAGATGAGCCTGCGCATGCAGACCCTGCTGCTGCGATTCCTCGAGAGCGGCGAAATCCAGCAGATCGGCTCCGAGGGCAAGCACACGATTGTCGACGTCCGCGTCATTTCCGCGACCAACCGCGATCTGCTGGAGCGGACGCGGGAAAAAGAGTTCCGCGAAGATCTCTACTATCGGCTCAACGTCGTGCATCTGGTGGTGCCGCCGTTGCGCGCGCGCCGCGAAGACATCAGGCTGCTGTTCGAGCACTACCTGCGCCTGATGAGCGGCCAGCATCGTCTCGCGCCCTGCGAGGTCAGCGACGACGCGATGGCCCATCTCGAAGAGCATGGCTGGCCCGGTAACGTGCGCGAGCTCAAGAACGTGGCCGAACGGGTGGCGCTGCGCTTTGCCGGCCGCGCCGTCACGCTCGCCGATGTGATGCGCCAGGTTTCAGACGACGAGCCGGCCCGGACCGTCGCGGCACCGGGTCCCTCAGCGGCGAACCTGCTGGCGGCGACCTGCTACGAACGGATGGCCAAACGGGGTGAGACGTTCACGGAGGTCATCCACGAGCCGTTCATGCGGCACGACCTGACCCGGGAGACGGTGCGGAGCGTCATCAGCATGGGTCTGACGCATACCCATGGCAACTATCGATTGCTCACCGAGCTGTTCAACCTGGCGCCGTCCGAATACAAACGCCTGCACAGCTTTCTGAAGAAGCACGAGTGCCTGGTGTCGTTCCAGCATTTCCGCCAGATGGCCCGGCCGCAGCCCGCCGACACGGAGCACGTCGCCCGCTTCGTCAAGGCCGGGTGACGATCGACGGTCGCTCGCCCCGCATCAGCCCTGGCGATGGGCCATCGCCGCCGCCAGCTTCCGCCGCTGCTCCTCGAGGACGTCGTCGACCATCGTCTCGAGCGGTGTCTCGAAACGGAAGCCGGTGAAGCGCGCCAGCTTCTCGACGTCCGGCACGCGGCGCCGCATGTCCTCGAATCCCTCGTCGTAGGCGTCGTCGTACGACACGAACTGGATCTCGGACCGGCTGTCGGCGCGCGCCCGGACCAGCTCGGCCAGCTGCAGGATCGATACTTCTGCGACCGCACCGACGTTGAAGACCTGCCCCTGCGCGTCCGTCGTGCCGAGCAGCCGCAACACGCCCTCGACGGCGTCGCGGACATGGCCGAAGCAGCGGGTCTGCGCACCGTCACCGTAGACGGTGAGGGGCTCGCCGCGCAGCGCCTGCCGGGCAAAGTTCGGCAGCACCATGCCGTAGCGGCCGACCTGGCGCGGGCCGACCGTGTTGAAGAATCGCACGATGATGACCGGCACCCGCCGCTCGTGGTGATAGGCGAGAGCCAGCCATTCGTCGAGCGCCTTCGAGCAGGCGTAGGCCCAGCGCGACCGGGTTGTCGCGCCGAGGCAGAGGTCGTCGTTCTCGTTGAAGGGAAATTTCGTGCTCTTGCCGTAGACCTCGGACGTCGAGGCGATCAGCACGGGCTTCTGCTTGCGGGCCGCCGCGCCGAGCACGACCTCGGTGGCGCGGACGTTGGTCTCGATCGTATGCACCGGCCGCTCGACGATCAGCCGCACGCCGACCGCCGCCGCGAGGTGGACCGTCGCATCGCAGCGGTCGACCAGCTCGACGACCAGCGGCTCGTCGAGCGCCGACCCGATCCGGTAGCTGAACCCGGGCGCCCCGACCAGGTGTTCGATGTTCGACATGCTGCCGGTCGACAGGTCGTCGAGGACGAGCACGCCGTCGCCCCGGGCGAGCAGCCGCTCGGCCAGGTGCGAACCGATGAAGCCGGCGCCGCCGGTGATGAGCACCTTCATCAGCGCGCGATCGTCAGAACAGCGTGTAGATGAACGGCGCCGCCGCCGTGCTGCCGAGCAGCATCAGCACGCCGAACAGGAACAGCACGGTGACGATCGGGATCAGCCACCACTTCTTGTTCTGGACGATGAATTGCCAGAATTCGGCCGGCAGCGAGGTGCGCTCGACGTGCGCCTCGCGTTCGAACGCGTTGCTCTCCGACGATTGGCGATCGTTGGCCATACTCTCTCCTAGAACTGCTTGAAGTATCGGGCGACATCGGCCGGTGGCGACCGCTTGACCCAGTAGGTGGCGGCGCCGCGATCGAGCCGGCGCGCCAGCGCGTCGCGTCCCATCAGGCGGAAGATCACGGCGACGAGCGTGAACAGCCCGAAATAGGTGGCGCCGAGCAGGATGTGACTGACCGTCCAGCCGATCGGGAACGACGCGCCCATCCAGACCAGATAGACCGGCCTGATCGCCGCCGGAAAGGCGAGGCCGACCGCCGAGACCACGACGGCCAGCGTCCAGAGGATCACCGGCGTCGTCCAGCTCGCGCCCGGCGGCGCCACGCCGCCGATCAGGCCGGCCCGCCACGCCACCACCGCGCCGGCCAGGGCGAAGAAGACCAGCCACAGCCAGGCGAACGACCGCAGCTGCTTGCCATCGGGGTGCCAGTTGATTTCGATCAGGGCCATGGCCGGCTCAATCCAGCTCGAACGACTTGAGGTATTCGGCGCGATCGCCGGCCAGGCCGGCCGGCTGCTCGGTCTTGATCAGGAGGTAGTTCTCGAGCACCAGCGCATCCATGTCGGTATTCATGAAACAGCGGAAGGCATCCTCTGGCGACCCGACGATCGGCTCGCCGCGCACGTTGAAGCTGGTATTGATGATGACCGGACACCCGGTCCGCGCCTCGAAGCTCCGCAACAAGCGATGGTACGCCGGATTGCGCGCCGCGTCGACCGTCTGCACCCGGGCCGAGTAGTCGACGTGGGTGATCGCCGGGACGTCCGAACGCTTCTGCTTGAGCAACTCGAGCCCGTGCAGTCCGCCGCCGCCCACGTCGGCGACCCGCCGCCGCTCCTGGACGCCGGTGACCAGCAGCATGTAGGGACTCTCGACATCGGGATCCATCTCGAAGTAATCGGCGACCCGCTCCTGGAGCACCGACGGCGCGAACGGGCGAAACGATTCGCGGAACTTGATCTTCAGGTTCATCACGCTCTGCATCGCTTCGCTGCGCGCGTCGCCGATGATGCTGCGATTGCCCAGGGCGCGCGGACCGAACTCCATCCGCCCTTGAAAGCGGCCGACCACTTTTTCGCCGGCCAGAAGACCGGCGACGCAGTCGGCGATCCCGTCGTCGTCGAAATAGTGATACACGCACCCGGTCCGATCGAGCATCGTCTTGATCGCGTCATTCTCGAAGCGCGGCCCGAGCAGCGATCCCTTCTGCCGATCGAGCGCGACCACGTCGCGGTCGTGGCCGAGCAGTTGATGCCAGACGAACAGCGCCGCGCCGAGCGCCCCGCCCGCGTCGCCGGCGGCCGGCTGGATCCAGAGGTGCTTGAACGGCCCCTCGCGCAGCAGCCGTCCGTTGGCGACGCAGTTGAGCGCCACCCCGCCCGCCAGGCACAGGTTGTCGGAGTGGGTCTCGTCGTGGAGGTGCCTCGCCATCCGCAGCACGATCTCTTCGGTGACCACCTGGACGCTGGCTGCCAGGTCCATCTCGCGCTGCGTCAGCGGCGACTCCGGCCGGCGGGGCGGCCCGCCGAAGAGCTGGTGGAACCGCTCGCTGGTCATCGTCAGACCCTGGCAGTAGTTGAAGTAGCGCATGTCGAGGCGGAACGATCCGTCCGCCTTCAGGTCGAGCAGATGCTCGAGAATCAGATCGCGGTAGCGCGGCGCGCCGTAGGGCGCCAGTCCCATCACCTTGTACTCGCCCGAGTTCACCTGGAAGCCGGTGTAATAGGTGAAGGCCGAATACAGCAGGCCGAGCGAGTGCGGAAACCGCAGCTCGTGGGTCAGCTCGATGCGGTGCCCGCGCCCGGTGCCGGCCGTGGCGGTCGCCCATTCGCCGACGCCGTCGACGGTGAGGATCGCCGCCTCTTCGAACGGCGACGGAAAGAAGGCACTGGCGGCGTGCGACTCATGATGCTCGAGAAAGACATAGCGGCCGTTGAAGCGATGGTCCAGGCCGCGATCCATCTCCCGGGGCAGGTGGAGCTTCTCCCGGAGCCAGAGCGGCAGCGCCTTCCGGAAGCTGGCGAACCCCTGCGGCGCGAACGCGAGATAGGTCTCGAGCAGGCGCTCGAACTTGACCAGCGGCTTCTCATAGAACGCCGCGTACGTCACATCGTCCGGCTTCAGGCCGGCCTCGCGCAGACAGTAGTCGACCGCCTGCCGTGGGAAGGCCTGATCGTGCTTCTTGCGCGTGAAGCGCTCCTCCTGCGCAGCGGCGATGATTTCTCCGTCACAGACGAGAGCGGCAGCGGAATCGTGGTAGAAGGCGGAAATACCGAGAATGGTCGTGGTCACCTGGCCCCTTGATTGATCGCGATGTTCCAGCTTACCATCTGGCCCCCCCACGCCCCCGACCCCGCCATGGCCGGGCTGACGCGAATCGTCACCGTGGCGCACATCACGCTCGGTTCGTCTCACCCGCCAACCTCGAGTGATGCCCGGCTGTGCCGGCCCTGCGCCCGCGACGATGCTATGGTGGCTCATCCCCCATGAAGGCCGCCTCACTCGAGATCGCGCTCGCGACGGCTCTGCTCTCGGCGTGCGCGTGCGCCTCGGGTCCTGTACTGGCGCTCCATCGGCTCGAACGGCCGTCGTGCGCGGCTGGATCGGGCATCGAGTGGGTCGGCCCGACGGAGCCGGCGCAGCGCCTGCGGCTGGCGGCCTGGTGCGAATCGGCGGGGCCGGCCGTCATTGCCAGTCCGGACGATCCCGATCCGCCCGTCGACCTGGCTCAAACCGGCCTCGCCGTGGTGTCGTGGAACATCCATGAAGGCGGCGGTGACGTGGAGCGTCTCCTCGCCCGGCTGCGCCGCGTTTCGAGCGCGTCGCCCGCTGCCGGGCCGGCCATCGTCC
The DNA here is from genome assembly GCA_039931615.1 of Acidobacteriota bacterium. Classification (GTDB taxonomy): domain Bacteria; phylum Acidobacteriota; class Vicinamibacteria; order Vicinamibacterales; family CAVVIG01; genus JAHFUI01. The sequence continues at coordinate 125,791 of JBDTRR010000005.1, forward strand.
TGCTCGTGCAGGAGGCGATGCGCGGCGGGCCGCTGGTGCCGTCGACAGTTCCGGCCGCCGTCAGTCCGCCGGGCCGCATCGCCCCCCCTCGTGCCAGGCTGGCGGACATCGTCGACGCGGCCCGACAGCTGGGTCTGTGGATCGCGTATGTGCCGTCGATGCGGAACGGCCGCGGCGCCGCCGCTGCCGATCGCGAAGACCGCGGCAGTGCGATCCTCTCGACGCTGCCATTGTCAGAGGCGGTCGCCATCGAACTGCCGTGGGTCCACCAGCGCCGCGTCGCGGTGATGGCAACCGTCTCCGCAAGAGTCGGCAGCGCGCCATGGCGCGCCCGCATGGTGAGTGTCCATCTCGACAATCGTCCCAGCCGATCGCGGCAAGCCGCGGCGCTGGCCGACTTCCTCCGGCCGTACGCGGCCGACGCCGTGCCGCTCGTCCTGGGCGGCGATCTGAACACCTGGCTGGGTGCGCGCGAGGCAACCGTCAGCCTCCTCGACGCCGTCGTGCCGCGTGTGAAGGAGTGCGGCGGCCGGGCGACGTTCCGATTCGGCCTCCACCTCGATCACATCCTGACCACGTTCCCGCCTGGCGTTCGACGCGGCTGCGAGATCCTCGCGGACGCGTTCGGATCGGACCATCGTCCGACGGTGTTGCGGCTGTTGGGCAGTTCCTGGCGTTGAATCGGACGTGGCGTCCGACTTTCGTCGGACCACGGATCAATCCGGCTGAAGCCGGATCCCACGTACGAGGGGGCGATGTGGACCCTAATACCGCCGCCGTCCGCGGGGCGGTGCGCCCCGGGGCGGTGCGCCCCGGCCGCGCGGCGGACCCGACGGATGCCGGTGTGGTACGGCGGCACGGGGCGGTGCCTGCTGTTGATAGTCGAAATCCGACAGCGTCACGCGCGGCAGCCGCTTCTCGATCCCACGCTCGATCTCACGCACGGTCGCCTCTTCCTCCGGCGACACCAGCGTAAACGCGGCACCGGTCAGTTCGGCGCGGGCGGTGCGCCCCACCCGGTGGATGTAGTCCTCGGCCGCACCCGGTACGTCAAAATTGATGACGTGTCCGAGCGCCGTGACGTCGATTCCCCGGGCCGCGATGTCGGTCGCGACCAGGATGCGGTAGCGGCCGCTCTTGAAACCGGCCAACGCCTCGGTGCGCTGGTTCTGCGACCGGTTGCCGTGGATCCGTTCCACCTTGATGCCCTGCTGCGCCAGATGCTTCGCCAGACGGTCGGCCCGGTGCTTGGTCCGCGTGAACACCAGGGCATCGCGCACCTCGCCGCGCTGCAGGAGGGCGGTCAGCAGCGCCGGCTTGAGATGCTGCGGCACCGGATAAAGCGCCTGGGTGATGCCGACCGCCGGCGCCGACCGCCGCTCCATGTTGATCGTCACCGGGGAATGCAGCATCTCGCGCACCAGCAGCTCGATCGGCGGCGGGATGGTCGCGCTGAAGAACAGCGTCTGGCGACGGCTCGGGAGATGACGCAGGACCCGACGGATGTCGGGAAGAAAGCCCATGTCGAGCATGCGATCCGCTTCGTCGAGCACCAGGTGGCGCAGGCCGTTCAATTTCGCATACGGCCGCTTGAAGTGATCGAGCAGCCGGCCCGGCGTGCCGATGACCACGTCGACGCCGCTGCGGAACGCGTGTTCCTGGGGACCCATGCCGACGCCACCGAACACCGCGGCGGCGGTGATCGGCGTATGCACCGCCAGGTCGTTGAGATCGGCGGCGATCTGGGCGGCCAGCTCGCGGGTCGGCGTCAGCACCAGGGCGCGCGTCGTGCCGCGCGGCTGATCGAGCAGCTTGTGCAGGATCGGGAGAAGAAACGCGGCCGTCTTGCCGCTGCCGGTCATCGCACACGCCAGCACGTCGTGACCAGCCATGGCCGGGGGAATGGCATCCGCCTGGATGGCGGTTGGCCGGGTGAACCCGAGGTCCTTCAGCCCCTGCAGCAGGCTCGGATGAAGCTTCAGTGAGGAAAATGGCACGAATGATTGTAGATCGCCGGCAGATCGACCCGGTCAAAAGCTGAAGAAGAGCAACAGGTCGATGCCGGCGCGCTCGATGCGGCGGAACGGCGAGCGCTGGCTGAGTGACGAGGCGTCGGAAAAGGTCGCCCGAATCCGCAGCAGCCGCGACAGCGAGTATTCGACAATCGCTTCGTCGACCGCCTCCTGGCCGAACTGCCGCGAGAACCGCGCCACCAGGCCGGGCGCCAGCTGTTCGGCGATGGTCACGCGGGGACCCTGACCGCGCTCGCCAGTCGGATCGATTTCCAGGATGTCCAGACCCAGGGTCCGCTGCACCGCCGAGATCAGCGGCGTCGCCAGGAATCCAGCCGCGATGGCGCCCGCCCTGATCGCCAGTTCCTGCTGCTGGGGCGCCGTCAAGTCGTTGGCCGCCGTGTTGAACACGATCAGCGACAGCACGTCGGACGGATCGAGCGGCGGCGTGCTCGACAGGCGCAGCTCCGGACTGCGCATCGGCCCGATCACCGCCACCCGCGTCAGCACGCCGGTGATCTCGCGCGTCACGTTGACGTAGAGCTCCGGGTTGAGATCGCCGCGGAAGTTGATCGAGCTGGCGGCTTCGTCGATATCGAAACGCCGGCCCTGGAACTGATACCAGCCGCTGATCGCATCGAGCGATCCGGTCACCGACAACGGCTGGCCGGGGTCCTTGTACAGATAGAGATCGCCGCCGACCCGCAGATTGACGTCGCCCAGGCCGATCGGTGTGCCTTGCGAGATCTGGACATCGCGGCCGAGCAGGCGCAGGTTCTTCGGAATATGCAGCGCGATGTCGAGCCCGAGCCGGCCCCAGGGGTTGAGCGCCGTCGCCGCGTCGAGGTCGGTGATCGACAGCGGCTCGGTGGCATAGGGCTGGAACAGCGCCCGCTCGAGAATGAGGTCGACGTTGACGTCGCCGCCGTTGAGCGTCAGGTCGCCGACGACGCTCGGCGCGTCGAACCGGCCGCGCAGCTGGAGCATGGCGTCGATGTCGACCCGGCCGAACTCGTTGCGCACGACCTCGAAGCCGCGGGCCGTGAGGTCGATTTCCAGGTCGCCGACGCGGAGCTCGCGGGTGGCGAGGCTGCCGCGCAGCTCGAGCGGCCGGCCGGCATTGTCTTCGATGTGGAAGGCCTCGACGTCGACCCGATTGGGCGAGAGCGTGAGCGCGGCGCGGCCGTTCTTGTAGCGCGCGCCGGTGGCGGCGACCAGGAAGGCGGCGTCGCTGATCTCGACCCGGCCCTCAACGTGTGGATCGTGGCTCGTCCCGACGACCCGGGCGTCGATGTGCACCTGCCCGCTGACACCGCTGACGGCGTTCGTCACGCCTTCGATCAGACCGAGGCCAATCGAGCTCGAGGTGATCGTCACATCGAACGGGCGCTCGGGGAGACGGCGGTTGAAGAACGCCAGCGGCACCTTGCCGACCGCGTTGAGCCAGACACCGGGCGACTGATCGAGCCGGATATCGACGTTGACGTCGTCGCCCGAATAGTCGACGCGGCCGGCCAGCCGTTCATACGCCACCCGCCGGACCCGGCCGTCGGAAATTTCAACCCGGCTGGTGAAGATCGGCTTCTGGCGTGTCCCGGCGATCGTCGCGTCGAGCTCGAGCGTGCCGCCGTATCCGGCCGGCACCTGGAACGCTCCCTCGATCGCGTCGAGCGAGACGTGCGTGGCGGTGACGCGAAGCGCGCCGGTGCCGTCGTCGCGCCACGTGCCGGAGACGCCCAGCCGCTCGTTGGCGCCGCTGCCACTGGCCAGCGACATCGGATCGATCGACAGTCCAGCGGCGTCCCACGCGACGACCGGCGGTGCGGCAGTCGCGACCAGACGCCACGCCGTACGGCCGATCGTGATGGTCAGGTTCGACAACGACACGGCGCGGCCGTCCTCGCGGAGCAGGGCGCCGCCGGCCAGCCCGCCTTTGCGTCCGGCATCGATCGCGAAGAGCAGGTCGAACGTGAGACGGCGGCCGGCCAGGCCGACCGTTCCGCTCGCTTCCTGCATCGGCCGGTTGAAAACTGTCAGGAACGACGAGCGCAGGGTGGCGCGCGCCTCCGCATCCTGCCACCGCCGTGACGGAAGCGTCAGGTCGTACTGCGCCGTCAGCGTCAGCGCGTCGACGTCGGACGCCTTCAGGCCCGCGATCGTGCCGTCGCCGACGAAGCGCGGCCGATCCGTCGGGCCGGTGAGGCGGCCGGTGGTCGAGAACAGGCCGGCGACGCCGCCGTCGATCAGCGCCTCGAACCGGGCGAGGTCGATTCGCCTGACGTCGTAGTCGAGCGCGGTACTGCACGCCTCGGTTCCAGCCGGACAACTGAAAGGCACGGTGCCGGACGCGATCACGTCGAAGGCCGGGCCGCTGGCGTCGAGACGGCGAAGCGTCGCGGTGGCGTTGCGGAAGGTCCCGTCGATGTGTGCGGCCGCGATCTCGACGCCCCTGACCGTGGACGACGCCAGCGCCAGCGTCCCGTCGATGTCGTAGTCGGCTGCCGTCGGCGTTCGCTGCAGCAGGTCCTGCACCCTCAGGCGGACGTTCGCGGAACCGGTCGCGGTCGCCTTGAAGCGATCGTCGGCCAGCGCGATCGCCGGGTCGATCGCGGCGAACGGGCCGTCGAGGGTGGTCGAAAGCGTCCCGTTCGCAATCTCGAACGTGACGTCGGCCGCCGTCACTTCGCCCCCGAAGAGCGCCGCCCGATGCAGCCGGCCGTTGCCGGCAAGCCGCAACGATTCGCGATCCGTGCCGGCGCCCTCGACCTGGAATCGTCCTGAAACCGTGCCGGCGTAGCGGGGATCCTGCATCCACGCCACGTTCAGGCCGGCGCCGAACCGTCCCAGATCCACTTCCGCGAGCTCGCCGTCGCCGGTGAAGATCAGCGGCTTGACGCTGGTATCGATGCTGCCGATTGTGCCGTCGCCAATCCGGGCGCCGAGATATTCCGAGGGCGAGAATCTGGCACGAGCGGTGATGAACGGATTGGAGAATCTTCCGATCACGTCGTACTCGAACGTCAGCCGGCTCTCGACCCGCGGGACCGGGATGGTCTCGGGCACGCCGCGCAGGTCGAGGTCGGCCATCGTCCCCGGGAAATGAAAGGGATACGGGTCCATGATCCCGATCGTCCCTCGCGTCAGGCGGACATCCGCGCCGTAGGCGGTCGCCGTCGCCTCGGCGATCAACACCTCGTGTTCGGTCAGCTCGCCGCGGGCGCGCACGTTGTCGCCGGCGTAGCCCATGAACATGGCGTGCGAGCCGTCGAAGCGATAGGACCCGCGAGGAAAGTGCTGGCCGAAACCGAAGGCCAGATTGAACGTGACGCGGCCGGAAATGTCGGACGGCTTGTCCGGCTTGTTCATCCATCTCGCCAGGTTGATGCGGCTGGCGGTGACGGCGCCTTCACCGTGCCATCCGGGCACCCTGGTGTCGAGCACGAACGTGCCGCGCACGCCGCCCCCGGTCGACTGCAGACGCAGCTCCGTCTCGAGACGGGTCAAGGGACCGCGCAGCGTGGTGTCGAAGTCCGCTTCCACCGCCAGGTTCTTGAGGCCGTTGAGCACACCGGCCCATTCCTGGAACGGAAAGCGGGCGGCATGGACGGTCAGGTCGAGCGTGGTCGGCCGTTCGTCCTTCTTCTCCCGGTCGACCCGCCCGGTCAGCGTGAACTGCGATCGCGGCGTCTCCACGGTCAGGTCGTCGAAGACGATCGCGTCCGGCCCGTTGTCGATGCCCCCCGACAGCCGCTGCATGTCGAGGTCCGGCGCCGATCCCCGCCACGAGACCTCGCGCATGGTCAGCCTCCAGTGCACCGGCACGTACTTGAAGGAAAACGATCCGTTCAATGCCTCGTAGCGGGTTGGAATATGCGCCGCACCGAATTGCACCGGGTTGCCCAGCGCGATGGTCGCGTCCTTCAGCTCGATCGAGATGATCTCAATCGGACGGCCCGGGCCGGTCTGCTCCTGCTGCCGCGCCTCGCGTCTGACGAGACTCGCCAGATCCCAGCGGCCGTCGGCCTCTTTCGCGGCCGTGACTTCGAGCCCGGTGATGGCGATGCGCTTGATCACGGTCCCCTGATCGAACAGCTCCCGCAGGCTGTAACTGAGCTGGACGTCCTTGATCGCGACCAGGGTCCGCCCCGCCCGGGACAACCGGATATCGCCAAGTTGCAGCCCCCGGAACAGCGACCCTTCCAGACGCCCGATTTCCAGCCGCGCCGTCAGGAACTGATTCGCCTGCCGGACGATCAGCGCGCGAATCTCGTTCTTCGCCCAGCCGGTTTCGAGCGCACTGATCCCCAGCCCGGTCAGGATCAGCAGGATGACCACGAGAGCGAGGAGGCTCTTGCCGGCTATTCTCGCGATCGATCGCAGGGGCAGGCGCAACACGTCGACTTCGAGTGTATCAACGGTTGTGCCGGGGCCGGGTTGCGTGGCATGAAAGAATAGGCGTCCATCTGGACCATATGGGTATGACGACACCTGGTCGCGAGACGGCCGATCGTGACAACTCGACCGTGACCACTCGCTTGTCGGAACCGTCGCGCGGCGGTGTGCGCGGTGCCGGCTCGATCGCCGCGGCGGCGCTGGTCCTGTTCATCGTCCTGTTCTGGCAGCTCGGCGAGCCGAGCTTCTGGGACCCCGACGAGGCGCACTACGCCCAGACATCCCGCGAGCTGATGGAGACCGGCGACTGGCTGGCCCCGTACTACAACGACCGCCCATTCTTCGACAAGCCGATCCTGTTTCACTGGCTGCAGGCGGCGGCGATGCGGGTGGCCGGCCCCTCGGAACTCGGGGCACGGCTGGTCCCGGCACTGGCGGCGCTGGCCCTGATCGGCGTCACCGCGTGGCTCGGCATCACCCTGCTGTCGGCCGAGGCTGGTATCGTCGCGGCGCTGCTGCTCGCCACCAACCCGGCGCTGTTCGCGCTGGCGCGCTATGCGATCCTCGACACCGTCTTTACAGCCTTCATGTTCGGAGGGGCGGCGCTGGTGACCGTCGCCGCCTTGCAGCGGCGCCCGCGTCTGCAGTGGCCCGGCTACCTGCTGATCGCGCTGGCGGTGCTGACCAAGGGGCCGCTTGCCCTCCTGCTGTGCGGTCTCGCCTTCGGCCTGACGATTCTCTGGTCGGGAGAGGCGCGGCGCCGGCTGCTCGAGCTGCGGCTGGTCACCGGAACGGCGCTGGTGTTGTTGATCGCCGCCCCGTGGTTCCTGCTGATGTGGCTGCGATTCCGTGACGCCTTTGTCGACGGGTACCTGCTCGACGAGAACATCCGCCTGTTCGCGACCGATCGGTTCTCCCGGACCGCGTCCAATTCCGTGTCGTTCTACTTCCGCGTGCTGGCGGCGGGCCTGCTGCCGTGGACGGCGCTCATCGTCGGCCGCTTCTACGATGACTTACGGGCGGCCCTGCGCCGGGACGGATCGCTCGACATCGTCGGCATCGTGTTGTGGAGCTGGACGATCGTGGTGGTCGGCTTTTTTACCCTGTCGAAGTTCAAACTCGACCACTACGTCTTTCCCGCGGCCGCGACCCTCTGCCTGATCGGTGCCCGCGCCTGGATCGGGATCCGGCAGCAGCCCGACGATCCTCATCACGCAGGTGCGCGCGTCGGGCTGCACCTGGTCGGCCCACTGATGGTGGTGGCGGCGGTGGCGGGCGGGTATCTGCTGACCGTCCGCCTGCAGCTGCCCAGCGCGGCGCTGCTGGTGCCGTCCGTGATGGGGCTGGCCGGGGCCGCCATGACCATCACGTTGATTCGTCAGCGTGGCCGGCCGCCGGTCATCCCGTGGATCGTGGTCGGAGCGATGACGATGACCTACGCCGGGGTGCTGCTCTGGGTGCTCCCCGCCCTCGAGCAGCAGAAGGTCGTGCCCGACGTCGCAAGATGGGTGGCGGCGCGCGCCAGCGGCACCGACCTCGTGGCAAGCTACCGCCTCAACCGCTGGAACACGGCATTCCGGTTCTATGTCGGGCGCCACGTCGCCATGATTGATGCGCCAGACGAGGCGCGCGCGCTGTTCACCGGGACGGCGCCGTTCGTGTGCACGATGCTTGGGCAGGACTATGAGGCGTTCGTGGCCGGCGGCGTACCGCTGCGGATCATCTATGAGCGCGAGGGGATGTGGGCAACGTCGGGGCGCGTCCTGTGGCGCCGGAAGCCGCCGCCGACGCGCTTCGTGGTCGTAACGGGCCATAAATAGGTATAATCACCTGCTCTGCCATGCGCGTGGCGCGACGGTATCTCATCAGCGGGCGCGTTCAGGGCGTTGGCTTCCGCTACTTCACGGAAGCGGCGGCAGTTCGGGAAGGCCTGGATGGCTGGGTGCGGAACCTACCGGACGGCCGGGTGGAGATCGACGTTGAAGGCGAGGCCGAGGCGATGGAACGGTTCGAGCATAAGGTGAGTCATGGACCGTCCGGAGCCCGCGTCAGCGGCGTACACGTGGACGACACGGTGCCGCATCGCCGTGACTCCGGGTTCAATGTCCGCTAGGCGCAGCCTCTTTTGACCCTGTCCTCTATGGATCATCTCAAGACCCAGATTCGCCATGTCCCGGACTTTCCCAAGGCCGGCATTCTCTTCTACGACATCACGACGCTGCTGCAGGAACCGGCCGGCTTTCGCGCCGCGATCGACAGCCTGGCCGTGCCGTTCCAGGACCAGGGCATCGAGGTGGTCGTCGGGATCGAGAGCCGCGGGTTCATCTTCGGTGCCGCGGTGGCCGATCGGATCGGCAGCGGCTTCACGCCGGTCAGAAAGCCGGGCAAGCTGCCGTCGACGACCCTGCGCGAGACCTACGCGCTCGAATACGGCACCGACACGCTGGAAATCCACGACGATGGGATCCGGAAGGGGCAGCGGGTGCTGGTCGTCGACGATTTGCTGGCCACCGGCGGAACCGCCCGGGCGACAGTCGATCTGGTGAGGCGCCTCGGCGGGGAAGTGGTGGCACTGGCGTTTCTCATCGAGCTCGTCGCACTCAACGGCCGCGACCGTCTCGGCAGCGAGACGGTGCATTCGGTTCTCAAGTACTGACGCCGGCCCGCCTGTGATGTCCTGTGTGGTAATCCAACGCCGAAATCATGATCCTGCTTCTCTCCGCCGCCATCGTCGCGGCAGCGATTGTCTGGGGCTGCCAGCTGATTGCCGGCAGGTTCCCGGCGTCGCGCCAGGCCGACGTCGACTCGCGCCTGCTGCAACTGATGACCACGTTCGCACCCGCGGTCGGCGCCGGCAGCACGGATCCGCGCGCCATTCTTGTCTGGGAGCCGTTGGCACGAACCGCCCGTGCACTGTGGCCCGACGCATTCGACCGGATCGATCGGGCCGCCGGCGCGGCGTTCCCGTTCGGAACCGAGCGCATTCAAGCCGCCCACGCGCAGTGGTCGGCCGACTGGCTGGCCTGGGAGCGGACGCATGATGCCGAATACAAGCTGCGAGCCGCCGCCGTCGAAGACGAGCTTGGCCGTTCCGGTGGATCGCCCCTGATGCGGGCCCGCCTGGATGCCGTCGAGAGCGAAAAGCTCGACCTCTACCAGCGACGATACGCGGAGTATGTCCGCGTCGCGAAGGCGTTGCAGGCCCTCGCAGAAACGGCAGGGTCGAGCGGCGGCCGCGGATAGTCGGGAAACAGCAGAGTAATGGACACGATGACGAGGGAGACCATATGACAGGAACGATTCGAACGTTGCGCGTCGACAAAGGGTTTGGGTTCATCAAGGATCAGGCGGGGAAGGAATACTTCTTCCACCAGAGCGCTGTCTACGGGGAGGGCCTCAAGGATCTGCGAGAAGGAGACAGCGTCGAATTCGACGTCGGCGAAGGCCCGAAAGGCCCGCGTGCCGAGAACGTCCGGCGCACCTCCACGTAGGCGTAGGACGATCCTTCGTCGCCCGGACGAACCGATGTGGTGTGGGGAACGGACCCAAACCGTTCCCTGCACCATATTGTTTCACCGTTGTCCGATCGATCCTCGCGACGATGGTCGCGAACGTCGGTGTTGGTCCGTCTTGAGCATGCCGCGTCGGATCGCGTCTGTCGAAGTCGCCGATCGTGCGGGCGACCGGCCAGCCCATTGGAGCACCGACCGATCTTCGCCCACACCTTTCGTCAGGCATTCGAATTGCACTTCGTGACGTTCGTCATGAAGTCGACTCCGTTGCAGCTCAACCATGCGGTAGGCTGGCCGCCAGGACTCGGGTGGTGCGATCCGGCACGCACCTGAAGATTCACCAATTTAATGGCGAGGGGCCGCTAATGAAGCGATTCGAGAGAGTCCTGCCTATTTTCCTTTGCGCGCTCTTCTCTGCAGACCTGTTCGCGCAGAATCTCCTCTGGGAAGTCGTCCAGGATCTTAGCGGCGGCGGCACCGACATCGCCCGCGCGATCACGCTGACCAGAAGATCGGTCGTCGTCATTGGCAACGCGAGCAACCCGCCTGCAGATGTCAATGATTTCGTTATTCAGTCGCTGCGACGCCGGAGCGGTGCGATCCGGTGGACCGACCGTGTCGACGAAGTTCCGGGCGTGCTGACTTCGTTGCAAATCACCAGCGCCCAGGGTCGCGTCTTCGCCTCCGGTTATGTGCCCGGTGCCACGGCGGGAGACACCGACATCGTGGTCAGGGGCTACGAGGCGATGACGGGCGCGGCTCTCTGGAACAGCGTCTGGGACACCGGCCGCGACGACCAGCCGCAGGCGATCGTGGCAGGTCCGGGAGCGGTTGTCGTGGTCGGATATGGTGGCGGAGGACCGGGCCGCGGCATCGATTTCATCGTCAGAGCCTACGACCCGGCCAGCGGGGCGATTCTCTGGGATGACCGCGTCGAGCGGCCAGATCTCGAAGGGGCGGCGTGGACGGTTGCCATCACCCGGACCCGCGTGTTCGTCGCCGGCAACACCCTCAGCCCACTCGGGCGTGATCTGCTGGTGCGTGCCTACGACGCGCCCACTGGTGCATTGCGCTGGGAAATCGATCGACCGTCGACGAGCCCGGTGGCGATGACGGCCGTGGCTGGTCGCGTCTTTCTTGCCGGGTCGGCCTCCAACCATAGCTATGTGGGAGCGTTCGATGCCAGGCGCGGCACAATGCTCTGGGAGGACGAGGGAACGGAGCCCGGCAACTTTCGCGACCTGGCAGTCGAAGGCGACCGCGTCGTCGCCGCTGGATCCGCCGGGCGGTCGCTGCTGCTGCGCGCCTACCAGGTCGACAGCGGCAGCCTGCAGTGGGAAGCGCCACGGTCGGTCCCGCCAGGTACCGAGCTCGCCTTGACGGTCGCCTTGAACGACAGCACCGTCTACGTCGGCGGCAGCCGCGGCGAGGACTTTGCCTACGCGGAAGTATTGGTCCGGGGTTATGACGCGCTGACCGGCGCGGTCCTCTGGGATGATCGGTCGCATCGCTCCCCCTTTCTTTCGGGAACCGGGGCGGTGGGTCTGGCGCTCGGCAAGAACAGACTGTTCGTCGCCGGGTCGGCTCAGAGTGTCGGAACGGGGACGGATTTCATCATCCGGGCCTACGACATCCGGGAGGACAAGAAGAGCGCCTGGCAGGTTGGGGACATGGTGCTGCACACACCGGGAGAAGCCATTCACTGAGGCGCCCTAGTGGTGGGACGCGGCACACGGACTCGACGCGCCTGGGCGCGTCCACCGCGAACTCGACCGAACTGCGGGTGATGGGCCCGTCGATGCCGCCTGAGCACAACGACTCGCCGTGATGGCTTACGGAAACCCTTTGATAGACTTGGTGCTCGCTCCATCATGCGCCCGTAGCTCAGGGGATAGAGCACCCGCCTCCTAAGCGGGGGGCCGGCAGTTCAAATCTGCCCGGGCGCACCAATTTCGCCGCCGACCTTTTTCGCCAGCAGCGGCCACGCCGACGAAATGGCCGCCCTCATGCGGACGGCAAGGTCCTCCGACTCGATGCGTGGATTCAGGGTCACATCTCGCCGGCGTACTCGGTGCCGAGGATGATCAGCTGCCGTTCCTCGAGGGAGGTCAGCGGGTAAGCTCGGGCAGCTGTTTCAGCGCTTCCTGCGCCGCCCGAGCAAAGGGGTGTTGGTGGTCGCGCCCGCGAAAATTCCCACCGCCGCAGCCATGTCGATGCGCAGCAGCCACGAGCTCGCGATGGTCAGGAGCGCCCCGAACAGGACCATGCCCATCGCCAGCAGATTCAACGGCAGACCGTGCCGCCGCAGTGACGTCAGAGAGCGCGGTCCCACCTGGATGCCGATCGTGTAGACAAACAGAATCAGGCCGAACTCCCGGACGAACCCGAGTGTTTCAGGCTGAATTGTCAGATGGAAGTGCCCGAAGACGATCGCCCCAAACAGCGCCGGCGATACCCAGCCGGCCGCCGCGCACCCTTCACCTGACCGGCGGCCAGCCCCGGGACGCCACACCGGCAAGGATCAGGACGGCGGAAGCGACCGGTTGAGTCGCCGGTTGAGTCGTAGAGAAGCAGCAGAGATCTCCGGGGATGCTGAGGCCACACGGCGCTTCCCGCGGGCAGGCGTACACCGGTCCGCGGCGCTACGCGTCGCGGGCGGGCGCACTGGTGTCGTTCGATGCCCACGCGATGAGGCCGGCCTCGTGGGGATGACCGAGGCCCGGGTGATGCGGCAGGCCGCGCACGGTCAGCCCGTGGGTGCCACTGAGTCGGCAGGACACCATGGCGCTGAACAGCAGACCATCGCCCGTGGTCTCATGTTGGTTCGCCATCGGCACCATCACCGGGTCCATCAAGTCGCGCCCTTCGTGCAGCCTCCCCAGATAGACCTGCGGGTCCAGATCGGCAGTCGCCAGCATGCCGGTACGCTGGAGTTCGGTCTGACCGAGTCCTTGCCGATCTCAGGTGCCGGCGCGCGTCACGTAGTCACGCAAGCTTGCGGCGACGCCGTCGAGGTGGGCGAGGAACGGATCATCCTGCGCCAACGCCTGGAGCCGCTCCTGCGCGATGCTCCCGAGCATGAGCACGGGATTGTGGCCCGATGCCTCCCAGAGCGGGCGATCGAGTCGCCGGAACAAATTGATGGTGGCGTGATCCCACGACCAGCGCAGGTTATAGGCCAGCTCCTCGAGCGCTTGCAGGCGCTCGGGCAGCGCCGGACGAACGAAGAAGGTTTTAACGGGATGTATGACGGTGGGCACCGGAGACCCACACTAGACGATCGCTCGACGTCATCCGATCAGTGCCTCCACACCGCGCGGCGATGTCGCGGGTCCCGGAACAGCGTGCGCCACGCGGTCCCGCACGCCTGGTGGTACCCGCGGCCGGCTCTCAGCAACGGTTCCAGGCAGATCTCATCGTCGACCGCGCAGCCAGCAGCCAGGCACGGGTCGGTCTTCGCAGCGCATTCCGCGGTGTAGCGCCGTTCGATGACCGTGCAGGCATCGCGGTAGGCCTGAATACTATCGGGATCGAGGAGCCGACCGAGGACCGGTTTCGTCAGATGCCCCTCCGCCGCAAACGTCATGAGTTTTTCGGGACTGCCGACGTGCTGATCCCAGTATTCCTGCACCACGCGATCACTCTCCGGGCTCCCGCGATCGATCAGCGGCCGGCGGGCGGACAGATCGAAGCGATACGCCTCGCAGGCGCCGGCGTCCAGGCCGTCTTGCGCCGCCACGTCCGCATGCGAGAGGGCGCCATCCTTCACGTGGAGGTGGCCGCTGGCATCAACAAGGCAGTAGATAAGGCAATCCATCATGGTCAGTCTCGCCGCCGCGCCCGACGCGACGGCATGAGCCGCGTTCGTGGCCCGCGTCTTCCAATCGGTCTCGACTTCCAGTCGATGCACGCCTTCATTGTAGTCGCCGCGATCGGATTGGTGGGTGTGCCTATTTGGACAGCGGGTTTCATCGGCATGGCACACCATCTCTATTTGGGTGTGGGTTAGAGGCGACTCTGGCGAATGGCGACAGGCGGAGCGGTCGCTTGCAGGCGGCATGACTGCCAGCGTTTCTCGCTCAGGGACGAGTTCTCTGTGCCAGAGTGAATGATAGAGTTACCGACCACTGGGCCCACATGGGGCCCAGCGGCTGGCTTATCCACGCAGGAGGATTCACGAATGGCGAAGGTAAAGGTTTCCGCCGAAGTCAAGGCTCCAGTCGAGCGCGTCTTCGAGCTCTTCACGGACATCGAGCATGCGGCGGAGCATGTTTCCGGGATCAAGAAGATCGAAGTCATGTCAACTGGTCCGTTCAGCCTGGGTTATCGGTGGACCGAAACCCGAGAGGTGATGGGACGTTTGGACAGCGCGACGATGGAGATCTCGTCATTCGAGCGGAATCGCACCTACACGGTGACCCACTACAAGGGGGCAGTTCTTGGGAGTGGTGTGCGCATCGATACCACCTTCATGTTCGAGTCAGTACCCGCGGGTACGGAGGTAAGTATCGAGTTCGAGCTGCACCCTGAGGGGCTGCCGCCGGCGATGCTGCTGCCGCTCGAGTGGGCGATTGGGGGCAAGGTCCGCCATGTGCTCAGCGACGATTTGGATGATCTCAAGGCGTCGATTGAGAAGATCACCGGGTCATAGCGCGTCTGATCGCCTGTTTCCCCTGACGCTGACATCTCGACCGACGACAAGCATCAGGTGATTCCCTCCGTGCGCGTCAAGGATCGCACCCGGCGCCGGGCGCGAGTGCGGCCGAGGGCGTGATCGGCCAGGGCTTCGAGACCTGCCACAAACTGTGCAGAACTGTTCGAAACAGCACACCGTGAGCTCGGAGAGCGCGACACGTTACTCCTCCGCAGTCTTGAACCTTCAATCACGTGTCCGCAAGGCTGCCGGTTTTCGGGGGGCGTATGGTCGAGCGCAAGGTCCAGTAATCCTGTTGGCAGGCTGTTCTCGACATGACGTTGGCTCCCGCGGCTCGTCTGCCCGCGGCGGTCACGCATGAACGTCCCTGGCAGTAGCGACTTGTTGACGCGGGCGGCGTCGGGGCTGGCCCTCTACGCGGCTCCAAGCGATTCTCGGCATGCGACAGCATGACCCCGATGGCGACCTCTTCGCGCCGACGGCATTCGTCTTCGGGAACGAGGTTGGAGAGCGTGTGAACGCCATCAAGTCGTCTTGGTTGTCCGCCTGCCGGCGGGCACAGATCCACGATCTGCACTTCCACGATCTGCGACGTGAGGCCAGCTCACCTGGAGACTCATCCAGATCTCCGGCGACACCTGAAAACAGATCGCCGAGCCGCAGCGCGGTATCCGGGGTCACCTGCCCGCTTGCCTTTGACGATCGCGTTCAGCCGGTTGAGCGGGAGATGCAGACGCCGGGCGGCTTCCGCCTGCGACAAGTTGAGCGGCTTGAGAAACTCCTCGAGCAGGATAGAATGAGGCCCATGAAGCGAGCCGAACGGCACCATCTGAAACAGAACGAGCTCGAGCGGCTGACCGTGGAGGCCCGGCGGGCGCTCACCGAACGCACCGGGGCGACGACCGGCATCCTGGTGGCGCTGCTCGTGGTCGCCGTCGTGGGAATCGGTTATTACGCCTGGCGGGCGAACGTCCAGTCACGTGCGCACGGCCTGCTTGCGGAGGCGGTCGCCACCCAGGAGGCGCCGATCACCACCCTCGGCGCCAGCGCGGCAGCGGGCAGCTACGCCAACGAGCGGGCGCGGCTGCAGGCGGCGGTCGCCAAGTTCAAGGCCGCCGCCGACGCCTATCCCTCCACCGACG
This sequence comes from Acidobacteriota bacterium, assembly GCA_039931615.1. Taxonomy (GTDB): domain Bacteria; phylum Acidobacteriota; class Vicinamibacteria; order Vicinamibacterales; family CAVVIG01; genus JAHFUI01. The sequence goes on from JBDTRR010000005.1 coordinate 141,503, forward strand.
CCGGGAGCTACGCCCGCTATCAGGAAGCGGTCGGCCAGGTCACGCTGGGAAATCTCACCGGCGCCGCGACCGCATATCAGGAAGTGATCCGGACGGCCGGCGACGGGATCAACGGTCAGATGGCGCGGCTCGGACTGGCCGAAGCGCAGGCGCGCAGCGGACAGTTCGATCAGGCGATCAACGCCTACAAGGAAATGGCGCAGCGGAAAGACGGCCCGCTGCCGGTCGACGGCATCCTGATGCAGCTGGGCCGCGCCTACCGCGACGCCGGCAAGCGCACCGATGCGCAGCAGACCTTCAACCGGCTGGTCCAGGAATTTCCCGACTCGCCGTTCCTGGCCGACGCCAAGCGCGAGCTCGACACCCTCAACAGGGCGCCGACGGCGTAACAGCCCGTGGTGAAAGTCTGACTGCATTCGACGGGCGATGCATCCCCGGCGGCTGCGTTGCTCCTTCCTCAAATACTCCCGGTATTCTCGGTCGTCGCGCCTTGCCGGCGGGGCGCCTCGCCCGTCTCGGTGCGACGCCAGACTTTCACCACGGGCTGGTAAGCCCCGGTCAGAAGGCGCGCCCGAGCCGCAGGTACACTCGCGCCCCGTCGCGCACCCCGCCACTGCCATCATGTCCCCACGCCGCGCCGAACGCCGCGTCGACGCGGAATGAATAGCCGGCGATGACGTCGAACGACAGCTCCCCGCCAAGCGAGCTCTTCAGGTCGCGCGCCTCGAACGTCCGCGTCCAGGCATGCCCGACGTCGGCGAACGCCGCCGCGTGCACGGTGTGGAGCAGCAGCGGCCAGGTGCCGCGGCTCCACTGCGGCCGCGCCACCGGCCAGCGGTAGTCGGCGTTCAGCAGCGCGACACGGCTGCCGGCGAAGGTGTCGGTGGCAAACCCCCGCAGCAGGCTGATGCTCTGTCGGCCGAAGTCGATTCCGTTCAGATTCGGCTGCGCACCGCCGAGATGGAACACGCGGCGAACCGTGCCGTCGCCATTCGAGAGTCCGCCCGCCAGCCGAACCGCCAGCACAGAATGACGACGGAACGGCGACACGTAGAGGCGGCCGTCGACCGTCACCGCATCGGCATCGCCAGACGCCCCCCAGGCCTGACGCGCCAGCTCCCCGGTCACGCCGACGGACACACCGTCTTCCCGGCTGATCGAGTATCCGTAGCTTCTGGCGGAGATCAGCGACCAGCCCCCTCGCCACGCGGTCCGATTGCGGGAGCTGACGTCATCCGGCCGCGTGAAATCGTCGACCGCCCGGACCAGCGACGCGACAGCGGTCTGCGACACGCGAACCTGCCGAACCGGCAGCAGAACGCCAGCCTCGATCTGCCGTTCGCGGAGGGTCGCGACCGACGGCGTACCGGTGTCGCCGGGTGGCCCGGCGAAAAACGCCGTGCTCGCCGATGCCGCCAGCCAGACGGTCGGCCGCCAGCGGGCGTATTGATAGGACACGTCCCAATCCGGTGATGCCCGGCTCGGGATCGGGGTACCCGATGGGCCCGTCGCCAGCCAGGTCGCCGCTGCCGCGTATCCGTGATAGCCGAGCACATCGGCGCCGCCCGTGGCGAACCCGAGCCGCAGTTGATGACTGTCCGCCGCGATGATCGGGGACCAGGAGGTGGGCCGGAGCGTCGAGGCCGGTCGATACGGAGCGGCCGCCGGAACGCCACCGGGCACGGCATCGACTTGACCGGCGAGGCGTGGCGCCGGCGCGACGACTGCCTCGCTGGCCTGCGTGATGGTCCCGATCGCGTCAGAAGCCGCCCGGTGTGCCAGGCCCGCCGCCGGCGGAACCGAGAGGACGGCGGCGCCGCCATCTCTGTCCACCCGGGCAGCCGTCGGATAGGGCATCTCGAACAGGTCGAACCCGTCAACGGTATAACCGGCGTAGACGATGGTCGCACCGTCCGGCGAGACGTCCGGCCAGAGCGCGCCGCCGGTGGTGTGCGTGAGCGGCCGCCACGCCGCCGGCGGCGGCGGGTCGGTTGCGGCAAACAACATCGGGATGTCGACAGCAATCTCGTAGAGGTTGAACACGTCGTCACCGGCAGCGGCGGCAGCGATCAGGGCGCGCCCATCCGGCCGCCACGCCGGTGTGACGACACGGCCGCCCGCGATCGTGGCGAGCGCGCGAACCGCCCCCGTCGCCGCGTCGACGATCACGATTTCCGATCGACGGCCGATCGCCTGGCGCTCGACGGCGATGGTCCGGCCGTCGGGCGACCAGCGCGGCGCGTTGAACTGCGTCTCGGGATCGGAAATCAGGGTGGTGATCGACAAAGTCGAACCGGTCGACACCAGCACGAGATCCCGGCGGCCGGGAGCAGCCCGGGCACAGACGAGCGTCCCGCCGTCAGGCGAGATGTCGGGGTCGAGCAGCCGCGCGTCCGTGGTCAGTCTCGCGACCGTTCCGGTCCGGCGATCGAGCGCGTAGAGGTCGCTGTACAGTCCGCTGTTCCGCCGCAGTTCGAGTTGATCGAAGTAGACGACATCGCGGGTGCTGGCGGTCGTCGAGCCAAGATACCGTGACGCCGCGCGCACCGGCGCCGATCCGTCCCGCGCCAGACGATACAGGGCGGGAAACCCGTGCGGCGTGCTCACCGAGTAGAAAATCTCCGCCGCGCAGCGATCGCAGGCCGGCGGCGCGAATCGTGGTCCCGCCACGTTGAAGCCGTGATGTGTCAGCCGGCTCGTGCCGGCGCCCATCGACGACCGGGGCGGCGCCCGGAGACTGTCCTGGTAGTCCTGCCAGAGCGAACCCAGCGATCGGCTGTAAATCCGCTCGAACACGCGCGACGCGGTGAATGGCACGCGGCGCGCCGTCGAAGTGGCCAGCATCGCCAGTCGATCGTCGCCGTACCGTCGGGCCAGAAAGGCGTGGAACCCGAGACCGTATGCGTAAGCCGCGTCACCTCCGGGCCAGTCGGTCAAGCCGCCGTTGACGCGGCCGAGCGGCTCGGGTCGTCCCGCCGCCGCCGCTTCCGCGACGATCGCCTGGAAGTCGCCGGCGTGCAGGCGGCCGGCCCCGGTGATCACACTCTCTTCGTAGGCGGCCAGTCCTTCGATCTGCCACCTCGGCAGAAACAGATTGGGAAACGCCAGCGGTGTCCGCCCGAGCACATTGCGGAGGAACCGCGCCCATCCCCCGGACTGGTCGAGATGGATGATGTGGGTGTACTCGTGCGTGAAGACCAGCCGCAGCCAATCGTCGGTGTTGCCGATGAACTCCGAACCTGCCGGTGATGCGGCGGTGACGACGATGGTGTTGTACGGCAGTGGAGTGGCCGAGCCGTTGGCCAGCTCCGTCTGGTCGACGAGCACGACGTGGGTCAGCGCCGGCGGCGTGCGGCCGAGCGGGACGGCCAGCTTCTGCCAGGTGTCCTCGGCGATGGCCGCGAGACGCGCCGCCAGGCGCTCTTCACCCTGGTGGAAGTAGACGATGAAGTGCCCGGTCGAGAGCGTGCGAAAGCGCAACGCCGGATCGAACACGGTCGCGGCGCGGACGCCGGGGCTGACGGCGAGCAGCAGCAGCGCGCTAGTCGACAGCCGGACGATCAGGGGCCGTACGGAAGACATCTTTGAGGAAGAGCAGGTCGGCCGCCGGCCTCAGATGGATACCGGACAGGGTGCGCTGCGCGATGGCGTAGTTGGTCTTGTCCCACAAGCTGATGTAGGGCACCTCTCTGGCCAGGATCTTCTGAACCTCCCCGAACAGCCGCAGCCGATCCGTCGGGTCGGTCGACGCGGTCGCCTGCTCGATCAGCCGATCGACCCTGGCGTCGCTGAAGTAGCCGCGATTGAACCCGGAGGGCGGCGTCTGCTGGGAGTGGAAGACCCGGCGCAGGATGTCCGGGTCGGCCGCGTAACCGCCGGTCCATTGCAGGGTGTAGAGCTGGAACGCGCCCTTCAGGACGTCGGCGTAGAGCGTGGCGAACTCGTACATCCGGACATCGAGGCCGATGCCCACGTCACGGAAGTTCTGCTGGATGACCGACGACTGCAGCCGGTTGAACTCGATGTTCGACACCTTCAGCGACAGCGTGAAGCGGGTGGCCGGACCGTCGCCGTCAGGATCGGGATGACCGGCCGCGTCGAGCAGTTGCTTCGCGCGCGCCGGATCATGGGTGAACGCGAAGACGTCCGGCTCGAAAACCCAGGCGACCGGCGGGATGATGCCGACGGCGGGGTAGGCCAGTCCCCGCCGCAGGTAGTCGATGATCGCCTGGTAATCGACGGCATAGGCCAGCGCCTGGCGCACCCGCACGTCCCGAAGGAGCGGATCACGCAGGTTGAGGCCGATGTACTGATAATCGGTTCCTGGCGACTGCACCTTCTGCAGCGAGGGCTGGAGCTCGAGCTGATGCACGATGTCGGGCGCGATGTCGTTGATCACGAGATCCATCGTGCCCTTGCGCAGCTCGAGGCCGCGCATGATGTCGTCGGGCACGAAGCGGAAGATGATGCCGTCGTTCCTGGGACGGCCGCCGTAGTAATCGTCGAACGCCGCCAGCTCCAGCCGATCGTCGACCGCGTGCGAGACGAACCGGTACGGGCCGGTGCCGATCGGATGATCGCGGAGGGTCGGCCCGGCGCCGTCGGGGGCGATCGGCGGAATGACGAGGATGCCGGGAAAGGTGACGAACGGCTCGGTCAGGATGAACGCCACCGTGTATCGATCGCGCACCTCGATCGAGCGGATCATCCAGTAGGCGCCCTTCAGGGAGGAGATGAATCCCGGCTCGAGCAGGCTGCGGAAGGTATAGGCCACGTCGGCCGAGGTCAGCTCGTGGCCGTCGTGAAACTTCACGCCGCGGCGCACCGAAAACACCCAGGTCAGCGGATCCGGGTTCTCGAACCGCTCGGCCAGCTGCGGCACCGGACGAAGCTGCTCGTCGAGCGTCATCAGGCTGCTGAAGATCAGCTGATTGAGCTTCTGCGAGGTGTCGTCCGAGGCGATTCGCGGGTCGAGGTTGTTCGGTCCGCTGGTCACGCCCATCACGATGATGTTGGGGTTGTCGACCGGACGGCGGACGCATCCCGCGATCGGCAGCAAGGCCAGGGTGAGCGCGGCGGCAACGAAAGAAAAGGGGTCGGGAGTCTTTTTCAGATTCTGCAACCGGCTCAGGCCACGGAAAAAGGTACCAGGTACCAATTTCAGATTCTGCGTACTGTGGAGAGCGGCCGTGCCATTCATCGGTCCGCCTCCTGCTTCAGCTCGGCGAGCAAGGTCAGCGCCGCGAGCGGCGTCATGCGGTCCAGGTCGAGCGCGATCAGCCGCTCGCGCAGGTGGTCGTCGAGCGGCGCCGCCTGGAACAGCGCCAGCTGCCGCTGCGGATCGGTCGGTGTGCCGCTGACCGAGGGCCGCCCGCCGCGCGTCAACTCGTCGCGTTCGAGGGCCGACAGAATCTCGCGGGCGCGATCGGTGACCGAACGGGGCAGGCCGGCCAGCCGGGCGACCTGAATCCCATAGCTGCGATCGGAACGGCCCGGCACGATCTTGTGCAGGAACACGATGTCGTCCTTCCACTCGCGCGCCGCGACGTGAAAATTGACGACGCCCGGCGTCCCGTCGGCGAGATCGGTCAGCTCGTGGTAGTGCGTCGCGAACAGCGTCTTGGGCCGCGCCTTGGGGTTGGTCGCCAGGTGCTCGGCCACCGCCCACGCGATGCTCAGGCCGTCGAAGGTGGCCGTGCCGCGGCCGATCTCGTCGAGGACGACCAGGCTGCGGGAGGTCGCGGTATGGAGGATATGGGCGGTCTCCTGCATCTCGACCATGAACGTCGAATGGCCGCGCGCGATGTTGTCCGACGCCCCGACGCGGGCGAAGACGCGGTCGATCAGCGGGATCTTGGCGGCGCGCGCCGGGACGAACGAACCGGCTTGCGCCATCAGGCAGATCAGCGCGGTCTGGCGCAGGTAGGTCGATTTGCCGCCCATGTTCGGCCCGGTCAGGATGACCACCTGGCAGCTCGAACCGTTCAGCGCGGTATCGTTGGCGACGAAGGCGTCGCCGCTCGATGCGGTACGCCGCTCGACGACCGGATGGCGCCCGTCGACGATGGTCAGATCGTCGCCGTCGTGGATCTGCGGCTTGACGTAGTTGCTGGCAGCCGCCCCTTCCCCGAGCGCCGCCAGCACGTCGAGGGTGGCCAGCGCCCGCGCCGACGCCTGGATGCGCGGCGCCTCGGCCGCCACAGCGGCGCGCAGCCGCTCGAAGATCTCGAGCTCGCGCTCCAGGATCCGTTCGTCGGCGCCCAGCACCTTCTCCTCGTACTCCTTGAGCGCCGGCGTGACGAACCGCTCGCCGCCGGCGATCGTCTGCCTCCGGATGTAGTCGGCGGGCACCGCGTGGAGGTTCGATCTCGAGATTTCGATGTAGTAGCCGAAGACGCGGTTGTAGCGGACCTTCAGCGAAGCGATGCCGGTGCGGGCCCGCTCGTGATTCTCCATCTCGGCGATGATCTGCTTCCCGGACCGGCTGATGCCGGTCAGCTCGTCGAGTTCGGCGTCGACGCCGTCGCGGGTGAAGCCGCCGTCTCGCGCCAGAGCAGGCGGATCGTCGATCAGCGTCGACTCGATCCGGCCGCGCACGTCGGCCAGGTCGTCGAGCCCGGCGATCAGCGAGCGGACGAGCGGGGCCTGGAGGTCGGCAAGAACGGTCCGGACGCGGGGAATCAGCGACAGCGACTGCTTCAGGCCGACCAGATCGCGCGGTCCGGCGCTGCCGAGCGCGGCGCGCGCGACCAGGCGCTCCAGGTCGAGCACCGTCTTGATCGTGTCTCGAACCCGGCCGCGATCGGTGGTGCGGAAAGCGAGCTCCTCGACAGCGTCCAGCCGATCCTGAATCGCGTCGAGGGCAATCAGCGGCCGCAGCAGCCAGGCACGCAGCACCCGGCTGCCCATCGACGTCATCGTCCGATCGAGCTCGCCGAGCAGCGAGCCGTCCCGGCCGCCCTCCGAGCCGTCGAGAATTTCCAGGTGCTTCAGCGTGACCGGATCGATGAGCAGGGCATCGGCGCGCTGCCGGTAGCTGATCGACCGGACGTGGGCGAGGTCGACTTTCTGCGTGCCGCGCAGGTACTGGACCAGCGCGCCGGCGGCGGCGACGGCGACCGGATGGCGGTCGAGACCGAAGCCTTCGAGTCCGCCGGTCCGCAGCTGATCGATCAGCGTCCGCCTGGCCGTGTCGACGCCGAAGGTCCACGCGTCCACCGCGGTGACGGCAAGACCGGCGGTGGCGATGGCCGGCAGGGCAGCGAGTGCGGCCGGCGCCGGGGCGCCCGTGTCCGCCTCGGCGGGGACGACGATCTCGCGCGGCCTGAGCACCGCGAGCTCGTCGGCGAGCGCCTGCCGGCCGTCCGGGCCGACGTACTCGGCTGCCGCGAATTCACCGGTCGACAGGTCGAGCAGGGCGACGCCGACTGTGGTCGGATGCCCGTCACGCCCATCCTGGCCGGGGGCGATGGCGATCAGGAAGGCCGGCTCTCGCGCCTCGAGGTAGTTGGCGTCGGTCAACGTGCCGGGCGATACCACCCGGACCACTTCACGTTTGACCAGGCCCTTCGCCTTGCTGGCATCCTCGACCTGATCGCAGATGGCGACGCGAAAGCCCTTCTTGACGAGGCGCCCGATGTAGGTGTCGGCGGCGTGAAAGGGCACGCCGCACATCGGGATGCTGCTGCCGTTGCCGTCCTTGGATCGGGAGGTCAGCGTCAGATCCAGCGCGCGGGCCGCGACCAGCGCGTCCTCGAAGAACATTTCGTAGAAATCGCCCATGCGGAAGAACAGGATCGCATCGCGATACTGTTGCTTGGCGTCCAGGTACTGACGCATGGCCGGGGTCGCCGACGCTGACATATGCCTGATATTCTAGCGTTGACAACGATGAGAGTGCTGGCACTGGACACCACGACGCGGGCGGGAAGCGTCGCGCTGGTCGAGAACGATCAGGTGATCGCCGAGCGCCGCGGCGATCCGTCGCGCAGCTATGCCGAACGGCTTCCACTCGAGATCCTGGCGCTGCTCGGCGAGCAGGGGCGGGAATCGAGCGGCATCGACCTGTTTGCCGTCGCGTCGGGCCCCGGCTCGTTCACCGGGCTGCGCGTCGGAATTGCGACGATCCAGGGTCTGGCGTTCGTCCACAATCGGCGGGTGGCCGCCGTGTCGGCGCTCGATGCGCTGGCGCAGGCAGCCGGCCAGGACCTGCCGGTCGGCGCCATGGTCGGCATCTGGACCGACGCCCAGCGCCGCGACGTCTTCACGGCGCTCTACGAAATCAGCCCGGCCCCGCTGTTCACGTCGAGCCGGCTGAAGCCGATCGATGTCGCCGCGGTCGGCGATCCGGCGTCGACGCTGGCCCGATGGTCCCGGCTGGCCGGCCGCGCCCCGCTGGTCTTCTCGGGCGACGGCAGCCTGCAGTATCGCGACATCATCCTTGCGCAGCGGCCCGACACCCGGATCGTCGAGGCGCCGCCGCTCGCCGGTGTGATCGGACTGATGGCCTCGCACCTCGCCGCCGCCGGCGAGACGATCACGCCGGGGGAGATTCGGCCGTTCTACATCCGACGACCGGACGCCGAGGTCGACCGGGAGAAGCGAAACAGCGCGCCGCCGGTCGCGCTCAGGGAGATACCGTGAATCGTCGGGGCGCTCGAGTCGTCGGCGCCCGGCCTGCCGGTTCGCGGTGACGTGTGGTCATCGAGCCCCTGTCGTCGGCGGTTGACCTCGACGCGGTGCTGGCGATCGAAGTGGAGGCGTTCACCAGTCCCTGGACGCGGGAGATGTACGTCGCGGAACTGGCCAATGTCGGCGTCTCGTTCTGTTATCTGGCCCGCGACGAGTCGCGTCAGACGCTCGGCTTCTGTTCGTTCTGGCGCGTGCTCGACGAGCTGCACATCAACAACCTGGCGGTGGCACACGGTTACCGCCGCCGCGGCATCGGCACCGCGCTGATGACCTTCGTCCTGGCCGAAGGCGCCAGACTCGGCGCCCACCGCGCGACGCTCGAGGTCCGGCGCTCGAACGAGGCGGCCCGGCAGCTCTACGAGGGGCTTGGCTTCGCGGTCGCCGGCGTGCGCCGCGCTTACTACACCAACCCGATCGAGGACGCGCTGGTGTTGTGGCGCGAGCCGGCCGCACCGACGCCAATCGCGGCGGATTGAGGCCTGGAAACCGTGCCACGGACGCGTCGGCCCGTGCAAATCTCCCTTCGTACGTGGGATCCGGCTTGGGCCGGATTGATCCGTGGTCCGACTGAAGTCGGACGCCACGGACTGCGCGTCTGCGGACCTTGCAAGGTCCTGGAGGCTTATGTTACGGTGCCCGTAGCACGCACGGGTCGCCGCGCAGACGCCCGTCCGATCCCTCCGTGCCGCGGACCACGTTCAAGGAGGCGGAATATGAATGGGCAGTCACAGAACCTCAAGGAACTGTTGCTGCAGTCGGACGAGGAATTCCACGACCTAGCCGCCAAGCACCACGCGCTCGAAGATCGACTGAACGAACTCACCGCCAAGCACTACCTCTCCGAACCGGAACACATCGAAGAAGTCAACCTGAAGAAGCAGAAGCTCGTGCTGAAGGACCGCATGGAAGACATCATGCGGCGACGCGTCCAGGCGGCACCCGACGACATCGACCGACCGGCCGCTCTCGGCTGATCCATTCTGCCGACGCCGATGCGGGCGCGCGGCCGGGCGCGCCTGTTCGGTTTCGCCCCCGACTCCCGCTGCAGCCCACCCTCGGATTCGACGCGAGCCAGAGGATGCCAAGGCGGCCGACGCGGGCGCGACACGCTGATTTCTGACCGGTGACGGTAAGATAACGGCGGATGCGTCTCGATGTCGCCGGTCTGCCGTTCATCAGCGGCGCTGCGCTGCTTGCCATCATCGCCGGAGTTGCCGGCGGCTGGGTGTTCGCGATCCCGTTCGCGGTGCTCGGCGCCTTCTTCGTCTATTTCTTCCGCGATCCCGACCGCCGCCCCCCGGCGGGCGCCAGCGACGATGCCGTGCTGTCGCCGGCGGACGGCCGCGTACTGGTCGCCGGACGGGCGGCGGCGGAGACCGCGCCGGCGGGCGAGTGGCAGCAGATCAGCATCTTCCTGTCGCCGATCGACGTGCACGTCAACCGTATTCCCGTCTCTGGACGCGTCACCCGCGTCGACTACAAACCCGGGCGGTTTCTCCCGGCCTATCATCGCGATGCCGCGACCGCCAACGAGCGCAGCGAGGTCTGGCTCGACCACGGCGGCCAGATCGTCGTGGCGCGCCAGGTGGTCGGCGTCCTGGCGCGGCGCGTCGTCTGCCGCGTGGCGGCCGGCGCTGACGTGCGGGCCGGCGACCGCTTCGGCATCATGAAATTCGGATCGCGAATGGACGTCTTCGTCCCACCCGACGCGACGCTGATGGTCACCGTCGGCCAGATGGTCCGCGGCGGCGAAACCGTCATCGCGGTGCTACACTGATTTCCTGATGCCGGCACGCGACGAAGGACGGCTGCGGTTTCTTCGCCGGCGCACCGGCGACGAACGGCGACGGCTGCGCCACGGCGTCTACCTGCTGCCCAGCCTGTTCACGATGGGCAACATGTTCTGCGGCTACGCCTGCATCGTCTACGCGATGCGCGGCGAGTACGAGACGGCGGCGCCGTTCATCGGGTTCGCGTTCGTGCTCGACATGCTCGACGGCCGCATCGCCCGGATGACCGGGGGCGAAAGCGAGTTCGGCCTGCAGTTCGATTCACTGGCGGACGTGATTTCCTTCGGCATCGCGCCGGCCATCCTGTCGTTCGCGTGGGGTCTGGCGCCGCTCGGCCGGCTCGGCTGGGCCGCCGCGTTCCTGTTCCTGGCCTGCGCCGCGATGCGTCTGGCGCGTTTCAACATCCAGGGCATGGCCGGAGCCGACAAGCGCTATTTCGTCGGCATGCCCAGTCCGGCTGCCGCCGCGGTACCGGCCGCGACGGTCTACGCCTATTCTGACGGCCTGGGCGATTATCGCGCCGCCCTGCCAGCCCTGTTGGTGGTGCTGATTCCCGCGCTGCTGATGGTCAGCACGATCCGCTTCCGCAGCTTCAAGACGATCGATCTCCAGACCCGCCGGCCATTCAGGGTGCTGCTGCTGATCGCCGGGGGCATCATGCTGTTCGTGTGGATGCACCGCTACGTGCTGGTCGTGATGGCCTACAGCTACCTGGCGTCCGCGTTCGTCGGCATGGCGGTGACGCGGTTCCGCCACCGGACCGGCCGCCTGCCCGCCGCCGCCCTGGCGACGGACACGGAGCTCCCGCGCGACACGGCGGCGAGCTGAGGGCCTGTCTGCACGACTTCAGAATTGACTTTTCACATGCTCTTCAGTGAGACCGGAACCCCTGCGCTCCTGCCGTATCGTACGTGCTCCTGACGTATCGTACGTGGGGTCCGGCTTCAGCCGGACCGTGATCGATGACGACCTCGGCGCCGCCCGTCCTCAGGGGATGGTCTTGAGGGTGATGCCGCCGCGCCAGGCGAGCGCGCGATCGATCGTTTCGAGCGGAAGCCGCGGGTCCTGGAGGCCGACCAGGATGCGGCCGTCGGAGACTTCAGGATCGTAGAGTGCCGGCCGGCGGCGGGGAAGCCCGGCCGTGACGAGCAGCGACGCCACCGTCGCCACGATCGCAAACAGCATCGTCAACTCGAAGATCACGACGAGGTTCGGCCACATCGCGACGATCGGCATGCCACCGGTCTGGAGCGGCCAGGCTCGCTGGGTCATCGTCGTCAGCCAGAAGCCGAATGCCAGACCGAGCGCTCCGCCGGCGCCGGCGATCCAGTAAATCCACGTCGCCTTGTCGCGGTGGCTGAATTCGTACTCCTCGAACGGCTCCGAGGAAATCACCGTGATGTCGCGGTCGGCGACGCCGGCGTCGCGGAGGCTCTGGACGGCACGCTGGGCGGAGTCGGGATCCGCAAACAGTGCGTAGACGGCTTTGACTGGTTCCATGGCCTCGGGCAACTCGCTTACGGCTGCGGCCGCCACATTTCCTGGGCGTCGTCCGAGAGTTCCCCGGCCGGGACGGGATGCGCCTCGTGCGCCCCCACCTTGAGCTCCCAGACCGAGATGATCGGCACGAACTTCGCGAACAGGACGTAGAGCAGGGACATCGCGGCGAACGTCGAGATCGTGATCATGATCTCGACCGGGCGGGGTCGATACGTGCCCCAGCTGTAGGGCAGATACTTGTGCGAGAGTGACGGCACGATGATCAGGAAGCGCTCCAGCCACATGCCGACCAGGACGGTCGACGATGCGACGGCGCAGCCGGCAATGGTCCGCAGCTTCTTGAACGACAGGATCGAAACCGGCACGACGAAGTTACAGACCACCATCGTCCAGTAGAGCGGCGCGAACGCGCCGTGCTGGGTGGCGTTGAAGACCGCCATCTCCGACGGTTCGTTGCCGTACCACACCGTCAGCCGCTCGGCAAAGACGAAATAGCCCCACAACAGGCTCATCAGCAGCAGCAGCTTGCCGAGGTTGTGGAAGTGGACCGGGTGCAGGTATTCCTCGAGACGCAGCGTTTTGCGCAGCACTGCCATCGCCAGGATTAACGCGGCAATGCCGCTGAAGATCGCCCCGGCGACGAAATACGGGCCGAAGATGGTCGAGTGCCACATCGGCACCGGCGCCATCGAGAAATCGAACGAGACGATCGTGTGGACGGAGACAGCGACCGGAAGAATCGCAATCGCCATGACGTGCATCGCCGACTCGAGACGGTGCCACTGTTTGGTGGTGCCCTGCCAGCCGAGCGCGAGCATGCCGTAGATCCGGTGGCGCCAGCCGGTCGTGCGGTCGCGGACCAGCGCGAAGTCAGGAATCATCGGCAGCAACAGGAAGAGGACGCTCCCGGTCAGGTAGGCGGAGATGGCGAAGAAGTCCCAGACCAGCGGCGACCGGAAGTTCGGCCAGATGCCGCGCTGGTTCGGGTACGGCACCAGCCAGAAGAACAGCCAGGGCCGGCCGAGATGAATGATCGGAAACATCGCGCCGATCATCAGGGCGAAGACGGTGATGGCTTCGGCGCACCGGGTGACCGGCCGCCGCCAGCGGGCGTTCACCAGCCGCAAGATGGCGGAGATCAGGGTGCCGGCGTGGCTGATGCCGATCCAGAAGACGAAATTGGTGACGTAGAACGCCCAGAACACCGGCCAGCGGATCCCGGTGAGACCGAAGCCGGCGTAGACCTGATAGAGCCAGGCGCCGACGCCGGTCGCGACAATCGTGCCGAGAAATGCCACCAGCAGATAGAACCGCGCCGTCGTGGTGAGCAGCGGGCGAAGCAGGTCGTCCGTGATCCGACGGTCGCTGGTCGCGCTCATGCCTGTTTGGCGAGGTAGGTGATTTTGGGTTGGGTGCCGAGATCGTCGAGCAGCTTGCTGCCGCGCGACGAGCGCGACAAGCGCGAGACCGCGCTCTCCGGATCGTTGAGGTCGCCGAACACCAGGGCGGTCGCCGGGCACGACTGGGCGCAGGCCGGCTTGAGGTCGCCATCGGCGAGCGGCTTGCTGTCGGCCTTTGCCTGCACCTCGGCCGCGCTGATGCGCTGCACGCAGAAGGTGCATTTCTCCATCACGCCGACCTCGCGGACCGAGACGTCCGGATTCAGCTGGAGGTGGAGCGGCTTGTCCCAGGCCGGGTTGAAGAAGTTGAAGAACCGGACGTTGTAGGGGCAGGCATTGGCGCAGTACCGCGTGCCGATGCAGCGGTTGTAGACCTGCGCGTTCAGGCCCTCTTCGGTGTGATGGCTGGCATAGGTCGGGCACACCGGCTCGCACGGCGCCGCGTCGCACTGCTGGCAGAGCACCGGCCTGAATGTGAGGCGGACATCGGGGAACTCGCCTTCCCAATATCGCTCGACGCGAATCCAGTGCATGGCGCGGCCGACCGCCGCCTGGGCGGCGCCGACCGTGGCGATGTTGTTTTCGGCGCGGCACGCGGTCACGCACGCCTCGCAGCCGGTGCAGCGATCGAGATCGACCGCCATGCCCCATCGATGTGCCATCAGGACCTCTCTCCGTCCTCGGATCTGCCGGTCTGCCGATTCATCGCTCGTGCTCCGGATGCTCGCGCATCCCGCCGGCGAAGAGGATCAGTTCGCTGTCACCGCGCCCGATGCGTGAGACGCGGACGCGCGTCGCCGCCCATGCCAGCGCGCCCGTTTCCGGCTCGGTGACCGGCGCCAGGATCCTGATCGGGTTCTCGCCCCGCCCGCTCGCATACCGCGTGTACGATTCGTGCCCTTGACCGACCGGCATGGCGATGACGTCCGGCGCAATCCCCGGCGAGACCAGGGCGGGAGCGCGCAGCGTACCGTGCGCCGACCCGATCTCGACGACATCGCCTTCGGCGATTCCCAGGCGCGCCGCCGTCTGGGTGTTGATTTCCACCCAACTGCACCACATCGCGGTCGAGATGACGTCCGGCATTTCCTGCAGCCACGGCAGGTGGGCCAGTGAGCCGTCGAGAAACGCCTGCGATGCGTAGGGCAGGAAATGGAAGGGGTACTGCGCGGCATCGCCGTCGAATTGCGGCGCCGCGTAACGCCGCGGCGCAGCCTGGCTGCGGTCGGCCACGGCTGGTACACGACTGGCAGCGGGAACGCGGCTGCCTGCGGCCGGGCTCGCCACATTCGCGGCACCACCCCACCAGCCGCCTTGCTGCTGTGCGGTCGTCCAGGTATCAGCCTCGGCCGAGGGGGCAGGGAGCGCCGCGTACGATGCCATCAGCATCTCCTCGAAGGTCTGCCACGGGAGCGGCGGATTGAGCGGCCGCGCCAGGCGCCCGGCGACCTGGAGCAGCACGTCTGGCATCGCGCGCGTCTGATGCAGGGGCCGCATCGCCGGCGGCGCCAGTGTCGCCACCGCCGTCGCCGCGCCCGATTCGGGACGACCGTCCGTCCACGATTCCAGGAAGGAATGATCAGGAAGGACGAGATCCGCGAGCATGCTCGTCTCGTCGAGGAAGCTGCCGAAGCTGGCCAGGAACGGCACCTTGAGCAGCGCGTCGCGAATGCGCCAGGACCCGGGGCTGGCGAACACCGGATTGGTGCCGTCGATCAGCGCGACCTGGACCGGCGATGGGTTACCACCCAGGATGGCGGCCGCCCAACTGCTCAATGTCCGCGGCGCATCGCCGGGCTGACGATCGGCGGCAGTGCGAGGGCCGGCGGCCGGCTCGATCTGCGGCATGAACGACACACCGCCCGGTTCACCGACGCTGCCAAGCAGCGCATTCAACGCATTGATGGCGATCGCGGTGAACAGACCATTGGTGTGCGCCAGCGGAGCGCCGCTGACGACGGCCACGGCCGGCCGCTGGTCGGCCAGGGCGCGCGCCAGGCGCTCGATCCGCGCCGCCGTCACGCCGGTGGTCCGTTCGACGTCCGGCGGCGTGTAGTCCGGCAGCCCGCGGTTCCAACCCTCGATGATCGTCCCGGCCCGGCCCGCCGCGTCCGCGGGACGCAGGTTCGCCGCCATCATCACCTGCGCCAGGCCGAGCGCCAGAACGCCTTCGGTGCCCGGCTTGATCGGGATCCATTCGTCGGCGCTGGCGCCGGTTTGCGACATCCGCGGTTCGAGCTGCACGAACGTCCCCCGCACGCCCGGCCGCCCCTGCCGCATCCGCCCGTACGCGGCGCTCTGCGCCACCGGCGAATTCCAGGTGCCGAGAAAATCGGCGCCGAACGAGATGACGTAACGGCTGCTGGCGAAGTCGAACGTCGGCAGCTGGAGACGGCCGAAGCTCACCAGATTGGCGCGCCGCAGCACCTCGTCGCCAAACAGTTCGTAGGCGAGCGCCGGCGGGGCGCCGAACCGATCGAGGAATGCAGCCACGAGATCGGACCGGTGGCTGGCCGATGGCCCGTGAAGAAACGCCAGCGCCCGCGGCGTGCCGGCCGTGGCCAGCCCGTCGAGTTGAGCGATCAGCTGCGCCGTCGCTTCGTCCCAGCTGATTTCCTGGAACTGGCCGCTGCCCCTGGCGCCGCTTCGCTTGAGCGGGTGGGTGAGGCGATCCGGATGATAGGTGACCTGAATCGCCGCCTGCCCGCGCGCGCACAGCTTGCCCTGGCTGATCGGATGCGCCGGGTTGCCTTCGAGCTTCTTGGCCAGCCCCATCTTGATCAGGCCGGTCTGGCCGTCGCGGATGATCTCGGCGTCGCCTTCCATGATCCGCACGGTCAGTCCACAGCCGGCCGAGCACAGCGGACAGAGGCTCGGCTTCCATTCGGCCACGCCCGGCACGTGCTCTTCGTCGGGGATGAAGCGAATGAGCTGATGCTCAGGATTCCCGCAGCTCGCCAGCGTGGCACTGGTGCCGGTGACCGCGGTGAGCGCGATGAAGGAACGGCGTTTCATGGCACGTTACTTTTGCCTTCTGCCTGTTGCCTCTTCAAAAGTGGCACGTCAGACATTCATTCGGCGCCTGCCGGCTCTTGTGGCAGTCGACGCAGAAGCCCATGTTCAAGTCGACGTTCCGCTGCGCCACCGTCTGCTCCCCGATCTTGCCGTGGCAGTTCGTGCACTCGACCTTGGCCCGAATGTGCGGGGCGTGGTTGAAGCGGACGTGCGACTCCGCGGCGTAGCCATAGACGCGCTGCCACGAGATGTCGACGCCGCGCCTGGCGTAATCGGCGACGGTCTTGATCAGCGGGCGATCGGTGGCGATCGACTCGTGGCAGATCATGCACGTCTTGACGCTCGGCAAGCCGGCGATCGGGCCCTTGACCACGCTTTCGTGACAGTACTCGGTGCACATGATCTTCTGGGCGACGTGAGTACTGTGCGGGAAGGGAAAGGGTTGCTGGGGATCCGGCCGGATGTTGAGGAAGTCGTTGACGGCAGCGCCGACCGTCGCCCGCGCCGGCGTGAACACCGATCCGGGCGGCGGCGCGTCGGCGCGGCGGCACGCGGCCACGCCCGCGGCGGCGATCAGAATCGCCGCCGCCCAGCGGAAGAACGTGCCGCTTGAATCGGTGGACACCGTGGTGACGCGGCGGCCGTCAGCGAGTCCCGGGGGCGAGGCTATGGAGGTAGTTGACGATGTTCCACATCTCCTGCGGCGTCAGCTTGCTGTTGAAGCCCTTCATGTCGAATTTCGGACCGATGCCGTCCTTGATCGACGTGAAGACGTCCGCGTCTGTCGATCCGTGATCCCATTTGTCGTCGGTCAGGTTCGGCGGGTGCGTGTCCTTCGGGGCCTGCGGACCATCACCCTTCGCCTCAGGCCCGTGGCAGAAGCGGCAGTACTTCTGGAACGACGCCTGACCGGCGGCGATCGAGGCCGGCGTCGAGGGGACGGGATTCTTGAGCGCCGCAGCTTTCGTCGCGCCCTTCGCGGCCGGTGCCTGTCCGGCCAGTCCATGACCGGCAATGGCGATGTAGGTCAAAACGAAAGCGATGGTGATGCCGTTGAAGAATCGACCCATGTGACGACTACCTCCGCGCCGGTGTGGTGCGCCGACGCGGACTATTCTCACACGGCGGTCGTTGACGCCGCAACCCGTGGCGACTACCAAGTTTCGGTTAGATCGGATCCGTACGTCGTTCGTAAATTCGCGTTCGCGCTTCGTAACGACAGCGATGTTTCAAATTGTCGCGGCATCAACATAAATGTCGAAATCTCCGGCTCGTCGCCGGGATGACGCGTCGATCGGCTGCTGGAAATTGCCGGTCTCGATCTCAGGCGTCGATCGGAAGGGACAGAGTGACCGTCGTGCCGACACCCTTCCGGCTGCGGACGTGGATGGTGCCGCCGTTCAACTCGACGTTCCGCTTGGCGATGGTCAGGCCGAGGCCGGTGCCGGCCGCCTTGGTCGAGAAGTAGGGCTCGAAGATCTTGGCCAACGACTCCGCATCCATACCGATGCCGGTATCCGTGATTTCGATCGCGATCGCCGGCCGATCGACGCCGTCTGGCCGAGCGGTCACACCGGGCCCGACATGCGTGGTGAGCCGCCCGGTCCCGGGCATGGCGTGGAGCGCGTTCTCGATGACGTTGGTGATGGCGCGGCCGAGCAGGTTGCGGTCGACGTTGATCGGCGGGGTGGCGTCGGCGCTGAACTCGAGCGCGATGCGTCCGGCCAGGCCGACGCGATAGGGACCGATGACTTCTTCGACCAGATCGGCCACCTGCGTCGGCGCGGGGCGCGGCGTCGCCGACGAGGCAAAGCTGGAGAACTCGGCGGCAATCTGCCGCAGCAGCCGGACCTGCGACAGAATGGCGGCGATGCACTCGTCGAGCACCGGCGAGAGCGGCCGGCCCCGATCGACGTTGACCCGCTGCGCGTGCTCGGCGGACAGCTGAATCGGGGTCAGCGGGTTCTTGATGTCGTGCGCGACCTGGCGCGCCATGTCGGCCCAGGCCTCGAGGCGCTGCGTCCGTTCCAGCTCGATCCGCTGCCGTTTCAGGTCCTCAGCCATCCGGTTGAAGTCCCGGATCAGCCGCCCCAGTTCATCGGACGCGGCGGTGGCGACCCGCGCGTCGAGGTTGCCTCTCGCGATCAGCTTGGTGGCCCGCGCCAGCCGGTTGATCGGATCGGCGATCCGTTCCGCCATCCAGTAGCCGAGCGTCGCGCCGAGCACGCTGAACAGCACCGCCAGCGACAGCACCTGCCGGTCGAGATCGTCGATCTGCCGCTCGATTTCCGGCTGACGCAACGGCACCGGGACGGTGACGATCCCTTCGACGCCGCCGGCGCGAACCGGCGCCGCTGCCAGGAGATAGCCGGCCTCCTGTTCGCCGACGAAGGTCGGCAGCCGGTCGAGCACGATGCGGCGATAGACGTCGGCGGGGGTTCGCCTGGGCAGGAGACCGGAGGCGAACAGGTCGCGCTCGCTGGTCGCCTGCAGCTGCGATCCACTGAACAGATTGACGTCCTGATCGATGGCCCGCCGGACCAGCACCATGATCTGGTCGTCGAGCGCCGCCAGGGCGCCGGCGCCGCGCTGCTGCAGCGTGGCATAGTCTTCGACCAGCCGCTGCGCGACCAGGGCGGTCTTGGCCGCCGCCTCTTCGATGCCGGCGCGGAGCTGGGTCGCGAAATAGGTCCGGATGGCGATCGCCAGGATGACGACCGGCACCACGGCGGCGGCCCCGAACGCCAGAAACAGCTTGCGATAGAAACTGGCGCGAATCTCGCGCAGCAGGGCACGGCCGCTGGCCGGGGTCCGCGACGTCACGGCGTTGATCAGCGCCGCCCCGAGGACCAGCGCGACGTAGAGGACGCCGGCCAGAAAGATCAGTTCGGCGACGCTCATCAGGTGGCCGAACGGTGTGATGACCGGGTAGCCGAGCGCATAGATCCCGCCGCGGTCGCTCATGAAGAAGACGCGGAAATTGACCGGGCCGCGCGCGGTCGTCTCCCAGAACGGCTCGCGCGACGCGACCATCCGCTGAAACACCGGATCGGGCAGCGACCACACACTGGTGCCGGAGGCGTAGATCGGCGCCCGGCTCCACCCGTAGACGACGAACTCGACGTCCCGGCCGACCGCGCCTTCGCCGACCTTCTGCCGGTCCGGTTGCAGCGATTCGAGGTACGGACTCTGCGCCTCGATGAAAGGCAGCGTCCGGTAGTCGAGCATCACGCTGACGACGATGGCTCCGGCCACCCGTCCCCGTTCGCAGATCCCCCGGCTGGCGCGGAGGACGTGGCGCTGGCTCGAGCCGAACGGCAGCACTTCATCGAGCACCTCCCAATCGCATCCGGTCGGCTCGTGGACGGCGGAGGCGTACTCCGGCAGGTTGAGGGCGAACCGGCTGACCAGCCGTCCGTTGGCACCGTACAGCTCCACCGCGGACGTCAAGCGATAGGTGCGCAGCTCCGTTTCCCACCACACGCCATACGCGCGATCGGGGCTGGGTGCGGTCGCGTCCTGCGACCGGTCGACGAGCTCGGGCAGGTTCGGGTGCGAGTCGACCTCGCCGAGCGTCGAGTACAGCGCGTCCTGCAGGTCCTGGCGCTGACTGGCCGCCAGGGGCGCGTACTGCGTCGCCACCAGCCGCTCCTTGGCGGCGGTCGTGAACGTGAGCATCGAGGGATAAATCGCCAGCGCCGGCACCAGCAGGGCCAGGAACAGCGCGACCAGCCGGGCGGACTGGGGTGCCCGCCGTGCCCGGCGCCGCAGCGTGGAGAGGGCAATCGACCCGCCGCCGACGGCGGCGACCGCGACGAGCAGCGGCGCCACCGGCCGCGCCGGATCATCGGACGGCAGCAGCGCCACCGCCACCACCACGCCGGCGATCCAGGCCGCCGCCGCGAGCCTCGGCGTGAACGCCCGCCTGGTCCGCCAGACGCTTGGCAGCCGGGTGACGATCACCGCACTCCAGATCACGCCGGCATGGAGCAGGACGAGGCCGAAGTCGAGCGCCAGACGCGCGCCGTTGAGCGGGTGCAGCGACAGCAGCGAAAACTGCACGAGATCGAGCGGCGTTTGTGAGACCTGCTCCAACACCTGCTCGTAGACCCAGACCATCGCCGTCACCGCGATGCCGGCCGCGGCGTAGGCCAGGACGGTCCAGATCGCGACCTCGGCGGTCCCCACCAGCCGGCGCGGCCGCCGGCCGACCAGCCGCCACCGCTCGATGCCGTCGAGCGCCACCCAGACGATCGCGGTCAGCGCCAGCGCGGTCAGCAGTAGATCGAGCGGCGACGTCAGCGGGCGGCCATCCGGCACCGGCGACACCGCGAACCAGAAGATCACCCGCGCGATCACCACGGCGACGATCAGGCCGGCGCTGGCCGCGACGAACGCGCGCGTCGTGCGGGCGCGCCGGCGCCGCGCGACGAGCGGCGCGGCGCACAACAGCAGCGTGACACCGACCACCGATAGCACGGCCGCCCACGTGCCGGCCCGCCAGCGGCGGCGCGCCGCGGCCAGCTCGGCCGGCGACACCTCGGCGTCGACCAGCGGGCCGCCGCCGGGCGAGGGGATGACGAACGTAAAGGCGCCCTGGGGCGCGACATCGCCGATCCGGACGCGCAGGGCGACCGGGACGAGCGTGTCCCCCAGGATGAAGGTGTCGGTGCCGCCGGGTGCGCTGATCACCGCGCCGAGCTGCTGCTCGACCACCACCGTGGCCCGCCGGCCCGAGCGCCGGTTGCGCTCGGGAACCGGCTCGATGCGCACCAGCCGCGGTCCGAGCGCGCCGGGCTCGACGAAGACCGCGGCCGGGCCCGTGATCCGTTCCTTGAACAGATTCGAGGTGCGTCCGGCCCAGGCGATCGGCATGGCGCCGGGGTCGTAGACCGTGATACCCGTCCCGTTTGCTTCTTCCGCGGTGAGCGCCCCCTCGACCGCCTCGAACAGACGGGCCGCCGGAACCTGACCGCCGGACGGGTTGAGCGCGGAGTCGATCAGGGTGCGATCCGAGACCACCCGCTCCGCAATCCGGCCGAGGCTGTCGGCGCTCGCGGCGACGCGCTGGCGCAGCGCTCCGGCGATCCGCGCCACCGCGTCCTGATCCGAGACGCCGAAGCGGACGCGCTCGGCCGCCCAACCGGCGGCGGCGACGACGACCGCCGCGGCGAGTCCGGCCCGTGCGAGGCGCCACGTGGTGTGCATCACAAACCGCTTCGGCGCCCGGCTGCCGGTGCCGCGTTTCGCGCCTGCCCCGACACTCGCAGCGTGAAGCCTGACGCGTCGCGGGTCATCAAGACAGCATACAATCAGTCAGCGACTTGAACCTCAAGCTCCTGCTCAAACGCGGCGCGCTTCTCGCCGCAGCCAACTGGCCGGTCATCGCCATTCAGTTTCTCGCGCAGACGACCTTCCAGGTCCTCCTGGCGGTACCGATAGTCGGCGCCGGGATCCTGGTCGCGGCCCTGGCCGGCGGCGACCTGGCGGAGCTGCTGCGCGGCAGCCTGCGCGAGATGTTCACGACGATTGCCGGAGCGCTGACGTCCGAACCGGTGGCGCTGGTCGCGTTCATGACCGCGTTCAGCATCGTGCTCCTGGGCGGATCGATGCTGATGTTTCTGGTCAAGGCGGGCACGGTGGAGGTGCTGCTCGCCGCCGAAGCGGCCGCCGGCCCGGTCGAGCGCGAACCGCTGACCTACCAGGCCACCCTCCGTTGCTCGCGGTTCTCGGTCGAGCGCTTCACCAATGGCTGCCGCCGGCTGTTCCGCCGCTACCTGCTGCTCGGGCTGACGCTGATGGCGGTGTACGCCACCTCGGGCGCCGCCTATCTCGTCTTCGCGACCTATGGCTACCGGACCGCGGGCGGCGGCCGCTTCCTGATCATCGGCTGGACCATCATCGCGGCGCTGGCCGCCATCCTGCTCGCCGTCTGGATCACCCTGATCAACTGGGTGTATCTGCTGCTGCAACTCGCCATGGCGTGCGAGGACGTCAGCCTCGTCGCCGCCTGCGGCGCGGTCGCGCAATTCGTCCGGCTCCGGTTCCGCGAGGTGGCCGGCATCTTCGGCGTCGTCCTCGCCCTGGTGCTGGCCGCGACGCTCGCCTCAGCGCTGGCGTGGTCGGGCGTCGGACTGATCGCGTTCGTGCCGCTGGTCGGCCTCGCCGTCTTCCCGCTGCAGCTGGCGGCGCTCCTTCTTCGCGGTCTGGTCTTCGAGTACATCGGACTGACGGCGCTCGCCGCGTATGCCGCCCTGTATCATCGCCACGTCGCACAGGTCGGACGCGTGAGCGATCGGAACGGCGTGCGGGCGACCGCGCTGCTGGACCATCCCGTCTGACGGTCGGCGCTGATCTGGTCCTTGGTTCTTGGTCCTTGGTCCTTGGTCCTCCCGACTACCCCTTCTCGTTGCGAGGCGGGGCTGGCACCGATGGATCCGACTCGGTTGGAGGTGCGAGATCGGCGGGCGGCGTCTCCCCGGGCTGCGCCGGCGGACGCGGTGCGGGGACCAGTCCAGGCAGTGTGCCGAGCGGCACCAGCTGTGGTTCAATCCGGCGGCTCGACGCCGTGATCGTCGCGCCGGCCTTCCGGTTGGACGTCACCACAACGATGATCGGCCCGAGAGCGTCGTCGGACGGGAAGGCGTACGGCGGTGCGCCGATCTGATCAGCGCCGGTCTCCATCTGGCCCGCCGCCGCCCCATCCTTCCGGTAGAAGGCAAACAGCGGTCCCTGAATGCTGGTCACCAGCACGGTATCGGCGCCGACTATCGGACTCCACGCTGGGCGGAACGTCAGCCCCTTCTTCCACTGCTGAACGCCGTTGCGGCGATTCAGCGCGCGCAGGACGTTGTCGAGCGAGATGAAGTAGACGTGATCATCATCGACGGCCGGCCGGCTGACCACGTCCGAGCCGGTTCTGGGGGAACGCCAACGCATCACCCCGTCTCCGGCATTCAGACAGTACAGGTAGTTGTCGTTCGATCCGACGAAGAGCTGCGACTCCGACACCAGGATCTCGTTGGGCGCCCCGGGCAGCCGCCGCTCCCACACCATCTCGCCGTTGTCGGCACGCAGCGCCAGGACACGGCCGTCGGCCACCGGCACATAGACGTGGTCGGCGCCGAGCGACGGCCTCTGATGCGGCCTGGCGTCGATCTCGCGGCGCCACTGCAAGAGGCCGTCTTCGGCACTGAACAGCAGAATCGCCGTCGCCGTGGCCGCCACCAGACGGCCGTGGTCCAGTACGAGAGGCACGCTGAGCGTGTCCGTCAGCGGCATCGTCCAGGCGACCGACCCATCCGCGACGTGCAGGGCCGAGAGGGTGCCGTTCTGCTCGAGAAACAGCAGGCCGCCGCCGATCGCGGGCGCAGAGAGAGGTCGCGCCGGCACCAGCCACCGCTGGACGCCGCGACGCAGGTCATAGGCGACGATGCGGTCGCCCTGGATTGGAAAAAAGCCGTCCGGGCCGTCATAGGCGGGCGGTGCCTGCGCCAGCACGGCGTTGTTCAGCGCCAGCTTCCAGCGCTCTTCGGCGGGGTACGGCGACATCGGGCTGGGTTTGGTCGCCGACGGCCTGGTCGGCGCCGTCCTGGCCGGCTGCCCCCGCGCAGGTACGCCCTCGCCAGGAGTCCCTTTGCCAGGCGCTGATGCGGCCGGTTGTTCGACCGCTTGCGCGTGCAGCGCCACGCCGGACGCACCCCAACCCGCGAGTGTGAGGGCAAGTGCACTACAACATCTTGTGGTCCTGCGCATCCTCACCCCGCTATAATAGCCCCAATCCTGCTCCCCCCAGTGGCTCACCAAATACTCGTCGTCCTCGATTTCGGCTCTCAGTACACGCAGTTGATCGCGCGTCGGCTGCGCGAGCTCTCCGTTTATTCGGAGATCTGGCCCCCGGACACGCCCGCCGAGACGATTCGGGCCCGGCGTCCAGCCGGCGTCATCCTGTCGGGCGGTCCCAAGAGCGTGTCCGACGAGGGGGCGCCGGCCTGCGATCCGGCGCTTTTTACGATCGGCACGCCGGTGCTCGGCATCTGCTACGGCATGCAGCTGATGGCGCATTCGCTCGGGGGGACGGTGGCTCCGGCCCCGCAGCGCGAATACGGCCACGCGACGGTCACGATCGGCGGCGGCAACGGCAGGGACCCGGCGCCCCCGGCCGGCAGCCGGGCGGGTGAGGCCGGATCCGCACACGCCGATCCGGCGGCGCTGTTCGTCGACGTCCCGCCGGCCATCCGCGTGTGGGCGAGCCACGGCGATCTCGTGGCGGCCGCGCCGCCCGGGTTCCAGGTCGTCGCGACCAGCGCCAACGCGCCGATCGCCGCGATGTCCGATCCGGCCCGCGCCCTCTACGCGATCCTGTTTCATCCCGAAGTCGCGCACACCGACAGCGGCCTGGAGATCCTGCGCAACTTCGCCTATCGGATCTGCGGGTGCCGCGGCGACTGGACGATGGCGTCGTTTGTCGACGAGGCGACGGCGAAGATCCGGGCGCAGGTCGGCGGCGGCCGGGTGGTCTGTGCGCTGAGCGGCGGCGTCGACTCGACCGTCGCGGCGCTGATCCTGCACCAGGCGATCGGCGATCAGCTGACCTGCATCTTCGTCGACAACGGCGTCCTGCGGATCGACGAGGCGGCGCAGATCCAAAAGCGGTTCGAGCGGCTGCAGCTGCCGCTGATCTTCGTCGATGCTGCCGCGTTGTTCCTGGATCGGCTTGCCGGCATCACCGACCCGGAGCAGAAACGGAAAATCATCGGGGCGACCTTCATCGACGTGTTCGAGGTCGAGGCCGCCAAGCTCGGCGACGTCGCATTTCTCGCCCAGGGCACGTTGTATCCGGACGTCATCGAGTCGGTGACAATCGTCGGCCAGTCGGCGTTGATCAAGAGCCATCACAATGTCGGCGGGCTGCCCGAGCGGATGCGGATGAAGCTGGTCGAACCGCTCCGCGAGCTGTTCAAGGACGAGGTGCGCGCGGTGGGGCGCAAGCTCGGGCTGGACGAGGAGTTCGTCATCCGGCAGCCGTTCCCCGGACCGGGACTGGCGGTCCGGATCCTCGGCGCGGTGACGCCGGCGCGTCTCGATCTGCTGCGTCGCGCCGACGCCATCGTCGCGGAGGAGGTCAGGCGCGAGGGCTGGTACACGCGGCTGTGGCAGAGCTTCGCCGTGCTGCTGCCGATCCAGAGCGTCGGCGTGATGGGCGATGCGCGGACCTATGAGTACACGATCGCGATCCGCGCCGTCGAGAGCCGCGACGGCATGACCGCCGACTGGGCGCGGCTGCCGCACGAGCTGCTGGCGCGCATTTCGTCGCGGATCGTCAACGAAGCCAAAGGCATCAACCGCGTCGTCTATGACATCAGCTCGAAGCCGCCGTCGACCATAGAATGGGAATGACGATGATCGCACATCCTTGCCTCCTCACCTCCCGACATCGTTACCTCCTCACCTCCCGACATCCTTGCCTCCTCACCTCCCGACATCCTTACCTCCTCACCTCCTCACCTCCTCAGATTCAAGAGGACACCCAGGTGCTGGATGTCTGAGTTCGTCCACCTTCACCTCCACACCGAGTATTCGCTGCTCGACGGGGCATGCCGGATCGACGAGCTGCTCGATCAGGCGGCGGCGCTGAAGATGCCGGCGGTGGCGGTGACCGAGCACGGCAACCTGTTCTCGTCGGTGATCTTTCACGATCACGCGCGGCAGCGGGGGGTGAAGCCGATCCTCGGCTGCGAGGTCTATGTCGCGCCGGGCAGCCGGCACGCGAAGAACGGCAATCCCGGCGAGACCGCCAACCACCTGGTGCTGCTGGCGGAAACCAACGAGGGCTATCACAACCTGATCAGGCTGGTCTCGGCCGGCTACACCGAGGGCTTCTACTACAAGCCGCGCATCGACAAGGAACTGCTGGCGCAGCACGCCGCCGGGCTGATCGGCCTGAGCAGCTGCCTCAAGGGCGAGGTGGCCGAGGGGCTGTCGCACCAGCAGGAGAAGAAAGCGATCGAGGCGGCCGGCGCCTATCGTGACATCCTCGGGCGCGACCGCTTCTTTCTCGAGATGCAGTGGCATGGCATCGAGGATCAGCGGGTGGTCAACGGCGGTTTGCCGGCGATCGCGCGCGACCTCGGCCTGCCGCTGGTCTGCACCAACGACGTGCACTACCTGCGCGAGGGCGACGCCCACCCCCACGACGTCCTGCTGTGCATCGGCACCGGCAAGGCGTTCAGCGATCCGAAGCGGCTGCGCTACGACGCCAAGCAGTTCTTCCTGAAGACGCCGCAGGAGATGGCCGAGGTCTTCAAGGACTTCCCGGACGCGCTGAGCAACACGATGCGGATTGCCGAGCGCTGCAACGTGGTCATCCCCGAGGGCGAGAACTTCCTGCCGAACTTCGACGTCCCGGCCGGCTTCACGCTCGACGACTACTTCGAGCACATGAGCCGCGCCGGGTTCGCGGACCGCCTGCCGCGGCTGCAGCAGCTGGCGGCGGCCGGCACGCTCGGCCACACCATCGACGAGTACGAGCGCCGGCTGTCGTACGAGATCGACATGATCAAGCAGATGAAGTACCCCGGGTACTTCCTGATCGTGTGGGACTTCATCCGCTACGCGCGCGAGCAGGGCATTCCGGTCGGTCCCGGCCGCGGCTCGGCGGCGGGCAGTCTGGTCGCCTACTGCCTGCGCATCACCGACGTCGATCCGCTGAACTTCAACCTGATCTTCGAGCGCTTCCTCAACCCGGAGCGCATCTCGATGCCCGACATCGACATCGATTTCTGCGAACGGCGGCGGGGCGAGGTCATCGAGTACGTGACGCGGAAGTACGGCCGCGAAAACGTCGCCCAGATCATCACCTTCGGGACGATGAAGGCGAAGGCGGTGGTGCGCGACGTCGGCCGGGTCCTGGAAATGCCGTACGCCGATGTCGACAAGGTCGCGAAGCAGATTCCGCCGGCGCTCGACATGACGCTCGCGAAAGCGCTCGAGGAGAGCGAGCCGCTGCGGTTGATGGAGCAGAACGACCCGAAGGTGAAGGAGCTGCTGGCGGTGGCGCGGCGGCTCGAGGGGATGACCCGGCACGCCTCGGTGCACGCCGCCGGGGTGGTCATCGCGCCGAAAGCGATCACCGAGTACGCGCCACTCTATCGGGGCGCCCACGACGAAATCGTGACCCAGTGGTCGATGAAGGAGATCGAGCGGGTCGGCCTGCTGAAGATGGACTTCCTCGGCCTCAGCACGCTGACGCTGATCACCGACGCGGTGGCCGAGATCGAGCGGACGACCGGCGATCAGCTCGACATCCGCAACCTGCCGATGGACGATGCGAAGACCTACCAGATCTTCCAGGAGGGGCAGACCTACGGGGTGTTCCAGTTCGAGAGCAGCGGCATGCGCGACATCCTGCGCAAGGCCAAGCCGGGCACGCTCGAAGACCTGATCGCCCTCAACGCGCTCTACCGCCCCGGGCCGCTGCGCAGCGGCATGGTCGACGACTACATTGCCCGCAAACAGGGGAAGATCGAGGTCAAGTACGACCTGCCGCAGCTGGCGCCGATCCTCGGCGAGACCTACGGCGTCATCGCCTATCAGGAACAGGTGATGCGGATTGCGCGGGAGCTCGGCGCCTTCACGCTGGGCGAGGCCGATCTCCTCCGCAAGGCGATGGGGAAGAAGAACCCGGAGGTGATGGCGAAGCAGCGCGGCAAGTTCGTCGAGGGCGCCAGGGCCAACGGGATTCAGGAGAAGAAGGCGGCGGCGATCTTCGACCTGATGGCGCATTTCGCGGGCTATGGCTTTCCCAAGGCGCACTCGACCGCCTACGCGCTGCTGGCGTATCAGACCGCCTATCTGAAAGCCAACTACCCCTGGCACTTCGCCGCGGCGCTGCTGACCATCGAGGCCCAGAACGCCGACAAGCTGGCGCTCTACCTCGGCGAATGCCGCGACCGCGGCATCCCGCTGCTGCCGGCCGACATCAACGACAGCGAGCTCCGGTTCACGGTCGATGCCGGCAAGGGCGTCCGCTTCGGCCTGACCGCGATCAAGAACGTCGGCGAAGGGGCGATCGCCTCGCTCCTCGACGTCCGCAAGAAGCAGGGTCGGATCACGTCGCTGCACGCGCTCTGCGAGGATCTCGATCTGCGCCTGGTCAACAAGCGGGTGTTCGAGAGCC
>JBDTRR010000006.1:0-160525 GCA_039931615.1 Acidobacteriota bacterium
AGGGGACATTTCTAATGTGGTGGGAAGGGGACATTATCATCGAGGCACAACAATGAAGGAACACTCCCCTGACGCCGATATCATGTCCCGCTGACCCGTTCGTGGCACACCAAATGGCGTTCTGGAGAATCACGCGCAACCTGTCGCGCCTGTCGCTGCGGAGAGCGAACGTGTCCCGCCCGCGACGGCTGCGGCCGGGCCCGGTGCTGCTGTCACTGGGGCTGCTCGGGAGCCTGGCCACGCCGGCGCGAGCGCACCCGTTTTCGCAGAGCTCGTCCGCACTCGTCGTCAGCGGGCGCGACGTCCGGGCGACCCTCACGATCAACCTGTTCGACCTCCATTCGATGCCGGACCTCGACAAGAACCGCGACAATCGCATCTCCTATCCAGAGCTGGACGATGCCATCGAGCGCATTGTCGCTGCGGTGGGACCACATTTTGCCGTTCACAGCGCCGGGGTCCCGATCCAGACGACCGTCGAGCGCTATCAGCTCGCCAACGAGACGACGGTGCGACTCGATCTCCTGTACCGTTTCGCCAGCGACGTCACGACCATCGACATCACGTCGACGCTCAACACCATCACCCAGCCGGATCACCGGCATCTGCTGAGCGTCACCGGCGGCGGCGCCACCGATGAGGCCATCCTGGATCTCGGCCGGCCCAGCGCGACATTCGACACCGCCAGCGGCGGCTCCTACCTCAGAACGGCTGGCAGTTTTCTGCGGCTCGGCGTCGAGCACATCTTCACCGGCTACGACCATCTCGCATTCCTGGTCGTTCTCCTGGTCGCCACGGCGGGTTTCCGCTCGCTGATCAGGATCGTCACCTCGTTCACGGTGGCGCACAGCATCACGCTGGCGCTGGCGACGTTCGACGCGGTGGTCCTGCCGACGCGGGTGACCGAAAGCCTGATCGCGCTGAGCATCGCCTACGTCGCGGCGGAGAACCTGCGGCAATCGCGGGCGATCGAGCGCTGCCGCATCACCTTTCTGTTCGGGCTCGTGCACGGGTTCGGCTTCGCGGCCGTCCTCAGGCAGATGCAGCTGCCGCGCCGCAATCTGGCACTGTCGCTCTTTTCCTTCAACGCCGGCGTCGAGCTTGGCCAGCTCCTGTTTGTCGCCATCGTCTTTCCGATGGTGCTGTATCTGGCCGCGTCGGCGTGGCAGAACCGGATCCGATCGGCGGTCTCTTCCGGCATCGTCTGCCTGTCGGTGTACTGGTTCGTGCAGCGCGCATTTCGATGACGCGGAAGAAATTCTGGACGGGCGGGGCGATCCTGCTGGCGGTCGGCCTGGCGCCGTTCTCTTCGTGCCGGCGGCCGCCAGGCGTGCCGCCGGCCGAATCGTTCGTGCTCCCGCCGACCGGCCGGCTGACCATCGCCGCCGGCGGCGACATCGTGATCAACCGCCCGGTCGCGCGATCCGATAGAGATACCGCGTTCGAGGCGATTGTCGCGGTGGTGCGCAGCGCCACGCTGGCCATCACCAACCTCGAGATGAACCTGCTCGCGGGCGACCGCGCGAACGCCGCCCGCGGCAGCACCGAGCCGCGATGGACGTTCGGATCGACGCGCGAAGCGGCGGAGCTCAAGGGGCTCGGATTCGATCTGGTCGGCCAGGCCAACAACCACGCGACCGACTACGGCCCGGAAGGGATGATGGAGACGAGCGAGATTCTGACCGCGTCGGGTCTCATGCCGGCCGGCAGCGGACGCGACCTCGGCCACGCGCGGGCCCCGGTCTTCGCCGGCGGCGGGCCGCGCAAGATCGCCGTGCTGGCAGTGGCGATCTCATCGTCTCCGGAGTCGGTGGCGACTCCGACCCGCGGGATCATCAACGGCCGGCCCGGCATCAACCCGCTCAGGTATGCCGCCGACGTCACCGTCGACGCCAGGTCCTACGAAACACTGCGGCGGTCGGCGCCGGCGCTGCAAGGCGGCAGCGAAACCGGCAGCGATCAGTTCACCCTGCTCGGCACGAACATCAAGAAGGGGGTCCAGACCGCGGTGAATCTCGTTCCGGACGCTCGCGACGTCGACGAGATCCTCGCGCAGATCGGTCGCGCCCGCGCCACCGCCGAAGTCGTCGTGCTGTCGGTCCACAGCCATGAGCCGAGCAACGACAGCGACAGGCCGGCTGAATTCTTCGAAGACTTCGCGCGCCGGGCGATTGACGCCGGTGCCGGTCTGGTCGTCGGCCACGGACCGCATCGCTTGCGGGGGGTCGAGATTTACAACGGCGGAGCCATTCTGTACAGCGTGGGCGACTTCCTGTTTCAGCCGGAACCGGGGCAGCCTCCGTTGGCCGACCCCTACGACGCCGGACTCGACATGTACAGCCTGGCGATGGGGATTCCGGGCCGTCCGGCAGCCGGTCGTCCCGAGGCCGGCTCCGCAGAGCGATGGGAAGGCGCAGTGGCGGTGGCCAGCTTCGAGGCCGGCGCCTTGCAGGCGCTGCAGATGCACCCCGTCGACCTGGGAGTGGACCTGCCGCCGACTCGCAAAGGAATCCCGCGGAAACCGGCGTCGCCGCGGGCCGTCACCATTCTCGAGACGCTCGCCCGGCTCTCCCAGCGGTACACCACCACGATTCGCATCGAGAACGGCGTCGGCATCGTCGTCCTCGACTAGAGGCCTCGGCCTCGCAAGACGTGCCGCGGGGCCACTGCCTTATTTTTTCACGGTCAACTGCACGAGCGTGTCCGCCCGAGCCTGCGTGTCGAGCCCCCGGCAGGTCGCGATCATCTCCTCGAACTGCGGCGGCGGAATCGGCAGTCCGGGAATCACCTCGCGGATGCGGCGTACCTCCTCGTTGAAGTCCCACATGAACTCGCGGCCGGTGCCCTGCTTCGTGTAGCTCTTCCCATCCTTGGTGAAGATGGTGATCCGCGGGCCGAAGAGTGTCATCTGGTGGGACGGGATGATGGTGACCCGCTTCATGAGCTCCAGCACCTCAGGCGGATCGTTCGTGCTGCCGAGCAGGGGAAAACTCCGCTTGACGACGCCGTAGGCGGTGTAGAAGCGGGTGCTGCCGCGCCGCGGTTCGCCGCCGGTGTCTTCGCGCTGCGTCGGGAAGGCCGGGCTGGGGTACTGGGTCTCGAGCCAGTTCACCACCGCCTCGACACGATCGACGTTCTCGTAGGTGATGTTGTGCTCTTCGCACAGCTTCGCCGTGACGTCGATGTGGGCGATGTTGTAGCCGGGGAACGAGTAGATGCGATAGAGCGTCTCCAGGAACAGCCATTCCCGGCCGAGGCCGGCCGTGATCTTGTCCAGGCTGGTTTGCGTGTCGCCGACGAAGCTGTAGGTGAGCTGTCCCCGGTTGTTGCCCGCAAACGCGTGATAGAAGCCGGCCCGCCCTTCCAGGGCCGTCTCACGGCCCCGGCTCCCCTGCTTCGCCAGGGCGACGGCGAGCATCGCGTTGCGGACCGCCGCGCCTTCGCGCAGGCCGCCGCTTTCGAGGTTGCCACCCGCGAGGTTCACGCACAGACCGATCGCGGCATTCACCTGGTCCTCGGTGAAGCGCATGATCTTCGCCGCCGCGACCGCTGCGCCGAAAATGCCGAACACCGGGCCGGCGTGGAAGCCGCGCGCCATCACCGTGGGAATGAAGTCGGCGGCCATCCGCTCCATCACCTCGTAGCCGGCCGCGAGGCCGACGATGAGCTCCTTGCCGGACGCACCGGCCGTCTCCGCCGCGGCGAACGCGGCAGGCAGGATGCTGGTGCCGGGATGCGTGAGCATGCGGAAGGTGTCCCACTTCCCGCCGGCCAGCATCATTTCCGAGTTGGCGAAGGCGGCGCCGCCCCTGGTGACCCTGCCGCCGTTCACCATGATGGTGGCGCCGCTGCGGACTCCGGCCTCTTCCTCGGTGATGAAGGCGACCGCTTCCCGGCCGCCGGCGGCCTGAGATCCGAGCAGTGCGGACGACAGGCCGTGCAGCGTCAGGCCCTTGGCGCGGTCGATCACCGCGGGCGGCAGATCTTCGAATCGCAGCGGGGTCACCCACCGCGCGAACTGCCGGCTGAAGGACGGCGGACCAGAGGCCGCGCCCTGGCCTCTGCCGCCCGCCGGCGCCTGGGCAGCAAACGCGACGGCAGGCCAGGCGCCTGACAGGACGGCGGCGCTTCCCGCGACCGCGCGCTGCAGCAGGTCGCGGCGGCTCAGTGTCGGTGGCGGGGCGGCGGGGCGATCGGCGATTCGATGATTGGCCATAAATAGGTGCTTTCAGAACCGGTACGACAGCGCCAACTCGGCAATGCGCGGCTGCAGGATGCCGGTGGTGCGCCCGAAATTCCCTCCCGAGGTCATCGTCCGGGCGGTGATCGTGTTGGCGTTGAGCGCGTTGAAGATATTCATGCGCACCGTCACATTGTGCCCACCGCGCACGGGAAACGTCTTCTGGACGTTGAGGTCCACGATGTTGAGGTTGGGCAGCCGCCAGACGGAGCCGAGCTGTTCCACCGGCAGCGTGATCTGGGGGATCTGCCGCCCACCCCTGAAGATCGCCGTGCGGCGCTGCGGGTTCCCGCTGCGGTGTTCGTAGTTGACGGAAACGGTCACGGTGTAGGGCAGCACGTACGAGCCCGATGCCCGGCCCAGCCACTCGTTCGTGTTGTCGTCGTTGTTGATCTCGGAGTTGGGGTTGAAGGTATTGATGGCGAGAAACGACCCGCCGCCGGTGTTCGACGTGTACGGCACCCGTTTGGACGTATACGAATACGACGCGTAGAACTGCCACCGGCTGGCGAGCCGCCGGCTCAAGGCGATCTCGTAGCTCTTGAACCGCTGATTGGCGTTCGGGTCGTTGATCAGCATCGGCTCCTGGAACCGGATGCCGGCGTACTCGGCGGGGAAATCGTAGTAGGTGATCGAGGTTCCCGGATCGTCGGCGGTTCCCAGGGTGTTGTCCGGGCCCGGATCCTTGTTGGTGATCGGGATGGTGTAGATGTCGTAGGGCCGCTTGTTGTTCTGCAGCCGCTGGAAGTTGAACGTCTTCGAATAGATGCCGGTGAACCGCAGCGCCAGGTTCGGGATCAGCTCCCGCTCGATCGAGGCGGAGAACTCGTCGGTGCCGCCCTGTTTCTCATTCGGATTGGGCACCCCGAGCACCGTCTCCCCGCCACCCGACTGGCTGGTGGTGACGTAATCGCCCAGGTTCGGGTCGAGATTGACCTCACCCGGCTCGTAATCCTTGTTGTTGTTCAGGTCGTGCCAGGTGTAGGTGACTGACGCCGGCTGATTCCAGTTCGCGTGCTGGGTCTGGTCGGTGTAGCGCATGAACATGAAGCGGCCCCACCCGCCCTTGACGACGGTCTTGCCGTCGCCGGTCAGATCGAAGGCGGCGTGGAGGCGCGGCACCAGCGAGTGGAAGATCTTCATCTGGACCTTCGGGAAACACTGCGCGGGAAACGCGACCGACCCCGGCCCCTCAGCGGCGGCGCGGCACTGCTCCGGCGCGAAGCCGTTGTCGTAGGCGTACCGTCCGCCGAGATTCAACGTCAGGCGGTTCACCCGCCACGAGTCCTGGAAGTAGAGGCTCGTATAGTGCTGGAGGTCGATCGGCGTGGTCGGGTAGTTGAAGGCAATCAGGCGGTTGGGCACGCCGGCGAGGAACTGCAGCTGATAGTTGCCCGCATCGTTCTGGGGGACGTCGACGTTGAGGAACTCCTGGGACGCCCGCCAGGTTTCGGATCGAGAGGTCCGCGGCCGGTCGGATCGGCGCCACATGACGTCGCCGCCGACCTTGATGTCGTGGCTGCCGAGGAACAGGTCCGGCTTGTACCAGCTCACACTGCCCCGGAACGGCTGGTGGTTGTAGTCGTCGGGATCTTCGCCGTCGGTCGCCACCATGCCGGTCGTCGTCCCAAGCACCGAATCGGTCTTGAGGACCTGACCGAACCCGAAGCCCCTGAACTGCGACGTCCAATGCATGTCCGCCGCCAGCAGGCTGATGACGATGGAGTTCCCTTTCACCGCCTGCCATTCGATCTTTTCCACATGGGAGGGCAGCCGCAGGCCCTGGCGCGACTCCCACGACGTCAGCGCGCTCCCGCTGCCGAGCGTGATCTTGTTGGCATAGGTATGGAAGCCGACCAGCCGGTTTGACTGGTTGACCTGCCAGGAGAGCTTCTGCGTGCTGAACACCTGCTGGTCGGTACCGAAGCAGACCGCACCGTTCGGCTGGAGGCAATCCAGCGTGTTCTCCTTGAGCGCCCGTTTGCGCGCCGTGAAATAGAACCAGAGCTTGTTGCGAACGATGCGGCCGCCGAGGTCGCCGGAACCATCGTTGCGGAAGACCAGTTCATCGCCGTTCTCGATGCCTTGACTCCGGAGACCGTCGTCGATGTTGTTGCTCTGGAGCCAGTCGCTCTGCGCGGCGAAGAACCCGGTGCCGTGGAACGTATTGCCGCCGGACTTCAGGATGCCGTTGATGGCGATGCCGCGGGTGCCGATTTCAGCGGCGCTCCCGAAGGTCCCGACCTTGGCCTCCTCGACCATGTTGTAGTCCCAGTAGATGCCGCCCTGCGCCGTGTTCTTCGCGGCACTGACCAGTACGCCTTCGATCTGCTGCCAGGGCTGATTTTCCTGCCCGAACGCCCGGAACACCGGCGGGTTCGTCATGCTGTCGCCGCCGATGTCGATCTGCGGGCGGACGCCAGGCGCCTGCTCCATGAACGAGACCGCGCCGTTGCGGCCGCTGGGCAGGACGTCCAGGGTCTCTCTCGTCAACACCGTGGTGGGAGCGGTCGAGACCGGGTCCACCACCGGCGAGGCGCCGGTCACGGTCACCGTTTCCGACAGCGTACCGACCTTCATGGCGGCGTCGATCTTCGCCACGAAGGCGGCGGTCAGCACGATCCCTTCCCGCCGCGTCGTCTGGAAGCCCGAGAGGGAGAATTCGACGGCAAAGGTCCCGATCGGCAGCGGCGTGAGCCGGTAGGCCCCGCGCGAATCAGTGACGGTCGACATCGACCCCACCTGCAGCGCCGGGCTCGACGCCGTGACGGTGACGCCCGGAATCACCGCGCCACTCTCGTCGGTGACGATCCCGACGAGACTGGTCGCCTCCTGCTGACCGGCGAATGCAGCGGGGGGCAGCGAAAGAAGAGTGAGGATGATGCCGGTGATACTGGCCGTGGTCGTCCGCAGGCGACGGGGCCGATCGACTGAGCCGCTCATTTCTGACCTCCAGGAACCGTGCGCTGTGGAGCGCCGGGCGGGATGTGTTGGATCCGCGCACACATTAGCGCCACCGGTCGGGACGGTCAAGGAGGGGATCGACAGCCAGCCATCAGCGGGGTGGCATAATGGCTCGGCCGGGCCCGCGGCGGTTCTCCAGCCTCTCCACTCGAGCGAGTCGATGGATTGGGGTGCCGCGCCAGCCCGCGCGCGGCCTGCTAGAATCAGCCGCACCGTGACCACCCGGCTTCGCTGACTGACCCGACACGAGGGCTTTTTATGAATCAAGCACAGCCGCGCTCATCCCACATGCGATCGTCCTGGTCTTTGTCGCGATCCTCCATCGCCATCGTCATCGCGGCCGGTTCGATGGCGGCCGCAGGACCCTGGCGCGTTGCCCTGGCGGCACAAGGCCGCGGCGGCGCCACCGCGCCGACCCCGCCGCCTGTCGCACCCGCCGCCACCTCGCAAGACAAGTTCATCACGACCAGTGAGGGACGCAAGGTTCACTATGTCGACTGGGGCAATGCCGGCAAGCGTCCGTTCATCATGCTGCACGGCATCAACCGGACCGGGCACAGCTTCGACAAGGTGGCGCCGTTCTTACAGCAGGACTATCACGTCGTGGCGATGACACTCCGAGGTCACGGGGACTCCGATTGGTCCCCCAAGCGCGAGTACGCGGCCGAGGATCACGCGCGCGATCTCCATTCGCTGATCGAGCAGCTCAATCTGAAGGACATTGTCCTCGACGGAAACTCGATGGGCGGCCGCGTCGTCCAGGTCTACGCCGGCCAGCACCCGGAGCGCGTCTGGAAGGTGATTATCGACGACGTGGGACCGGAACGGCCGGAGTCGGTGACGCGAACCCTGACCTCGCGCATCGGTCAGGAGACTGACGGCTGGGCGTCCGAGGAGGAGTTGTTGAAGTCGCTGCGGGGGAACCGCACCCGCACGCCGGGGCAGGAGGCGGAGCTTCTCGATCGCGTCAAGTACGAGAGCAAGAAGCTGCCGAACGGCCGGGTGGGCTGGAAGTACGATCCGGACATCACCGCGGGGCTCGGCCCGATTGAGCTGTGGCAATACGTCAAGAAGTTCAAGACCCCCGTGCTCTACATCGTCGGCGCCAACAGCAACCTGGTCCCGAAGGAGACGCAGGCGCGGCTCAAATCGACGCTGCCGAACATCGAGGTTCTGACGATTCCCGACGCCGGCCACACCCCACACCAGGACAACCCGCAGGTCTGGCTGGCGGTCGTGCGAGCATTCCTGGCCGGCTGAGCGGCGAAGAAACCGAAGTAGTGCAGGCCTCCAGAGCCTGGTAAAAATCAAGCGTAAGGCAGGGCACCAAGCCGGTTGACTGTCGTAGTGCAGGCCTTCAGGCCTGCCGTGTCGGCAGACCTAAAGGTCCGCACTACTTCACTGTTTTTTGCTGGCTCTTCAAGCCTGCTGGCGCCGGTTCTCAGTTCGTCGCGAAGCAGTACAGCAAGCCAACGCCGCCGGTCGGTGCCAGCTGCTCGAGCCCACAACCCTGCGAGGCGTGAATCTGGTTCCATGAATTCACGCCCGGATTACGTCCGAGGCGGTCGGCATGACCGAGCATCGCCTTCGCGCTCGCGTCCGCGACCGTCCAATCCTTGCACGTATCGGCGTTCTTCGTGCCATCCTCGTTCGTGCCCGTCAGGATGTCGTGCTGCAGCGGCTGCGCCGCCGCGGCTGGCGGGTTGCCCGCGAGGTAGTTCGGCGCCGTGCCCTTCTCTGTGAGCGCGGTCGCGGCCGAGATCTTGTTCTTGTCTGCCGTGTGCAGGTCCGCGACGTTCTGCGCGATCAGCTCGCCCTTGAAGTTGTACCACGGGCCGTTGCCGATCCGGCTCTTCGCATCGACCGTGCTCGTGCTCAAGTAGGCGTGCCAGGTCTTGCCGCCGGCGCCAGCCGCCTGCGCCAGCGACTGGCAGACAGCGTCCGCACCAGCCAGGCCGCCAAGGTTGCCACCTTTCGGGTTCGCACTCGTCACGAAAAAGCCCATGTTCGCCGCGGCCTTCTGCGCGATCGCGTAGCTGCTGAGCGACAAGATCGCAATCGCCGCCGCCAACGGTTTCTTGTTCATCTTCATCGTTGAAGTCTCCTTGTTGGTTGTGAATTGGAGCGCCGTGGTTGCCAGGTGGGGTTCCCTGCGCCGTGTTCCCTGCGCCGTGTTCCCTACGCCGTGTTGGTGTCTATTCGATCGTCGCCTCTATTTTTGGCCGGCTGCCGGCTCGATGCGCAGGACGCGCACGGCCATGTCTCTAGCGCGCCGTGGCTGCGGCCTGCCGCGCTCTGACTGCCTCCATCGCCAACCGCTCCTCGCCGTACGGATCGTTGACGGCCTTACATTCAGTGTCGAACATCATCGTCGCCCGCCTCGTGTTGTCGAACGCCGGCCATTCGGGCAGCCCTTTGTGATTCGGGCTTCCAGTTCGTGCGAACGACACCCAGGCCTCAGACATCGCCTCGGCCAGGGCATAGCGATCCTTGCCGGCGCCGTTCATGAAGGGCGTGTTGTCCACGTGATCGAAGACGAACGGCAGCTCCATGCAGTGCATCGATCGCAGCTTGCCGTGGTTGACCGGCGATCGCCATTTGAACATGTAGATATAGACAGGCGCCCTGCCCTGCGCCGCCTTGCGCTCCGCAATCGCAAACGCCGAGAGTCGCAGCGCCGAGTTGTCGGCCGCCATGATGAGCGCCAGATCGCCGCGGCCGTCGCCCGGCCGGTGCGATCGATACAACCCAATCAGGCGATCCGCCTCGGCATCGTCGACGCGAAGAGAGCTCTTGACCTGCGTGCGCAGCGCGCCGTCGTCGGCGATTTCGGACTTCCAGAACGGGTCGTCGGGGTTCTGGTACGGCACGCCCTCGGTCTCGTTCGAGCCGCACATCATCGGCACGGTCGCGGACAATTCCGACGCGCCAGGATGAAACGGGTGGACGGTCAGCGTCCGTCCGTCCTTGACCGGCACGTATCGCAGCGAGATGTCGCCGCCCGGCGTCGTCCGCCCGCCATTCACTCCACCTTGCCCTGACGCCACACCGCCGGCGCCGGTCAAGGCGCTCATCAGGCGCTCGGTCGGCATCTGCTGGAGCTCGTCGAGCCGGGTCGCGTCCAGCCCAAGGCGCGAGAGCAGGAGCTCGGTCGCGGCGGACGCCTCGTGTGGTTCGAGCGCTTCAATCGCCGTGTCCCACAAGGTGCTTTGAATGATCGCGCGGTGGAAGAGGCCCCTGGCCGCGGGCATGCCGGTCAGGATCGCCGTCTTGCCGCCGCCGCCGGACTGGCCAAAGACCGTCACGCTCCCCGGATTGCCGCCGAATTGATCGATGTTGTCGCGGACCCATTCCAGCGCGAGGACGATGTCCTGCATGCCCAGGTTGGCCGATCTGCTGAACTTCTCCCCGCCGATTTCCGCGAGGTACAGAAATCCAAGCGCGTTGAGCCGGTGCGTCACCGTCACCACGACGGCGCCGTGCTTCCGCGCCAGTTCCCGGCCGTCGTAGAACACGGAATTGCCGGAGCCGGTGCGAAAGCCACCACCATGCAGCCAGACCATCACGGGACGGCGGCGGTTGCGGGCCGGGCCTGGCGTCCAGACGTTGAGGAGCAGACACTCCTCACTGGTGGGACCAGGACCGACCAGCGCGTCTCCGATTTCAGGCACCATGCGGCGAAACGGCT
Source organism: Acidobacteriota bacterium (assembly GCA_039931615.1). Lineage (GTDB taxonomy): Bacteria > Acidobacteriota > Vicinamibacteria > Vicinamibacterales > CAVVIG01 > JAHFUI01. The sequence continues at coordinate 10,893 of JBDTRR010000006.1, forward strand.
GGGGCGCGCGCGGGCCGTAGGCGATCGCGTCGCGCACGCCGATCCAGGGAAGCGGTGTCGAGGGGGGCAGGAAGCGCGCGGCGCCGGCGGTCGATGCGCCATAGGGCACACCTTTGAAGACGTGCACCCCCTGTTCGACGTAGCCGCGAACCTTGCCGGCAGTGGTCTCGACCGTGGAGCCGGTCGTCGGCCGCGCCGCACCTTGCGCGAGCGCCGACGGCAGACCCCGGCGAAACGTGATGCCGGTCGAGATGGCGCCGCCGCTGAGCCCGATGAATGACCGTCGGTTCATGATCGATGTCCTGTTCGCTTACGAGCGCGGCGGATATGTCTTGCGGAAACCGTTGCGCGTGTTGGTGACGGTGAAGCTGCCGTCCTGCTGCACCGACACTTTCAACAGAAAAGCCGGCGTGTGCGCGGCGGCTCCGGGACCGCCAGCGCCCCGTCCCGGGCCGGCGCCGGGAGTCCCCGGTCCGCCGGGTCCGCCCGCCCGCGGCGCCCCCGGCGTCGGCGGCGGCGTCGTGAGCACGGTGGCGATCGTCGCAGTCTCGTCGACATTCGCGATGAACCGCGCCGGCGCGTTCTCGAGGCCGGCGTTGTACGACCAGTGGAGCTGCCAGAGGTCCTCGATGCCGACGGTCTCCTGCAAGGCCGCGAACACCTCGGGCGTCCCTCCCTTGCGGGTGCCGTTGTTCATCACGACCACGCGCGGCCGCAGCGCCCGCACCAGCGCCGGCGAGCCGGACTTCTCGAGCCCGTGGTGGGAGGTCAGGTAAAGATCGACGGTCCCGATCCGGTTGGCCGGGCACATCAGATCGAGCTCGCCGTTCCAGGTGAGATCGCCGAGATCGATCGTGCGAAACCGTCCATACCTGAGCACGAACCCGGCCGACTCGCCGTTATCCGGATCCGGGTACGCGCTCTCGTCCTTCGGCTGCACGCCGGCGCACGACTCGTTCTGCCGGCGGCCGCCCGCCAGGTCCGTCCGGATGAACTGGTTCGCCGAGGCGACCGCCGTGATGTCCAGGCCGGTCATCTTCACCTTGTCGCCCGGCTTGACGATGGTGCGCCTGCCGGCGCTCAGCGCCTCGTAGGCCGCGAGGAACTGGGCGGACACGATGCGGTCGTTCGGGTGCGGCTTGCCGTGATCGTAGAAGTGCCCGACGGGGAACTGCCTGGCCACTTCGAGCAGCGCGCCGACGTGGTCGCCGTGGTAATGCGTGGTCCACAGGTGATCGATCTTCGCGACGCCAGCGGTGCGCAGCGTCTCGACGATGCGCCCGAGGTCCCGCTCGCCGGCGTTACCGGTATCCACCAGCAGCGACTCGCCGGCGGGACCGACGAAGAGCGTCGACTGCCCACCTTCCGTGTCGATGTAATAGATGTTCAGCGCTCCGGTCCGGACCTGGGCGGCGAGACCCAACACCGTCGCGACCAGACAGCACGAGGCGACAACGACAGAACGCATGCTCGACTCCTCGGGATCGGCCGGTCTCACGAAATCAAATTCTGCTCAAAGCACGCCAGAGTTCGCACATTATGCAACGAGTCCACCTATAATCCGCGATCAGTCCGATACGCAGGGAGGGGATACATGCACGGCAGACGAATACTGTGCGGCGTGCTCGGGGCGGCGCTCGCGAGCACCACGCTGTCGGCCCAGACGCCCGCGAGCGAGATCGACGCGCACATCAGCACGGCCAGGGCCGCGGCCGGACTCGACTACCGCGCCACATTCGTGAACCTCTGCTTCTCGGGCGCGAATCCGGGCCTCGCCAATCCGGCGGTCGCGCGCGCCGGCGGACCGGGCGCGGCCGGACGCGGCGCGGCCGGAGGCCGGGGCCCCGCCGCCACCCCGGATCGGGCGACGTGGTACGCCTCGCCGTACAAGGTCTTCGACAATTTCTACTGGCTCGGCACGCGACAGCATTCGTCGTGGGCGCTGCGCACGAGCGACGGCCTGATCATCATCGACACAAACTTCGCCTGGGCGACCGAGCCCGAGATCATCAACGGCCTGACGACCCTCGGCCTCGATCCCCGCGACATCAAATACGTCGTCATCAGCCATGCGCACGGCGATCACGACCAGGGCGCGGCCGAACTGCAAAAGAGATTCGGCGCCAAGGTCGTGATGGGCGCGCCCGACTGGGACGCGACACTGCAGCGGCCAGCGACAGCAGCCGGCGGCGTCCCGACCCGCGACGTCGTCGTCGGTCCCGCCGGCATGAAGCTCACGCTCGGCGACACGACACTCGACATCGTCGCGACGCCCGGACATTCACCAGGCACGCTGTCGTACGTGTTTCCCGTCAAGGATCAGGGGCGGACCATCATGGTCGCGTATTCGGGCGGCACGCTGACCGGCGCGTTCGGCACCAACGCCGCGCGCTGGGACGAATACATCGAGTCGCAGCAGCGAATCGCCAAGGCGGCCGCGGCTGCGGGTGCGACCGTACTCCTGTCGAATCACAGCGAGTACGACAACGCCTACACCAAAGCCCGTCTGATCGCCGCGAAGCGTGAACCCGGCGAGGACCATCCGTTCGTCGGCAGCGCCGCCGCGGTGCAGCGCTACTTCACGGTCATGACCGAATGCGCGACGGCGTCGAAGCTGAGAGCCGGCGCGAAATAGCCACGGCCGGCCAGGCGGCGGGCCTGGTCCGGCTTGAACGCGTGTGAATAGTTCACGTACGTGGGGTCCGGCTAAAGCCGGACCCCACGTACGCAAACACAATCGATTTCTTTACATGCTCTGAATCCAATGAGAGGTTTTCCTGTGCGCATCATGCGTGTCGTGGTTGCAGCAAGTCTCGCTTTCGGAGTCGGCTACGCGGTGCACGCCCAGACGGCGACCTCGCCGGCGCCCGCCGGAGCGCGCGGACAAGGCGGCGGCCGGACCGGCGGCGCGGGGGGAAGCGGCACGCCGGGCCAGTTGATCGGCGGCACCGGCACCATCGCGATGACGCCGGTCGATGCCCGCGGCTGGGGCTGGCAGGTGAAGGCCTCGGTGAGCCCGACCACGCCGCGGCCGTTCTACAACAAGGCCAAGGAGCTGCTGTTCCAGGACCGGCAGGTCACCAGCTACACGGTCTCGAGCTTCAACCCGGAGCTGTATTGCGAAGTCGGCAAGCACTTCGACTTCATCTGGTTCGAGATGCAGCACAGCACGATGTCGTGGGACGAAGTGCGGCGCATGATGCTCGCCTGTCCCGGGGTCGGGGCGGCGCCGATGGTCCGCATGCCCGACGCCCTCGAGTCGAGCATCCAGAAGGCGACGGATATCGGCGCCGTCGGCATCATCGTGCCGACGGTTGACGATGCCCTCGAGGCCCGGGACGCGGCGCGCTTCTCGCGCTATCCGCCAGTCGGCCGCCGGAGCTCGGGCGGCGGATCGTTCGGTCAGGTCTGGCCCGGGGTCAACTATCGGGCCACGATCAACGACAACATGCTGGTGACGGTGATGATCGAAACGCTCGAAGGGGTGGCCAACGCCGAAGAGATTGCCGCCACCGCGGGCATCGACGTCGTCATTTTCGGGAACAACGACCTCTCCGCCTTCTCCGGCTGGCAGCAGAACGACCCGCGCTATCAGGATGCGCTGATCAAGGTCCGGAACGCGGCGCTCAAGTACGGCAAGTACTACGGCAACGCCGGGCAGCAGTATCTGGGCGGCTATCTGGTCAGCGCCGACACCCGCATGGTTCAGGACGGCCCGGCACGGGACGGATGGCAGCGGCCGGCGCGCGGCGCCGGTCCGGGTCGCGGCGCGGCGCCCGCCCCGGGCGGACGCGGCCGAGGCGAGAGCGCACCCGAGCAACCGGAGCCGGTCATCGGCCTCCCGGCCGCGCCGCCGGCGGCCACCCCCCCGGGCGGCGGTCGAGGCCGGTAAACCAGGAGACCAATCGATGCGTCACCCGCGCCGCGTGATCGGCGGAATTGTCATCCTGACGTGCGCCACGCTCACCGCGCAATCGCCGCCGACCCGGTCCTCCGCATCTGGCGTCTACACCGCGGACCAGGCGGCGGCAGGCGAGAAGATCTACTTCGCCGGCTGCGCCGCGTGCCACGGCGACGATCTCGGCGGCCGCGAGCGGGCGCCGGCACTCACCGGCACGTCATTCGTCGAGGCGTGGTCCGGCAAGGATCTGCGACAACTTCTCGACCGGCTCGAGTCGATGCCACCGACCGCCCCGAACAGTCTGTCGGCGACGGAATACGGGGCCGTACTCGCGTTCCTCCTGCGCCATGCGGCGATGCCGATCGGTTCGACGGCGCTGCCCACCGATCGTGCCCAGCTGGCCAGGATCACGTTCGGACGATCGACGGGCGCCGAGGCGCCAGGCGCGGCCGCAGCCCCGGCGCGCAGCACGGCATCGCCCGCCACCGCGCCGCCCGCCACCGTGCTGCCCACCGCGCCAGCAGCGCGGCCGGCCGCGACCACCAGCGGCCCGACGACGACCTGGCCGACCTACGGCGGCAACCTGGCGAGCCAGCGCTACTCGCCCGCCGATGAGATTACCAAGGACAACTTCAACCGACTGGAAATCGCCTGGCAGCTGAAGACCAACTTCCTGGGACCGCGGCCGGACACGCTGTATTCGGCGACGCCCCTGCTGGTGGGCCGCGTGCTCTATACCACCGCCGGCATGCGGCGGGCAGCCATCGCACTGGACGCCGTGACCGGCGAAATGCTCTGGATGCACGCCGAGGACGAGGGGCGTCGCGGGCAGAACGCGCCGCGGAACGGCGCCGGCCGCGGCGTGGCATATTGGGCCAGCGCCGACGGCGCCGATCGGCGCGTGATCTACGTCACGCCAGGCTATCGGATGCTGGCGCTCGACGCGAAGACCGGCAGCCCCGTACCGGCGTTCGGCAAGAACGGCGCGGTCGACCTGAAGCTCGAAGCCGATCAGGAGGCCGACCTCGACACCGCCGAACTCGGCCTCAACGCCACCCCTCTTGTCGTCGGCGATGTGATCGTGGTCGGCGTTGCGCACCGCCCGGGCGGCGCGCCGCGGACGATGCGGAACGCGCGAGGCATGGTGCGCGGCTACGATGCCCGTACCGGCAGGCGGCTCTGGATTTTTCACACCATTCCGCAGCGCGGCGAGTTCGGCTACGACACCTGGCTGGAGAACTCCGCCGAGAACAACGGCAACACCGGGATCTGGGCGCAGATGAGTGCGGACCCCGAGTTGGGACTCGTCTACGTGCCGGTTGAAATGGCGACCGGCGATTACTACGGCGGCAATCGCCCTGGCGACACGCTCTTCGCCGACAGCCTGCTCGCGCTCGACGTCAAGACCGGGCGCCGGAAGTGGCATTACCAGACCGTGCATCACGACGTGTGGGACTGGGATCTGGCGTGCGCCCCGATCCTGTTCGACATGTCGATGAACGGCCGCACCATCAAGGCGATCGCGCAGCCCACCAAGCACGCATTCCTGTTCGTCTTCAATCGCGAGACCGGCGAACCGATCTGGCCGATCGAAGAGCGGCCCGTCCCGCAGTCGGATGCGCCGAAGGAGCGCAGCAGCCGGACGCAGCCGTTCCCGACCAGGCCCAGACCGTTCGACGTGCAGGGCATCACCGAGAACGACCTGCTCGACCTGACGCCCGAGCTGAAGGCGCAGGCGATGGAAGTGGCGGAGCGCTACAAGATGGGCCCGCTGTTCACGCCGCCGGTGCTGAGCTCACTGAACGGACCGCTGGGCACGCTGCAGGTGCCGTCGGACGTCGGCGGCGCGAACTGGCCGGGCGGCTCGTTCGATCCGGAAACCAATCACCTCTACATTCATTCGCACACGAGCATCTATGTGAACGGGCTGGTGCCGGCGAACCCGCAGCAATCCGACATGGGGTACGTCGGCGGACAGGCCCGCGCCGCCGGCCCGGGCCCGCGTGGCGCGGGACCCGGCGCCCCCCCGGGTGGCCCGCAGAACGCGGCACCGCCTGCTGCTCCTCCAGGCGCGGCCGGACCGGGCCGCGGCCGGGCAACGGGAGCCGGTCGTGGCGGCGCCGCCGTCGAGGGCGGCGGCGGACGGGGCACAACCGTGCAGGGGCTGCCATTACTCAAACCACCCTACGACCGGATCACCGCCTACAACATGAACACCGGCGACATCGTCTGGCAGAAGACGCACTCGTCGACGCCGGACGACATCAGGAACCATCCCGCGCTGCGAGGACTGAACCTGCCGCGACTCGGGCAGCCGGGTCGCACCTTCATCGGCACCCTGACGACGAAGAGCCTGCTGATTGCCGGCGAAGGTGGAGTCCACACCAACGAGACCGGCAAACGCGTCGCGTTGCTGCGGGCCTACGACAAGCAGACCGGCGAGGACGCCGGCGCGGTCGACATGCCGGAGAAGCAGACCGGCTCGCCGATGACCTACATGATCGACGGCAAGCAGTTCATCGTGCTCGCCGTCAGTGGCAGCAACGGGGGTGAGATCCTCGCCTACGCGTTGCCGTGACGCCCTGGAGTTCGGGACAGACGCAGACGAAGCTCGCGTGAGGCGGCGAAGGCGACCACCGGGTTCTCGTGAATGTTGAGGGTGCCATGAGCTTGCAGAAACTGGTCACGTCGGTTGTGGTTCTCGGCTTCGTTCCGGTGACGGCGATGACCGTCGCCGTGGCGCAGCGCGGCGGGACCACCCCTGTCACCACCGCCCGCGCCGCGAATGCGCCGCCGCTCGTGCCGGTGCGGCCGAACACGGATGGCAACTTCCGGATTGCCCCACCCTACGTCGCGGATCCGGCGTTCACGGCCAGGCCGGACGTGCCGAAGGGCCGGATCATCCGCTTCACGATGAACTCCGCGGAGAGCAGGCTCTTTCCAACGGCGCCCGTCGGGCGGGGCGGTGGACCGGGCGCCGCGCGCGGCGAATCGGCACCGGCAGCCCCGGTCGAGCCACCGCAACATCAGACGTTTCAACGGCAGGTCGCCGTCTACGTTCCTGCCGGGTATGTTCCCAATACGCCATCTCCCTTCATCGTCGTCCAGGACGAACGCTGGTTTGTCCCGGAAGACGCCCCGGCCGCCGCCGATGGCAAGCCGCGCACCGATCTGCCGTTCATGCCGGTGATGCTCGACAACCTGATCCACGAGAAGCGCATCCCGCCCATCGCCGCCGTCCTGCTCTCGCCGGGTCCGGGCGGGCAGCGTACGCTCGAGTACGACACCGTTTCGGATCGCTACCTGAACTTTGTCGAAACGGAGGTGCTGCCGCGCATCACGCGCGACCATCAGCTGGCGTTCACGACCGATCCGGAGGGGCGCGCGGCGTTTGGCGAGAGCTCCGGCGCAGCGGCGGCCCTGACGATGGCGTGGCTGCACCCGAACCTGTATCGGCGGGTGATCAGCTACTCGGGAACGTTCGTCGCGCTTCAGCGCAACGCCACCGCGCCGAACGGGGCGTGGGATTTCCACCAGACGTTCATCCCGAGCTCCGAGCGCAAGCCGCTGCGCATCTGGCTCCACGTGAGTGAGAACGACCTCGGCGCAACCTCACCCGTTGAACAGATGCGCAACTGGGTGATTGCGAACAACCGCATGGCCGCCGCGTTGAAGGCCAGGGGCTATCCGTACCAGTTCGTGTTTTCCGAAGCCTCGGGTCATGTCGAACGCAGCGTCGAGATGCAGACGATGCCGGAGGCGTTCGAGTGGGTCTGGAAGGGCTACAAGCCGAGCGGCCGCTAGGGCCGACACTCGAAGTTGCTCGCCTCTTCCGGATTGCCCTGGCCCTTGTAGTGCGCGTGCAGCGGATACGCACACAGCGGGCGGCTCCGTCCCGGGAACGCGGCGCCAGTCGCGGTCAGGCTCTCCGGTGGGGCGCCCTGCTCCACCCAGCGCACCATCGCATCGAGCGCGTCGAACCGGTCGAGCGACGGCCCGCCGCCGCAGTGGCCCGCGCCCGGCACGAGGAACAGGCGGCTCCAGTCGCGCACCCGCTCGGCGCCGCCGTTGGCCTGGGTCATGCGGGTGTAGTAGTCGACGGTGTCGAGCGCCGAGAACCACGGGTCGCTCACGCCGTGCCAGAACAGGAGCTTGCCGCCGCGGCCGGAGAACGTATTCAGCATCGTCCACCGCGCGGTCGTCGACAGCGGCTCACCGGGATCGTTCTGGACGCGCTGGACGGCGGCATCGACGTCCATCCCGATCGAACCGGCGGCGCCGCCGATCACCTGGCCGCCATGCAGCAGGCCGGGAAGGCCCTGCGTCGCCGCCAGACCGGTATCCCACGCGAAGCCGGGATACACCTGCCGACCCTGGGAATCCTTCGGCCCGGCAAACGCCTTCTCCAGCACGGCAGCCTGCTGCGGTGACAGGCAGCGATCGCTGGCGCCGCCCGCGCACACCAGTGTTTTCGGGTCGAAGCCGCAGCCCTTCACGTCGAAGATCAGCCGGTCCGCGAGACCGTCCCTGGCGTCACACGCCGCGACGATGCCGTCGATGACACCCTGTTTCTGTGCCTCGGTCAGCGCGTCGCGTGTGACCGGCTGCCCCTGCGCGTTCTTCGGCGCCACCTCGTTGAGCGTGGTCGCCACCCAGCGATCGCCGATGCCGGAGTAGCTGGTGCGCATGGCGGGTGCGCCGGCAATGACGCCGTCGAAGAGCAAGGGATAGCGTTGCGTCATCAGCATCGCCTCGCGGCCGCCAGTGGAACAGCCGGCGAAGTAAGACTTGTCAGGCGCCTTGCCGTAGTGCCGCGCGATCACGCGCTTCGCCAGCTCCGCGACACGCCCGATGGCCGCGTAGGCGAAGTCGAGACTCGCCTGCTGGTCCTGCTGGAAGGTGCCGTCAAAGCCCCCCGTTCCGGTGTGGCCGGTGTCGGTACTGACGACCGCGAACCCGCGCGCGAGCGCGGAGCGATCGCCGGCGGCGGAGGTGCCGACCGGGTTGCCGACGGAGCCGTTCAGGCCGCCGCCGCCCTGCATCAGGAAACGCCCGTTCCACGTCTCCGGAAGCGCGAGGGCGAAGCCGATGCTATAGGTCGCTCCGGCCGGGACGCCCGTACGCCGGTCGAGCACGCCATCGAGGCGGCAATAGGCGGGCAGGTTCGTCGCAGCCGGAGCGGGACCACCGGCGCGGCCACCCGGGAGCGGCGCGCCAGCCGTGAACCACTGGGTCTTCGAAACCGTGAGCGCGACGCCATCGAGCTGCAGCTTCTGCAACGCCTCGCACGCCGCGGGGGTGGTCGCCGGCTGGGCCAGCACGGAGGGTGAGGACAGCAGCAGGACACTCAGGCCGAACAGGGCTGCGCGCATCGTGGCTCCTCAGCAAAAAATCGGCAGGAAACAGCCATGAAATGGAACGCCGCGGCATGGTAACGCAAACGATTGCCGAACGCGTGCGGCGACGGCGATATCCCGTCCACCTTACGGCCTCGCGGCCGCGCATTCGTAGGAACTCGCGGCACCGGCCGGACCACCCGTGTAGCGCGGATACGAGGGATACGAGCACAGCGGAAGGCTTCTGTCGCCGGCGGTCACCGTCACAGACATGCCGGGTGCCACGCCGTGTTCGACCCAGTCGAACAGCAGTCCGAGCTGGTCGTACCGGTTCGGGATCGGCGACGCCGGAATCGTCTGCCCGTCACCGTCCACGGTGTAGTTCGTGCCGGAGAGTCCATGGCCGGTCTGCGGCATCACGAACAGTCGCGCGAAGCCGTCGACGGTCGCCCGGCCCATGCGATCGAGCACGGACTGGAAATAGTCCAGCTGTGCGCCAGGCGAGGCGAGCGTGTCGTTGGTGCCGATGGTGACGATCATCCTGCCGCCGCGCTTCTGAAACGCCGACAGGTCGGGATTGGTGCCGTCGAGGATGGCGGAGAGCTCCTGGCGGCGGCCGGCGGCCGCGCCGCCTTCGACATAGTCGAGCGGGTTCGCGGACAGGTTCTTCATCAGGAATCCGGTCACGCCCAGCACACCGAGATGCGAGTGCATCGGCGCGCTCTCGGCGGCGCCTTCCTGTCCCCGGAAGCGCGCGTTCAGGATCAGGCCGCTGCCCGAGGGATCGGTGTTGGGCACCCACATCCCGAACCGACGCACACCGTGCGCCAGCGGCGCGGCGTAGGCGTACGGCGCGTAAGTGAACTGCAGCGTCGAGATCTGGCCGTCGGTGAGACACGCGGCGGCCGTCGTGTCGCCGGGGTTGGGATCGACGTTGTCCGGACAGCGCTTCGCCGCCCACGGCCGCCGGTCGCGCGCGCCCTGCGTGACATCGAACACCGCGCGGCACGCCAGGTAACTGTTGATGATGCCGTCCGCGCGCCCGTCGAGTCCGTCACACTGCCGCATGAATTCGCCGCGAATGGCGTTGATCTTGGCCGGCGTCACCCAGTTGGCCAGCGGCTTCTCGCGGATGCGGATCAACTCCGGCGCCAGCATCAGGGTCGAGAAGCCGACGATCGGCACGTTCGCGGCAACGCCGTCGTAGTCGGCCGGGTACCGTTGTGCGACGGTCAACGCCTCGCGGCCGCCCTGCGACGTCCCGATGCAATAGTTGAACCGCGGCCGCTCACCGTAGGCGCGCTCGATGATCACCATCGCCGCGTCGCGCGTCTTCTTCATCTGCGCGTAACCGAGGTTCCTGATCGCCTCATCGTTGAGGGTCCAGTCGTCCGAGACGTTGACGCCAGGCGGCACACCGCGGCCCGGGCCGCCGCGCGCCCCGAAGACGGCCTGGTGGCCGGAGTCGCTGCCATAGGCGGCAAAGCCGCGATCGAGCAGCGTCGGCCCCGCAGCGCCCGGTCCACCGCCGGTCAGATTGGGCACGACGCCGTTCATGCCGCCGCCGCCGAGCTGAGCCGCACGGCGTGACCACGACGCCGGCAGCACGACACTGAAGTTGATCGGCCTGGCGGTGCTGGCGGTGTCGATCGGCGCCATCGTGCCGTTCACACGGCAATGTGCCGGCACGCCGTTCGCCGGCTCGACCCACGACGGCGCGGACAGGGTCACACTCCGCACCGGCTCGCCGATGGCCGAGGGCGCAATCGTCGCGCCCAACCGCTCGGCTGTGCAGTCCGCTTCCGCGATGGCCTTGCCGGCGGCGGAGACCGGATTCGCCGCCGGCGCCGGACTCCCCTGGCCGGCCGGCGCGGCACCGGCCGCGAGAAGCGCGACGGCGGCCACGGCGAGCACGCCGAGCAGAGCCGATACGCCTGGAACCATTCTGCCCATCTGTTCACTCCTGGCGTTGTTGGACGTGGGGTCCGGCTTCAGCCGCACCGTTTGGGGCAAGTCAGAGATCAGCTCGCCGCCTTCACTTCGAGGACGATGCCGTTATCGTCGGTGAACCGGACGACGTCGGGCTCATCCGGCGACGGAAGCACGCGGGCCTTCAGCTCGCGCAGGCGTGCCTGGAACGCACCGCGGTCGAACGGCGCTACCGTGATCGCATAGTGAGCGATCGAGGGCGTCTGGCCCGGCGCCGCCTCTTCGAGCGCAAGACGAGTGTTGCGGGCCAGGTGAAACCAGACACGCCCGTTGGCGTCGCGTGGCCGTTCGGCCGCCGTACCGTACATCATCCGGTAGTACGGCAGCGACTTCTCGAGACTGCTGACGCGCAGCAGCATGTGATCGACGCCGCGCGGCGCGAGCAGTCCGTCGCGTTCGGTCTGGAGCGGCGATGGGACCGCCGCGGTGACCAGACCGGCAGGCAGTTGGAAGAGCTGCAGTTCGAGGCGATCAGGATCGGGCCACATGCCGGTCGGCCCCGCGGCGGCGACACCGAAGCCGGCCCCCTGCAGCGCGCTTGCGATGCCCGCCCGGTCGTAGACCGTGGCCAGCACGCAATAATGGCCAATTCCCGGCGGCCGCTGGCCCGCGGCGCCGATGGCGATGTAGCCGACCTGTCGATCGGCAGGCAGATCACCGAGCAGCACGAAGTAGCGCAGCGAGTCGCGCACGGGCTGCTGATGCAGCGCGGACTTGAAGACCCGGGCATAGAACCGCGCCGCGGCCGCCGGGTCGGGCACGATGATGTCGAGATGCTCCAGGCCCAGGTTGTCGAGCGGCAGCGCCCTGGTCGCCGCGCCCTGCGCGATCAACCCAACCCCGATGGTGGTGGCTATTACCGTAACGAGAACCGCGTGTTTCATCGCTGCCTCCACGACACGTTACCGTGTCTTCTGATCGCCTGCTGCCAGCTTGAACTCACCGGGCGGCGGCGGTGTCACGCGCTGCTCGGCCGGCTTCCTCACCTGGGGAATCCAGTCGTACGGGACGCGATACGCCCGATACACGGCATTCGACGGATTCGGGCCGGCGCCGGCAAACAGCGGGAACATGTACTCCCAGACGATGGCGCCGGCGGTGGTGACCTCGAAGATCCGCCCGCCCGCGCCGGCGGTGATCAGCGTATTGCCGTTGGGCACACGCTGCGCGCCACTGATGTTCGTGCTGAAGAACCTGGGATTGGTATAGGACCAGACCAGATCGAGCGTCACCGGATTGATCTCGAGCACGCGCGAGGTCGGGCGCGCCAACGCGCCGACGCCGTCCGGCGCGATCGGCGTGTTGAAGCCGTACCCGCTGGACCCGCCGTTGTCGAAGACCAGCAGATTCCCGGCGCCCGGCAGCCCCTGGGGGATCAGATGCGCGTGGTGCTGGCCGATGATCTGCCGAATCGCCCGAAGTTCCTTCGACGCGCTGAAGTCCGGACCGATCTGCCAGACGATCCGACCGTCGCGGCCGACTATCGCCAGCAGGCTGGCTTCGCGGCTGCTGATGATGACGTTGTTCGGCGCGAAGCGCCGGTCGCCCTGATCGAACCACTGGTTCGGTCCGACATAGGTCGCCGCGTTGACATGCAGCCAGTCGAATCTGCCCCGCGCCTGGTTGAAGCCGCGCGCGGCCTTGATCGCCCGGCGGGCATCCGCCGCGAACCCCATCTCGTCGATGTGGTCGCTCGCCACCCACTCCCAGACCATGTCCCCTTGCGGCGAGACCTCGATGATCCGATCGTCGCCGAGCACCACATCGGCAACCGCCGGTTGCCGCCGATCGGTATGCGTGAGGATGAGCGTGTTGCCGCCGTTGACGTCCGGGATGTTCCCGGGCGAGTAATAACCGGCCGGAAAGCTCTCCAGCTGCCAGTCGTGGTGCTGCCGCGCCGACCACGTCATGCCGCCCTCGGGCGTGGCGATCTGCTCACCGCGCGAGAACTGCCAGAGGTCCTTCCCGTCGAAGTCGCGGCGGATCAGCTCGAGCGATTCCTGATGCGGCGGGCGCGCGCCGCGTGCCGCCATGACCATGCCCCCGGGCAGGACGCGGGCCGGGCCGCCGGCGGAGTTGTTGAAACCCTCCCAGCGCTTGACCACGGTGCCGTTCATGTCAATCACGAGCACCGCCGGCGTGCCGAGTGGCGAGAGCACCGTGAAGCCGTTCCACGACCGATCCGGGTCGTAGATGGTCGTGCCGGTGGGATAGACGGTCTGACCGGCCGGGCTCGAAACGAGCACGCACAGCGCGAGGGCGGCGGTACAGGCGGACCGGCATCGAGTCATCACGTGCCCATGCTGCGGCCGCGGGGCCAGACGATCGCAGGCTCCGGTCTCCGGTCCCGATTGGAGGGTCCTATTGGCGCCCTCGCGCGCTGTCGATCAGCGACAGGATGCCGTTGACAATGGCTGATTCGGCGCAGCCCGGCTGCAGCCGCGACGACAACACCTCGAACGTCTGCTTGCCGAAGGACGCTTCGTCCGGGATGTAGCCCGAACGCGCCGCTCCGTTCGTCAGCGTCGCCAGCACCGTCGCCGGGTGCGGCGACTCACGCTTGAGCCGCTGCGCGATGGGGTTGAACACCTCGGCGTTCACCGCCCCGATCATGACCTCGCCGATGCGAAGGAGGCCGAGCCTGATCTCGACCGGGCCGCTTTCCTTGTAAGTGCCTTCGAACCCGGCGCGGCCCTGATTCGTCCGCTCGCGTCCGGGACAACTGATCGTCGAGACCCGGCCGGAGAGGGGCACGGCGGTGTCGGTGCGCTCGATGCGGCGCCTGACCTGCAGCACTTCCTCGCCGAGGAACTGCCCCATCGAGAGGACCATCTGCCGCTGCTGGTTCATCAGCCGGGCGACGGTCGGATTGCGGCGGTCCAGCCCTTCCCCGCCGGGTGGCATGGCGTTGCTGATGTCGACACCGCGGGCGGCGTACTCTTTGGTCCGGAGGTCTCGAAGGTCGTAGGTCTGCTGGTAGTAGATCGGATTCTGATCGCCGGCGGCGCCGCTCGACCAGAGGGCCACGACGGTGTCATCGAATGAGTCTTCGATGTACCGCGACGTGGCGCCCGGGATGTCGCCGCTGACCTGATCGAGCTGGCCGGCAATCACCGCGTGCACGGCGTAGTTGTAGTAGACGGCAATCGGCCCGCCGCCCTGGCGCTCGAATGCCAGCACGGCGACGGTCTTGTCGGACGGGCCCTCGCGATTCGGCCCCTCCCACCAGCGATTCGTCTTCGGGTCGATGATCTGGCGATTGACGTTGATGTAGGAGACGCCCGTGCCGTATCCCAGTCGCGCCGGCGTCACGCGCTGCTGCGCGAGCCGCACCGACTCGACGATCTTCCGGGCGTAATCGGGACCGCGCTGACCGCCGGCACTGTGCGTGTGCGTCGCCGTCAACAGGACGCTGGCCGCCGGGATCTTCAGTTCCGCTTCGATCCGTCCGGTCACCGCCTGCCAGAGCGGATCGGGCACGCCACCGGCATCGATCGTGATCAGCGCCGCAGTCGAGGCGCCGTTTTCCAGCACGATCGCGCGCGCGTAGAGTGGATCGAGAATTCCCTGACTGTTCGCCGGCCGCTCCCCTGGCGACGGGGTGATGTCCACCCTGGCGGCGCCGACACGCAAGGACGGGACGGGGCTGGCGGCCGCGATCAGCGCGCCGGGGGTGGCAGGTGCGGGCGCCTGCGCGGAGACCGTCAACGTCATCGCGGTGAACAGCGTCACGCCCGGGAGCCAGCGGGGTGTCATGCCGCGATTATGCGCCGTCGAGAGGCGGGCGCGGCCTGCATCTGCCGGTTTGACGATAATTTGCACGAATCGAATGATGACAGGGTTTACCATCCGCACGGAGGGGCGTCTTCCCCACCGCCCCGATGAAGAACCAGGCGCAATTGATCACCTACGCCGACCGCCTCCCGGGCGGCACGTTCGGCGACCTGCAGCGGCTGCTGGAGGGTCCGTTCGCCGGGGCGTTCGGCGGCGTCCACGTGCTGCCGTTCTTCCATCCGATCGACGGTGCGGACGCCGGATTCGACCCGATCGATCACACGCAGGTCGACTCCCGGCTCGGCACGTGGGAGGACGTCGCCGCGCTCGCCGCGCGCACCGACGTCATGGCCGACGTCATCGTCAATCACGTCTCGCGTCACTCGCCGCAGTTCCTGGACTACGAGGCGCGAGGCGGCGCCTCGCCGTTTGCCGGCCTCTTTCTCACATATCACAGGGTGTTTCCCGACGGCGCCCGGGAACTGGACCTGGCGGTGCTGCAGACCCCTCGTCGGGCCCTGCCCTTCACGAAGCACACGACGGCACCGGGAGAACAGGCGCTGCTGTGGACCACGTTCACGAGCGACCAGATCGATATCGACGTCGAACATCCCGAAGGGCGGCGGTATCTCGCCGCGGTGCTGTCACGATTGCATGGCGCCGGAATCCGGGCCATCCGGCTCGATGCCATCGGGCACGCCATCAAGAAGGCCGGCACGAGCTGCTTCATGATTCCCGAGACGTTGGCGTTCATCGCCGATCTGACGGCGCAGGCGCACGCGCTCGAGATGGAGGTGCTCGTCGAGGTCCACGGGCACCATCACGATCAGATCGAGGTGGCGCGTCAGGTCGACTGGGTCTACGACTTCGCGCTGCCGCCGCTGCTGCTGCACGCGATCTACACGCGGGACGTGTCGCCCCTGATGCGCTGGCTCGAGATCCGGCCTCGCAACACGGTCACCGTCCTCGACACCCACGACGGCATCGGCGTCAAGGACGTGGACGCAGATCGACGGCGGGACGCCCCAGGACTCCTCCACCGGCACCACATCGATTCACTCATCGAGACGATTCACCAGCGCAGCCGCGGCGAGAGCCGCCTCGCCAGCGGCGACACGGCGGGCAACGTCGACTCGTCGCAGATCAACTGCACGTTCTACGATGCGCTCGGCCGTCGTGACGCGGAATACCTCGTCGCCCGCGCCGTCCAGTGCGTCGTGCCGGGCATTCCGCAGATCTACTATGTCGGCCTGCTGGCCGGCGGCAACGACATCGAGCGGCTGCGCCGCACCGGGGTCGGCCGCGACGTCAATCGCCACGCCTACACGAGCGAGGAACTGCAGCAGGCGCTGCAGCGGCCAATCGTGCAGACGCAGCTGGAGCTGCTGCGGCTCCGCAACACGCACCCGGCTTTTCTGGGGACCTTTCACGCCGCCGCACCGGCGGCTGGCCAGATGGTCCTGGCCTGGAGGAACGGCGCCGAGTTCGCTCGGCTCGAGGTCGACCTGACCGGCATGTCCGCCGATCTCACGTGCTCGCGCCCCGGGGCGGGCCCCGATGGCGTCGTCGCATGGCAATCGTCGCTGGAGGAGCGGGTATGACCCCGACGATCGCCGACGGGTCGCGCAACATGGCCAAGGTCAAGACGCTGACCTACCTGATGTTCGCCATGTTCGCCATGACGACCGATTCGGTGGGCCTCATCATCCCGGAGATCATCAAGGCATTCCAGCTGTCGCTGACGGCGGCTGGCACGTTTCAGTATGCGACGATGGCGGGTATCGCAGCGGCCGGCCTGCTGCTCGGCCAGCTGGCAGACCGGTTCGGTCGGCGGCGCACGATCGTCGCCGGCCTGATGCTGTTTGCGGCTGCCTGCTTCCTGCTCGCCGCGGGCAGCTCCTTCCTGTTCTTCGCGGTGATGCTGGGCCTGTCCGGACTCGCCATTGGTGTGTTCAAGACGGGTGCCCTGGCGCTGATCGGCGACATCTCGACGTCCGGCGCACAGCACACGTCGATCATGAACACGGCCGAAGGCTGCTTCGGCGTCGGCGCGATCATCGGACCGGCGATTCTGGCGCGGCTGCTGACCGCCGGCCTGTCGTGGACGTGGCTGTATGCGATCGCCGGCACGATCTGTGTCGCGTTGATCGTGCTGGCGCTGGTCGTCAAGTATCCGGAGACGAGGACGCCATCCGGTGGCAGCGGCTTCAGCGGCACTGGCCGCGCGATGCGGAGCCCGTACGTGCTGGCGTTCTCAGCCGGGGCGTTTCTCTACGTCGGTGTCGAAGCGGCGGTCTACGTGTGGCTGCCGACGCTGCTCGCGGGCTACGCTGGTCCGGCCGCCGCGCTGGCCACCTACAGCATCTCGATCTTCTTCCTGCTGCGCGCCGCCGGGCGGTTCCTCGGCGCCTGGATGCTGACTCGCTTCCAATGGCGGTCGGTGCTGGCCCTGTTCAGCGGCTGCATCTTCCTCTGCTTCATCGCCAGCGTCGCCGGCGGCGTGAACTGGGCGGTGTATCTGCTCCCGCTGTCCGGACTGTTCATGTCGATCATCTATCCCACCATCAACTCGAAGGGGATCAGCTGTCTGCCGAAGTCGGAACACGGCGCCGGCGCCGGCGTGATTCTCTTCTTCACGTGCGCGTCAGCGGTGCTCGCGCCGCTGACCATCGGCGCGGTGAGCGACGCGTTCGGGCAGATCGAGTACGGTTTCTCGCTGGCGACCGGGTTCGCCGCGCTGCTGTTCATCGGGGCACTGCTCAACTGGCTGCTCGACCCGACGCGGGTGGTGCTGGAGCGGCTGGATGTCACAGAATACCGGCAGGACGCCACGTCTGACTTCTCCCGTTCTGTTCACAACGTCCACCCAGGTTGAGGAATCGATCATGACAACCCGCCGACCGTCACCCCTTCTGTTCTCGCTGCCGATGGCGCTCGCCGTGGCCGCCGCCGCCGTCGGCACGCTGGTGGCCGGGCAACAGCCGGCCGCGCCGCAGCCCGACCGTGCGGCGCTCGAGCGGCAGGCCGAGCTCAACAAGCGGCCCGATACCCCAGGCACCGGACGCTTCGCCGCGATGAAAGAGGAAGTCGCCACGCTGCCGCGTCACGTCGTCTACCGGCCGAAGGACCTCGGGGCGCTCGGGACGACGAAGCTGGGCGTCGTGGCGTGGGGCAACGGTGGCTGCTCGGAGGATGCCGCGAGCAGCCGCTTCCACCTGCTCGAGATCGCCTCGCACGGGTATCTGGTCCTCGCCAG
Organism: Acidobacteriota bacterium; assembly: GCA_039931615.1. Lineage (GTDB taxonomy): Bacteria > Acidobacteriota > Vicinamibacteria > Vicinamibacterales > CAVVIG01 > JAHFUI01. The sequence continues at coordinate 29,149 of JBDTRR010000006.1, forward strand.
CGGCCGCATCCTGAGTGGCCCCGGTGCGCCGCCGCGGGAGCCGCGTCCGCCAGCGCCGCAGGGTCAGCTCCCGGCGCCGCGCACGCAGGTGTCGGACCTGACCGACGCCGTCGATTGGGCGCTGGCCGAGAACACGCGTGCCGGCAGCCCGTATTTCGGCCGCATCGATCCGGCACAGATCGCGTATTCGGGCTGGAGCTGCGGCGGCGTCCAGGCGCTTCAGGTCGCGAGAGATCCGCGGGTGAAGACGCTGGTGATTCACAACAGCGGCATGCTCAACAATGGGCCGACCACCATGACCGGCACCAGCGTCGGCAAAGAGGTGCTGCTGACCTTGCACACGCCGGTGATCTACATCGAAGGCGGACCCAAGGACATCGCCTACGAAAACGGCATGGACGACTTCAAGCGCATCTCGCACGTGCCGGCGGCGATCGCCAACCTGCCGGTCGGCCACGGCGGGACGTTCAACGAACCCAATGGCGGCGCCGCCGCCGCGGTGGCGGTGAGCTGGCTGAACTGGCAGCTGCGCGGCGATGAGCAGAGCGCAAAGCGGTTCGCCGGGGAGGACTGCGGACTCTGCAAGGACGCGCAGTGGTCGCTGGAGCGCAAGCAGTTCCCGGAGACACGCGGCAGCCGATGATCGCTCCGACGCCGGCTTCCTCTGGTGACCGACGCCAGAGGTAGCCGGCGCTACGACTTGGCCCGGAGCCGAGCGAGCCAGGCGTCGAAGACGGCGATCCACGACGAGGTCGGAGAATCCGGATAGCCCGACGCAAACGCGTGTCCGCCCTCCTGAAAGAAGTGCGCCTCGACCGGCCGGTCCGCGGCCCGCATCGCGGCGAGCAGGTTCAGACTGTTCGAGACCGGCACCGCGGTGTCGTCGATCGCGTGCACGAGCAGGAGGGGCGGGGTCTCCGGGCCGACGTGGAGCTCGGCGGAGCGCCGTGCGATCTGTGACGGCAGTGGATTCGGTCCAAGCAGCAGCTCGCGCGACGTCGGGTGCGTACCGGGCACCGCCATCGTGACGACCGGGTAGATCAGCGCCGCCGCGAACGGCCTGGCACTCCCCGCATCCGCGTCGTCGACCGCGCCGTAGACCGGCTCAGCGAAGCCGGTGGACAACGTCGCCGCGAGATGCCCGCCCGCGGAGAAGCCCACCACGGCCAGGGTGCGCGCCTCGATCTTCCAGCGCGCGGCGTTCGCTCGAATGACACGCATCGCGCGCTGCGCGTCCTGCAGCGGCACGTCCTCGCCGCGCTGCCATCCTTCGGACGGCAGGCGATAGACCAGCACGAACACCGTGTGGCCGCGCGCGTTCAGGCGAGCGGCAAAGTCGGCGCCCTCGTTTTCCACCGACACGAATTGATAGCCGCCGCCCGGGATGACGAGCACTGCGTGGCCGTTGGGCTGCGGCGCTGGGAACACCCGCAGTTCGGGAGCGGCGACGTTGGCGACGAAAGGCGCCGGCCAGTCAGCGGGCAGCGTCGCCGGCACGAACCTGCCGTTTGGCGGCGCCGACGGCCAGAGCGCGATCCGCTCCGCCGCGTTCCAGGCGGGCGACGTCGTGGACGGTGTCGGGGGCGGCGTGAGCTGAGCGGTACCCGGAGGTCGCGCTCGCGTCGCAGAGACCGAGGCGGCGACCTGCCGGAGGAGCGCTTCGCGGCGCGCCACGGTCACGGCCGCACCCGCGGGTGCGTCAGCGCGCTCGGTGGCCTCGGCGACGGCGCGCTCGGCCAGTGGACGCATGCCTGCGTAACCCAGCCGATTCGGGTGGACGCCGTCGTTGCCGAGCCCGGCGCGCATGCCACCATCGGCATCGGCGAGAACCATGCCGTAGTCGACGAACGTGAGGCCGCGGCTGAACGCGAGGCCACGCAGCCAGTCGTTCAACCGGCGAATCTGCGGGCGTGGATCGAGATCGCCGCGCCAGAACAGCTTCCGCGACGGCGGTATCGCGGCCACCACGACGGCGATGTCGTTGGCGCGGGCGAGGTCGATCATCGCCAGCATGTGGTGCTGGTAATCCTCGAGCGTCGTCGGACCGGTATTGCCGGCAACGTCGTTGGTGCCAGCCATGATGTGCACCACACGCGGCCGCAGCGCCACGACGTCCTGCCGGAACCGGGCCAGCATCTGCGGGGACGTCTGGCCGCCGATGCCACGATCGACGATGCCGTTGGCGAACAGCGCCGGATCACCGCGGACCCAGTTGTCGGTGATGGAGTCGCCCATGAACACGGCGCGAGGGCGCGGGCCCGCGGCGACCGCCGCGTTCGCCGCCTTGTAGCGACACAGGTTCGGCCAGTCGGCGGCCTGCTGCGCGCGGTTGCGTTCTGCGTCCCCGGCCAGGACGGTGGCCTGAAGCCTGGCGAAGCCGGCCCAGAAGACCTCCGGCGATGCGGCGGGAGTCATGAACAGATCGTCGATCGGCTTCAGCCGGTCCGCCGCCGCCGGATCGGGCGGTGGGCAGGGCGAGCTGACGATCCCCGGCGCGGCCGGTTGAGCGGCAGCATTCGAGACCGCAGCCGCCACGAGCAGAGCGATCACCATCAGACAGAGGCGGTGCATAGGCTCCTCATTTCCGGTATCACTGCGCTCTCCCCGATGGCTCGACGGGGATGCCAGCGGGGTTCCCGCGGTCCTGCTTCAGATTCTCGCGTCGGCGTCCACGCCGCGCGCCACTCGCCAAGGATAGTCCGAAGACCGCCAATGATGTCGGGCCGCGACGCGTCCGTCATGACGCTCGCCGGTCATGGCGAAGAGTCGGCGCTCGATCTACCATGTGCGTATTCGAAGCTCGCAGGCCCTGGTTGCCGAGGGATTATGAAGCACCACGTACAGCTGTTTGCAGGGATGGCCATCATCGCCAGCGCGCTCCTGGTCGCCGCCGCTCAAGGGCGAGGCGCTGGGCGAGGCGGTCAGCAGGTGCCGGATGCTCCTGGACGACAGGGAGGCGCGGCGCCCGCCAGTGGACCGCCACCGGAGGCGACAGCGCCGCAGGGCCCGCTCGCGACGTTCACGCCGGTGACGGATGCGATGCTCAGGGACCCGAGTCCGGGTGACTGGCCGATGTGGCGCCGCACGTTCAGTGCGTGGGGGCACAGCCCCCTGACCCAGATCACTCGCAACAACGTGCGCAATCTGTCGCTGGTGTGGTCCCGCGCCCTCGGGCCGGGGGTGCAGGAAGGCACGCCGCTGGTCTACAACGGCACGATGTTCTTCCCGAACCCGCTCGACGTGATCCACGCGATCGATGCACGCACCGGCGATCTGCTGTGGCAGTACCGCCGGCAGCTCCCCGACGATCTCGCGAAGTACTTTCCCACGCCGACGACCAACCGCAACCTCGCGATCTACGACAACCTGATCATCGACACCAGCGCCGACGACTTCGCGTTTGCGCTGAACGCCCAGACCGGGCAACTGGTCTGGGAGACGAAGATCTTGGACTACCAGACGGGCGCCCAGCAGACCTCCGGTCCCATCGTTACCAACGGCAAGGTCATTTCCGGGCGGGGCTGCGAGCCGGAAGGCGGGCCCGACGCCTGCGTGATTACGGCCCACGACGCCAAGACCGGGCGCGAGCTCTGGCGGACGCGGACGATTCCCAGGCCCGGTGAGCCTGGCGACGAGTCCTGGGGCAACATCCCGTACGAGCAGCGGCTACACGTCGGTACCTGGATGGTGCCGAGCTACGACCCCGAGCTGAACCTGATTTTCATCGGCACGTCGGTGACGTCACCGGCACCGAAGTACCTGCTGGCCGGCAACGACCGCGAGCACCTCTATCACAACAGCACCCTCGCGCTGGACGCCGAGACGGGCAAAATCGTTTGGTACTACCAGCATCTGGTCGATCACTGGGATCTCGATCATCCGTTCGAGCGGCTGGTCGTGACCACCGCGCTGACGCCGGATCGCAGCGTCGTCGAGTGGGTCAATCCGCGCCTGCGCGCCGGAGAGCGGCGGAAGGTGATCACCGGCATTCCCGGCAAGACCGGGATCATCTACACGCTCGACGCCAAGACCGGAGAGTTCCTCTGGGCGCGGCCGACGGTCCTGCAGAACGTCGTGCGCGCCATCGACGGGGCGACCGGCAAGGTCTCCGTCAATCAGGACGTGATCTTCAGCGCCAAAGGGGAGGAGCGGTTCGTGTGTCCTGGTACCAATGGCGGCCGAAACTGGCCGTCAGGCGCCTACGACCCGACCACGAACACGATGTTTTTCCCGCTTCAGAACGGCTGCACGACCGTCACGTCGACGCTCGATCGTCCCTCGTCAGACTCGCTCTACGGCATCACCATGCGTGGGGCGCCCTCGCCGGTGCGGGGCGTGCAACGCGGAACGGTGCAGGCGTTCTCGGTGGAGACCGGGGCCACGCGATGGACCTATCAGCAGGCGGCCGACACCACGTCGCTGATGACCACCGCCGGCGGGCTCGTCTTCGGCGGTGACCAGAGCGGGCGCTTCCGGGCGCTCGACGCCGCCAGCGGCAAGGTGCTGTGGGAAGTGAATCTCGGCTCGCCCGTCACCGGATACCCGGCATCGTATGCGATCGGCGGGCGGCAGTACATCGCCGTCAGCGGCGGCGGCGGCCTGGGCGCGGCGCGAGGCGCCGGGCGCGGCGGCGCCGCGATCGCCAACAATCTGTTCGTGTTTGCGTTGCCGAATTGAGAGGGCATCGACTTCTACCGACTCGAGGTCGTCACACGCGGCGGACCTTGTACTGCCGGACGTGGCGCCGTCGCGGGCCTATCTGAAGCGCCGTCCGTGCCGGATCACCATCCTGGGGTCGCGCAGGACGTCGATGTGCCGGAGCGGGTCGCCGCGAACGGCGATGACGTCCGCGAACTTGCCTTCGGCAATCGACCCTGACTCGCGGTCCGCACCCATCATGCGCGCGGCGTCGAGCGTCATCCCCCGGATCACCGTCATCGCGTCGATGCCGAGCTCGTGGACCCACAGATCGGCCTCCATCCACGCCGCCTGACCGGTGACCTCACCCCAGCTCCCGACGTCGGTCCCGAACACGATCTGCACGCCCAGGTCGCGAACCTGCGCCACCTTCCGCTTGACGATCGCGTTGATCTCTTCCTGACTCTGGGCCGGGCCGCCCCGGCGCCCGCCAGACCGAGTCCTGGCGGCGATGGCCTTGCGCACATCGTCGACGATCGGTTGCGGCAGGCCGATGAAATTCGCCGGGTCGTCCAGGTATTCCGGGTTCGACGCGAGGTAGGCGGCGTTGAGCTGGCCGTTGCCGCCGGCGGTCACGGTCCAGTACAACGGCGGCCCGCTTCTGACGCGATCTCGGATCAGCGCCACCACATCCGGAGGGTATTCCGGCATCTGGGTGCGGACATGCTGGAAATCGTCGACGCCGGCGAGGAGACCCTGCCGGATCTCTGCGTCGCTGAAGGCATGGGCTGCCACCTTGCGGCCACGGGCGTGCGCCTCGTCGACAATCGCCCGCATTTCCTCGGGCGTCAACGCTTCGGCGTTGATGATCTTGATCCAATCGACGCCGGCGTCGATCAATTGACCGGTCTTCGCCCTGGCATCGGCCGCCCCCGAGACATTCAACGTCTGGACGGCATTCGGGTTGCCGCCTTTGGTGAGCGCCGGGCCAGCGACGTACAACGCGGGCCCGGGGATCTGGCCGCTCGCGATGCGCCGCTTGACCGCCAGGATGGGCAGCGCCGGCGCCGCGAGATCACGCGCGGTGGTCACGCCGGCCATCAGCAACTGCTCGGCCGACGCCGGCATGATCACCCGCTCGAACTGCGGCGTGTAGGCGTCGAACCAATGGCGCGAATCCGGATGGCCGCCGTACATCAGATGGACGTGCAGATCCCACAACCCGGGGAGCACGGTCAGCCCTTCGGTGGACACACGCCGGTAGCCGACCGGCACCGGCAGCGACTCGGTCGTGCCGACCTTCTCGATGCGTTCACCGCGGATCAGGACGATGCTGTCGCGAATCGGTGCGCCGCCCGTGCCGTCGATCAGCGTCCCGCCAACGAGTGCGAGCGGCCCGTCTGGTGTGGAACGTCCGGCCGAACGTTGTTGGGCCACCGCCGTCGCGGCCAGCCCGGCGAGGACCACGAACGTGGCGAGAGCGCGCGTCGCTTTCATGAGCATTTGTACCGGTTGGCGAGGCCGCTCAATTCGCGACCGGCGGCAGCGGCCGCTGGTACTGAATCGGGCAGCCCGGCTGGAAGAACTGGGCGTCGGCGGCACGGCGGCAGAAGGCCTGCGCGTTGCGCACCTGCCGCTCGATTGCGGCGACGACCTCCGCGAGGGGAAACGGCTTCTGGCCGTGCACGGCCAGATTCGTCTCGACTGTGATCTTGCGATACTCGATGTTGTTCATCAGGCTGTCGCCCCACCAGTTGAAATCCCAGTCCTGTGTCGTCAGATCCGCCTCGACGAGCAGCTTCGCCGCCGGGACGTGGACGATGACGCCGTCCGCCATGTGATAGTTGCCGACGATGTGGTAGATGTCGATCTCGCTGGTCGAGTCCTTCAGCTTCAGATGATCGTCGACCGGGATGAACTTCAAGGGCTTGGGGCTGCGTCCCAGCGCGTCCGGGAACAGCTTCGCGGGCCGGGTCGCCATCTCGCGGAAAATGCCCTCATTGCCGCGACGGGAGATGATCGTCAGACCCTGAGCCACCGCCGCGCGAAGGCCGACGCTGTGGTCGAAGTGGTGGTGCGTCTGGATGACCTGCGTGACCCGTTTCCCAGGCACGAGTGCATTGGCAACCTCCAGGATCGCCTGAAGCGCGGCATCGGTACGATTGGCCTCGACCATTGTCAGGTGGTCGTCGAATTCGAAAAACGTGTTGCCGTTCATGTACCACACGTGGTCGGCCACCTTGATCGGCTTCAGGTTGGCGCTGCCGCCCCCGGGCGCACCGGGCGCAGCCGGGCGCAGCGACGCCGGCGCGCTCAGGTCGTCAATCGGCGCATCGACGATGTTGCGATCGACGTAGAGTTTGCTCTGCACGACGTTACGGAAGTCGATGGTGGTGGCAAAGCCGGTCGGCAGCTGCACCCCTTGCGCCGGCACGTAGCCGGCGAAGGCGGTGCGATACGTGACGTCCCCGAGGTTGGCATTCGGGCCGACGTAGCTGACCCAGGCGGGAAGATTCGACGTCCCGTCCACCGCCAGTGTCAGCGTGTCGCCCTGACGCACGGTGACGTCGACCAGCTGCAGGTTCCCCTGTTTGCGGAGGTTCGACAGCTTGCTCGCCGGATCGAGCGCGGCGCGCACGATCGTGACCGGATGGGCGAGCAGCTCGACACGGCGCTGGCGGGCCGCCGCCATTCCCGCCGGCTGCGGCGGCGGCGGCGTCCCTGACTGCGGCGCGGCGAGGAATCCGCCGCCGATGTTGTACGCGACGTCGCCGTCCAGCGTCTCGCTGGTCCGATTGAGCCCGAGCTGCCCGGCCGTCGACGCGAAGACGAAATCCATCTTCAAGCGCTGCTGCACACGGGTGCGCCAGTGCTCGAGATCGATGGTCCGGGTGTATTCGAGCACCTTCTGCCACTTCTGCGGGGCGCCCGGATCGCCGGTGATGTTGCTGCCACCGTTGAAGTACGCCAGTTCACCGTAGCCGACTATCTGCAGCGTCTTGAGCATCATCACGCGGTCGCGGCCGCCGAGCGCGTCGGCGGCGCGGGCCACGAGCTGCCGCTCGGGAGCCGCGCCCTGGCCGGCCAGGCCGATCGCGAACGCGGTGGAGATCGCCGCCGCCAGTGAAAGAACAACGCCCCGGTTGTGCATCGCCACTCCTGTTGATAAGGACTCTCGTTGCAAAAACAGATGTCGTGCAGGCCTTCAGGCCTGCCAGACGCGGCGGACCTCAAGGTCTGCACGACAGTTTGCAACGCGCTCCAAGCGCAGTGCGACAAGCTTAACGGCAGTGGTTCATCCGCGCCGCACAATTCATCGCCATCGACCCGGCCAATGGCTGGCATCGTATTCGGCGATACACGCGACGGGTCACTTTCGTGCGACTCTGTCGTTCGATCAACAGTTGGTTCCCTGGAGTCATACATGCACAAGCACCCGGCGTGGCCACGCCTCAACAAGCGGACGCGGACAATCCTGATGGTCGTTGTCATCGTTGGCGCATCAGGATCGCTGGGCGCCCAGTGGTTCAAGTACCCGAGTCCGCGAGCGCCGCGCACCGCCAGCGGCGACGTCGACCTGACGGCGGCACCGCCGCGATTGGCGAATGGACGGCCGGATCTGTCCGGCGTGTGGATGACCGCGGAGCCGCTCTGCGTCATCCGGGGAACAGCCCCCATCAGCGAGCTGCTGAAATTGAATCCTCCGTCGCGACAGTGCCCGCCCCGCACCGCCACCTTCTCGCGCCAGAGCATCAATATCGGCATCGACATGCCCGGCGGGCTGCCCTACCAGCCGTGGCTGGCCAAGCTCGTCGACGAGCGCACGGCGAACCAGGCGATCGATGATCCGCACATCAGATGCCTGCCCGACTTCTTTCTCCGGGCCTACGGGCTCCCGCACTATCTGAAGGTCATCCAGACGCCGGATCTGCTGGTGATGCTGAACGAATACAACGGCACCTACCGTCAGGTCTTCACCGACGGCCGTCCGCTGCCGGAGGCCGCCAACCCGTCGTGGCAGGGCTATTCGACGGCCGTCTGGGACGGCGACACGCTGGTGATCGACAGCATCGGCTTCCGCGACGACCTGTGGATCGACTGGGACGGCAGCATGATCACGGAGGCGGCAAAAATTCGTGAGCGAATCCGCCGGCCCGGCTTCGGCCACCTCGAGATCGAGATCACGGTGGATGATCCGAAGGCGTATACGAAGCCCTGGTCCGTCACGTTGCGCCAGCAGTTTGCGCCCGACACCGAGCTGATCGACGAAATCTGCGCCGAAAACGAAAAGTTCGCGGCGGCACGCAAGTAACGACCGGGCGCTCAGAGTCCGCGGCGGGCGAGGGCGATCCGGCTGCATCCCTCGATCACGTCGAGGAACCGCTGATACTCGCTGCGGCCGACGACGAAGGGACTGATGTCGTTGCGCCCACGCGACGAGAGCCGCGTCAGCCAGTCTTGGAACGGCACCATCAGCGGATGGTTCTGCAGCCAGGCGTCGACGCCGGCGTCGACGGTCGCCTGCCTGAAGTGCGCAACCGAGGCGATGTACGTCTGCATCGCCTCGTCGTTCAGCAGTCCCGGCGTCAGCCACGATCCACCGAAGAGCGCGGCCACGTGCGGCTCGCCTCGATCGAGGACCGGAATGATGAAGCCGATCGAGCCTGGCGTGTGGCCGGGCACGGCGACGGCCTTGACGCTGACGTTCCCGAGCGTGACTGACTCTCCATCGCGCAGGTCGCCATCGCGCCTGGGAGGCGCCGCTGGCGGCGGCGCTCCCGGGCCGCGCCCACGCGGCGGCGTCTCCATCAACGCCCGGTCGGCCGCCGCGACGTAGACCTTCGAACCGAACTGCTGCTGGAAATACGCCGATCCGCCAAAGTGATCGGCGTGGCCGTGCGCCACCAGGATGGTCTTCACCTGCGCCGGATCGAGGCCAAGCCTGGTGAATCCCGGCAGGAGATCGGACTCGACCTGATTCGCGCCCAGCGCGTCGATCATCATCAGGCCGGCCGACGTCTGGATGACGTAGGCGACCGTGCCGACGTTGCCGATGGCGTAGACATTGTCGAAGATTTTCGCCGGCTGGATGGCCGGGTCGTCCGCGCGATTGGCGCGCGGCGCTTCACACCAGAAGTGCACGGCATCGCCCCAGCGCGGGCCGGCCGCCCCCTTGAGGCGATTGAGCTGCTCGATGATGGCCGGCGAGTCTGGTTTCGCTGCCGGGGCCGGCTGGGTCTGCTGCGCGGCCAGACCAGCCGCCGCGGCGCACATCAGCACGACCGTGGCGGCGCCGCGTGTCGAGTTCATCATCGCTTCCCTCCGCTCAGCGGCCAACGGTCCGATACACAGCCTCGACGAACATATCCGTGGTCCACGGACCGGTCGTCGCTCCATACCGGGTCTCGTAGTCCGCCGTCGGCCGCGCCGCTTTCACCTGCTCGAGCGTCGCCCCCGATCGAGCCAGCGCGCGAATGCGATCGCGGACGATGACCACCATGTCGCGATACTCGACGACCTCGTGCTCGTCCGAGAGATACCCGTGGCCCGGGACGACCAGCGTGCCGCCCTGCCCCTGATGTTCGAACACGGTCCGTTCCAGAATCTGGTTGAGCGCCTTGATCTCGCCATCGACGGTGCCGCCGTTGGCGACGTCGATCGACGGGTACTGCGTCGTGGTGAAGATGTTGCCGGTGACGATCACGTCGGCGCGGCGGAACTGCACCAGGCTGTCGCCGTCCGTGATCGCGTTCGGCTGCCAGATCATCTCGATCGCGTCGTCGTTGTGAAACGTGCGGCGCCGCTCTTCGAGAAACGTGTCGGTCGGCAGCGCCGCGGCAGGGCGCTTCGCCGCGGTCAGCCGGTTCGGCACGTTCTGGTGCGCCATGACGGTCGCGCCGACTCCGGCATCGCGGAATTGCAGCGAGAAGAACGTCCCGCGAACGCTCGGGTCAGCGCCGGCGTTGCGCAGCGCCTCGTTGCCGCCGGTGCGATCGGGGAGAAAACTGGTATTGGCGATGAACTGCACGGGCTTGTCGCTCAGCGTCCGGATCGCGGCGAGCGTCTTGGCCGCCCGGACGCCGGTACCGGTATCGACGACGAACACCCCTTCGCCGCCCACCTGCACGACGATGTTGCCGCCGTCACCGACGAGCATGTAGACGTTGCCCCGCACCGGCAGGATGTGGATCTCACCGTCGGCCGGTTCCGTCGGCGCAGCCTGGCTCGTCGCCTGCGGACCGCGTGACGGACGCTCGAGCGACGGGTCGGCCGCCGCGGTGGCCAGCGTGGCCGCGATCTCGGGCTGGATGCTGGCGGCGCCGCCGAGATGTCCCACCGCCGCGAGCTTGTACCTCCCGCGGTATTCCTCGAGGAACGGGTTCTGACCGAACAGATAGCTCGGCACGTCGTCAGGCGCCCGGCCGAGGACCTGCTCGCCGTCGTCGCACGGAAACAGCCAGTTCTGATGATCGGTGGGCTGACGGTAGAAGTCGGTGGTCGTGACCAGCGGCGCCTCGAGATAGACCGGATCGGCGACCACCACGGTGTGCGTGAGCCGATCGCCGTGGCGGACGAAGAACTCGACGAGCGTCGCCTGATCGCTCTCGGGGATCCCGTTCCGCCGATACCAGCCCTGCTTCAGATGGGTGGTCCGGACCTCCAGTGCGTTGCCGACGAATCGGCCGGTCGAGAATCCCATCCACGAATGCGCCGCGTACACCGGCGGATGCGGCCGGGCGTCCATCCAGATGGTCCGCTTTCCTTCGAATGTCTGACTGAACCAGTGAATCGCGATCAGGCGATGCGTCTTCGGATCGCGCTCTTCCCAGGCCCGCGCATTCCCGAGCGCCCGCATCTGGTACGGAGCGACGTAGCCGTCACACTGGTGATGGCGGAGGGTGAGGCGTGATGGATCGTACGACAGCGCAAACAGCCGGCCGGCTTCGTTGATCGGGATGCCGCCGTAGTCTCCCAGTTCCGGGCCGGCCCCGCGATCCATGCCGTCCTCGTGCAGCACCGGTGTCCAGTAGCCGGACAGATCGAATCCAGGAGCCGGCGCGGTCGGCGCCTGTCCGCGCACATCGATCAGGGCGACGACGAAGAGCCCGGCGACGACAGCCACGAAATGACGGAGAGTCTTCACCGTGCGTGGAGTCATCGGGCTGTACACGGCGTCGGCTTCCAGCCGGTCGCGTCCTGCTGCTTCTTGAAGTGCGTGCTGGTCCAGAACGGCTGCGCGAGATAGGTCGGGTCGACCACCTCCGTGGCGACAACCAACAGCGCATCCCCGCCGGGCGGGTCGAAGCGATCGAAGTACTCGGTGATCACCGCGTCGGCACTGTAGGGAACACCGTTCTTCCGGAGATAGCCGGGCTTCATCCCGGTCGTGACGACCTTCAGCGAACCGCCGGCGGCACTGCCGCCGCCCCCGCCGAAGGGGAGCCCGCCACCCATTGCCCCTGCCATGCGATCCCATGATGCCTGCGAATGTCCCTGCCAGTCGCTGGCGCCAGCCGGCGCCGGACCGAACCGCAGCGTGCGGACCTGGGTTCCGGCGTCCGTCTCGATGGTGAGAGTACGATCGTCCGCCCAGATGAGGTGCAGGCGGCCGGGTAATCGCATCACGCCGCCGACGCCGTATGCCTTGCACGGCTCGCCCGCGGCTTCGTCGCGCGCGGGATCCCAGGCCGCAGCCGCCTGGCGGCCGGCGGGATTCAACGGGACCGAGTTGACGTCGCCTTTCGGCGGGGTCGCGACGCGATAGCGCCAGTCCTCGGTGACGAGGGACACCCAGTAGCCGGTGAGATCGATCGGCGCGGCAAGACGAGGCGGCGGCGGCGCCGGTGGAGGTCCGCCACGCTGGGCCTCGGCGATCACCGGCCCGAGGGCGACGACGATCGCACCAGCCGCAATGTGCCGGGCGACGTGGAAGCGCGTCATGCTACCGGACGAGGGCCGCAGCCGGTGGACCCATCGCGACTGTGTGGATCAGCACGTGACACGCGTCTACTCTGCGGCGATGCGTGCAGGCGGGCAAATCGTTTCTTCCGATGGCTGGCATCGGGCCGGCCAATGCGGCCGGCGATTGAAGTAGGATGCTGGGTATCAGGCCGCCATGGACCTCCACGGTTTCGATCTGAACCTGCTCGTCGCGCTCGATGCGCTGCTCGCGGAGAGGAGCGTCACCAACGCCGGCCGCCGCGTCCATCTCAGCCAATCGGCGATGAGCGGCGTGCTGGCGCGTCTGCGCCTGGCGCTGAACGACAAGCTGCTCGTCGCCAGCCGGGGCGGCATGACCCTGACCCCGCTCGCCGAGTCGCTGGTCGAGCCGGTGCGCTCGATCCTCGAGCAGGTTCATCGCACCATCATCGTCAACGTGCCGTTCGATCCTGCGACGTCGCGGCGTGTCTTCACGATTGCGGCCTCGGACTACGCCGTGACCGTGCTGCTGACCGACGCCCTGCGCCGGGTCAGCCAGGACGCCCCGGGCGTCACCGTGGTCATCATCCCGCTGCGGGAACGGACACCGGAGTCGGAGGATCTCGGGCTCGATCTCGTCATCATTCCGAAGGCGTACGCGCCGGCCTCGTTGCCGCAGGAGGTCCTGTTCGAAGACGCGTTCACCGCCATCGTCTGGAGCGGTCATCCGAGTGTCAGCGACACGCTGGACCCGGAGCAGTATCGCCGCCTGCCGCATGCCGTGGTCAGCTTTTCCGACGACACCCGCATCAACTACGACGAGCGACTGGGAGAACAAGCCGGCGTCGAACTCCATGCGCAGGTGGTCGCGCCCAGCTATCACGCGCTGCCGGCGCTGATCGTCGGCACCGATCGCGTGGCGACGCTGCAGATGCGCCTGGCCGAGACGCTGGCGGCGTCATACCCGATCCGCGTCGTGCCGCTGCCGCTGCCGCGGCCGGTGCTGGAGGAAGCGATGATGTGGCAGCCGCGGCTGGATCGGGATGCCGGGCACGCGTGGCTCCGCGGCGTCTTGCGCGAGACCGCGGCCGCCCTGCCGGCCTTCGGTCGCGCACCGCAGGCGGCGGCCCCGCAGCGGCCCCGGCGGCGCGCCTAGAGCGGTTTCCGTCGGTCAACGCGCGCGGACGGCGGGCTCGACGAACTCGACGAGGATGCCGTCGGGGTCGATCGCAAACACGAATCGTCCGAACGGTCGTTGAATGGGCCTGGCGCCGACGCTGAGGAAGCGGTAACCCGCCCGCGCCGTGCGCTCGAGCAGCGCGTCGAGGCCAGCGACCTCGAGTTGGAATTGCGGCGCGCCGACGTCCTGGATTCGCCACTCGAACGGCATGGGCGCCGGGTTCGAGGTCGTCGGCCGCGCGAACTCGGCGAGAACCACCGTCGCCTCGATTCCGGGAGTGGACAGCACCGTCTCCGTCAGCCTTCCTCCGGTCAGGCCGTTCACCCGAAGCTCGGCGCCGGTCGCGACGCGGGTCGCCCGTATCTGGAAGCCCAGCAACGTCTGATAGAACGCGAGCGCGCGTTCGCGCCGGGCCACGGCGATCCAGATCGCGGTCTCGATCACGTCACCGGGCGCCTTTGCCGCGGTCACTGCCGCTGACGAGGCCTGCCGCACTTCCACCAGGCAGCCGTCGGGGTCGCGGACGAGCATCGCCCGCCCGCTCGGCGTCTCGAGCGGGCCGCCACCAATCGTCACCACCGGCGTGCGCCGTATCTTCAACCGACCGATGACGGCATCGAGGTCACGGACGGTGAAGATCAGTTTCGCGGCGCCAGGGTCCCAGGCGTTGGCCTGCCGGTCACGACGCGGGATGTCGAAGAACTCTGACAGCTCGAGCCCGAACGGCGTGTTGGCGGCCCGCATGAAGACGGTGCGGAAGCGGGACCCGTGGGTGTTCGTCAGGTCCCAGACGAGCGCATCAGAGCCGGCCTGCGAGACCGGACGGATCGGCTCGGGCGGCGCGTTGGCGGCGGCGGTTCCGGCAAACGGTGATCGCGCCAGCTCGATGCCGAGCACTTCTCTGTAGAAGGAGAAGCTGCGCTCGGCGTCGCCGGTGCTATGAATCCAGTTGTACAGCCCGCGCACGGGCGATGCGGACGCTGCAGGGCCTTGATCGACCTGCAGCGTCGACACCGCCGCGATCACGGCGACGAGCAGCTGGCGCAACATCACCTCGCCCCGCCGGAGGCGGGGCAAACAACACTGCTGCGTCTAGCGGGGCGGAGCCACATCCGTGTTGCCTTTCTCAGCGGTCCAAGGCGGAGCCTCGCTAGAACCCTTGCGAACCGGACACTTGACTCAACAAGTCAAGTCTCCGGGCTCGCAAGTGACCTAGAGCGGGCCGAGGCCCTGGCTGGGCCGGAGGCCCGCTAGAAATCGAACTGCACGTTGAAGCGGACGAACCGCGGCTGCAGCAGCGCGGTCGGCCGCAGCCACCGCTCGCCGCTGGACGCCGGGTCGTAGGTCGATTCGAACGTCGTCGGCGTGTTGGCGTTGGTCAGGTTGTAGAGATCGACCCCGATATTCGCCTTGGTGCCTTTGAGGCGGACGATTTTGGCTAACCGCATGTCGAGGTTGTTGACCCGCTCGCCGTAGATCTGACCCGGCAGCAACAGGTTCACTGTCTCGGTGGTCACGCCCGTGCGCAGCGGCCGGCCGGTCGCGGCCTGGAACTGTGCCGCCGACATCAGGAAGTTGGCGGGGCGCGACGCGCCGTTGGTGGCGACATCGCCGCCGGGCTGGACGTTCGCCTGCGATCGCACGATCGCGCTCACCAGGACGTCGATCTTCGGCACCGTGTAGGAGACGAGGCCTCGCAGCGAGGTGAGCCAGGGTTCCGAGGCGCTGCACGCCGGCTGGCCATCGATGATCCCGCTCGCGGCCACCGTCGTCGTGCTCGGCGTCATCGGGCGGCCGAACCGCCCGATCAGGACATCGCAGGTGTCGCTGACGCCGCGTCCGGTGCTCGTCCCGCCCTGGAACAGCAGGCCGTTGGTCAGCCGCGCGTTCAGTGTGATGTCCAGCCCATGCCAATAGCGCGTCTCCTCGCCGTAGTCCGCGGTCGTCGTGTAGTACGGATCGGAGACGCCGAGCAGCGAGTTGTTGTTGCGGACGAGGAAGCTCACCGGATAGCCGCCGCCGCCCGGCAGGCGCGAATCGGTCGGCGCCGTCAGCACGACCTCGTCATAGTCCTGCGGGCCGAGGGCACGGTTCTGGGTCACGAAGAAGTTCCCCCACCGCCGCCGGCTGTAGCTGGCGTCCACCGACACGCGCGGCACGAGCTCGTGCTGGACGCCGGCGCTGAACTGCCAGTCCCAGTTGCGCTTCCCCCAGCCCTCCTGCACGTCGGGATTGACCTGCGTCGTCTGCCCCTGCAGGCCCCAGTTCAGATTGGTCCAGGGCTGACATTCGCCGCTGACGCCGGAGTTGAGGAAACCGCACTCTGCAATGCGGTTGTTGTTGGCGTCGGTCCAGACGCGGCTCGTCGTCTGTACCAGGGTCACCCCCGGGTTGTTGATGGTGTAGACGTCGCCGTTGAACGGCGCCTGCAGGTATTTGCTGACGCTCACCTTCAGCGCCGTCTTGCCGTTGCCGAAGACGTCGTACGAGGCACCCATGCGCGGCGTCAGGTCGTTGTAGCCACGCACGCCGGTGGTGCGCGGGAAGGTGAACGCCGGCCCGAACTGATGGTCCTCGACCACGCCGTTCTCACCTCCGGGGAAGAAGCTGCGCACGTGCTCGTATCGCAGCCCGCCCTGGAGGGTCAGCCGGTTCCGCGTCCATTGGTCCTGCACGAACAGGGCATCGGGCACCGTCCGATTGCTGGTGAGGGTCGCGCCGAGGCGCTGGGTCAGCTGATTCGGCACGCCGTTGTTGAAGCGATAGCTGAGTTGCTGGCCGACAAAGCCCGGTGTCTTCGCCAGCATGTAGGCGCCCTGGTAGCCGACCTTCATGGTGTGCGTCCCGGTGACGTAGGACAGCGTCGCGCGGTAGTTGGCGTTCTGCTGTATCGTGCCACTGGTGGCAGGCCACCCGTGATAGATGAAATTGGAGTTCGGCGTGCCCGCCGTGGTGGACTGCTCCGTCACGGCGATCTGGTCGACGGCGGCGCCGGCCGGACGGATATCGCCCCACTCCGTCCAGAACGACGAGAACCCGGCATCGACCAGCACCCGGCTCGAAATCGGCGCCGAATACGTTGCCTGCATGATCTTCGCGCGCGCATCCCAGATGGTTCCCGACTCCGGCGAGCTGGTGGGCACGCCCGGACCAATCCCGGGACCGGAGGCAGTCCAGCCGTCACCCGGCTGCCGGCACTGCCCGCCATCCCGCGTGACCGAGGACCCGGAACAGTTCTTCGTGTAGTCGATATAGAACCCGAGCTTGTTCCTCTGGGTGGCCTGCCAGGTGAGTCGGGTCGCGCCGACCCGCTTCGACGTCGCGTTGCGGACCCTCAGGCTCTCGTCCCTCGCATAGGTCCAGATACCCGGATCCGCGGCGTTCTTGTTGCCGTACAGGTTCGGCGAGTCCTGGTAGGTGCCAATCGTCCGCACATTGCTGTAGAACCAGACGCGGTCGCGGAGGAGAGGGCCGCTGAACGCGAAATTCGTGTCCCAGTTCTTGATCAGCACGTTCTGATCGATGAACCCGAAGCTGCGCAACTCGTCATCGAGGTTGCTGCCCTGCGCCCACTTGCCCGCGAGGCTGACGAAGTAGGTGCCGCCGAACGTGTTGCCGCCCGTCTTCGGCACCATGTTGAATGCCGGTCCGCCGCGATCCACTTCCGCGAGCCCGCCGGCGATGGTGACCTGCACTTCCGAGGCATTCGACATGTCGTACTGATAGCCCGACACCCCGCCGCCGCCGACCGACGAGCCGACGTTCATGCCGTCGATCTGGATATTGCCTTCGCTGCTCCGGCCCCCGCGCGAGGTGAAGAAGTTGTTGGAGGGCGTGGCGCTGGCCCCGAGACCGGTGCCCTGGATGCCTGGCACGCCGGCCAGGTAGTTGCCGTAGCCGCGGGAAGCGGGCAGCGACCGCACGAACTCGTTGCTCAGCACCTGCTCGCGGCTGGTGCTGGTCTGCACGTCCACCACCGGCGTCGCGCCGGTCACGGTGATGGTTTCCTGGATGCCGCTGACGCGCAGGTCACCGTTGATGGTGGTGACCCCGCCGCCGCTCAACTCGACCCCCGATCGCGCCACCGTCGCAAAGCCCTGCAAGGTGAACGTCACCGCGTAGGTGCCAGGGCGCAGATCGACGATCTGATACTGGCCCCGGTCATCGGTCACCGTCGACCGCGCTTTCTCGATCAGCGCCGGACTCGACGCCTCGACCGTGACGCCCGGCAGCACCGCGCCGGATGTGTCGCGGACGATGCCGGCGAGCGACTGCGCGCCAGCCCCGGCCGGGAGGAGAAGCACGCCGATCGCCGTGAGAAACAGTGCCCGCGCCGTCCACACTCGCTTTGCTCGGTTCATCACCCCTCCATCAATCCCGTGCACGCGGCGGCCTGCAGCCCAGCCGCGGACGGTCGCAATCTGATTAGCCAGTTCGCGATCAAGTGGCGCCGGACATGTTACCCGCTCTGCGGCGGAGAGAACGGAAAATCGGCGCGGTCGTGCGCGCTGGCGTTTCACAGGCCGCAGGTTGCGGAAATCCGCGTATTTCGGTGGCCGCGGCGCCGGCCGTGGGACTTAGAATGCAGACTGGGAGCGACAACATGAAGGCTCGAATTTCGCGGACCATCGTCGGAGGCGTGCTGGCGATCACGGCAGTGGTGCCGCTGGCGTGGCTGACGCGCCCCGCTATCGCGCAGACCAGCCGAAAGGCCGCCTGGAGCGCGCGGACGCCCTGGGGCGATCCCGAGTTGCAGGGGCAGTGGACAAGCGAGAGCGAATACGGGGTGCCGTTCGAGCGACCGCCGCAGTACGGCACACGAGAGTTCCTGACCGACGCGGAATACGCCACGCGCCTCGAAGACGTGCGACTCCGCGACGCGCGCGATCTGGCGCGGGTCGATGTGCTCTCCGGCAAAGTGGACGGGCCGAATGCCCCGATTCCACACTGGCGGGAGTACAACACGACGTCGCGCCGGACGTCGCTCGTGATCGACCCGTCCGATGGGCGCTTCCCGCCGCGAACTCCGCAAGCCAGGCCGTTCCCCATCGCCCAGCGTTGCGGCACGCTTCAGGGGGGCGAGCCGTGCGACTCGTACGGGGACTACGGTCTCGGGGTCCGGTGCATTGTCCACGGCGGCGGGTTTCCGGATGCGATGTTTCCGGCGGTCTACAACGCCAATATGCGCATCATCCAGAGCCCGGGGACCGTCGCAATCACCTACGAGCTGATTCACGATACGCGGATCATCCCGCTCGGCGCTCCGCCCAGGCCAGACTCGCAGTGGTCCCCCCCGATTCGAAGCTATCTGGGGACCGCGCGCGGTTGGTGGGAGGGGACGACGCTCGTCGTGGAAACCACCAGCCTGAAAGCAGCCACACGCGGCGCGTCGTCTGGGCTGCGGCTGATCGAGCGGTTCACCCGCACCGGACGGGCCTCGATCCAGTACCGCGTCACCTTCATCGATCCGTCGACCTGGACCGCGCCCTGGACGGCTGCGCTCGATCTCGAGGCGCGGCCCGACGATGCCGGTGTGTTCGAATACGCGTGCCATGAGGGCAACTACGGCATGAACAACATGCTGTCGGCGTCGCGTCAGCTCGAGCGGACCGCGGCGGCGGGCGATTCCCGCCAGCGGTCCGAAGGGCAGCGATAGCGGCGCTGCGCGTTTCGACGTTTCTAGCGGTCGGCAGGAGCCGCCCTGGTCTGTGTCTGCTGCTGCAGGTTCATGAAGATATTGTTCAAATCCCGAACAATGACCGTTGGCACACCGGTGTAAATCATCGGCTTGCCACCGGTGGTGGCCACGATGCCGCCGGCACCCTCGAACGCGGCGAGGGCCGCAGACAGATCGGGTACACGCAGATGAATCTTCGCCGATCCGGAGTCCTGGATCCGTGAATGCACCGCCCGGCGGTCGATATTGTTGAATTCGATGAACTCCAGTATCTGCCGCGAATCACCGGGCACACTCGTCGACGTCATCCTGAACCGGGCGCCGGTCGTCCCCATCAGCTGGAGGCGGGACGATTCGTTCGTGAACGCGCCGACGGCCGACTGGAAGCCCAATCGGTCTCGATACAGACGCAGCGTGGCGTCCGTGTCGGCAACGGTGACGCGAATGTGCCCGCCGATGACGCTACTGGTCGGCGCTGTCGAATCGACGGGGAGCGGATCCGGCTGCTGCAACTCGACGAAATGGCCGCCCGGCGCCTTCAAGACGACCGCGCGTGCTCTGGCGCCGCCGGCGGTCAATAGCACCGGGCGCGCACCTGGTGTGATGATCTGGCTATTCCGCTTCGTCAGTCTGGCCAGCAGTCCTTCGATGTCGCGCACCATGATGACGAGCGTCACCGCACCAGGATCCTGTATCCGGGCATCAACAGCGGCGCTGTCGATGTCACTGAATTCGAGCACCTCCACACGCCACGCCGAGCCTGGAATGTTCAGGTTGATTTGTCGAATCGTGGCGTCCGGCGTCCCCTGGTTCTTGAGAACCTCTGGATATGGGACGTCGCGGTACGATCGCTTCCGGATCGGGGGGACGTTCGCCAGACCGACAAGATCCGCGTAGAAGGGTGCCGCTTCATCCAAGTTGCCGACGATCGGCGTCATCCCTCCCGAGGATCCGATGACGAGCGGTGGCGCCGTGACATCCGGTGCCCGGTTGTCCTGGGCGAGGAGCAACGTCGCCAGCGTTGTGGTTACGGTCGCCACGATTCCCACGAACATCGCTTGCCGCATCGAGCCTCCAATTTTCTGATTCGTTGTCCCGCAACTCGTCTCCGAATTGAGCCGGCGAATGCGAGGGTTTGTCGCGCCGCCATGGTGTTCGCGACAGGCCTGTCAAATCCGGACGAGCCCGCGGCGGAGTGCGACCACCAGCGCCGCCGTTCGATCGTGGACATTGAGCTTGAGGAAGATGCTCCGGAGATGAACGCGGGCGGTCTCCTCGCTGATGCCGAGCTCAGCGGCGATCTCCTTGTTGCGCATGCCCCTCACGAGGAGGTCCAGCACTTCTCTTTCCCGCGGCGTCAGGGGCGGGTAGTCGGTGCGGGCAGTCGCCTGGGCTTCCACCTCGCTCGGGAATGCCGTGCGACCGGCGCTGACTTCGAGAATGACCCGAATCAGGTCTTCTGGAACCGCATCCTTCAACACGTACCCGACGGCGCCGGCGCGAAGTGCGTTGAGGATGTTCTCGCCGCCATCGTACATCGTCAGCACGATGACCTTGGCGTCAGGCGCCAGCTGCTTGATGGCGCGGATCGCCTGCAGCCCTCCCATGCCCGGCAGCTGCAGGTCCATGACGGTGACGTCCGGCCGGTGCCGGACGAAGAGCTCCACCGCTTCCTCCCCGGTGCTGCCCTCGGCGACGACCGTCAACTGCGGCTGCAGACTGATCACGCGGATGACCCCCGCACGCACAAACGGATGATCATCGATGCACAGGATTCGGAGACGCTCCATCGGGCGAGGCCTCTCGGCCGCCCCGCTCACGAGAGCGGGACGGCTGTTTCGACCACTGTGCCCCGGCCGGGCTGGCTGTCGACGCGGAACCGACCCTTGATTCGCGCCGCTCGTTCTTCCATGTTTCGCAATCCCCAATGCTCGCCCGGCTGGCCCGTCGCCGCCGTTCGCACCAATCCGCTGCCATCGTCGGCGACGGAAAGCACGACCTCATTGCGGCTGTAGTGGAAACTCACCGTCACGCGATCGGCGTGGGCGTGGCGCATCGCATTCCGGATCGCCTCCTGGCCGATGCGCAACAGCTCTTCTTCGATCTGGGGCGCGCAGCGCCGGTGCCGACCCGTTACTCTGACGTCGATGGCGACCGGCTGCCCGGCGTAGGTGTCTGCCGCAAACTCCTCCAACGCCGCCGGCAGACTGCGCGACTCCAGGCCAGGGGCACGGAGATCCCAAATCGAGCGACGCGCCTCGTTGATGCATCGCCGCACCTGATGGCGCAGGGCGCGCAGCCCGTCACGCATCGAGGCTCGCGCCGACGGCTCACAATCGCTGGCGAGCACCTCCAGTTCGAGACCGACCGCGGTCAGGCTTTGCAGCAACGTATCGTGAATATCGCGACTGAGACGCGTCCGCTCCGAGGCCACGAGTGCGAATCCGTTCTGTATGCTTCGCACCCTGAGTCGCCAGAGCGTCCACAGCAGGAGACCGGTGCCACCGGCGATCAGCGCGTAGAAGACGCTGGTCTGATAGAACAGGGGTTCGACCGAAAAGGTCCAGGCGGTCTCGGGTCCGGCCCACCGCCCCTCGGCGACGGCGGTGACGCGGAACCGGTAGTCTCCCGGTGGAAGATTTGTGTAGGCGGCGCGCCGGTAGTCCCGCACCTCGGTCCATTCTGTTTCAAACCCTTCGAGCAGATATCGAAAGCGGATCTTGGACGATGATGACAGGCTGGGCGAGGTGTAGCGAATTTCGAGCGTCGAGAGGCGCGGCGGGAGCACGGCCCGATCCGTCGGCGTGACCTCGCGTCCGTTGGCCAGCACGTAATCGACGCGGGGCGGTTTGATGATTTGATTTCCGCGCGCCTCCAATGGATGGAAGGCGACGACGCCGTTGCCGGAAAGGACCCAGATCCGGCCGTCGGCAGCGCGGACCGCAGCCGGTGTACTGAGGTTGCGAATCAGCTGGCCGCGCAGACCGTCCGTTCGATCGACAAAGGAGTAGGTCAACCGGCGAGTGGGATCGGCCGCCACTTTCTCGAACTCCTGACGCGTGAAGCCGATGAGAGCCGAGCCGGCATTCACACCCGCCCAGATGCGATTGTCGTCGTCACCGACGAGGATTGGGGCGAGGCCGTCGGGAAAGGCTCGCGGTGCGACGACGGTTCGCATCCGATCGTCCGCAAATTCGGTGATACCGCCGGCAGTGCTGACCCACACCACCCCGTCCTTGCCTTCGTAAATCATGACGACCGCACCTGGCGCCAGCCCGTCGGCCGACCGGTAGACGCGAAGCGCACCCTGGTCGAGAACCGCCAGGCTGCCGTCGGCAAATCCGCTCCAGACCCGGCCACGCCTGTCGACCAGCACGTACCGGCACGGCGCATGACCGATCCCCGCGATGTCGACGTGCGCGACTGAATCGCCGTGGCGTCGCAGCAGGCCCTGATTCGAAGTGCAGAGCCACAAGTCGCCCGCCGCGTCGGTCGTCATGGCGATCAGCTTCGTGACTTCGCCTGGCCGCGGTGACGATAGCGGCACGAATCGGCCGTCACGAAAGCGGCCAATCTGCTGCGGCGTGGCCACCCAGAGGTCGCCTTGCGGGGCCGCGTGTAGAACAGCTATCTGAGGAAGCGGGTAGACGTCGTGCGCAGCACCGCGGAACCGATTCAGACTGCCTCCGGTGGCGATCCAGACGCTGCCGTCGGCGGAAGCGGCCAACGCGCGAACCCCATCGTTGGTCAGCCCCGCCAGAGCAATATTTGTGTCGAGCGAGCTGCGCGCAATACGCAGCAACCCGCCGGCGCGCATGCCGACCCACACGTTGTCCTCGCGGTCGAGGAATAATGCCCTCGCGCCGCTGACGAGATCGCCGGGAAATTTGTGCTCGTAGGCAAAGTGCTCGAGCGTCGCGGCGCGGGCGCTGCCGGGGGGGCGCATACGGAGCAGGCCGCTCCCCAACGCCGCGACCCAGATATCGCCGCTCCGGTCGCGCAGCAGGCGCAGACCTCCCCTCGGCAGCTCGAGGTTTGCCGCCGCGGCAGGTTGGGTTCCGGCGTCGAGCGCTCGCAGCGAACTCTGGCGATCGGCAATCCACAGGCGCCCGTCGCGCCCCTGCGTCATGCTGGAAATGGACCGAAGATTCTGGTCGTAGGGTTCGAATCGATCAGCGCCCGGCAGCCGGCGGAACAGTCCGGCCGTCAGTGCCACCCAGAGCACGCGCGCGTCGTCTTCGTAAATCGCCTGGACTTCGGCCTCAGGGAGGCCTTCTTGCGGTCCGAACCGCTGCCAGCGCCCGGCCCGAAAGACGGAGAGCCCTGCCCGTCCTCCGACCCAGACCGTGCCGGCGCTGTCTTCGACGATCACCGTGACGGGGCCGTTCGAGAATCCTTCCGGGGTCGAGAAGTACGTGAGCACGCCGTCGCGAAGGCGGCTCACCCCCTCGACTTCGCTGTACCCCAGCCAGAGAGTGCCATCGCGGGATGAAGTAAGGTCGGTGATGTACTGTCCGGGCAATGCCGCTTCGTTTCGCGCCCCCCAGCGTTGGAAGTCGAAGCCGTCGAATCGAACCAGTCCGTTCGTGGTTCCCAGCCACAGGTAACCGTCCGGTGATTGCGTGATCGCGACGACGCTGCCGGTCGGCAGCCCGGTGGTTTCCGTCCACGCCGTCAGGGCGAAGCAGTCGCACGGCGCGTCATCGGCAACAAGCGGGACGATGCCTGCAAGGGCCAGAAAACCCACCAGGGCGAGAAACCTGGCTGCCAGACGCCCTGCCAAGGTGCAGTGCCAGGCGACGCGCCAGGAATGACTCGCGGCGCGCGAACGGGCAGTTGCCGCGAATCCAACCAGCGCTGGTCTGCACCCGTTCGCTGACGACGCGCGAACATCCAGCAGCAACACTACTGAGGCCAGCGCGGTCGCCATCGACGCGCCTGAGTCTTTCGGGTCGGCCGACGCGCGCATTGAAGGGATGGGCTCAGCGGGCGCCTGCGCCCCTTCCCGAGGGTGCAGCCACATCAGGAATCTTGTACGTACCGGCAATCGTGGGCGGGAACGTGTGGACCCGCGATTTGAAGCGCCAACCCTGCGCCGTCTTCACGTACACGTCCTGGTAGCCGCCGACGTGTCCTGAGTGCAGTGGGTCCGAGTGGCCGCCTTCGACACCTGGATAAATGAGGTACGATTTGCCAATCGCCCCCTCAGCCGACGGCTCGATGACCAGATTCGCGATGATGTGTGTGCGGTTGGCATTCGACGCGTCCGCCAGCTTCTTGCAGCCGCGGCCGCCACCGCCGGCCGCCTCGGCTAGCCGATCTCGGCCGACCCAGCGATTGGGGGACAGGCTGTTCATGAATAGACCGTCAGGCACGTAGAGGTCGGCGTAGTCGTAGCCGTTGTTCGTGCAGTTGTCGATCGCCCACGGATACCTGGCCACCAGCTGCTGTATCTCGATGTAGTCCAAGGCGGTCAGCGCCGGCGCCGCGGCCGGGCGCCCCTGCGATTGCAGGTTCCACGACAGCAGCCAGACGACACTCCCCACAGCCGTATAGGCCAGGCACTTCTTGAGCATGCGCTCCTCCTCGGCCGGTGATTCAGTGATTCGGCTGCGCCGCCGGCCTGGCAGACAGTTCACGCAGGAGCGCGACCGTGGTCGGCAGGGCGCGGCGGCTGCCCGTCGCGAGGTCGAGCGGGGTCTGCCCCTGGTTGTTCTCCGCCGCCAGGGAGGCGCCATGCTCGACGAGGAAACGAATGACCGCATCGGCGCCTTTGCCGGCGGCGGCATGCAGCGCCGTGTCGCGGCTCGCATTCGCCGCGTTGATGTCGGCGCCCCGGTCCAGGCAGAGCTTGATCGCTTCGATCGCCGCCCCGGCATTGCCCCCTTCGACGACTTCCTCATCGTCCCCGCCACCGCCCTGCCCGGCGCCGGCGGCAATCATCAGGGCCGTCGTACCGTTCGCCTGCACGAGCGTCGGATCGGCGCCGCCTTCGACGAGCAGCCGCATGGCGACCACGTCGCCGGCCTTGGCAGCGCGCATGAACGCCGTCGAGCCGGCGCCGAGCGTCGGGTCGCCGGCGTTGTGCGCCTTCTGCAGCAAGGGACGAGTCAGCCGCGCGTTCGGGTCCGCGCCGCGAGCGAGGAGCAGCCTGACCAGTTGCAGGCTGTCGACCTTGTTGATTCTCCTGGCGATCGGGCGGCTGAACAACCGTTCCTCGTTGCGCGCATCGATCGCTGCGTACAGCGCCGCCTTCCCGGTCACGTCGGCGATGTTGGGATCGGCGCCGCGTTCGAGAAGCATCGCGGCGACGTCGAAATGCGAGTTGACCATCGCCAGGGCCAGTGCCGTCGTCCGGTCGGGATCGGTCAGATTCACGTTCGCGCCGCCCTCGGCCAGCGCGCTGGCGGCCTCGAGCGACCCCTGCCGTGCGGCGTACATCAGCGCCGTCCAGCCGCCCTTCGGCATCGCCATGCGCACGAGACCGGTCGACGGGTAGTTCATTGGCGGATAGGCCTGGAGCGCGGATCGGGCGTTGGCGTCCGCGCCGCCGTCGACGAGCCGCCGCACCGCCGCGGCATGATTCTCCACGGCGGCCCACATCAAGGCGGTTTCCCCCAACCAGCTCTCCGTCGCGTTCACTGCCGCGCCGGCGCGGAGCAAGGCGTCGATGGTGTCGGCGTTCCCCGTCCGCGCCGCCGTCATCAGCACGGTCTGCCCCTCGGGCAGTGACGCATTCGCATCGGCTCCCGCCTTCAGCAGCGCCTCGACCGCGGCGGCGCTGCCATTCGTGGCGGCCAACGCCAGCGGCGTGACGCCGTATCGGTTCGCGGCGCTGGCGCTGGCCCCGGCACCCAACAGCACCTCGACGAGATCAAGGGCATCGACCTGCACGGCCCAGTGCAGCGGCGTCGTCCCGTCGGCGGCGCGCGCGGTCACCGCCGCGCGATCCCGAGCCAATGCCAGGACCGTGGCGCGGTCTCCCGCCTTGATCGCGTTCACGAGCCGGACGTCATCGCCGTCGGCGGCAGACGAGAGCCGGCCCGCACACAGGGCGAGCGCGACGACTCCGATGGCGCGTTTTACATGCATCGTCGTCCCTGGCTACAGCTCGACACGGCCGTTGCTGTCCCCGACCGCTTCAACCGGCACGTCGAACTTGCCGACCATACCGAGCAGGAAATTGGCCATCGATGTGTGCGCGGGCAGCTCCAGGTGGCGGTTGCCCGGACCGGCCGCGCCGCCGATCACCAGCAGCGGCAACGGCTCCCCGGAGTGTTGATTGCCGTTGCTCATCCCGCTGCCGTAGAGGATCGCCGAATGATCCAGCAGCGATCCGTCGCCATCCGGCGTCGCGCGCAGCTTTTCGACGAACTTCGCCAGCTGCATCACATGGTAGGTATTGATCTTGGCGTGCTCGGCGATCTTATCGGGCTTGTTGCCGTGGTGCGAGACCAGGTGATGCGGCTCCGGGACGCCAATTTGCGGATACGCCCTGTTGCTGGCTTCACGCGCCATGAGGAACGTGAACACGGCGCTGAGGTCGGCCTGGTAGGCGATGACCAGCAGGTCGAACAACAGGCCGACGTGCTCATCGAACGCCTCTGGCACGCCAACCGGTGCGTCGAGCCCGGTCAACTGTGATCGGCTTTGTCCTTCCGCGCGCTGAATCCGGCGCTCAATCTCCCGAACCGTGTCGAGATATTCGCCGACGCGGACGCGATCGTGGGCCGGCAGTCCGCGCTGCAGTTCCTCGGCATCCTCGGTAATCGAGTCGAGAATACTGCGATCCTCTTTCATGCTCCTGAGACGCTGAGCGAGCGTGCCTGATCCGCCGAACAGCCGCTCGAACAGCACCCGCGGGTTGACCTCCATCGGCAGTGGTGTGGTCGGCGACGTCCACGAAATCGTGTTCATGTAGGCGCAGCTGTAGCCGGGCGTGCAGGCGCCGATGTAACCGGTGAAATTCTCGGTCGCGACTTCGAGCGAGGGGAACAGCGAGTCCTGGCCGATCTGCCTGGCGATGATCTGATCGATGGTCACGCCGAGCCGAACGTCTTCCGCTTCGGTGCGCTTCGGGAGCACGCCAGCCAGCCAGCTCGCCTGGCTGGCCGTGTGATCGTTGAGCGTCCCGTCGTCGACGCGTGACAGGTTGCTGACCACGGTGAGGTGTTCGCGGAAGGGCTCGAGCGGCTTCAAGATCGGCGTGAGCTCGAAATCACGGCCACCCTGCGGCGTCCACTTGTCCATGATGACGCCGTTCGGGATGTAGACGGCGCCGAAGCGGCGCCGCGGCCTGGCTGCGGATCGGCCGAGCGCGGTCAGCGCCGGCACCATCGAGTCCAGCAGCGGCAGGGCGACTGTGACCCCGACGCCCCGCAAGAACGTCCGGCGAGGCAGTGACTTCCTGGTGATGAACATCGCGACGGCCCTCTTTCAGTTTGACTGGTTCGGTGAGACGACGCGCATCTGGAACGGCGTGCTCGTGACGATGCCGATCACCAGCGATGAAAACCTGTACTGACTTCGCGCCGCGGCGCGCTCGATGGCGCGCACCGCCGGCATATCGTAGTGGCCGACGCCGCGGCCGAGCGCATAGGTCAGCAACTTCTCGGTGATCGTGCCGACGATCACGTCCGGCCGGCTGAGCAGCGCCTCGCGCAGCCCGACCGCGCCGGCGATCCGGGTCCCATCGCCCAACTGCGCCGACGCGTCGATCGCCCCGCCGCTGTCGTCGGTACGCCAGGCGCCGATCGCATCGAAGTTCTCGAGCGCAAAGCCCGGCGGATCCATCATGCGGTGACACGCCGCGCACGTCGCGTTGGCGCGGTGCCGCTCCATTTGCGCGCGCATGGTCAGCGGCTTGCCGGCGTCGTCACTCTCTTTGAGGGCCGGCACGACGGCCGGCGGCGCCGGCGGCGGCATGCCGACGATGTTGTCGAGGATCCACTTGCCGCGCAGCACCGGCGACGTGCGATCGGTGTGCGACGTCACGGTCAACATGCTGCCCTGGCCGAGCAGGCCGCGGCGGGCGACGTTGTCGACGTGCACACGGCGGAAATGGCTGCCGTAGATGCCACGCAGCCCGTAGTGCCGGGCGAGGCGTTCGTTCACGAAGGTGTAGTCGGCGGTGAACAGATCAAGCACATTCCGATCTTCACGCACGATGCTGCCGAGGAAGAGCTCGGTCTCGCGCTGGAAGGCCTGCCGCAGGTTGTCGTCGAAGTCCGGAAACGATTCCGAATCGGGCTGGATGTTGCGCAGATTGCGAAGTTGCAGCCACTGGCCGGCGAAGTTGGTGACCAGCGCGTCCGCCCGCGGATCCGCGAGCATCCGGCGGACCTGACGCTCGAGCACCGCCGGCTGGTCCAGCGTGCCGCGCTGCGCCGCGTCGAGCAGCTCGTCGTCCGGGATGCTGCTCCAGAGGAAGAACGACAGACGCGAGGCCAGTTCCGTGTCGCTGACCCGGTAGACCGCGCCAGGCGCGACGTTGAGAGGCTCCCGCTCGGCGCGAAACACGAACTTCGGACTGGCCAGCATCCGCCGGAGTGCCAATTGGATCCCCGCCTCGAACGTGCCTTTCTGCCGGCCGGTCTGGTAGAACTCGAGCAGACGGCGCAGGTCGGAGTCGGTGAGCGTCTGGCGGTAGGCGCGGCGGCCGAGCGTGCCCAGAATCTGCTGCGCGCATCGGTTCTCCGAGATCCGGTTCGACGGACGGCAGCTGAACACCCGCCGGCGGCTCGGGGTCTCTCCCGGGCCCGTCACCTTCTCCGGACCGGTAATGGTGAGCGTCTCGATGTGCGGCCGGCCGGTGAAGTCGAGTGGATCGGCCGAGCTTCGAATGAACGGCTGCAGCTGGGCGGTGCCGGCGCTCAGCGCTTTCTGGATGAACGCCGCCCCGATCTCGTGCGGCCCCGCGGTCATGTTCAGACGGACCTGCAGCCGCGCATCGACCAGGTCTGAATAAGGCTTGGGATTGTCGAAGAGCCCCAGAAAATCGGCGGTCCCGCCGACACTGGCCAGGAAGACCCGCTGGCCGTCGACGGTGATCTCGACCTGGTGCGGGTGCTCGAGGCCGCGGATGGCGGCAAGATTTGTGCGGAACAGCTTGACCTGGAGCACGTACTCGCCGTCGAGCGGCGTGTTGTGGCGCACCAGCGTGCCGCCGACCGTCCCCAGCGACAGACCCTCGACGTGCCGATCCTGCGAGAGATCCTGCCGCACGCGATACGTCTCGGACACCGGGACGATCTCGGGGTCGCCGACCGCCAGCGCGCTGATCTTCCTGGCTGCCGCCAGGTACTGCTCCAGCAGCGCCGGCGAGACCCGCAGGACATCGGCGATGTTGTCGAAGCCGTAGCTCGAATCGTCCGGCGGCAGCAGGGACGAGACATCCACCTCGAGCGCCAGGAGGTCTCGGATGACGTTCGCGTACTCCGTGCGATTCAGACGATGGAGCAGCGGCCGTCCAGGATTGGGGCTGAGGGCCGCGCTCCGATCGAGCTCGCCTTCCAGCCACTCGGTGACCGCCAACAGGGCCTGCGGCTCAGGACGAGGCGCGCCCTGGGGAGGCATGGTCCCGCTGCGCAGCTTGCGAATCACCTTCTCCCAGACTTCGCCGCCCTGCGGCACCTGGCCGGGATCGATGCCGTCGAGTGCGAGCCCCCCGGTTTTGAGCCGCTGGTTATGACAGCTGACGCAGTAGCGATCGAGCACGGCGCGGGTCTCGGCGTTGTCCGCGGATCCGCCAGCCTGCGCCGCAGCGACGCCGGGCACACCGACACCCAGGGCGCCCGCCAGCACCGCGAATCCCGCGATCAGACGCGTGGCCGCAGCCGTTGCCGTTGCCGTTGTCATGCTCTTCGCTGACTGTTACGCCTACCCTACCTGGACCGGCTCCCTAGAAATCTATCTGCGTGCTGAGCTTGAAGAGGCGCGCCTCCATGATGCGCTGTGGGGTCTGCCAGACCGCAAAGTTGTTATTCAGCTGAGCCACCGGGTTGGCGTTCAGGGCGTTGTACACGTCGAGGTTGATCGCGACACGGCGCTGGCTGAACTTGAACGCCCTCGAGAAACGCAGGTCGAGCTGGTTCGCGCGATCGCCATACAGGGTGCCCGGCGCCACGAGGTTGACCGTGACGTTGGCGGCGCCGCCGGAAAGGGGACGACCCAGCGTGGACTGCACGTCGGCGTTGGTCGCCAGGTAGTTGGCCGAAATGGCCGGGCCCGGCGTGCTCTGAAACGTCGCGGCGAACTGCACGTCCACGCGCGGCAGCGTATAAGAACCGAGCATCTTCACCTGCGTCAGGAACTTGGTGTCGACGTGGCAATACAGCGGGCTCGGATTGCCCCCCGACTTCGCGACGATGTCGCACGTGTCGGTCGAGGTCCGGCCCGTGCTGAGGCCGCCCTGCACCAGGAGGCCGCCCTCGAGGCGGGCATTGACGCTCAGGTCGACGCCGTTCCAATGCTCATACTGTTCGCCGAACTGGCTCGACAGCGTCGTATAGTTGTCGACCACGCCAACCCGGTTTGGATTCAGGTTATAGAGGCCGCCGATCACGTAGCCGCCGCCGCCGGGCAGCCGCGGATCGCTGGGCGCGACGAAGCTGAAGAGGTCGTAGTCCGCCGCCGTGGTGGCCCGATTCTGGACCACGCGCTGGTTGCCGAACCAGCGCCGGAAATAGCCGACGTCGAGCGCCACGCGCGGCACCAACTGGTGCTGGACACTCGTGCCGAATTCCCAGTTGTACTCGCGCGTATCCCAGCCGAAGCGGGTATCGGGGTTGTAAGCCGTCACCGAGGACGGCAGGCCAAAGTTGAGATCCGAGACCGTGCCGCAGAAATCGCCGCCGCTCGTGCGCAGATCCTGCGACTGGAGGTTGAGGAGGTTGCAGTCGGGCGCGAAATTGCGGTTGGCGTCGGTCCACGTCCGTGTGACGGCGTTGGTAATCCCGGCCGGGTCGCCGGTCGTGCCAATCGCGAGCGGATACTTGCCGATGTTCACCTTCACCGCGGTCTTGCCGTTGCCGAACACGTCGTAGCCGATGCCGGCGCGCGGCGTGACGCCGTGGACGCTGTTGCCGACGGTGTCAGAAAACGTCAGGTTGCGCGTTGGCTGCCACAGCGCCGGGCCAAGGTACTGCTCCGGGTAGCCGCCCTCGAAGTGGTCGTAGCGCACGCCGAGGTTCAGCGTCATGCGCCGGTGCGTCCAGCGATCCTGCGCGTAGAGGCCGGTATCGGCTCTGATCTGCGACGACGTCCGGGTCGGTGTGCCATACATCGTGATCTGGTTCGGCACGGCGTTGTTGAAGCGGAAGCTCAGGTTGGAATCATTGGAGGCCGACGTGTTGACCGTCGTCGCCCAGTTGTTCGTGAACCCGAACTTGAAGGCGTGCGCACCGGTCACGCGCGACAGCGCCAGCGACGTCATCCAGATGTTCTGCGCATTCTTGCCGAACACGGCGTTGGCGCCGCCGTCGCCGCCCTTGCCGCGATACCAGATGCCGCTCGACTGCTCGCTGACCGGGATCAACGAGCGCCAGAGCGACCCCTCGGCCGGCAGCAGGTTGCCGAATCCCTCGCCGCGGTTGGCGAAGCGCGCCTCGATCAGCAAGGTGTTGGTCAGCGGCGACGTCCATCCGATCTGTCCCAGCCGGTTGAGCGGGAAGCGATAGTTGACGAACGACTCGGGCGACACCCCGGCCCGGCCGTCGTCCCACGTCCGCCACTGGTTGTCGTAGAAGAACGTGATCTTGTGCTTCTGCGCCGCCTGCCACGTCAGTCGCGTATTCCCGCTGTTGACCCGCACGAAGAACACGCCGCGCTGCGACAGGTCCGGGTCCAGCGTCCACTTGGTCGGATCGCCGGCGTTCTTGTTGCCATAGACGCCGCCGACGTAGCTGCTGCCTTCCTGAAACCGCGCCGACGAGTAGAACCACAGCTTGTCCTTGACGAGCGGCCCGCCCAGCGACGGGTTGATGTCATAGGAGCGCTGCATCGCGTTCGGCTGGGCGAGGCCGCGGTCCCGCAGGTCCTGCGAGAGGTTGTTGCCCTGCCACTTCTCGTTCACCCAGAAGGCAAACAAGGTCCCCCTGATGTTGTTGCTGCCTTCGCGAGGGATCAGGTCGATTTTCAGGCCGCCATACGGCTGTTCCGCCGAGGCGGCGCTGTAGTCGATCGTGACTTCGGACGTGCTGCCCTGATTCGGCACGAAGTTGGTGACGGAGGATGTCGCCAGGGCATTTCCAATGCGGACCCCGTCGACCATTACCCGGCTGTCGGTGGTACGGCCGCCGTGGATCTGAAACGACGTGGTCTGCAGGTTGGTGGTGCCGCCGACGTCGAGCACCGTGCCCCGACCCGCCTGGGTCGCGGTGACCCCTGGCAACAGCACCGCCACGTTCAGGTAGCTTCTCCCTGCCGGAATCGCCTCGAGCACAGCGTCGCTGAAGACCCGCTGGCGCGTCACCGCCTGCACGTCGACGATCGGTGTGTCCGCCGTGACCGTGATGGTTTCGGCAACGGTGCCGACCCGCATCTCCCCGTTGACCGTGGCGGTGAACGAGCCGGTGAGCTCGATGCCTTCCTGGCGCGCGGCGTTGAAGCCGGTCAGGGTGAACGTCACGGCATACGTGCCGGGCCGCAGGTCGACAATGCGATACTGGCCGGTCGCGTCGGTGACGACGGAGCGGACCTTTTCGATCAGCACCGGGCTGGCCGCCTCGACCGTCACGCCCGGCAGCACGCCGCCGGACGAGTCGCGAACGGTACCCGTGATGGAACCCTGCGCCTGCGCCAGGGCCGGGAAAAGGACGACCGCCAGCACCGCCAGCGCGAACTTGGACACCCGAAGCATCAACGCGTCTCCTTCTTCATCAGCAATAGAAGCCACCACAACAGAACGAGAGATCGTAAAAGGCCGGGTCGCACGGGCGCGGCTCCACCAGCTGCTGCCCGTTGATGCTGCCGACCATCGTCTGATGGATCGTGCAGTGATAGTCGCCGCCGCTCGTCGTCAACTGCCGCGTCGCACTCGCGCCCGGGGCAATGTCGCCGAAATCCGCCGAGCCGTCGTTCATGACGATGTGGTGCTCGTCGCGTGTGTAGTTCCTCAGCACCACGCTGGCGCCCGTGGATACCCTGGCCGGATTCGGCGTGTAGGCCGACGCGCCGCCCGATGCCACGATGTTGACGGTCACCACGCTGCCGCTGCCCGGCGCCGTGGGACTGCGGCTGTCACGGCCACTGCACGCGCCGGCGACCGTCGCGGCCAGCACGACCCCGAGGACGTGCCGCCATCGCAGCCGCGGAAGCGCGGCACCGCGCCCCCTACCTGGTTGGCCGCGCCGGAGCATCGTCTGGGACATAGGTGCGCGACTTGAACCGCCAGCCGTTCGCGGCCCTGGTGTAGACATCGTCGTAACGGCCGTCGTCGTTCTTGAGATGGACTTTGCCAGCGACCTCGTCGCGCGAGATCGGATCGAGCGTCAGGCCCGACGAGCGATAGATCTGGCCGTCGGCGGTTTTCGTGTAGACATCTTCGAACTGACCGTGGTCGCCGGCCAGTTCCCGGATCGCGGCGTAGTCGCGATACGTCAGGCCAGAGTCCTCGGCCTTTTTCGGGATGTTGTTGCGCGAGCGGAACCGCCAGCCCGACGCCGTCTTGACGTAGACGTCTTCGTAATGGCCGGAGTCGAGCGGCACCCGTCCGGTGACCACCCCCTGCGGCGCCACGTCAAGGATGGCCACCGGCACGGCCCGCGGACTTCTATCCGCATTCGGCTGCGTGCACTGCCGCTCGCTCTTGACCATGGCCATGATGCTGGCCTTGCCGCGGACACGGCCGCGATTCAGGCTCTCGTAAAAGCCGTCGGGCGACTCGAAGAGGTTCGCGTATTCCTCGGCGGCACACGTGCCGAGCGAGCGCGCATACCCCGCCGACAGTGCCTGTATCTGGGCGCGATCCTGATCCGTCAACGTGACCGGCTGACCGGTATTCTGTGCGGCCATCGGCACCGACCCGACGAGGCCCGCGGCGAGCACGATCCGCCTCAACGCGTGCGTAAGCATCCTCTCTCCTTTCGCGGCCATTCCTACCTGGCACCCGACGGAGCCGGGGGCGGCGCGGCGGGCGGCACGGCCGGCTTCGTCTCGGTTCCCGCCGGCGCCGGTGTCGCCGGCAGGCCGCGTTCGGCGGCCAGCCGCTGCAGCAGCGCGATCGTCTGCAGCGTGCTCTCAGGCAAGAGGCGATCGTTCTGCTGGGCCGCGGCGCCGGGGGCGGCCGCGCGCCCGCGGCGGCCGCCGCCGAGCAGACTCTCGAGCGGGGTGCGGTTGGTGTTGTCACGGGCCTGCAGGTCGGCGCCGCTCGTCACCAGGAATTCGACGACGCGCGGGCCGCGGCCAATCGCGCCGTGGAGCGGCGTCTGCTTCTTGTCGTTGGTGCCGTTGATGTCGAAGCCCAGGGCGAGGCAGAACTTGATGGCCTCGATCGCGCCCGACTCCGTGCCGGGGTCGCGGAAGGTGTCGAAGCCGCCCCTCCAGCCCATGCCGGCAGCGATCATCAGCAGGTTCGTGCCGTCCTTCAGTTTCGCGTCGGCCGCGGCGCCGTAGTCGAGCAGCAGCCGCATCACCGGCACGTCGCCCGCCTTCGTGGCGCGCATCAACGGCGTCGCACCGACGCCCAGATTGGTATCCCCGGAGGTGTGCTGGCGCTGCGGCTTCGGGGCGATCAACCTGGCGTCGACCTCGGCGCCGTAGTCGAGGAGCGTGCGAATCATCCCGAGGCCATCGAGGCGGTCGCGGAACTTCGGCGCCGCGCGGCCGTGTGCCCAGGGCAGCGTATTCATGTCCACGGCCGCGTACAACGCCGCCATGCCGGTGACGTCCGCGACGTTGGGATCGGCGCCTTTCTCGAGCAGCATGGCCGCGAGGTCATAGTGCGTGTTGATGATCGCCAGGACCAGCGCCGTCGCGCCGTCCGGCGCCGTCACGTTGAGCGACGCCCCCTTGTCGGCCAGCGTCCGCGCCGCCCCGATCGAGCCCTGCCGGGCCGCATACATCAGCGGCGTCCACGATCCCTTGGGCAGGACCGACTGGCCAAGCTTTTCGCGCGAAAACTTTGACGCGGCCGACCGGCCGTCGATCTCGGCGCCAGCGTCAACGAGCAGGGCGACGGCTTCGGCCCGATCCTCTTCAGCCGCCCAGATGAGCGGCGTCTCGCCGTATTCGCGTTCGTGCGCGTTGACCTGCGCGCCATGCGCGAGCAGCACCTTGACCGCGGCGGGCTGACCGGTCCGCGCCGCCGTCATCAGCACCGTCTCGCCGCCGTCAGGCAGGCTGGCGTTGGCGTCGGCACCGGCCGCCAGCAACAGTTCGAGCACCGCCGCACTGCCGTTGACGGCGGCGAGCATCACCGGCTGGACGCCATAGCGATTCGCCGCTTTGGGATCGGCGCCGGCTCGAATGAGCTGCTGCGCCATGGCGAGGTCGTCGCGGCGCACCGCCCAATGCAGCGGGGTCGTGCCGTCGGCTTCCGCGGTGTTGACGCGGCCGCGCTCCGTCAGCAGTTCCGCGACCGCTGCCCGGTTGCCCGCCTTCACCGCCTCGATGAGCAGCCGTCCGTTGTCGGCGGTGTCGGCCTTGAGCAGCGCCGCCGCCACGACGAGCGCCGCGGCCCAGACGCCGAATCGACGCCCGGCTGGCGTCGGGTTACAGCTCCACATTCCCGGTGCTCTCGCCGATGCTGGTGATGCCGCAGCCGAACTGGTTCGCCAGCGTCACCCACATATTGCCGACGCGCGTGTCTTTCGCCGTCATGATGTGGCGATTGCCCTTCCACACGCCGCCGCCAACCGCGACGAGCGGCAGGTTCAGCGGACTGTGCGCGTTGCCGTTACCCATCCCGGCGCCGTACAAGAGGAGCGAGTGATCGAGCAGCGACCCGTCGCCGTCGGGCGTCTTGTCCATCTTCTCGACGAACTTGGCGAACTGCTGCATATGGTGCAGGTTGATCGCGGCGTGCTTGGTAATCTGGTCCGGCTTGTTGCCGTGGTGCGAGACGGCGTGGTGCGGATCGGGGACGCCGATGTCGGGGTAGGTCCGCATACTGAACTCGCGCGCCATCATGAACGTCGAGACGCGCGTGATGTCAGCCTGATAGGCCACCAGCATGAGGTCGAACAGCAGCCCGACGTGGTCGACAAACGAGGCCGGGATGCCGACCGGCGCATCGATGTTGAGCTCGGTGCTCGCGCGGCCTTCCATCCGCTCGATTCGCCGCTCGATCTCGCGGATGTTCTCGAGATACTCGTCGACGCGAACCTTGTCGCGGGCCGCCAGACCCTGCCCCAACTCGCTCAAGTCGCCGCTGATTGAATCGAGCACGCTCTTGTTCGTGCGCATGCGGGCGGCGCGCTGCGCCGACGTGCCCGGCCGCCCGAAGAGACGCTCGAACACGACGCGCGGATTGATCTCCATCGGCAGCGGCGTGGTCGGCGTCGACCAGGACAGCGTGTTGACGTAGGTGCAGGCGTAGCCGGGGCTGCAGCCGCCGACGAAGCCGGCGAAATCCTCCGTCGCCAGCTCGAGCGACGGCAGCGGCGTGTCCTGACCGATCTGCTTGGCGATGATCTGGTCGACGGTCGTGCCGGCGCGGAAGTCCTGGCCCTCGGTTTCCTTCGCCACCGCGTTGCTCAGCCAGCCCGACGTGGCGAGGGCGTGGTCGGCGTCGATGCCGGGCCTGGCGAGATTGCTGATGACGACCAGACGCTCACGATATTGCTCGAGCGGCGTCAGCAACGGCGTAAACGCGAAGTCGCGGCCCGTCGTCGCCGGCGTCCACTGCTCCATGATCGCCCCGTTCGGCACATAGACGAACCCGAGCCGCCGTTGCGGGTTCGCGGCAGTCTTGGCCAGCGCCGTCAGCGCCGGCACCATCGCATCCAGGAACGGCAGGGCCACGGCGGCGCCTACTCCTCGCAGGAACGTCCGGCGCGGCAACGACAATTTCGTGATGAACATGACCGACTCTCCTTTTACTCGTGGTAACTCGACGCTGCCCGTGCGTCTGCCAGCGTCAGCGTGCCGCGATCCGGTTGGTGGCCGCAGTCGCGGCCGGTTGGTCCGACTGTCGCATCCGGAAGGGCGTGCTGTTGACGATCCCCATCACGATCGACGAGAACCGGTAATCGCGCCGGGCCGCGTCCCGCACAATCGCGCGCACGGCAGGCATGTCGTACGCGTGCAGCCCGCGGCCGAGCGCATAGGTCGTCAGCCGCTCGGTGAAGGTCTGGACGATGACGTCCGGGCGCTTGAGCAGCGCCTCGCGCAGCTGCACGACGCCATCCACCTTCGTGCCGTCGAGCAGCTGGGTGCTGGCGTCGATCGGGCCGCCGGCTTCACGCGCGCGCCAGGCGCCGACCGCGTCGAAGTGCTCCATCGCCAGGCCGATCGGATCCATCATCTTGTGGCAGCTCGCGCAGACGGGATTGGCGCGGTGCGCCTCCATCATCTGGCGCATCGTCGGCGTCTTTTCGCCTTCGCCCGGCGTCGGCAGATCGGTGTTCACATTTGGCGGCGGCGGCGGCGGCGGCGTGCCGAGCAGCGCTTCGAGCACCCACTTGCCGCGGAGGACCGGGGCGGTCCGGTTGGCGTGCGACGTCACGGTCAGGATGCTGCCATGCCCCAACAGCCCCCGCCGGTTTTCGTCGGTGACGGCAACCCGCCGGAAGTGGGTGCCGGCGACGAACGGGATGCCGTAGTGTTTGGCGAGCCGCTCGTTGACGAACGTGTAATTCGCCGTCAAGAGATCGAGCACGCTGTGGTCTTCGTGGATGAGGCTGCCGAAGAGCAGCTCGGTTTCACGGGCGAAACCGAGACGCAGCTGGTCGTCGAAATCGGGGAACTCTTCCGGATCGGGCACCGTGTTCCGCAGGTTGCGCAGCTGCAGCCACTGGCCGGCGAAGTTCGACACGAGCGCCTCGGCCTTCGGGTCGTTGAGCATGCGGCGGACTTCCCGTTCGAGCGTCGCCGGAGCGCCCAGCTCATTCCTGCTCGCCAGATCGAGCAGCTGGTCGTCTGGAATGCTGCTCCAGAGGAAAAACGACAGGCGCGAGGCGAGTTCGATGTCGCTGAGGCGATGCAGCGAACCCGACGCCGTCTTCACCGGATCGCGCTCGACGCGGAGGACGAACTTCGGGCTGGCGAGAATCCGCTGCAGCGCCCGCTGCACGCCGGTCTCGAAGCCGCCGTCGACCCGGCCGGCGTCGTAAAAGCTGAGGAGCGGCTGGAGATCCTTGGCGGTGACCGGCCGGCGGTAGGCGCGCCGCGCCAGCGTCGAGAGAATCCGGGTCGCACAGGATCGTTCGGCGGCGGCGGCTGACGTCGCGGGACGGCAGGTAAAGATGCGGCGACGCGCCGGTGTGTCGCCGGGACCGGTGGCATTGAAGGGTCCCGCCACCGTCATCGTCCTGATGTGCGGCATCCCGGTCGAGTCGTACGGGCTCGTGGTCGACCGCAGGAACGGCTGCAGGCGCATCGTATCCGCGCCGCGCTTCTGCACGAACGCCGCGGTCACGGTGCGCGCGCCGGCCTTGACCGGCACCTTCACCTGAAGCTTCGACTCGACGCCCGATTGCGGTTCATCGTCCACATCGTCGTCGGTCGCCTTCTCGCGTTTGACCGGTGATTTCTCGGCGGCGTCGCCGCCCACGGTTTCCAGCAGCACGCGCGTCCCGTCGACGGCGATTTCGAGCTGGTGGGCGCGCTCCAGGCCGACGAGGCCGTCCGTATTGGTGCGCAGCAGCGTGATCTGGAAGGTGTAATCGCCGTCGAGCGGAAACATGTGCGTGACGCGCAGCCCGCCCAGCGTCCCGAACGGCAGGCCTTCGATGTGCTGATCCTGCGAGCGGTCCTGGCGGACGAAATAGGTCTCGGCGCCGGGACTGATGCCGCCTTCCCCGACCGCCAGCGCGCTGATGCTTTCCGCGGCCGCCACGTAACGCTCGATCAGCACCGGCGAGAGGCCGAGCACGTCGGAGACATTGTCGAAGCCGAAGGCCGAATCATCGGGCGGCAGCAACCGCGCGACGTCGACGTCGATGTCCAGCAGATCGCGGATCGCGTTGGCATATTCGGCCCGGTTCAGACGATGAGCCAGCGGCTCGCCGGGATTGGGGTGAGCCTCGACGGCGCGATCGAGCTCCGACTCGAGCCAGGTGACCAGGCCATGCATCGTCGCCTCGTCCGGCCGCCGGACGCCGGGCGGGGGCATGGCGCCGGTGCGGAGCTTGCGGACGACTTTTTCCCAAATGTCGGCGTTCGCGGCAATGGCCGAAAAATCCTGCCCTTCGAGCACCAATCCGGCGGTCCCCAGGCGGGTGCTGTGGCAGCTTTCGCAGTACTGCTTCACGACCTGGCCCGCGCCCGATGCGGCAGAGGAGTCCGGCGACGGGGTGGCCGCTCGCGAGGCCTGCGGGCCAGCCGCCTGGGTAAGGCTCCACGCGAATACGGTGATGCCGAACGCCAGAGCCATCTTTCGGCTCATCCTGTTCTTCAGTGTCCTGTCCACTTTTTTCAATAAAGACTCACAGTTTTCCTGTTCCCGGTTACTGTAGCGAGCATCGGCAATAGAGGGAATACCAAAACCGGGTTAGA
Organism: Acidobacteriota bacterium; assembly: GCA_039931615.1. Lineage (GTDB taxonomy): Bacteria > Acidobacteriota > Vicinamibacteria > Vicinamibacterales > CAVVIG01 > JAHFUI01. The sequence goes on from JBDTRR010000006.1 coordinate 69,219, forward strand.
GGACCAGATGCACCGATCTGGGGCGCGCCGGGCCTCTGGTCGGGCACTGGTACCGCCCTTGCGTGGTTTTCCAGGTTTGGCGCCAGGAGCCTTCGTCGCCACGAAGACCCGGCCTGCTTCACCCTTGTCGGCTTACTTGCCCCGAAACCGCTGCAACAGCTCGTAGTCCTTCTCGCCTTCGAGGCAGAATTCGTCCACCAGTTCGGTGTCAGGCTCGAGGCTGTCGTGCAGGTTCACGGTGAACGGCTTCGTGTAAACCTTCGGATCGTCGATGGTCAGCTCGATCTCGAGCGTCCCGAAGTTCGGCCGGCGGATCTTCTCTGTCATCTTTGCGGCGGAGCTCATCGGGCTGCCCCACGTGTCAATCCAGAGGTCGTCCCGGAAGCCTTCGGTCTGCACCACCAGCGTGTCGCCTTCCCAATGCGCCGTCGAGTATCCGTTCCACGCCGGAGTGGGGTCGTCCGGCTGGGGCCGGCCATCGATGAAGATCTGCCGGTACATCGCGTTGACTTCGTAGAGCAGGACCAGCAGCTTCGGCGTGTGGATGGCCTTGGTCATATGGGGCAGCGTCCACGCCCGCGGCGGGTTGTCGGGGAGACACCGCACGTGCGGATCGTCGATGCTCAACACCGCGTGGCGTTCCTGGAAGAGCTTGGCCGCCCATGGCTGATACGGCAGCGTCCCGCCCGGCAGATCGCGGCCGAGGTTGCCGCCAAGCGGCGATCCGCCAATTTCGTTGCCGCACTGAACCGGGTCGCCGGCGGCATTCCGGCACTGCCTGGGCTGCGTCGCGTGCCAGAGGCCCGATAGATCGGGCTTTCCGTCGGGCAGCCGCGGCGCGGGTCCCGTCAGGTTGGGTTTCCCGTCCGCCGTCCGCGGCAGATCGGGAGTCGGATACTTGAGCCATTGGCCACCCCCCAGGACGGGGACCTGAAGCACCAGGACAAGGGCATACGCGAGAACACAAAAACGCCGCACACTTCCCTCCATCTTCAACTGTTCGACGCCGTTCAGAGCGCGCAGGTTGATCGCGGCGAACGCGCTGCCGCCGGCGGCTCGGAGCGAATGCGCTCGCCAGCGCACCCGGCTCAACCGAGATTGATCGTACCGGTACTGTCGCCGAGCGTGTCGATCTGGACGCCGACTTTGTCCAACAACGAGACCAGCAGGTTGGTCATTGGAACGTCCTGGTGCTTGACGTGGCGACCCGTCCGAAGCCCCCCGGCGCCCTTGCCGAAGACCAGCGTCGGGATGTCGTGGAAGGCATGCTGGTTGCCGTCGCCCATCGCCGACCCGTAGACGAGAATCGAGTGGTCGAGCAGCGATCCGTCGCCATCGGGAGTCGCCTGCATCTTGTCCAGCAGGTGCTTCAACACCTGCATATGGTAGACGTCGATCTGCACCTTCTGCTCGATCAACCGCTGGTCGTGCCGGTGGTGCGTGATGATGTGGTGCTGCTCGGACTGCCCGAGGTTCTTGAAGACATGGCCACTGAGCTCGCGGCCCATCATCATCGAGAACACCCGCGTCATATCAGTCTGGAACGCCAGCACCTGCAGATCGAACATCAGCGTCGCATGCTCGGCCCAATCCGCTGGCACGGTGGTCGGCCGCTCCGGCAGGTCGACCACCGTTGCGCCGCGCTCCTCGGTGCGGCCAATCCGCTGTTCCACCTCCCGGACCGAGTCGAGATATTCGTTCAGCCTGGTGCGATCGCCGGCACCGAGGCGCGTCCGCAGACGGGCGGCATCCTCGGCAATCGAGTCGAGCAGGCTCGCGTCCCAGCGCCGATCGCGGCGCCGCTGCTCGACGCTGTCTCCCGAGCCGAACAGGCGCTCGAAGACGATGCGCGGGTGGGACTCCATGGGCACGGGCGTCTTCTCGTCCTGCCACGACAGGGTGCTCGAGAAGAGGCACGTCCCCCCTTCACACCCGAACGCGCTCGGCTGCTCGAGCGAGAGCTCCAGCGACGGGAGGATGGTTTCCTTCCCGAGCGTCCGCGCGGCCAGCTGGTCGGCGGTGACGCCCAGACGGACCTCGGCGCCGACGGTCGTCACGGCCGCGGCGTGGACGCCGCTCAGCCACACCGCCCCCGCCCGCGGATGAGGAAAGCTGCCGTCGCCTTTGGACGCGCCCTCGTTGTGACACAGCCCGGTGACGACGAGCATCTGGTCGCGCAGCGGCTCGAGCGGCGTCAGGATCCGGGGCATTGCAAAGCTGGCGCCCTCGGCCGTCGGGGTCCATTGATCGTAGATGGTCCCCATCGGGTGGTAGAGGAAACCGATGCGTCGCGTCGGCGCCGCGGCGGTACGCTGCATGGCGGTGAGCGCCGGAACCATCGCCTCGAGGAGGGGCAGACTCAACGTCGCCCCGAGCCCGCGCAGGAACGTCCGTCTGGGCAGTGATTGTCTGGTCACGAACATGCCGGTGTTCTCCTTGACTAAGCTCGGCGCTACCGTCGCGCGGTCGCCGCGGCCGGCGGCGTCTTCAGCTGAGCCCGCCGCATCTGAAATGGCACGCTGCCGACGATCCCGCGAACCAGCGCGCTCATCGGGTAGCGCTTCGGCGCGGCGTCGCGCATGATGGCGCGGATGTAGGGCTGGTCGCCTGGTTCGATCCCGCGGCCCAGCGCATACGACAGCATCTTCGCCACCACGGTGCGGACGAATTCCTGATCGAACGGCGGCGCCAGCAGCACCTGCCGCAATCCCTCGATGCCGGTGAACGCCGTGCCGTTCGCGAGCGTCGCGGCGGTGTCAATCGGGCCGTGGGATTCGCCGCGCGTCCGCCACTGGCCGACGGCGTCGAACTGCTCGAGGGCGAAGCCGAGCGGGTCCATCTGTGCGTGACAGCTCGCGCACGCCGGGTTCGCCCGGTGCTGCTCCATCCGCGCCCGCATCGACAGGACCTGCCCCGCGTCATTGGTGTCCTTCAGCGACGGCACGTCGGGCGGCGGCGGCGGCGGCGGCATCGACAGCAACGTTTCGAGAATGAACTTGCCGCGATTCACCGGCGAGGTCCGGTTGGCGTACGAGGTGACGGTGAGGACGCTGCCTTGTCCCAGCAGGCCGCGCCGTGGGCTGTCAGCGGGGAGCGCGACGCGGCGGAAGTGCGAGCCGTAGACATCCGGGATCCCGTAGTGCCGGGCGAGGCGCTCGTTGAGGAATGTGAAGTCCGCCCCGAGCAGATCGAACACGCTGCGATCCTCGCGGAGGGTCGCCTCGACGAAGAGCCGCGTCTCCTGGGCCATGGCCTGGCGCAGCCCCTCGTCGAAATTGGGGAACAGCCGGTCGTCGGGCCGCTTCACCGCGACGAAGTCCCGCAGATACAGCCACTGCCCGGCGAAGTTCTCGATCAACGCGGCGGATCGGGGATCGGCGATCATCCGTCGGATCTGCTGCTCCAGCACCTGCGGCGTGTGCAGCACGCCGCGCGCGCCCAGCTCGATCAGCTCGTTGTCGGGGACGCTGCTCCAGAAGAAGAACGACAGCCGCGACGCCAGCTCGAGGTCCGAGATCCGGTAGAGGGCGCCGGGCCGGACATCGGCCGGATCAGACTCGACCCGGAACAGGAACTCCGGGCTGACGAGCAGCCGCTCGATCGCCCGCTTGATCCCGTCCTCGAAGCCCCCTTCCTTCGTGCCCTCCGTGTAGAACGTCAGCAGCGGGGCGACGTCGGCGGCGTTCACCGGACGACGGAGCGCGCCGCGCGCCAGGCCGGTCAGGATCCGTCGGGCACAGCCGGACGCGTCCTCCCCGGCCTGCCGGCGGGCGGCGGAGGACGATGCCGGTTCAGCGGGGTGGCAGACGAAGATGCGCTGCCGGCTCGGCGTGTTGCCCGCACCCGTCACCTTCTCCGGGCCGCTGATGGTGATGCTCGACACCGCCGCCGACTCGACGCCGCGCCCGCGCAGGTACGGCGTCACGAGCGACTCGATCGGGGCGGCGGCGCGCTGAAGAAACGCGACGCCGATGTCGTGCGGCCCGGCCGAGACCGCGATCCGGGCCTGGAGCGTTCCGCCGCCACCGCCGCCGCGCCTGCCCTGGCGGTCGCCGGACGGCGGACGCCGCTCCTCCTTGAACAGCTGCACGCGCCGCCCGTCGACGGCCAGCTCCAGCTGGAACGCTTCGTCCGCGGTGCTCGGATCGTAGACGCCGCCGCGCGCGACCTGCACGTCGAAGGTGTACTCGCCGTCGACCGGGAACGTCCGGCGGATCAGCGCGCCGCCGCGCGTCCCGAGCGGAAGCTCCTCGAAATGCACATCCTGCGGCAGCTGGCCCGACAGCTGGTAGGTATCGATCATCCGCGGCACGGCGACATCCCCCACCGCCAGGCGGCTGATCTTGCGGGCGGCGCCGATGTATCGCTCAATCAGCGACGGCGAGACGAACAGCGCGTCGGCCATGTTGTCGAAGCCCTCGCCGATCTCGTCGGGCGGCAGGAGCAGCGAGATCTCCATCTCCTTGGGCAGGTCGTCGACCGCCAGCAGATCCCGCACCGCATTGCGGTATTCGGTGCGATTCAGCCGATGGACCCGCGGGACGCGGCCCGGATTCGGGCGCGCGGTCGCCGCCCGATCGAGCCCCGCCTCGATCGCAGTGACGAACGACGCGACCGCCGCCGGATCGGGATGCCGCGCCGCGGGAGGCGGCATGACGCCGGTCCGCACCTTCTGCAGCACTTTCTCCCACACGGCGGGGTTGCTCGCCGGGTCGGACACGTCGAACGTGTCGAGCGGCAGATCCGCCGTCTTCAGACGGGTGTTGTGGCACGTCACGCAGTACGTGGCCACGAATCGCGCCTCCGGCGACGCAGCCGCGGGGTTCGCGGCGGACGCGGACTGCGCCGGCACGGCGGCCCGCACCGGGTCGGAGCCGGGATGCAGCAGTGCCGCCGCCACCATGATCGGCAGTAGCCTCACGAATACCTTCCCACTCGAAACCCGCGAACGCACGGCCTAGAATTTCACCGTCATCCCCAGACGGATCAGGCGCCCGGGCAGGATCGCGGTCACGCGATCCAGCGCCAACCCGAACGCGTTGGTCTGGGCGGTGACGGGGTTCGCGTTGAGCGCGTTGAACACACCGACCTCCGGCCGGACCTCCACGGCGCCCGCCCTGACGGCCTTCGAGAAGCTCAGGTCGAGCTGAGTGACGGTGTCGAGGAACAGCGTGTTCGGCTGGTTCAGACGCGCGGTCACCGACGCCTGGGTCAGCGTCGGCAGCTGCGTTTTGGTGACGACGTAGGTCAGCTGCCGCGCCGCGCCCGGAATACTCTGGAACACGGCGCTGGCCCGGACGCCGAACGGCAGTCCGTAGGTGCCGGACAGGCGGAACAGCGTCCGGAACGGCACGTCATACGTCGTCTGATCGCAGAACCGCAGATTGTTGGGATCCTGCACGTCGCACGTCACCGAAAGCGTTCGGCCGGTCGACGTCCCGCCATTGACCGTGGCGCCCCGGAAGCGCAGGTTCACCGTCACGTCGACGCCCTGGTAATACATCCGGTTGTTGGACGAATTGTCGTCGAAGAGGTCGACCAGGCCCAGCGCCGAGGGCGCCAGGTTGTAGATCGGTATCGTCTGGCCGGCCTGCTGCGGATCGGGCACCGAGGTCAGCGTGTAGGCCGAGAGCGGGGCGGCGAGGTTCTGCGTCCAGAGCGTCTCGAAAAAATGCCGGCGGTTGTAGCTGACCGAGACGCCGACGCCGCGCGCCAGCTCGTGCTGGAATGCCACGTCGTAGACCCACTGGTACGGCCGCTTGATCCCCGGCGCCGGATTCTGATTCTGCCGGATGCCGAACGTCCGGTTGCTCGTCGGCCCCAGCTCGCTCTCCTGGGCGATGTCATCCCGGTTCGCGTCGGTCCACGTCCGGACGTCGGTCGAGATGACCATCGGGTTGTACGTCGCCGCGAAGCCGGTGCCCTGTGACTGCACGTAGGAGCCGAGGTTTCCCTTGATCGCGGTGGCGCCGTTGCCGAACAGGTCGTAGGACACGCCGAAGCGGGGCGACACGTTCTTCCAGCTCTCGAGGTCGTCGTTGGCCGCGAACTGCCGCGCCGGAACGAACCGGCCGGCCGGCACCGACTGCTCGGGAATCGAGGTGCGGAAGTAATCGAAGCGCAGGCCGGGGTTGAGCGTCAGCCGGCCCCTGGTCCAGGTGTCCTGCACGAAGATCCCGAGATCCGCGTCCACCTCGTTCCGGCTGGCGGTCGGGGTATTGAAGATGGTGACCTGGGTGGGAGCGCCGCTGCGGTACTGCTGGATCAGATCCGCATTGATGCCCGTCCGCGTGTCCTGCTGCCAGCCGAAGCGCTGCTGGAACCCGACCTTCAACGAGTGGGAACCGCTCACATACGACAGCGACGACTGGATGTAGTGGCTCATCGTCGGCATTTTCTGCGGTCCGGTCTGGACCCCGGTGCCGGTCACGGCCGCGACGGTGTTGGTGCCGAGCGTCAGGTCCTGGTGAGGGATGCTGCCGTAGCCGGTGCCGGGCGCGCAGAGGTCGAAGGCGGTGTGGCAGGTGCCGAGGATGACCTCGGGTTCGAACTCGTACTTCGCGTTGTTGAACGTCTGGTGGTAACCGGCCTCGAGCAGCAGATGGTTGCTCAGCGTCGACGTCCACTTCGCCTGAGCGATGTGCTGCGCCGGCTGGCTCTGCACCAGGCTGGCTTCAGGCGCAATCGTCCCGGAGAGGTTGGCGTGGCCACGGCGCTTCTCCGACCAGTCGAACATCGCCGTCACTTTGTTCTTCGGCGTGAGCTGTCCGGTCAGACGGACCGGAAACGCATGGATATTGTTGTCGTCGATCGCCTGCGTCCCGTCCGGATTGACCGCGCCGCCGACGTAGTTGTTGTACGCCCAGTTGCGGCCGGAGAAGAAGAACCACAGACGGTCCTTGATGATCGGGCCGTCGACGGTGTAGTTGATGTCGTACTGGCGGTACAGCTTCGCCGGCACGGTGAAGCCGCGGAGCGCCAGGTCGGCGTCCGTGTTCTGGCTCCACAGGCTGGTGTTGGCGAAGTTCGTCATGAAATCGCCCGAGAACTTGTTGCCGCCGGTCCGGGGAATGCGGTTGACGAGCACCCCGGACAGCTGGCTCTCGGCGTTCCCGCCGCTGACCTGCACGGCGATTTCCTGCGTCTGGGCCTCGTTGTCATAGACGCACGCGCACTGCCCACCCGCGAACATCGCATCCGCGACCATCCCGTCGATCAGCGTCCGGGAATCGTTGTTCAGGGAGCCGTGCACCGTCAGGCTGCCGCCCTGCCACATCGACGTCGATCCGCCGACGTCGAACTGGCCGGTCAGGACGGCCGGAACGGTTGCCGCCATCGTGACGTAGCTCCGGCCGGTCGGCAGCGCCGCGAGCAGCTCGCTGTTGACCACCTCCCGCCGCTGGCTCGACTGCACGTCGACGATCGGGCTGCTGCCGGTGACGGTGATGCTCTGCTCGATGCCGGCCACCGTCATCTCGATGTTGACCGGGGCGACGAAGTTCGATTCCAACTGGATCCCCTCGCGGACGACCGTCGCGAAGCCGGACAGCGTGAACGTGACCGTGTAGACGCCCGGCCGCAGATCCACGACGCGATACTGACCCGCTTCATTCGTAACCGCCGTGCGCGACTTCTCGATCAAGGCCGGGCTGCTCGCCTCGACCGTGACGCCCGGCACGTTGGCGCCGGTCGCATCCCTGACGACGCCGGCGATGGCGCTCGAACCGGTCTGGGCAAGCGCCGCGGCGGGCGACGCCAGTGCGAGTGCGACGAGTACAAGCCGCACGAGGTGATTTGACATTCGTTTCTCTTCTTCTCGTTTCTCTTCTTCCGTGACGCATTTCAAGGGATTACGACCTGGACTCCGCGAGTCTAACGGATCGTCGAATGGACGCCATTACCAGTATTGGTAACGTCCTCGAAATTGCTGATGCCCGGGCGCGACAACCGGTAGAATCGGCGGCACGCACTTTTTCCCTTTTCGTTTTCCAAGGAGCCCATCATGAACCGTCCGAGCAGAAGGAGCGCGATTCTGGGAGTCCTGCTCCTGTGCGGCGGCACCATCGCCGCCGCGGCATACCAGACCCCTGCCGGCGGCAGGCAGGGGCGCGGCGCCGACGGCGCCCAGGTGATTCAGGTCGACAAGCTCAAGGACAACCTCTTCATCCTCAGAGGAGGTGGCGGCAATACGGCCGTCTTCGTCGCCAGCGATGGCATCACCGTCGTCGACACGAAGATTCCCGGATGGGGACAACCGCTGATCGCGAAGATCAAGGAACTGAGCGACCGGCCGGTGATTCGGATCATCAACAGCCATACCCACTACGACCACGTCGGCGGCAACGTCGACTTTCCGACCACCATCGATATCGTCGCCCACGCCAACACCCGGACCAACATGGAGGGCGGCCGGCCGCCGAAGGGCGCCGAGGCCAGGGTGCCTCCCGATGTGTTCAAGGCCAACGGCGGGAAGAACATGGCCAAGCGATCCTTCACCGACAAGATGACGATCGGCAGCGGCGCCGACCGCATCGACCTCTACTACTTCGGACGCGGCCACACCAACGGTGATGCCTGGACCGTGTTCCCTGCCCTCCGGGTGATGCATGCCGGCGACATCTTCTCCGGCAAACTGGTGCCGCTGCTCGACAGCAACAACGGCGGCAGCGGCGTCGAGATCGCCGATACGCTCGTCAAGGCCGGGACCCTGAAAGACGTCGACCAGATCATCACCGGCCACAGCACGGTGATGACGCCGGCGGATCTGCAGGAGTACGCGGCGTTCAACCGCGACTTCCTCGCCTATGTCCGAGCCGCGAAGCAGGCCGGGAAGTCGGTGGACGAGGCGGCGAGCGGCTACAAGATTCCTGAACGGTTCGTCGGGTATCGAGCCCCGCAACCCGACAGCGTCAAGAACAACGTCGAGGTGGTCTACGGCGAACTGAAGTAGCCGGCGTTGGTGTGTCCGGCTGCTATCTGGCACCCGGCGCGGCTGTCGCATCCGGCGACGCGGGCTGATCGTCGGTGGGCAGACCGCGCTCGCGCATCAGATCGCGCAGATACGCCGCCGTCTCCGGCCAGCTGCGCTCGACGTTCGCCGTGAAGATATGGTCGGCCAGCATCAACGGAGTCCAGCCCAGCGTGGTCTTCGCGTCGAGCCTGGCGCCGTGGTCGACCAGGTACTTGGCGACCGTGTTCACGCCCCGCACCGCGGCGCCGTGCAGCGCCGTGGCGCCGTCCCACCGCATGTCGCCATACGAGGGAGCGTCCGCCGGAAGTTCGGCCGGGAACAGATAGCGGGAGCGAAGCTCCGCGGGATCGCCGTTCACCGTGATCCGGCCGTAGCGGGTAGTGGCGTTGACGTCGGCGCCGTGCTCGACGCAGATTCGCACGGCTTCGAGGGTGTCGGCCTCGGGAGTGCCGTTCTGCGGAGCAGGACTCTCCGCGTCCCAGAACCCCAGGCCCGCGGCGGCCATCAGCGGCGTGACGTTCTGGACCGCCGGGATGTTCGGATCGGCGCCATAATCGAGCAGCAAACGCATCAGCAGGACGTCGCTATGCTGCGCCGCCACCCAGAACGGCGTCGCGCCAACGAAGCTCAGCCAGTGCCGTCCCATCCGGATCGTCGGCGGCAGCCTGACCTGACCGCCGACGTGATCGAAGGTGATCTCCTTCCACGCGATGCGCACGTCGGGCCGCGCCCCACGGTCGAGCAAGGCGCGGGCGAGCTCGTCGCTCTCCGGGTTGCCGAAGGGCACCAGGACGGCACCGCTGTCGAGTGGAAGGCCAGGCTTGCGCAGCCACGCCAGGGCGTGAAGTGCCGACCCGCGCGGGTCGGGGGCATTGGGATCGGCACCGTGGTTCACGAGCCAGGTGGCGAGCTTGAAGTGGCCGTTCAGCATCGCCAGCACCAGCGCGGAGGTCCGAACCGCGCCGGTGTCGTCCGGGCCGAAGGCCGGCGCGCGCCTGGCGGCGAACCCGATTGTGATCGATTCGTTGGGGTCCCCGGCCGGCGCGCTGTCGTTGAGATCGGCCCCTGCCGTGGCCAATATCTCGACCGATTCGAGGCTTCCGGCACGGACCGCGAGCAGCAGCGGACTGTAGCCGCCCTTCGAGCGCTCGTGCAGCCCGGCGCCGGCCTGCAGCAGGAAGGCAACCGCCTTCGGTTGGCCCGCATCCGCCGCCCACATCAGCGCCGTCGTGCCCCGGCGGTGCTCCTGGGCGCCCAGGGGGGCGCCGTGCGCCAGCAGTATCCGCAGTGACTCGACGCTCGACGTCCGCGACGCCGTCATCAGCGCGGTCTCGCCGTCGGTTGAGGTCGCCGCTGCGTCCGCACCGCCGGTCAGGAGGCGCGCGATCATGAGATGGCTGCCGTTGGCAGCGGCGACGCTGAGCGGTACGACGCCGTAGCGATTGGTCCGGTTCGGATCGGCACCGGCGCGCAACAGGATGTCGGCCGCCGTCACGTCGTCGCGCCGTGCCGCCAGATGCAGCGCCGTGGTGCCGTCCGGCTCGCCTCCGTTCACGTCGGCGCCGCCCTTCAGGAGAGAGCGGAGGGCCGCGAGATCGGCGCGCTCGACCGCGGCAACGAGCGGCACGCGCGTCGGCGCCGCGCCTGTACTTGCCGACCCCAGGACGACAAGAAACGGGATGACAGCTATCTGCATCCGGAACATCTCACGAACCCTTTCAGGCCATTGCGTACGTGAATTTTTCACACGCGCTATTGCCTCAACGCAAATGCGTAGAGCGAGCTGCCGGCGTTGACGGCCACGTATTGACGCCCGGCCACCGCATAGGTCATCGGTCCTGACTGAATCTGGCCGCCGGCGGCGAATCGCCACAGCAACGCACCGGTGCGGGCGTCGAGCGCGTAAACGTCGCCTTCCCGACCGCCGCTGAACAGAAGATCGGACGCGGTGGTCAGGATCCCGGCATCGGTGAAGTCGACCATCTTGTATTCCCATTTGCGCTGGCCGGTCAGCGGATCGATGGCGAGGATCGCACCGTAGCCCTCGTCTTCGGTCCTCAGGTTGTTGGTCGCTGTCCGCAGCCCCTGCGCGTCGGTCGCCCGACCTTCTCCGCCGCCGAAATACTGCCCCTCGACATAGGTCTGGGGGCGCTTGATGAACAGGGAGCCGTAATTCACCCAGGCCGGGACGTAGAACAGGCCGGTCCTCGGACTGAACGACGGGTTGTACCAGTTGGTGGCGCCCTGATTGCCGGGATAGACCAGCGTGCCCTCGGCGGTGGGCTCCTGGCCACGGACGCGATTCGGTCGGCCTTTTTCGTCGAACCCTTCGGCCCAGGTGACGCGAACGAAGGGCCGGCCCGACAGGAACTGCCCCGTGACGCGATCGAGCACGTAGAAGATGCCGTTGCGGTTGGCCCACAGCATCACCTTGCGAAGGCGCCCCTCCCAGGGAATGTCAGCCAGCACGGCGATCTGCGTGGCGTCCTGATCGAACTCGTCGTGGGGGGCGAACTGGTAATGCCACTTCAGCCGGCCGCTGTCCGCGTCCAGCGCGATGACCGAGGCCGTGTAGAGATTGTCGCCGGGGCGCGAATCGCCGTTGCGATCGGGACCGGCATTGCCGACACCCCAGTAGGTCAGGTTGGACTCGGCATCGTACGAGCCGGTCACCCAGATCGAGCCGCCGCCGGTCTTCCAGGAGTCGCCGCCCCAGGTGTCGCGACCCGGCTCGCCCGGCCCGGCAACCGTATTGAACCTCCAGGCTTCCTTGCCGGTCCTGGCATCGTATGCCGCGAGGAAGCCGCGGATGCCGTATTCGCCGCCAGCGGGCCCGACAATCACCTTGTCCTTGACGACCAGCGGCGCCAGCGTCAGGCTGTAGCCCGCTTCGGGCCGGGCGAGCGCCACATCCCAGATCAACCGGCCGCTTCTGGCGTTCACCGCCACGAGATGGCCATCGATCGTGCCCATGAAGAGCGAGTCTCCGAGGATGGCGAGGCCCCGGTTCACGCGCCCGCAGCACAGTCGGGCGAGTTGGGACGGCCGATACGAATAGACCCAGTAGATTCGTCCGCTCTGCGCGTCGAGGGCAACGATGTCGTTGGGCGGCTGAACGGTGTACAGGACACCGTCGACGACCAGCGGGGTCGCCTCGAACTTCTCCAGCGATCGCGCCTGGAACACCCATTTCGGTTCGAGGTTCCGGACGTTGTCGGCGGTGATCTGCCGCAGTTCGCTGTAGCGGTGTCCGCTGAACGCGCCCGAGTAGGTCAGCCAGTTCTGCGGCTCACCTGCCGCGCGCAGCAGGCGGTCGAATGACACCTGCGCCTGAAGCGACGCGCCCATCAGCAGCAGCAGCAACAGTGCGCGTCTCATCATGGCGTCACCGGCCCGGCCCCCTTCAGTGAAACCAGGTAGCCGACCACATCGGCGATCTCCTGTGGGGTCAACTTGTCGCGAAAGGACGTCTTGCTCGACGTCTTGAAGATCGACACGTCGCGAAGATCAGACTTCGAGAACGCCCGCAACTGCTCGTTCGCGTCCAGCAGGAGGACGGTGAACGTATCGTGATGCAGCAGCCGGCCGGTCACCGCCGCGCCATCGCGCGTCACCACCTTGACCGTCCGGTTCTGCGGCAGCACCTCTCTTCCGGGATCGACAAGGGCCCGCTCCAGTTCGGACGCCCGCCTCAGTCGACCGATGTCGCTGAGATCCGGACCGAGTTGAGATCCGGTTCCCCGCACCTGGTGACACGACAGGCACTGGCCCTTGCCTTCAACCAGCGCCCGGCCGCGCGCGGCATCACCGGTGGCGGTGGCCGCTTGACCCGAGGCTGCCAGCCAGCGCAGGTAGGCGACGATTCGAGCCGCCTGCGTGGCCGAATAGTTGCCCGGGGGCATGGCGGTCCCAGGAATGCCGCGCCGGATGATCTCGGAGATCTCGTCGTCGGACGCGGCCCGGCGAAACCGGCCATGGGCCAGGTCGACGCCCGGCACGCTGGTGCCATCCGGTCCGTGGCAATTCGTGCACGCTCCCAGGTAGAGGCGCTGACCGTCCTGCGCGTCGACGGACGCCGGAAGCTCCTGGGCGCCCAGCGACAGACGCGCCAGCGCCGTGATGGCCATCAGGACGGCGACGGCAAGGCAAGGGCGCCTGGACACAGCCTGAAATCGTGGCCGACCGATCCGAGAGTGTCAATTACCGATAATGGTAAGCGGATTCCAGGTGGCTTCGGGGGACCGGGCGACGCTACACCGGATCGCTGCTGCGTTCCCGACGGATGAATCCTCGTCTGATCGCCTCGGAGACCACGGCGCCACGCCCGTGGACGGCGAACTTCGAGTAGATGTTCTTGATGTGGGCGTTGGCGGTATCGCTCGTCACGCCCAGCGTCGCCGCGATTTCCTTCGTGCGCCTCCCTTCCGCCAGCAGTTCCAGCACCTGCACCTCGCGCGACGTCAATTCCGGCTGACCGGCGCGCCGCGTGATGGCCGCGAGGATCTCGGGCGGGAACACCCGCCGTCCGGCATGCACGTCGTGAATCACCTGGACGAGCGTTTCGGGCACCGTGTCTTTCAGCAGGTAGGCAACCGCTCCGGCCTGGACGGCACGATGAATGTCCTCGTCGCCCTGATACATGGTCAACGCGATGACCCTGGCGTTGGGATATTCGCGGCGAATCACGGTGATCGCCTCGACGCCGTCCATGCGCGGCAGTTCGAGGTCCATCAGCGTGACATCGGGCTTGTGGCGCCTGAACTGCTCGACCGCCTCTTCCCCGTGGCCGGCTTCGGCGACGACGGTCATCCCTGGTTCGAGATCGAGAAGACGGGCGATGCCCTTCCGCAGGAGGCGGTGATCGTCGACGATCATCAAACGAAGCGGCGCGGCAGCCATGCTGTCACCTGTCAGCAGCGGGGACCGTCACCTCGACGACCGTGCCGGATCCCGGCGTGCTGGCGATCACCAGGCGGCCCCGGACGCGCCCGGCTCGTTCCTGCATGCCGAGCAGACCCAGGTGCTCCTCGTCGGCGGCGGTCCCGGCGTCGAAATCGACAATGAATCCGCGGCCGTCGTCGGCGACGCGGAGGGCGACCTCGGCGTCGCGGAACTCGACCACGATCTGGATCTCGGTGGCGCCGCCGTGCGCAATCGCGTTGTTGATCGCCTCCTGGCAGATGCGCAGGAGCTGCAACTCGACGTCCGCCGAACAGCGCCGCGCCGTGCCTTCGACCGTCAGCCTCACGCTCGTGGCGCGGGCGACCGTCGTGTGATCGGCGATGTCGCGGAGCGTGTCAATCAGCCCCGGCGCTCTCGAGAGTTGCGTCCGCCGCAACGCCACGACCAGGTCCCGGGCCTCCTTGAGCGAGTGCGCGCTCTGCCGCTTCAGGCGGTGCAGCGTGCTGACGACCACGGTCTGCCGCGGGTCGAGCTGGCGCAGTGCCGCCTCGAGCTCGACGCCGATGGCGGCCAGGCTCTGGAGGAGGGTGTCGTGGATCTCGCGGCTGACCAGGGCCCGCTCGTTGAAGACCAGCACGTAGCGCTGCCGGATCGCCCGGACCCTCAGCCACCACGCGGTCGCCACCAGCCCGATGGTGCCGGCGGCGCAGAGCGCGACAAACCAGCCCGACAGATAAAAGGGCCGCGCGACCGAGAAGGCCCAGGATTCCCCGTCCGTCCAGATGCCGTCCGAGGTCGCGCTCACCTTGAACCGGTAGTCCCCTGACGGCAGACGGCCATAGGCGACCTGACGTGCCGAGCCCGCGTTCACCCACTCCGCGTCATAACCCTCGAGCCGATAGCGAAAGCGGAGTTTCGAGGCGGCGTTCAGGCTGCTCGCGGTCCACCCGATCGCCAGATTCCTGACGCCCGCGGGCCAACGCAGGCCCGGCACCGCGGCGATGGGTTTGCCGTCAGCCGAGACCGTGTCGACGCGCGGCGCGACGGGGCGCTGGCCTGGTGGCAGGTGGCGCGGATCAATCATCACGATCGTCGTCCCGGAGACGAACCACAGACTTCCGTCCGCCGCGCGCGCCGCCAGCGAGCGGCCCTGCTGCCTGGCAATTTCACCATGCAGTCCGTCGGACCCGTCGTAGAGCGTGTACTGCACCTCGTGGGACGGGTCGGCCGCGACCCGGTCCATCTCGCTCGGGCGGAATCGGAGGATCGCGGCTCCCGCGCCGGCGCCCAGCCACAGATATCCCTCGTCGTCCTGCACGAGCGCGGCGGTCAGCTCGGCAAACGGACCATTTCGTTCGGTGATGGTCGTGAACCGGCCGTCCTGGAAACGGCTGATGCCGGAGGACGTCACGACCCAGATATTGTCGGCCCGATCTTCGAGAATCTTGAGAACCGGGCCGGCGGCGAGTCCGTTACCCTCGCCGAAGTGGCGGAGAGCGCCGCCGTCGTAGAGCGCCACTCCCCCGGCGGTGAATCCGACCCACGGCCGGCCGCGGCTATCCAGGTGGATGGAACTGCACGAGTCGGCCAGGCGCGGCAGGTCGGAGAAACGGCGGAGGGCTCCGGCTTGCCAGACCATCACGCCCTGCTGCGACGAACACAACCAGTGGGCGCCGGAAGGATGACTCGCGACACTCATGATTTCCTGCCAGCGGACATCCGACGGGACGTTGCTGCGAGCAAGGCCCCCCTGCTCGAACCGTCCGAATCCGTGCACCGCGGCGATCCAGAGCTGACCCGACGCGTCCACCTCGAGGGCGCGCGTCTGCGCGACCGCGTAGACATCCCGCCGCGCCCCGACAAATCGGTTCAGGCTGTGCCCGGTCGCCACCCAGACGGAACCGTCCGGCGTGGCGCGAATCGCCCGCACACCATCGTTGGTGAGCCCTTCGAGCGGAAGGTGATTGTGGATGTAGTTCCTGGCAACGCGCAGCAGGCCGCCGGCCCGCAAGCCGACCCAGATGTTCTCGTGACGGTCGGCGAAGACGGCCCGGGGAGAGCCGGCAATCTTGTGTTCGTAGGGAAAGCGCTCGATGATCGCCTTGCCGGACCCGTCCTCGACGAGGCGCATCAGCCCGCCGCCGAGAGCCGCCACCCATGTGGTGCCGTCGCCGTCCGACGCCATTCGCCAGCCACCCTCGGGGACCAGGGCGCCGGCGCCATGAATCGGTCCCTCGCCGGTGGCGAGCAGCTTGATCGTCTCCGTCGTGTCGGTGATCCACATCCTGCCGTCGCGGCCGTGCGCGAAGTCCTGCACGAACGTCGCTTCGGCGCGGCGCAGCTCGAATCGGTGCCCCGTTCTGGCGTACACACCCTTGGAGGTGCCCAGCCACAACTGGCCATCGCGATCCTCGTAGATGCTGTAGACGACCGCATCTTCCAGATCGGCGGCGCCGGCCACCCGCTCCCATCGGCCCTGGCGAAACGCCGACAGCCCGCCGCGGCCGCCGGCCCAGATCGTTCCACCGCGATCCTCCCGGATCGCGACGATCCCGCCGGGCGGCAGGCCGGCATCCGAACCGAAGCGCGTGATCGCGTCCGCGGTGATGCGGGCGATGCCGCCGGCCCCACTGTGGCCGATCCAGATCGAGCCGTCACGCGCGCCGAGCAGGGCCGAGACGGCCTGGCCGGCGGCCGCGGTCCCCTGCAACCCGGTCTCGCGCCGCGTGAACACGGCCCCGTCGAAACGGACCAGCCCGGTGCTGGTGCCGAGCCAGAGATACCCGTCGCGATCTTCGGTGATGGCGAAAACGTCGCCAAGCGACAGTCCGGCCTGGCCGGTCCACGCGGTGAGGGCATAGCTCGCTCCCTTCCCGGCGCCGTTCTCGCTCGCGGCATTGGGAGCGGCGGCCGCCTGCCGCCACACCAACATCGCGAGGACGATGCCGATGCAGAGCAGGGGCTGACGGACACGTCGGCGGGCGCGCCTCGAGGGGCCAGTCAGGAGCGTCGTCTCGGTGCGGTGCGGATGCATGGGCGGCGGCGGGCGCCCTCTTCCAGTGGCGGCGGATGCTCACCGGCGGGAGGACGCCGGACAGCGGGTTGAGTGTATTCGCACCGAAGCCGCCGGCGCAACGCCAGCCCGCTCACCGCCTGTCTCGGGGCCAAGTCGCGACTCATTGCCGCGACCATTACGGTGTCCGGCGAGACGCCGGTGGTCGATGTGACGAGCACGAAACGCCAGACCACGCTGTCCAGCGAGCTGTTGACGACCGCCCCGACGGCCCGATCCTGGGCCGCCTTGACCGCTCAGATTCCTTCGATGACGACATCGGGCGGCAACAATCAGGACATCCAGGTCACGCCGCAGATGATCGTGTTCGGCGGGGCCGGTGGCCGCGGCGGCGAAGGGCGTCTCACCGTCGACGGCATCACGATCGGGTCGACCATCGGCGGCGGCGGTTCGACCGCCTACATCCTCGACATTTCCAACGCCGAAGAGGTCGTCACGACCAACTCGGGCGGCCTGGGCGAGAGCGAGGTCAACGGGCCATCGCTGAATGTCGTCCCGCGAACCGGCGGCAACAGCTTCAAGGGTTCCGCGTATCTGTCCGGCGTGCCGCCCGGCTGGGTCGGCAGCAACTACACCCGATGCACTCAAGGCCGCGGGACTCCGCACGCCAGGGGCGCTCATCAAGCAATGGGACTTCGATACGGGGTTCGGCGGGCCGATCAAGCGGGGGTGGATGGGGTGTCAGACCGAGCGATTGGGGCCTGACAGCATCCGTCCAGCACGAGCTGCTCCCACGAATCTCGCTGGAAGCCGCCTACACGCGGCGATGGCTCCAGCATTTCGTGGTCACCGACAACCTCGTCGTGACCAACGCGGACTTCGGGCAGTTCAGTGTCGTCGCGCCGGTCGACCGCCGCCTGCCGGGCGGTGGCGGCTATCCCGTGGCCGGGCTGTACGACGTCAACCCGGCCTTCGGTGGCCAATCCAACACGCTGGCGACATTCGCCGACCTGTTGCCGACTGCCCCGCTGCAATACCAGCGCTACAACGGGTTCACGCTCGACGTCAGCGCCAGGCCGCGCAACGGGCTGCTGTTCCAGGGCGGGATCAACAGCGGGAAGACCGTGACGGACAACTGCGCCGTCAGGACGCTGGTGCCGGAGATCAGCCCGCTCAATCCCTACTGTCACAGCGAGCCGGGGTTCCTCACGCGCTGGACCGGCTTGATGTCCTACACAATCCCACGCGTCGACATCAGCATCAGCGGGACCATCAGGAGCGATCAGGGTGCGGCGTTGCAGGCCAACTGGTCGGCGCCGCTCTCGGCGATCGCGCCATCGCTCGGGCGTGTGCTCTCGGCAAACCAGCAGTTCGCCTCGATCAATCTCATCGCCCCCGGCGACGTGTGGGGAGACCGGGTGAACGAGCTCGACCTTCGCGTCGGCAAGGTGCTCAGGTTCGGACGGGTCCGAACGACTGTCGGCTTCGACGTGTATAACGTCTTGAACTCCGCGGCGGTGCTGACGTACAACCAGGCGTTCGTTCCCGGCGGCGCGTGGCTGGCGCCGCTCTCGGTGCTGACGCCGAGGTTCGCGAAGATCGGCGTGCAGGTCGGCTTCTGACCGGCGGCTGGCCGCCGGCAGGATGCGGCAACGTGCCCGACGAGCTTTCCATGAAGAAGCATTTCATGAAGAACCTCCGGCTGCTGATCGTCGTCGCCGCCGCCTGCCTCGCCGTTCGATTGGTCGAGGCCCAACGCTACAAGACTCCCCGTACGCCCTGGGGAGATCCCGACCTCCAGGGGCTCTGGTCGAATCAGACGTCGACCCCGCTCGAACGGCCCGGCGCATTGAGCGACAAGGCGACGCTGACACAGCAGGAGGCCGACGAGCGCGAAGAGGAGGCCCGGCAGAGTGCCGATCTCCCGCCGCGGGCTGGCGATCCGGGAACCTACAACGCCGTCTGGCGCGATCCCGGAAAGGCATTGACCCGGACCTCGCTCATCGTTGACCCGCCGGACGGCCGCGTGCCGGCTCCGTCACGCTCACCATTTCCGGTAATTGACGGCAGCCAGTTCCACGTAGACGATGCCGCACCAGGAAACGCTCCGGGCGAACGCCCGCGTCCCGACGCGGGAAAACGGCTGGTGTCTGAGATGATGGGGAGTGACTGAACGCATGGCTCACCGCCGGTTGCTGCGGACGATGGTGTTGGACGAGCCCGATCTGTCCCGACAGGCGATCTCGGACGGCATCTGGGACAACACGACGCTGCGCTTGACGTGGCAGGCGACGCCGCGGAACAAGCTGACGGCGTTCTGGGACGAGCAGCACATGTGCCGCAACTGCTGGGGCGGCGGCAGCGCGACGGTGTCGCCCGAGGCCCAGGACGGGTTGCAGAACGTCAACGACGACACATCGTGGCGGCAGCCGAACGCGATTCTGGATGCGAGGTTCGCCAAGGTGAGCGCGCAGGTCGACTTCTGATGCACGCCAGAATCGCGGCAGCCGTCGTGCTGGCCTGGCTGTTGGCGCTGCCGGGCGGCGCCCTCGCGCAGGACGGTCCGGCGGCGTTCCGGGCGAATTGCGCGTCGTGCCACGGCACGCCCGAGGGTCCCCCGCCGGCCAACGCCCCGGGCGTCGCCGCCCTGCGGCAGCTCGGCCCGGAGGCGATTCTCAACGCGCTGCTGAACGGCAAGATGCGGATCCAGGGGACGCCCTTGAGCGACGCCGACCGGCGCGCCGTGGCGGAGTTTCTTGGCGGGCGCGCGCTGCGCAGCGCCGCGGCGGGATCGTCGGTCGTGGCCTGCCGGTCGTCGACGCCGTTTCGCGGCGTGGTGGCGGCCACTGATTGGAACGGATGGGGCAACGGGATCGAGAACACGCGGTTCGCCCGGAAGGGCGGCCTGACCGCGGGCGACCTGCCCAAGCTGACATTGAAGTGGGCCTTTGGCTACGCGGATGTCACGTCCGCCCGGGCGCAGCCGGCGCTGGTCGGCAACCGCCTGTTCGTCGCCAGCGACAGCGGTGACGTCCATGCGCTCGATCCCGCGACCGGATGTGCCTACTGGTCCTTCCGCGCGGAGGCCACCGTTCGGACGGCGCTCCTCGTGGCGCCGTACCGCGCGCCAGGGGCCGCCGCCGGATGGGCGGTGTTCTTCGGCGATCTGAAGGCGAACGCCTACGCGGTGGACGCGACGACAGGCCGTGCCGTCTGGGTCCACCGGATCGACGATCATCCATATGCCGCGATCACCGGGACGCCGACGTACTACGAGGGGCGTGTCTTCGTGCCGGTACAAGGCCTCAACGAGGAAGTGCAGGGCGGACGGCCTCAATACGAATGCTGCACCTTCCGCGGCAGCATCGCCGCGCTCGACGCCGGCACCGGGACGGTCGTCTGGAAGACCTACACCATCGGCGAGCGGCAGTCGCGCGGTTCGAATGCCGCCGGCACACCGCAGTGGGGCCCGGCCGGCGGCGGCATCTGGTCGGCGCCGACCATCGACGTTCGTCGTGGTGCGCTCTACGTCGGGACCGGCAACGGATACGCCGATCCCGCACAGCCGATGACCGATGCCATCGTCGCGCTCGACCTCAAGAGCGGCAAGGTGCGGTGGTTTCAGCAGATCACCGCGGACGACAGCTGGACGCTCGGTTGCCGCGCGCAAAACCCGGACAACCCGAACTGTCCGGACACCCTCGGGCCGGATTTCGACTTTTCGGCATCGCCGATGGTCGTGCAGGCCGCCGGGCGCGATCTGCTGGTCGTGCCGCAGAAATCGGGCATCGCCTACGCGCTCGATCCCGACAAACAGGGCGCGATCGTCTGGCAGTTCCGGTTCGGTCCGGGCAGCGGCCGTGGCGGGCAATGGGGCGGCGCGACCGATGGGCGTCAGGCCTACTTCGGCGTCAACGGCAACGGCCCGGCGGCGGGTGGGATCGTCGCGGTCGACGTCGCAACCGGCGAGCCGGCCTGGCGCCGCCCGGCGGAGCCGCCGTTGTGCCGCGCACCCGGCCGCAACTGCAGTTCCGCGCAGGGAGCCGCCGTGACTGCGATTCCCGGCGCGGTCCTGTCCGGATCGCAGGACGGCGGCTTGCGCGCCTACGCGGCCGAAGACGGCAAGGTGTTGTGGCAATTCGATACGAACCGCGAATTCCTCACCGTCAACGGGGTCAAGGCCAGGGGCGGCAGCATGGACGGACCGGGCCCGATTGTCGCCGGCGGTCTGCTGTTGGTGAACTCCGGCTACGGCGGCATCTCCGGCCGGCCGGGTAACGTACTGCTGGTATTCGGTCCGGACTGAGGCGATCCGCCCGGACAGGAAGATGACGATGAGAAATCAGCGCGAGGATGGCGCAGGGGCGGCACGGGCCACGACCCCGATCGGGCGACGCGACCTATTGCGCGGCGCCGTGGCGACTGCGGGCGCGCTGGGACTCGGCGCGATCGTTCCGCGTCACGTCGCGGCACAACGCGGTGCCGGCGGCCCCAACGGCGCTCCAGCCGACAGCACGCTCGCGCTCGCCCGTTTCCTCAACAAGACGGCTTACCGCGACTTTCCCCCCAAGGCGATCGAGCACGCGAAGATGATCCTCGCCAGCACGTTCGCGAGTGCGGCGATGGGGTCGGTGATCGACTCCGCCCGGATCGTGCGTCAGCTGGCGAAGGAGCAGGGCGGCAAACCGGAAGCGACGATCTGGTTCGACGGTACGAAGCTGCCGGCAGTCGAGGCAGCGCGCGTCAATGCGATCCTCAGCGACGCCGCAGCCTCAGACGACAGCGACATCCGCAACACGGCCCACGAGGGCACGACGCTGGCGGCGGCGGGCCTCGCTGTCGGCGAGCGCACCGCGGCCACGGGTCAGGACCTGCTCGGCGCGATGATCCTGGGCTACGAGGCGGCGGGCCGGATCGGCGAAGCCCGCACCGGTGGGCGCGGTGGGCTGCACGCCTCGCAGATCGTCGCTTTCGCCGGCGCCACGGCGGCGGCCAGGCTCATGAAGCTGACCGACGATCAGCTGGCGCACGCGCTCGGAATCGTCGCCATCACGATGGGCGGGCTGGCGACCGGGACCAACACCTGGGCGCGCGAGTACATGGGCGCCAACGCGGCGGCCTGCGGCGTCGATGCCGCACTGGCGGCCAGCCGCGGCTACACGGTGAACGAGGACATGCTCGGCAGCCGCGGTGGATTCGTCGACGTGTTCGGAGGCGGCGCCAAGACGGTCGAGCGCCTGACGACGGATCTGGGCAAGGAGTGGGATATCGTCGATTACCTCGCGATCAAGCTGTGGCCGGGCGCCCATCCCTTCTCCGGCACCGTCGAAGCGGCGATGAATGCCGCGCGCGAGGCCAACGCGGCGCCCGACGCGATCGCGAAGATCCTCGTCGCCGGGCAGAACCGGACGACCATCCAGGGGAGCCGCCGGCCGACAAATCTGGCCGACGCCATTCACAGCCTGTCGTACTACGTCGCCGCCGCCGCCGCCGACAAGGACTTCAACTGGACTCATGCAACCGAGGCGAAGTTCTCCGACCCGAGAATCACCCGGCTCATGGATCTGGTGGACGTCGATCCGGCGCCGCCACCCGTGAAGTACAGGTGGAGCTGGGGCGGGACGGTGACGATCGTCACCAATGCCGGGACGCGGTTTACCAGCACCGTGGACGCGCCGCGGGGATCCGGACCGCGCGGCATCGAGTGGAGCGATGTCGAAGCCAAATACCGCGCGCTGATGCCTGAGTCGAAGCTGGCGGGACGGCGCGTCGACGACATCCTCGCCCTGATTCACGGCTTCGATCGCGTCAAGAACGTCTCGGAATTGACCCGTCTGCTGGCGCCGGGACGCTGATGTGGGTGTCATTGAGCGGCGCCAAACTCGATCGGGAATCCCTATGAAACAGCTCGCCATCGCCGCACTGTCCTGCCTGGTCCTCGGTGTCGTCGTCCTGGCGCAGAACGGCCAGGCCCGTCCCGGCGATAACGACTGGCCGATGTTCAGCCGCGACTTCGGCGGCACGCGGTTCTCGCCGCTCGCCGACATCAACGCGGACAATGCCGGCACACTGACCCAGGCCTGGTCCGTGCAGCTCACGCAGCCGGCCGGGCGGCGCGGCGGTCCCCCGCCGGCGGGCGACGGAGCGCAGCCGCCGGGCCGCGGCGCGGCTGGCGCTGGCCGCGGCGGTCGCGGCGGCGGTGGCGCGGCAGAGGAGGGCGAGGCGGCCGGCAGCAATCCCGAAGTCACACCCATCGTCGTCAACGGGGTCATGTATCTGCCGGCGAGGGGCAACCAGGTGCTGGCGCTGGACGGCGATACCGGCAAGGAAATCTGGCGGTACCAGATGCCGCCGACGGTCAGCACCACCGCCCGCGGGGTGGCGTACTGGCCCGGCGAAGCCGGCTTTCCTCCTCGCATCATCGTGACGGCGGGTCCGAGGCTGCTGGCGCTCGACGCCGCTACTGGCCAGCCCGCGGCGGGCTTCGGCCGCAACGGCATGATTGAAATCATCGTTCCCTGGAACGGCGCGCCGATGATCTACAAGCACGTCGCCATTCTCGGCGCCTACCCGGGGGAGGTGCCGCTCGGCCCGACCGGCGACACGCGCGCCTTCGATCTGCGCACCGGCAAGAAGCTGTGGCAGTTCCAGAACGTGCCGCTTCCCGGGCAGGTCGGCAACGACACGTGGATCGATTACGGCTGGCGCGATCGGTCGGGCACGAACGTCTGGGCGTTCTACATGACGCTCGACGCGGAGCGCGGCATCCTCTACATGCCGGTCTCGGCGCCAGCCGCGAACTACTGGGGCGGCGATCGGCCCGGCGCGAATCTCTTCGCCAACTCCATCGTCGCGGTCGACGCCGAGACCGGCAAGTACCGCTGGCATTTCCAGACGGTGCATCACGACATCTGGGACTTCGACATGCCCTCGCCGCCGGTCCTCGTCGACATCACCCAGAACGGCCGCCGCGTCCCGGCGCTCGCGTCGATCGGGAAATCGGGTTACCTGTTCATTCTCAACCGCGTCACCGGCAAGCCGATCTTCGGCGTCGAGGAACGTTCCGTGCCCAAGGGCGAGGTGCCGGACGAGTGGTACTCACCGACGCAGCCGTTTCCGGTCAAGCCGGCGCGGTCGTTCGGGCGGGTCGCGTTCGACAAGGAGCGCGACATGGTGCGGGCGGAGGACACCTCGGCGCAACATGCGGCGGAATGCCAGGCCCTCTGGGACAAGAGCGGCGGCTTTCACAACGCCGGACCGTTTACGCCGTTCCTGTTTCACGAGGATGGCGCGCCGCCGCGGAGCAGCGTGCAGTTCCCCGGTGCCGCGGGCGGCGTGAACTGGGGAGGCCCGGCCGCCGACCCTCGTTCGGGGCTCGTCTTCATCAACGCGCACGACAGCTCGCTGGCTGGATGGATCGAACGGAAGAAGCCGGGGCTGAACTACGGCCGGAACACGGAAGGCTCGACCCAGCCATACGATCGCGCCAGCGTCAACGGCGCCGGGCCGTACTTCAACTTCACCGCCGCCTACAAAGACGAGAGCGGCCGGACCGTCGCGACGCTGCCGTGCTGGCGTCCGCCGTGGGCTCATCTGGTCGCGGTCAACGCCAACACCGGCGAGGTCGTGTGGGAAGTTCCGCTGGGCTTGAGCGAGGCGCTGCCTGAAGCGAAGCGGCTGACGGGAAACAGCGGCAGCGCCGGCCCCAGCGTGACGGCCGGCGGTCTCGTGTTCGTCGGCGCGACCTCCGATCGCCGGCTCCGGGCCTTTGAGGCAAAGACCGGCAAGGAACTGTGGTCGGCCAGACTGACGGGGCAGGTGAACGCGAATCCGATGATCTACCGCGGCAAGGGAGGGAAACAATTCGTGGCCGCTGTCGCCACGGATGTGCTGGCCGCCTTTTCGTTGCCGTGAGTGCCGCCGCCTTTTAATATCGATCTGTCCTCGCAGCCGCTGCGTATCCTCGCAGCCCTGCGCGACTTTCGCCTGGCCAGGAGGCCGAAAGGCACGTTTGCCGCTTCAAAAAAACACAGGGACAGAGAGCGGCTGCGCTCTGTCCCTTGACGACTACTTTTACCGGGCAACCGGTCGATCCAGTTGACGCCGAACTGACGGTCGACTAATCGGAGGCGGCACCTGCCGAGATATTCAAGGTCTGGCCGTCCGCCCGCGTCACCGACTTGAGGAACCCCAAGGGACTCCCGTTCCGTGCCGGAATGAACTTCGCGGTCAACGGTTCGCCGATCTTCAGGGCCTTCGGGCCGACTTTGGTGATCCCGCGATCGGCGAGCGTCGTGGCCGAGCCGGTCGTGAACGTCCAATCGGTCGTCGTGCTGTCGGGATTCTTGACCGTGATCGTCATCGATCCGTGCGGATTCACGAACTGGAGCTTGGTCAGCGTGCCCGCGACTTCCTTCTCCGCCTTCATGTCATAGACGCCGGCGAGGGAATGATGCGCCTGGAGCGAGGCACCGGCGATCAAACACCCGCACACGACGACACATCCAAAAGCTCGTCTAATCATTTTTCCCTCCGCAAAGTCGTGATCGGCGCCAGGCGCCCATCACATTAGCCACCGCAACAGAAGCCGGACAACCGCCGCCCGAGCGGCGCAGCGTGCCGCGCGGCCGGGCTCAATCAAGGTCTGCCTGATTATAGCGTGGCCCGCAGTGTCGAAGCGCAGTGTCGAAGCGCAGTGTTCGAAGCGCAGTGTCGAAGCTCAGTGTCGAAGCTGATTCGAGACGTTGCCCTCTTCGTACACCTCGCAATTGGCGCGCTCGGGCTGGATCTGGACTCCGCCAGCCCCGGCTCCGGGCCCCCCGGCGCCAGGGCCCCCGAATCCGGCGCCGCCCGCGCGCAGCACGCGGGTCGGCATCACCCAGGGCTCAACGAACGACTCCGGATCTTCGATCGTCATGTCGTATCGGATTTCATTGCCAACACGTGTGAGCTTCTCGACGATATGCATGCTGCCCGAGTGCAACAGGCCGCCTCGTCCCAACCACGTCGTATCGTCGAATGAGGTCGAGTCGATGACGAGCGTGTCACCCTGCCAGGTTCCGATGCTGTTGCCATAGAACGTCGCCAGGTTCTGGGAGCGTTCGGTCCGCTGGCGGCCATCCGTGGGGATGTCGCGGACTTCCGTGTTGCCGCCGCCGTAATCGGCATTCGCTCCATAGAAGAAAATCACGTCCTGATCGGTCTGGATGATCCGCCGGGGGGTGCCGTGCCGTGGAATTCCCAGCGGCTTGCACGTCATGATCGGATCGTACTTGTTCGTCCACTGATCGAGTTCCTGAATCTTGTCCCAGAACTCGGGCTTGTAAATGGGATGACCGAGGATGCCGAACCGCGAGGGGGAGATCCACTCGTAATCGACCACGAAGTTGTCGTTCGGGACCTTGCAGTCCTTCTGCGTCGGACCGCAGCGGCGGTTGCCGCCACCCGTAATTGGATTGAAGCCGCCACCCCAGTTTCCCGTCAGGTCCGGCTTCCCGTCGGCGCGGCGCGGCGTGACGGCTGCAGTTTCCGTCGCGGGAGCTGCCGGGGCAGAGGGGAGGGTCCAGTTGGGAGGCTGATGCGTCGGCTTGATCGCCGCCTTGATGCTGGCCGGCACAGGAATCGTGACATACATCTGTCCCGTTTCCGTCACCGTCGTCGTAATGTCGCGGACGACGGTGCCGTTCCTCTTTTCCGTGATCCTGCCGGCGTACAACGCCTCGACCGGATTGAGTGGATTGTTCCAGTCCTTGTAGTCGCTGTACGTGAACTCGTAGGTGTTCGCGCCGCTTTTCACCACGACGCTCTCGGGCATGAACTTGGCGTCGAGCGTAGTGGTCGCCGTGGCATTGGGGACGCCCGGCATCGGATACGTCAACACCGGCTTGTTACCGACCCAGGCGACGGACGTCTTACCGATCGTCGCCACGTCGGCGGCCAACAGCTGCGGCCTGGGGGTCATGGGCGGTGGATCCGTCGTCCCGGCGAAGGCGGCCTTGAACGCGCCCTGCGGACCTGACCACAGGCGAATCATCCGCTCCTCGACGGTGGCCGGCATCGGAGTGGCCTTGCCCTTGCCCGGAACGAGCTCGGCGCCCATGATGTCTTCGTTCCAGGTATACGCGCCGCTGATGACTTCGATCGTCGAACAACTCTGGCCATTGGGCCGGGTGCCGGTGATCCGGATCCGCTCACCCGACATCTTGTAGTTGATGTCGCTTCGGTACATCGTCACATTGCAGGGCTGTCCGGCCACTTGCATGGTGCCCTTGCCCGAATAGGCGAGCGTCATGATCAGGTCGTATTCCTGATCGCTCCGCAGCATGCCCGTATACCAGCCCCAGTTGAACAGCACGGACTTCAGGTCCCTGGCGCCGGCTGCCGGCGTGTACTGCTGCACACCGCCACGGCCGCGGCCACGACCTTGCCCGTCTGCTGCCGGCCCTGGACCCTGACCTGGTGCGGGCGCCTGGGCGCCGGCTGCCGGCGCTGCGCCTCGAGCTTGAGCGCTGGACAGGGACGGCACGCTGATCATGAGAGTTGCCACGATTGCGAGACGTGTCCACATCGTTCTTTTTCGAGAAGCCATAGTGATCTCCCGTTATCGTTTAATCGTTCGGGTTACCGGCGGAGATTTCGACCACGCGTCCGTCCGGCTTTCGTCACCGACTTGAGGAATCCCACGAACTGCGATTTCACGCTGGAATGAACTTCACGGTGATCTCGTCGGGCTGGTGAAGAGCATTCGCGCCGCTCTGACCGACTGCGCGGTGCGTCACGTGTGGCCGGCGACAATACCCAGCTGGTCGCCGTTGCGTCCTGATTGTTGACGGAAACCGCGAGCGATCCATGCAGAACTGCCCGCAGCTTAGCACTGAAAGCGCCCGGGCTCAATTATTTGCGGAGTTCGCATTCGAGAAACCCGGAGACCTGGTTGCCGGCACCCGGTCGCTCACGGGCGATCGGCCAGCCCTGCCTGCCAGTTGAAGATCAGCGAAAAGGACGTCGGTGTCGTACGGGTTTCGGTCAGGACCGCCCAGTACCAATTCTTCAACTACACCCCGTTCGGCGCTCCGGACGGCGGTCCGGACGGGACGCTCCTCAAGGTGTCGGCTGAAATCCGGCTGAACGCGGCAGGGACCATCTTCACCAGCTCAGAGACCGCAGACGTGGTCGACGCCGCTGGGAACGTTCTTTCGCGGCTCTGCGGGTCCCGAACAGCGACGCGGCTGCAGTAGTCGAGTCTGCGACGAAGGAGACCGCCCGGAGAGACGGCTCACACGAGCCGTCTCTCCGTGGTCTCGCGTCGAACGCGCATGCGACCCGGCAGGCCGGTTGATCCGCTTGTTTCTCGCCGCCGCGCCAGAGATGTGGGGGCGCGCCTTTCGGCGCCGTTCTTCACTTTCGCCGCCACATATTCATCTGCCTCAGCGCTTCCCGTATTCCGTAAACACGTAGTCTCGCGCCTTCGCCCTCGTGTGGCACGCGAACCCGCATCTGGCGTCGTTCCCCTGAGGCGGCGTGCCGGCGGTGGTGCCCGGCGTGAACGTATCGGATCCGGTGTTGTAATCGAACACCGCATATCCCCAGCCGCCGCTGTCCGCGAACCTCTTGCTGTCCTTCACCATGAAGTCGATGTTCACCAGGTCGCCCGGCACCGTGGCATCCGGAAAGAACTGGTTCGGTTTCGGCTTCCAGTGGATCTTGGCCATCCTGGCGCCGTCTGGAACCGGTTTGCCGTTGCCAGGAATGCCGGCCTGGTAGGCGGCGATCATCTCAGGGTTGCCGAGAATCGTCGCCACGACCCGCTCGTTCCGGCTGATCGAGATGGTCTGCCATCCTTCGTACCCCCTGAACTCAGAGAAGGCGAGCCCGCCCGGCACCTTTACGGTGTACTTATCCTGCGCTGAAACGGCCAGGCCGCCCAGGACGGCGAGCCATCCAATCGCAATTCCAATCGTCAGCCTGCTCTTGCGATTCATCACTGCACCTCCTGCATCAATTGCGCGTCATCCGCTGTCGTCGTGACACGCTCTCATGATGCGCGTTCGAGGCCGATTAGACACGATCGGCGGCGGCGAATCCATTGGACGATGGTCTCGATCGATGCGATCATCCGACCTGCGGCGTCCAACAGATGCCTGGGGCAACCTGAATCACCTGGCCGTGCAAGTCGCGGCCAAAGGAGAACACCATGAGCAATCCGCAGGTCAGCACTGAACAACAGCCCGATGGCGGTCCAGTAACGGCCACGGTCGATCTGAAACTCGAGGCCATTCCCATTCCGGTTTCCGACCTCGACCGTGCCAAGGCCTTCTACGCCGGATTGGGATGGACCGTCGACGCCGATTTCATGGTCGGGAAGAACTTCCGAGCCGTCCAACTGACGCCACCGGGATCGCCCTGCTCGATCCATTTGTCCCCAGCCGCGGTGCCGGGCTCTGCTCAGGGAATGTTGCTCGTCGTGTCCGACGTCGAGACTGCACGCAAAGATCTCATCGCGCGCGGCGTCGCGGTGAGTGAGGCCTTCCATTTCGATGGCGACCATCACGCGGTGCCCGGCCTTGACCCGGAACGCCGGTCCTATGGCTCATACGCGTCGTTCAGCGATCCCGACGGCAATCGCTGGATTCTCCAAC
Source organism: Acidobacteriota bacterium (assembly GCA_039931615.1). Taxonomy (GTDB): domain Bacteria; phylum Acidobacteriota; class Vicinamibacteria; order Vicinamibacterales; family CAVVIG01; genus JAHFUI01. The sequence continues at coordinate 98,743 of JBDTRR010000006.1, forward strand.
AGGTCACGACACGCCTTCCCGGTCGAGGACTCAGCCTGGACGTCGCGACGCTGACAGAGCTGCTCCAGGAAACAGAGAAACGTCATGGCAGCTACGAGCCGACAGCGCCGAAGCACCACTGGTCGGGTTGGTACGCCGCCTACGTGGCGGCGCGCGAGCGCGGGAGGACGCCCGACGAGGCCGCCAGGGATGCCACCCTGCACATTGAAGGTGCGCTCGCCGCTCAGGCGTGAGGCGGTCAGGCGATCCGACATCGTTCCCGGCACGGTCTCCCCCGGCGACGAGCTCTCGGACCATCGCCGAACCGGACTGATCGCATCGACCCTGGCCGTAGTCCGACTAAAGTCGGACGCCACGTACGATCCTGGCGCCCGCCGTCACGAGGCTGTGTCGACAATGCAAACGAGAACGCCGTAACATCCTGCCCGGGATCACCCATGAAGCACCCTCGACACCGCGCCCTGCGTCCAGTCGCCGTTGCCGCTCTCCTCTGGACCACCATCGTGGGTGCGGCGCTCGTGAGGGGCTCGGCGCAGGCCCCGACCGCACCGGGGGCGGCGGCCATCCCGGACGAGATCGACTTCAACTGGCATATCCGCCCGATCCTGTCCGAGAACTGTTTCCAGTGTCACGGGCCGGACGTCAAGAACAACCGTGCGGACCTGCGGCTGGACACACCAGAGGGCGCGTACGCCGAGCGCGGAGGGCCGGCGCGGCCGCGGCACCCGATCGTTCCTGGAGACCCCGACGCGAGCGAGGTCCTGCGCCGGGTGACGGCATCGAACGCCGCCGTGCGGATGCCCCCGCAAAGCACGCACAAGACCGTGACGCCGGGCCAGATTGCCCTGCTCCGCGAGTGGATCCGGCGGGGCGCGCAGTACAAGCCGCATTGGGCGTTCATCACGCCGACGCGCCCGGCGGCGCCCCCGGTCGACGCGTCGAGCAGTGCGAAGGTCCGGAACGAGGTCGATCGATTCGTGCTCGCGCGCCTGCAGCGCGAAGGGTTGTCCTATTCACCCGAAGCGGACAGGTCCACCCTGATCAATCGCGTCAGCCTGACGTTGACCGGCTTGCCTCCCACGCTCGCAGAGGTCGATGCCTTCGTCAGCGATACGCGGCCCGACGCCTACACGCGGGTGCTCGATCGGCTGCTGTCGTCACCCGCATACGGCGAACACATGGCGGCGTACTGGATGAACCTGGCGCGCTGGGCCGATACCGACGGGTTTCTCGACGACCATCACGATCGAATGCTGTGGCCATGGCGGGACTGGGTCATCCAGGCGTTCAACAGCAACATGCCATTCGATCGATTCTCGACCTGGCAGCTTGCCGGCGACCTGCTGCCGAACGCCACCACGGAGCAGAAACTGGCGACCGCCTTCCTGCGGATGGGGCCGAGGACCACCGAGAACGGCGCCATCGACGAAGAGTACCGCGTCGAGTACACGGTCGACCGCGCCAACACCGTCGGGACCGCCTTTCTCGGCATGACCGTCGGATGTGCGCGCTGTCACGATCACAAATACGACGTCATCAGTCACAAGGACTTCTACTCGATGGCGGCGTTCTTCAACAACGCCGACGAACCCGGTTACTACCCGCCCGGCCACAGCACCGTCCAGGCGGGGCCCACGCTGTTGTGGCCGGACAAGACGATGACGGCGAAGCTGGCGGCGGCCGAGGCGCTGGTCCACCAGCAGGAGGCCGCGTTTGACGCGGCGCGCACTCGCGCCAGGCGGCACGCGACGGCTCGCGGCAACGCGCTGATGCAGCAGCCGGCCCCGGAACTGATGGCCATGCTGCGCGCCTCGGTGGGGGCCGCCACCGACGCGCACTACGGCCTGGAGGAATTCGCCCCTGTCCCCGACGAGTTGCTGCCGACGCCGCGGCCGGAACGCGAGCCAACGGCCAATCTGCTGTCGCCGACCCGTCGCGCGACGGGCTCCGCACCGCCCCCTCCGGCGGCCGGCACCGGCGGCGAGGCATCGGGGGGCAATCCCGTGAGACCGCGAGCCAATCCCCTCTTCGCCCTGGGCGTGATCGCCGGCGGATACGTTCGCGACAAGATGACCATGACCGCCGCCGCGACCCCCGGTACGCCACAGGCTTACGTGCAGGCGCCCATCGTCCGGCCCGGGATTAAAGGGAACGCGCTCTTCTTCGACGAGACGAACAAGGGGTTCCTCGGCAAGGACGTCGGCTTCTACGAGCGGACGCAGCCGTTCAGCCTCGACTTCTGGTTCTTCGTCGGCCAGGACTACAAGTTCCATCCCAACGAGATGCTGGGCGCCACCGGCAAGGGACTTCCCTACGGCGTACCGCTGCTGCAGCATCGGGACACCGACGCCGCCGGTGGGTCGGGCTACCGGGTGCAGCTCGAAGACGGCCACCTGTGGGTCTATCTGGCCCACTCTCGGCCCGCGAACATGATTGCGCTGCGTGTGCTCCAGCCACTGCCGGTGAAGGAGTGGACGCACATCACGGTGACCTACGACGGCTCGAGCCGGGCGGCGGGGACCCGCGTCTACCTGAACGGCGCGCCGGCCGCGGTGGACGTCGATCATGACACCCTCACGCGCAGCATCCTGCCGTTTGGTGGCGGGGGCGGAGCGGGAGACAATCCGCCCGGCGTGGCGTTCGGCTCACGCTTCAGGGAAAAGGCGCCGGTTGGCAGCGGCATCGACGAGATTCGCTTCTTCAAGCGGGCCCTGAGCGGTCTGGAGGTCGCATTCCTGCAGGCTGACGCGGCACCGGCGCCCGCATGGTCCGCCGCCAGTGAGGCGCTCGTCGACCATCTGGTGGCCACCGACCCTGAGGTGACAAGGGCCGCAGCGGCCCTCAGCGATGCGCGCGAAGCCCACAACAAGCTCGTCATGGTGGTGCCGCAGGTCCTGGTGATGCGCGACGCGCCGAAGCCGCGCCAGGCGTACCTGCTGAACCGGGGCGTCTACTCGGAACGGGGCGAACCGGTTTCTCCACACGGCATCGAGAGGATCTTTCCGTGGGACAGCACCCTGCCGCAAAACCGGCTGGGCCTCGCCAGATGGCTGTTCGATCCCAGGCACCCGCTGACCGCGCGCGTCTTCGTCAATCGCATCTGGCAGATGCATTTCGGGCAGGGCCTGGTCGAGACGTCGGAGAACTTCGGCGTGCAGGGGTCGATTCCCACTCATCCCGAACTGCTCGACTGGCTCACCGTCGGCTTCATCGAGTCGGGCTGGGACGTCAAGCGACTGCACCGGACGATTCTCGTGGCCGGGGCCTATCGCCAGCGGTCGGAATTGAGTGACCTGCTCCAGGAGCGCGACCCGCGCAACGTCCTGCTGACTCGGGGGCCTCGCTACCGCATGCCGGCGGAGCTGGTCCGCGATCACGCGCTCGCCGCCAGCGGTCTGCTCGAGCAGAAGCTCGGCGGACCGAGCGTGTATCCCTACCAGCCGGACGGCGTGTGGAATCCGGGCATCACCGTGCACCGGTATCCGACGCCTGACGCGATTCCCGCCGGCGATCACCATCGCCGCAGTGTCTATACATTCATCAAACGCAACGCGCTGAATCCCCAGCTCCAGCTGTTCGATTTCCCGGACCGGAACCTGAGCTCGGTGCGCCGCCAGATCTCGAACACGCCGCTGCAGGCGCTCGAGCTGCTGAACGACCCGCAGTTCGTCGAGGCCTATCGCGCGCTTGCCACCCATGCGATGCGGTCGTCTGCGACTCCGGACGGACAGCTCACCATGCTGGTTCGTCTGGCGACCCGCCGCCTGCCCGACGCGGAGGAGCTCGCGATCCTGCGCGATTACTACCGCAGTGAGGAACGCCGATACAGCGAGGCGCCGGCGGAAGCCGCGCGCCTGCTGCGCATCGGCGTGACACCGCCCGACGCGCGTCTCGACGCGGGCCGTCTGGCGGCGATGACGGGTGCCGCGGCGCTCATCATGAACTCGCCGGACGCGTACACCATTCGATAGCGGAACATCCAGATGTCCGTCCACAACCCGATTGACCTCGTCCGCCGCTCCTTCATCCTGAAGTCCTGCGGCGCGCTCGGCGCGCTGACGGCCGCCGATCTCCTGGGCATGGAAGTGCCGCTCCCGGCGCAGACGCCGGGTCAGCCGGCGACTGCCGCACCGGGCCGACTGCCTGGAATACTTGGCGCCACCCATCATCCGGCCAGCGCGAAGCGCGTCATCTACCTGCACATGCTGGGCGCGATGTCGCACGTCGACACGTTCGACTACAAGCCGACGCTGGTCAAGATGCACGGGCAGGATCTTCCGGCCTCGGTCCGCAACACGCAACGACTGTCGACGATGTCGGCGGGACAGACGGCGTTCCCGATCGTCGGCCCGCTCGCCAGGTTCCAGCAGCGCGGCCAGAGCGGTCAGTGGATCAGCGACTTCCTGCCGCACATCGCCGGGATCGCCGACGACATCTGCATCATCAAGACGATGCACACCGAACACGTCAATCACGATCCGGCGGCCAAGTTCCTGCACACCGGTTTCCAGCTGGCCGGACGGCCCTCGAACGGGGCGTGGGTCAGCTACGGGTTGGGGTCCGACAACACCGATCTCCCCAACTACGTGGTGATGACCTCGGGGGCCAGCCAGGGCGTGCCGCTCGACCAGATGGCGTGGAGTGCCGGCTTCCTGCCCTCGCACCACCAGGGCGTACGGTTCCGCTCAGATGGCGATCCGGTGCTGTACCTGAAGAATCCGGAAGGCATTTCCAGGGACGCCCGGCGATCGCTGCTCGACGCGCTGGGAAAGCTGGCGGGCCGGCAGCAGACGCTCTCGAAGGATCCCGACATCCTGTCGCGCGTGAGCCAGTACGAGATGGGCTACCGGATGCAGGCGTCGGTTCCGGATGCCGCCGACATCACGAAAGAGCCGGCGAACGTCCTCGAGATGTACGGTCCGAACGTCACCCGCGAAGGCACCTTCGCGCGGAATGCGCTGATCGCCTGCCGGCTGGCCGAACGCGGCGTCAAGTTCATCACGCTCTTTCAGATGGGGTGGGATCACCACGGCAACGTCACCGGCCTGCTGCCCGGCATGTGCGAAACGGTCGACCAGCCGGCCGCTGCCCTCGTCAAGGATCTGAAGCAGCGTGGGCTGCTCGATGACACGCTGGTCGTGTTCGGCAGCGAGTTCGGCCGGACGCCATTCGCGCAAGGCGCGCTGGTGCCGGGGTTTGGCCGCGACCACCACGGCGGAAACTTCACCTGGTGGATGGCCGGCGGCGGTGTCAAGGGAGGGTATACCCACGGCGAAACCGACGACTTCAGCTACAGCGTGGTGAAGGATGGCGTGCACATCCACGACTTCAACGCGACGCTACTGTGGCTGCTCGGCATCGATCACGAGCGCCTGACCTTCAAGTACCAGGGCCGCGACTTCAGGTTGACGGACGTCCATGGCAAGGTGGTCAAACAATTGATCGCATGAGTTGCCGATTCTCATTTTTCTGACCCGCCCAGGGTCGAACGGTGAGAACATCTGAAAGCACTATCCTCGCGATGTGCCATGATTGTTGCCCATCGCACGATCCCGATTTATCCACTGCCTCGCACCCCGAGGGTAAGCCCTCGACAAAGGCCCATGTCCCTACTCTATTCAGAAGCGCTCCTTGGCTCGCTCCGGCTGCAGAATCGACTGGTGATGTCGCCGATGACCCGCAGTCGCGCCGGCGGCAACGTCCCGAATGCCCTCATGGCTGAGTACTACGCACAGCGCGGCTCCGCCGGCCTGATCATCACCGAAGGCACGTCGCCATCGCCGAACGGTCTGGGCTATGCGCGAATCCCGGGTGCGTTCTCGCCCGAACAGACCGCCGGCTGGAAGCTCGTGACCGACGCGGTGCGTCCGTCCGGCGCCCGCATGTTCATGCAGCTGATGCACACCGGCCGGATCGGCCATCCGCTGAACCTGCCACCCGGGGCTCGCGTCGTCGGCCCATCGGCGGTGGCCGCCGCGGGTGAGATGTGGACCGACCAGGAGCAGATGAAGCCGCTGCCGGTGCCCGAAGCCATGACGGCGGCCGACGTCGCGACAGCGATCGAGGAATACGCGCAGGCCGCCCGCAACGCCGTCGCCGCCGGCTTCGACGGCGTCGAGCTCCACGGCGCCAACGGCTACCTGATCGAACAGTTCATCCGTCCGAATTCGAACCAGCGCACGGACGCCTACGGCGGATCAATCGAGCAGCGGGCGCGCTTCGCCATCGAGTCCGTCGCCGCGACGATCGCGGCCGTCGGCAAGGAGCGCGTCGGCATCCGGTTGTCGCCGTTCGGCGTCTTCAACGACATGCCGCTCTACGACGCGATGGAGAGCGACTACGCCTACCTCGTCGAACAGCTGCAGACGCTGGGGCTGGCCTACATCCACCTCGTCGATCACTCGTCAATGGGTGCGCCGACCGTGCCGGCGTCGATGAAGGACACGTTCCGCCGCGTCTTCACCAACACGCTGATCCTGTCCGGCGGCTACGACGCCGAGCGTGCCGAAAGGGATCTGGCCGCCGGCAAGGGCGACCTGATCGCCGTCGGCAAACCGTTCCTGGCCAACCCCGACCTCGTCGCCCGCTGGAAGGGGAAGCACCAGCTCAACGCGCCCGACATGTCGACGTTCTACACGCCTGGACCGAAGGGCTACACAGACTACGCGATGCTGGGCTAGGCAGCGATCCGGTGCCGACCAGCTCGCGCATCAGTTCGGGAGGCAGCGATGGATCCCAGGAAGACCGCGCTCGTGCTCATCGAGTATCAGAACGATTTCACCTCCGAGGGCGGGACGCTCCACGACGGCGTGAAGGGCGTCATGGAAAGCAGCAACATGCTGCAGAACACCGTCGAGACGGTGGAAAAGGCGCGCCACGCCGGCTGCACGATTGTGTTCGCCCCGATCACCTTCAAGGCGGGATACAAGGAGCTCAGCGACGAGCCTTACGGCATTCTCAAGGGCGTGGTCGACAGCAACTCGTTCATCCAGGGCTCCTGGGGCGCGGCGATCGTCGACGTGCTCGCGCCGCAGCCGGGCGACATCGTCATCGAAGGCAAACGCGGGCTGTGCGGCTTCGCCTCCACGAATCTCGACTTCATTCTCCGCAGCCGCGGCATCGAGACGATGGCGCTCGGCGGGTTCCTCACCAACTGCTGCGTCGAGTCGACGATGCGGACGGGGTACGAGAAAGGCTACAAGGTCATCACGCTGAAGGACTGCACGGCGGCATTGAGCGACGAGGAGCAGAGACTGGCGACCGAGAAGAACTACCCGATGTTCTCGCGCCCGATGAACCACGATGAATTTCTGAGCGAGCTCGGCAGCCAGAAGAGACCGGACGCCGCCATGGCGGCCCGATCGTCGACGCCGGACGCGACGGCGTCCGGCGGGCCCTCGACGCCGAACTGACCGCGGTGCGACCGGTCAGCCGGCGCGCGTCTCCATCCGAGGCCGGCCGGCGTCACGGAAGACGATACAGCCTCACCGCGTTGTCACGCAGCACGAGCTTCACAATCTCGATGGCTCGCGCCTCGCTGGCCGTGCCCTCGCGCAACATCGCGGTCAAGGCCAGGCCGAGCGCAAGGCGGACCGTCTGCGAGGAGACATAGGTGCTCTCTTCCCAGCCGAGCCCGGCCTGTGGCGCGTATGGGTAGGCATCGGTTCCGAACAACACCTTCTCCGGCACGGCCTCGAGCCAACTGCGCAGGCTTTGTGCCACCTCTGACGCCGGCAGTAGGAGGCCCTGCACCGAGACGTCCACGTATGCGTTGGGCTTGGTCAGGAGCGGCGTGACGATCCCGGTATTCGGCCAACCGCCGTGGACCATGACGAAGTTGGTGTTCCGAAGCGACGGGTCGTTGAAGAGCGGTTCGAGGAGCCCGGGGTTGCCTCCGGCCATGTCGTAGTAGCCGCCTGCGCCCGCGCCGGTATGAATATGTACCGCCATGCCCAGGCGTCCGCACTCGAGGGCGATGTGGCGGAACAGGAAATCCTGGAGCACCCGGTAGTCTGCCGCGTTGGACGCCCCCGAGCGCCACGCCCGCTCCGCAGCGTCCTTCGACGGGCTGCCGACCGCGAGCGGCCGCAAGTACGCCATCTCGAACTTCTCGGCGAGCGCGCCCCCTTGCTGGTGCCGTTCGAGCGTGGCCGTGACGACACGGGCGAGATAGTCGTCGAGCGTGGTTGGGCGGGCGGTGATGCCGGACTGCGTGTAGAACTCGCCGAGCAGCCTGGCTTCGAGCGCGAAGAACGCCTTCCGATCCGGGTTGTCCGTGATGACGTCGGTCGGGAACGGGTACATCAGCGCGTCTGCGTACGCCGCCCACAGAAATCGCTCCCTCGGGAGACCCGGTCCCATCGACACCCGGTTGGCGATCATCTTGTCGATGCCCGCCTTGTCGAGGATCGTCGCGGCATAGTTGTCGCCCCACGCCCTGGTGCTCGCCTCGCGATCGGTGCCGAACATCGCGCTCGCCGCCGCGGCGTACTCGGGGCGCCCCGGACGGAAGCGAACCATATCGGACGCGGCCTCGAGGTTCTCGACCGGCAAGGCGTCGTAGCCGTTGTCCGCCGGCTCGCCCGGCGGCGTGGGGCGCACCGGATGCGCATGGTTGTCGATCGCCTTGGTGTCGGCGATCGCCTTCGCAACCGCCGGCTCGACCGCCTCGGGCGTCGTCGCGCACGCGCTTGTCAGCAACAGCAGACCGAGCCAGGCGGCGTGAAATCTCATCGTCGCCAGCTCCACCAATCCGGCACCGTTGACGTCATCGCAGCGGTGGCGCGGTCTGGCAGGGAGTCGGCTTGAACGCAGCGTCGTTGGCTTCGAGCCGGAAGTCCGTGCTGGTGTAGAACGGTTCGCGCAAGTATCGCGGATCCTCGACGATCGTCACGACGTGCAGCCACTGGTCGCCGTTGGGATGCGGTGGCAAGCGGTGGAAGTATTCAGTGATCGTCGCGCTCTCGCTGTAAGGCACGCCATTCTTCCGCAGGTACGCCTCCCGGAACTGCGTCGTGACCACTTTCAACGACCCGCCGCCGTTGATCTGCGCGATGCCGCGCGGCGGCGGTCCGCCGCGCAGGCCCTGGCCACCGCCCCCGGGCACGCCGCGATCCAGCAGGCCGCCGCCGGCGACGCGCGGGTCGTTCGCAGGCCCTCGCCCCACCCCGGGGCCCTCCCACTGAGCGCTCGAAAACCCCTGCCACGTCCGATCGGCCGGCGGCACGGCCGTCCGGTCGAAGTGCAGCAGACGCGTCTGCGTCCCGGCATCGAACTCGAGCTGCAAGGCGTTGTCGTCCGGCCACGTGATGCGCAGACGACCGGGCTGCCGCATGATCCCGCCGATCCCGAAGGCCTTGCATTGGTTGCCTGCCGCGGCGTCCGCAGCCGCGTCCCACTGCATCGCGGCCTGGCGGCCCGCGTCGTTGACCGGCACACTCGAGGTATCGCCTTTCGGCGCCGTGACCATCCGCCAGCGCCAGTCTTCCGTCACGATCGACACCCACGTGCCGGCCAGATCGAACGGGGCGATCTGCCGAGCGGGCCGGGGCGCCGCCGGCGGCGCACCGCCTCGTTGCGCGGCGACACCGGTGCACAGGAACACGGCCAGCACCCCGGCGGCGCCACGGGCTGTAAAGGCACACTTCATGGCTTGCTTAAATCCTGATACACAGCTTCGATGAACATCCTGGTCGTCCAGGGACCGGTCTCGGCACCGTAGCGGCCATCGTAATCGAGCGTCGGACGCGCGGCCAGTACCTCGGCCAACGACTTCTTCTTGGCGATGAGGGCCTTGATGCGATCACGGATGATCGTCACCATGTCACGGTACATCGCGACATCGTGCTCATCGCTGATCCGCCCGCGGCCGGGGACCACGTAGGTGCCCCCCTCCTCGAACTTCTTGCTTGGAATCGCGAGCTGCAAGATCCGATTCAGCGCATCGATCGTCCCTTGTATGCTCCCGCCGTTGGCCCGATCGATCATCGGATAGCTGACGGTCGAATACGCTTCGCCGGCGACAATCACGTCCGAGCGCCGGAACATCACCAGCGTGTCCGTATCGGTGACTGCCGCCTGATGATAGAACACGACCGGTTCGCCGTTGAACGGGAAGTCGCGCGTCTCCTCGAAGTAGGTGTTGAACGGCCGGGCCGAGTCGGGCACCTTGGCCTGCGCCATGCGCGCCGCGGCGTTCTCATGCGCGACGATCGCGGCGGAATTGCCGTTGACCGTGCGGCCGGCACTCGAGAAGGCGGCGTTGCCGGCGGTATGGTCCGGCCGGAACGACGTGTTGACGATCCAGCGGATTTCCTTCTCCTTCGCCAGGTCCTTGATCACGGCCAGCGCCTGGTCGGTTGCCGTGGCGCCGGTGTCGACGACAATGACGCCGTCTTCGCCGACCTGGACAGCGATGTTCGTGCCGGCACCAACCACGAGATAGACGTTGCCTTGCACGTGCACGGCCCGCACGTCGCCCGGTTGCAGATGCGACTCCTGCTGCTCAGACTTGAAGCCGCCGTTCTTCGCGGCCACGAACGGGAGCGGAGGCGCGCCTGGCGTCCACCCTGGCAGCAAGGTCTCGGCGCCGCCGCGTACCCCTTCCTGCGGCATCGCATGCTTCGCCGCGAACTCCCGCAGGAACGGGTTTTCCCCGGGCAGGAAATGAGGCACCACGGTTCTGTCCCGCGCGACTTCCGTGACGTATTCGCAGTTGTAGAGCCAGTTCTGGTTGCCGCGCTCCATCAAGACGAATTCCTGGCTCCGGATGTAGGGCTCGCTCAGATACACCGGATCGGTGGCGATCGTCACCTGCGACAACAGCGTCCCATGCCGCATCCAGTGCTCGACGACGGTCGTGCGGTCGCTCTCGGGTACGCCGGTGCGCCGGAAGAAGCCGGCCTTGATGTGCGTGGTCGTGATCGTCAGAACGTCACCGTTCCAGTCGCCGGTCGAAAACCCGATGAACGTGTGCGGCGCATAATCAGGCGGGTGGGGCCGGCCATCCATCCAGATGGTGCGGTGCAGCTGGAACGTACCCAGATACATATGGATGGCCAGAAGCTCCTGCGTGTCGGGGTTGCGCTCCTCCGAGATGCGGAACTGATTCGGCCCGATGAAGATATAGGGGAGGGTGTAGGGCGCGCACTGGTGCTCGAGCACCGAGTACCAGTCCGCGCTCCAGCTGTCGGCGAAGAAGCGGCCCGCCTCGTTCAGCGGGATGCCGCTGAAGTCGCCGGGCTCCTGCCCGGGCACGCGATCCGGTTGATCTTCGTGATAGCGGCCCGCCCACTCCCCGACGAAGCTGACCTGCGCGAACACAGGCGACGCCGCCGCGACGACGATGGCCGCGACAACGAGGCCGACAAACGGCGTTCTGACCACCAGTGCCTCGCTACTTGACTTGGGTTTTCGATGTGGTGCTCTGCAGATGCTCGTTGAGATCCGGCAGGCACTCCACTTCCTGGATATCCACATCGTCGACACGGTTGAAGCGCTTCGTGCTGTTCCAGTTGCCAACCCAGTGCTCGGGATCGCGCATCGTGTACGCGATTTCGAGCTGGCGCCCGCCGTTCACCATGCGCACGCGCTCCACGATGTGCAGCGCTTCACCCGCCGGAATGCCGAGGCCGCCCTGATCCATCCAATGATGATCGCCCCGGAAGTGCTGCGTTTCGATGACCAGCGTCTCGCCTTCCCATCGGCCGATCGATTCCCCGTTGAACGTCCTGACGACGATGTCCGGGTCGGTGTGAGGGCGGCCGTCGAGGTAGACGATCCGCGTGCTGTTCATGAATCCGCTGACCATGTAGATCGCCGTCGGGAGCTGGATCATCGCGATCGGCCAATACCGGGTCATGATCAGCGGCAGGCCGGCCGGCCAGCACTGGCCGATATCGTCGCGGTACACCTTGCCCTCGGCCATCGCCTTGCGCGAGGCGTCGAGATGAACCTGGGCCGCTGGCGTGAAGGCCGGGTACGGCGCGCCGAACCGCCAGGCCTCGGAATTGCCCGTCGTATCGATGAACCAGTTGCCGGTGAGATCGAACGGTGGCTTCGGACGAGGTTTGGCAAGATTGGACGGCGCCAGCGCGCTGAGCGGCGCGTCGGGTGGCGCGGCTTGATTGCCATTGGCCGCGGCCGGTGTCTGCGCGGACGCTGGCACGCCGAGCGCGTATGCGGCCAGGCAGGCGATGACCACGGCGATCCTTCCATTCGTTGATTTGCCCAAGGCGCTCACTCCCGGCCGCGTGTGTTGACGCCACCCAGGCGCGCAGGGCGCTCCGTCAGGGTGCGGCCCTCGGCGAGCGTCAGGGACACGAAGATCGCCGCCGGCTCTCCGCTCCGCACGGGATTGCCGACCACGGTGACCTTGTCGCCGGGCCTGATGGTGTTCGATTTCCAGCCGGCCCGCACCAGATAGGTCGGACTGGTCAGCTCGATCCCCCAGAGCACTTCTTCGCCTTTGTCGTTGGGGACGAGCACTTCGATCCAGGTGTGCGGATTCTGCCAGCGGAATTCCTTGACCGTTCCGATCAGGGTCACCTGTTTGGTGCGATCGAAGGCCGCCGGCGAATGGTGCGCCACGACCGGCATCGTCAACGCCCAGGCCAACGCCACGCCAATCAGCCAGGGGCCGGCAGAACTCCTGACGAGATACCCCACCCGCCGCCTTCTCATGGGCCGTCCTTCCGTGGAATCCGCAGTCCGCCCGGGGAAACTGGCCGATTATGGCGTGGCGCCTCGCCAGCATTCAAGTGGAGGCCCGTCCCTTGCCGCTCTGATTCCCCTTGACCGGGGCGTTGGCCGTGTCTATTCTGCCACTCTGCCATTAAAATTGAGACTTGCTCTCAAAATTCCGGTTCTATGATTCATACGTCCCTGTCGAACACCGCGCCAGCTTCCTCATCGACGCCGCCAGCCGGCAGCGCGCGCCCGTGGATGATGCCGCTCCTGGTCGTTGGCCTGGTCCTGCTCGGCGCCGGGACCGGGTCCGCCCAGTACAACACGGCCGAGATCTCGGGCGTGGTCAGGGATGAGCTGGGTGGGGTGTTGGCCGGTGTCAATGTCGCGGCGACCAACGCCGCGACGGGTCTGAAGATCGAACGGGTCTCGGATGGCGGCGGCCGGTTCTTCCTCGCCGCCCTGCCGGTCGGTGAATATACCCTGACGGTGCAGCACGCCGGCTTCAAGCCCTTCACCGAGAAGGGCCTGCTGATTCAGGTCGGTCAGAAGATTGACCTGCCGGTGACGCTGCAGATCGGGTCACTCACCGACACCATCACGGTCGTTGTCGGGGCGCGATTGCTGCGCACCGCCAACGCCGAGATCGCGGAGGTGATCGACAACCGCCAGATCCAACAACTGCCGCTCAATGGCCGTCAGTTCATCCAGCTGGCGCAGCTGACCGACGGCGTCACCATACCTCCCGGCGGGACCCGGGGCGCTGCGCTCGGCCAGGTCGGCCCATTGCCCAACGTCTACGGTCAGCGCGGCGGTCACAACATCTACCTGATCGACGGCGTGAAGGTGACCGACGAGCTGTTCAACAACCTCGTGATCAACCCCTCGGTCGATGCGATTCAGGAATTCAAGATTCAAAAGACGATGTATCCGGCCGAATTTGGCGGCAAGGCGTCGGCGCTGATCAACGTCGTCAGCCGATCGGGCGGCAACGGGTTCCACGGCAGCGGGTTGGGATTTGTTCGGAACCAGGCATTCGACAGCCGCAACTATTTCGCCGATCCCACCCAGCCGAACCCACCCTTGCGTCAGCACCAGTTCGGCATCAACGTCGGCGGCCCGGTGCGGCGCGACCGGACGTTCTTCTTCGTCAGCTACGAGGGGCAGCGGATCCGCAAGGCACAAACGCAGGTCTTTTCGGTGCCGACGGCGGCACTGCGAGCCGGGGACTTCTCGGGTGCGGCGCCGCTCTGCGATCCATCGACGCGAACCACCACCGGCACCTGCACCCCGTTTACCGGCAATCAGATCCCGTCGAACCGTATGAGCCCGGTGGCCTCGGCGCTCCTGGCCCGCGTGCCGCTGCCGACGAGCGCCGGTCTGGTCCAGAACCTGCTGGGCGTGGAAGATCAGGTGAACCCGATGAACCAGTTCAGCCTGAAGATCGACCAGCGCATCGGCACCGGCGAGACCCTGTTCGGCCGGTTCACCGCGCTTCGCGTCGACGACACCCAGCCGTTCGGCACCAGCTCTCTCAATGAAGCCCTCGTCCCTGGTTTCGGGCGGACGGTCACCACCAGGAGCGAGAACGTCGGCCTCGGTTACACGCGCCCATTCGGGACGCGGTGGCTCAACGAGGTCCGCTTCGGCTACCTCGCGGCGCGCGGCGGTCAGGTCAGTCCCAACCAGGGTGTCGACTTCGGTGCGGCCGCGGGCCTGCAGGGCGTGACCCAGGACGAGCGCGACATGGGTTACCCGCAGGTGTCCTTCGGCGGCCTGTTCAGCGCCATCGGCGACCCGACCTCGTTCGTCTCGCGCAACAACCGCAGTTATGAGCTCTATGACAACGTCATGCTCGATCGCGGGAACCACCACCTGAAGTTCGGCGGTTATCTTTTCCACCTGCGTTTCAACCCGGTCAACCCGACCAATGCGCGGGGCAATTTCACCTTTACCGGTCAGTGGTCGGGCAATGCCTTTGCCGACTTCCTGCTCGGGTATCCGAGCTCGTCGCAGGTCGGCATCGGCCGCGCCGATGAGCATGGACGGAGCACGTGGCTCCACGTCTACGGGCAGGACGACTGGAAGGTCCGATCGAATCTCACGGTGAACTACGGACTGCGGTACGAGATCAACAGCGAGATGACGGACGTCGACAACCGGCTGTCCGCGGTCGACCTGCCCAACCGGCGGTTCGTGATCGCGAGCGACGACAACGGCACCCTGTCGCCGGACGCCTCGCCGCTGCTATCGCGGATTCCCATCCCCTACACCACGTCGAAGGATGCCGGATGGCAACGCGGCCTGCTCCGCCCCAGCTACCGCCGCCTCGCTCCCCGCCTGGGTGTCGTCTGGTCGCCGGGCGGCTCCGGGAAGACGGTCATCAATGCCGGCTTCGGTGTCTTCCTGAATCAGTGGGCCTACAGTGTGCAACAGGCGCTCGCCTCGACGCTCCCGTTCTTCTTTGCCAAGACGGTCACCGCTGCGGCCGACGCCCTCCAGCCGACGCTGAACACCTCGACGGTGCTACTGGCGCCGTCAAACGGGACCGTCGGCGGCAGCACGATGGACTGGGACTTCCGCACCGAGTACGCGAAGAACTACTCGGTCTCCGTTCAGCGTGAGGTCACCCCCACCACGATGCTGGAGGTCAGCTTCCTCCGCTCGGCCATCGTCGGCGCCGACAGTTCGACCGTTCGCAATGTACCGGAGCCGGGTCCCGGCGCGATCGGCCCGCGCCGGCCGGTTCCGCAGCTGGCCAACATCACGGCGATCCGCTGGGATGGCTACTCTATTTTCAACGGCGTGACCGTCCGGGCGCAGCAGCGCCTGTCGCGCGGCCTCGCGATGACCGCGTTCTACACGCTGTCCAAGGCGATCGACGACGCCTCGGATCCCGGCGGCACCGCGTTCGAAGCCAACCTGCCCCAGGACGTGCACAACATGGCGGCGGAGGAAGCCCCGGCCAGCTTCGACCACCGCCACCGCGTCGTCGGCAGCCTCACCTACGCGCTGCCGGCCGTCCGCGGCCGCGGCGTCGCGTCGGCGCTCCTCTCCGACTGGCAGGTGAACGGCATCCTGCTGCTGGAATCGGGGGCGCCGTTCACCGTCAATCTCGGCACCGACCGCGCGAATATCGGCGCCGGTCCGGCGCAGCGCCCGGACCAGACGTGCGATCCGAACCAGGGCGGCGCGAGGACGGCACAGCAATGGTTCAACACCGGCTGTTTCGCCCTCCAGCCACAGTTCACCTTCGGCAATGCGCCACGCAACTCGGTGCTGGCGCCCGGGTACGCCAGCGTCGACGTCGGATTCCTGAAAGACGTCGCGCTCAGCAACAGCACGCGTCTGCAGTTCCGCTGGGAGATCTTCAATCTGCTGAATCGGACCAACTTCGACGTCCCGAACCGCGTCGCGCTGACGCCGAACTTCGGCCGCATTTCCAGCACCAAACCGCCCCGTCAGATGCAGTTCGGGGTCAAGCTGCTGTTTTGAGCGTTCCGGCGCTGCCGCCCGCGCCCGGGCAGATGCATCAGTACCGTACCGCGATACTATCGGCGGCGCGGCCACTGCCCGAACTCGCACCAGGAGACCTGGAACCCCATGTCCAGCGACTGTCTACGTTCGTACTCGAAGGATGTGCAGGACGCAGAGCACAGCGCCATCGCCCGGCGTGCCGATAGCGACGGCATCGCGGGGCTGGCGATTTCGGGCGGCGGCATCCGCAGCGCCACGTTCGCCCTCGGCCTCCTCGAGAGCCTCAAGGCCTGCGGATTGCTGTCCAAGGTCCACTATCTGTCCACGGTTTCCGGCGGTGGCTACATCGGCGCCTGGCTGAGCGCCAATTGCCGCCGGCGTGCGGACTGGTTGACCAGCGACTGGACGGACTCGATCAGGCACCTGCGCCGCTATTCCAATTATCTGTCGCCACAACTGGGATTCTTCAGTGCCGACACGTGGTCGATCATCACCATCTGGCTCCGGAACACGATCCTGATTCAAGCGACCGTCATCCTGGCCATCGCCTGTGCACTGCTCGCACCGCGGCCGCTGTTCTGGGTGTTCCACAACTTTCCCGACGGCCGGTCCGCACGGTGGGCCACCGTCGTCCTGTTCATCTTCGGCATCGTGGGTATCGCCGGCAATCACTGGCAGCTGACCACGCCGCGGTTCTCGCTCGAGAACGCCGACCGGCAGAGACGCTGGCGCGCCGTCGAACTGTTGCAGGCAAGGGCGTGGAAGATCGGCGCCGCCGCCGCGCTGGGGCTGTTCACCGCGGCGCTGGTTGCGATCTGGTCGTTTCACTTCGACCCGTTCGCAGTCTACGATGTCACGGCCTCGGATCAGACGATGCGTCTGGCGGTGGCACGAAGTCTGGAAGCGGTGCTGATCGGCGGGCTGCTCGTGCTGAGTGGGTTCTGCCTCCAGCCGGTCGCCGTGAAAGTCGTTGCCGCAATCTCCCCGGCACGCCCGCAGCAGGTGAACTACACGCAGGGGTACGTGCAGTGCTGCGTCGTGACCCCGCTGATGATCGTGGCGCTGCTGGTGACCTCAATCCTGTGGGCACAGGCGACGGGCCACCCGAAGGTGACGTCGTTGAAATCGCTGACGACGTATTCGGCCCTGGTCACGCAGGCGTGGAGGTTCTGGCCGTTCCACCTGTCGATCGTCTTCGTGTCGTTCTGGCTGCTCTCGTTTTTTGCGATTTCGAGCCGCCGCGAGCCCAGGCGTATCCTGATCGCTCTGATCGCCCCAGCCGTCGCGGTGCCGGCGCTGCATGCCCTGCTCGCCGCAATCGTGCTGATCTTCCAGCAGTTCAACAGGCATGTCGGCGGTGAATGGATGGCGTTCGTGTGGGGCCCGCCGCTCGTGGCGATGGCCTTCGTGCTCGCGATCGTCGTCCTCCTGGGCATGCTGGGGCGCGATTCGACCGATGGCGTCCGTGAGTGGTGGAGCCGCCTCGGTGCGTGGCTCGCGATCTATGCCGCGGCCTGGATGGTCATCGTGGTCAGCGCCGTTTACGGCCCGAAGTGGATGAGGTGGGCGGCCTCGGCGGTCACGGACGCGCCGTGGAAGGCGTTGACCGGCCTGACCGGCTGGGCCGCGACTGTCGCCGGCGGGCTGATGGCGGGAAATTCACCGTCGACCGGGGGCGGGGCGGAAGGGGTTGGCGCGAAGGCCAAAGACCTGCTGGCCAGGATAGCCCCGTTCGTCTTCATCGCCGGTGTCCTACTGGCGGTGGCGTTCGTGCTTCACGTGATCATCAATCTGAATGGCGGGACGGACTGGTGGGTCCAGTCCGGCGAGCCGCTCGTCGCGGTGCCGCTGGTGATGCTCGCCGCCACCCTGGCGGCGACGATCCTCCTGGCGGCACGCGTCGACCTCAACGAGTTCAGCCTCAACGCCTTCTACCGCAACCGCCTGGTCCGCTGTTATCTTGGCGCGACTCGCGACGAAGCGGCACGCAATCCGCAGAATTTCACCGGGTTCGACGACAAGGACGACATGCCGCTGGCCGTCGCCGACCCCGCGGTGCTGAATGGCCCGCTGCACATCGTCAACTGTGCGCTCAACCTCGGGGGATCGTCCGACCTCGCGCTGCACACGCGCCACAGCGCCTCGTTCACCCTGTCGCCCCTGCACTGCGGCAGCGCCTACCTGTCACACGATCAGCAGGGGCAGGCGGAGGAGCTCGGCTTCGTGACGACGAGCCAGTTCGGCCACCAGAGCGGCGGGCCCACCCTCGGCCAGGCGATCGCGGTGTCAGGCGCCGCGGCCAGCCCGAACATGGGCTACCACACCTCTTCGGTGATCGCGTTCCTGATGACACTCTTCAACATCCGCCTGGGATGGTGGTTCCCCAACCCGAGGGACACCGCCGGCGGCGCGATGTCGCCGCACTTCAGCCTCAGCTACCTGGCCGCTGAGCTGTTCGGCGGCGCCTCCGACAAGACGTCATTCCTGATGGTGTCCGACGGCGGCCACTTCGAAAACCTCGCCGCGTACGAACTCATCCGGCGCCGCTGCGGCGTGATCGTGGTCAGCGATTGCGAGTGCGACGGGGACTATACGTTCGGCGGCCTCGGCACCTTGATCCGCATGTGCGAGGTGGATTTCGGTTGCCGGATTGCCATCGACGTCGATGATCTTCGTCCCGGGACCGGCCCTGAGGGATGGAGCACGCGGCGCTTCGCCATCGGCGACATCACCTATCGCGATGGCAGCACGGCCATCCTGATATATCTGAAGGCATCGATGGCCGGCAAGGAAGACACCTCGGTGCGGCAGTACAAGTCGAGCCATCCCACGTTTCCGCACGAGAGCACCGGCGATCAGTTCTACGGCGAAGATCAGTTCGAGAGCTACCGTCACCTCGGGCGGGACATCGGCTTCGAGGTGTTCGGCCCGCTCACCGGCGAGCCAAGCCTGGCGAGCGCCGCCTTGAAGCTCCGGTCGGCGCAGCGCCAGGGGTGAAGGCCGCCCTTCGATGGCGGGCTACTGGATCCCGCCCAGTGCACGGTACAGGCCGACGAACGCGATGAAGACCTCCGCTTCGGCCTGGGCGGCGCCGTCTTCGGCCTGCAGTTCGGTGCGTTCCGCATCGAGCAGCGACAGAAAATCGGCGACGCCCTCGCGGTAGCGCGTGCGGGCGATCCCCGCCGCGCGGGCGCTGTCGCGGACCTCGTCGGTCAGCCTGACCAGCCGCTCCTGCTGCTGCCGATAGGTCACCAGCGCCGTCGCCGTTTCTTCGAGCGCCAGCAGCATCGTCCGTTCGTAGTCCGCGAGCACCTGCTGCGTCACCGCCCTGGCGCCGCGCAGCCGGGCGCGCGCGCTGCCGAGATCGAACCCGCTCCACTGCAGTGCCGGGGTGACCGCCCACGCCCGGGAGTCGCTCGTCCCGAACAGGTTGCCGCGGCCGGCGAGCAGGCCGAGCAGCCCGGAGATGGTGATCCGCGGATACAGTTCGGCCGCCGCCACCCCTTCGGTCGCGGCCGTCGCCGCCAGGCGGCGTTCCGCCGCCCGCACATCCGGCCGGCGATTCAGGAGCTGGTCCGCCGGGCCGAGCGCGATCGTCTTGCCGAGCACGGGGTAGGCGCGCGGCGCCAGATCGACGGTGAGCTGGCCCGGCGCGCGACCGGTCAGCACCGCCAGCCGGTGGGCGCGCACCGCCAGCGCGGTCCGCAGCAGCGGCAGCACCGCTTCGATCGCCGACACGCGTGCTGACGCACTGGCCACGTCCTGCTCCTCGCCGATGCCGGCGTCGCGGCGCACCATCGTCAAGCGCAGCGTCTCGCGCTGGTTGACCAGGCTGCGGTCGAGCACTGACATCCGCTGTTGCACGCCGCGCAGTTCGAAATAGTTCCGGGCCACCTCGGCGGCGACGCTCACCCGCACGGCGGCCAGCGCAGCCTCGAAGCTCTCGGCATGGGCCGAGGCGGCGGCGACGGCCGCCCGCACCCGGCCGAAGAGATCCAGCTCCCAGGAGGCGTCGAAGCCGGCGCGGTAGGAATTGACGCGCAGCGGCTGATCGTAGAAGCCTGGGATTGCCTGATCGCGAACGTCAACGGCGGCGCCGACGGTGACCTTCGGATACTGATTGCGGCGATCCTCGTCGAAGACCGCCCGGGCGGCATCGAGCCGGGCCACCGCCGACCGCACGTCGTGATTCGACGCGAGCGCCGCCGCTTCCAGCTGCTCCAGCACGTCGTCGTCCAGCTGCCGCCACCAGCGCGGGTCGTACGCGTGATCGGTAAAGGCCGTCGCGTCCCACCCGACCAACCCGGTCTGTTGCACCGCGGCGACCGGGGGCGTGGTCCGGACAGCGCAGCCGGCGGCGGGAATCGACACGAGAGCGGCGACGAGCAGGGCGCGAACCGGCAGCGATGCGAGCGGGTATTTGATGGCCACGATCAATGAGTCTCCGCGGTGGCGGGTGTCTGCGGGACGGCGGCCGCGGTCCGGCGGGAAAACCTCCCCGCCAGCCCCTGGACAACGACGTAGAACACCGGCGTCAGGATGAGGCCGAACACCGTCACGCCGAGCATGCCGGCAAAGACGGCGATGCCCATCGCACGGCGCACCTCGGCGCCGGGGCCGGTGGCCAGAACCAGCGGCACCACCCCCATGATGAACGCCACCGACGTCATCAGCACGGGGCGCAAGCGGACCCGGCACGCCTCGAGGATGGCGGCGCGGCGCGCCGCGCCCTCGCTCTCGAGATGCCGCGCGAACTCGACAATCAGAATCGAGTTCTTGCACGCCAGCCCGGCCAGCACGAGGAGACTGATCTGCGTGAACACGTTGTTGTCGCCGCCAGTCAGCCAGACGCCGCCGATCGCCGACAGCAGCGTCATCGGCACGATCAGGATCACCGTCAGCGGCAGCGACAGGCTCTCGTACTGCGCGGCGAGCACGCCGTAGACGAGCAGGACGCACAGCGGAAAGATCAGGAACATCGTGTTGCCGGAGATCGCATCCTGGTAGGCGAGCTCGGTCCATTCGAAGGTCATGCCGTTGGGCAGCGTGCGCTCGAGCAGCGCCGCCATGGCATCCTGCGCCTGCCCCGAGCTGTGTCCTGGGGACGGCCCGCCGTTGATCTCCGCCGCCGGATAGCCGTTGTAATGCATCACCTGATCCGGGCCGTAGGTGCGACTGACCTTGAGGATCGAGCCGAGCGGGACCATCTCACCCCGTTGGTTGCGCGTCTTCAGGCCGGCGATCTGCTCGGGCTGCAGCCGGAACGGCGACTCGGCCTGGACGTTCACCTGATAGGTCCGGCCGAAGCGGTTGAAGTCGTTGGCGTAGACCGAGCCGAGGTACACCTGCAGCGTCTCGAAGACATCGGTCAGGGGAATGCCATAGCTCTTCACACGCTCGCGATCGACGTCGACGTCGATCTGCGGCACGCTGACCTGAAAACTGGAGAACAGACCGGCCAGCGCCGGCTCGGCCTGGCCGGCCGCTGCCGCACCCTGCACCTGCTTGTAGAGCTCCTCGAATCCGAGTCCGGCGCGATCTTCGACGAACAGCTTGAAGCCGCCGACGGCGCCGAGGCCCTGCACGGGCGGCGGCGGGAAGATCGCCACGAAGGCGTCCTGGATCGAGCCGAACCGCTGATTGAGCTCGCCGACGATGCTGGTGGTGTCCAGCCCGGCGTGGCCGGTCCGTTCATCGGACGGCTTGAGCGTCACGAACGCGATGCCGGTGTTCGGTGCGTTGACGAAGCCATTGATCGACAGGCCGGGAAACGCCACCGCGTTCGCCACGCCGGGGTGCGCCAGGGCCAGCTCCGACATCTGCCGGATGACGCGGTCGGTCCGGTCCAGCGTGGCGCCGTCGGGCAGCTGCGCGAACGCGACCAGGTAGTCCTTGTCCTGCGCAGGGACGAAGCCCTGCGGCACCTTGGCGAAGCCGACCACCGTCAAGCCGATCAGGCCGGCGTCGACGACCAGCGCCAGCGCCGCCACGCGCAGCAGACGCGAGACGCCGCTGCCGTAGATCGACGACCCGCGCGTAAACACGCGGTTGAAGCCGCGAAAGAACCAGCCGAACAGCCGGTCGATCACCCGCTGGACGCGATCGCGCGGCGCGCCGTGCGCGCGCAGCAGCAGCGACGCGAGGGCGGGACTGAGGGTCAGCGAGTTGAAGGCCGAGATGAACGTGGAGATGGCGATGGTCAGCGCGAACTGCCGATAGAACTGGCCGGTCAGGCCGCTGATGAACGCGGTCGGCACGAACACCGCGCCGAGAACGAGCGCGATCGCGATGATCGGTCCCGAGACCTCGGCCATCGCCCGCCGCGTTGCTTCGAGCGGCGGCTGACCCAGCTCGATATGCCGTTCGACGTTCTCGACCACCACGATCGCATCGTCGACGACGATGCCGATGGCGAGCACCAGGCCGAAGAGCGACAGCGTGTTGAGCGAAAATCCCAGGCCCAGCATGATCGCGAACGTGCCGATCAGCGACACCGGGACGGCGACCAGCGGAATGATCGAGGCCCGCCAGGTCTGCAGGAAGACCACGACGACGATGACGACGAGGAGAATCGCCTCGATCAGGGTATGGGCGACGGCATTGATCGACTCGCGGACGTAGATCGTCGGGTCGTAGACGATCCGGTAGTCGACGCCCGGCGGGAAGTTCTGTTTGAGCCGCTCCATCGTCGCGTGCACGTCGGCCGACGCCTGGAGCGCGTTGGTGCCAGGCCGCTGGAACACCCCGATCGCGACCGCCGCCTTGTTGTCGAGCAGGCTGCGCAGCGAGTAGCGGCTCGATCCGAGTTCGAGACGGGCGACGTCGGAGAGGCGGGTAATCTGGCCCGCCGGCGTCGCGCGCACGACGATCCGGCCGAATTCTTCCTCCGTCGTCAGGCGCCCTTGCGCGTTGATCGCGAGCTGGAAGCTGGCGTCCGACGGCGACGGCGGCGCGCCGAGCACGCCGGCCGCCACCTGGATGTTCTGTTCACGGATGGCGCGGATGACGTCGGTGGTCGTCAACTGGCGCGAGGCCAGCCGGTTCGGATCCAGCCAGACGCGCATGCTGTATTCGCCGGCGCCGAAGATCTGGACCGCGCCGACGCCGGACAGACGCGTCAGCTCGTCCTTCACCTGCAACAGCGCGTAGTTGGAGAGGTAGAGCATGTCGTAGCGATCGTCCGGCGACACCAGATGCGCGATGAGCAGGAAGTCGGGCGACGCCTTTTCCGTCGTGACGCCGATCCGCTGGACGTCCTGCGGCAGGCGCGGCAGCGCCTGCGCGACGCGGTTCTGCACCTGGACCTGCGCCTTGTCGAGGTCGGTGCCGAGCGCGAACGTCATGGTCAGGGTCAGGGCGCCGTCGGCCGTGGCCTGCGAGAACATGTAGAGCATGTCCTCGACACCGTTCATCTGCTGTTCGAGCGGCGCCGCCACCGTTTCGGCGATGACCTTCGGGTTGGCGCCCGGGAACGCCGCGCGCACGATGACTGTCGGCGGCACGACCGCGGGGTACTCGCTGACCGGGAGCTTCAGGAGCGCCAACAGCCCGGCGACGACAATTCCCACCGACAGGACCACCGCGAAGATCGGCCGGGTGATGAAGAACGACGAAAAGTTCACTGTCCACCACCCATCGTCGACGCTGTCGCGTTGACCTGCATGCCAGGCCGGACGCGCTGGAGACCGTTCACCACCACCAGCTCGCCGGCGGCCAGCCCCTTGCGCACGACGCGCAGCCCGTCAACCAGCGGCCCGAGCGTCACTGTCCGCGACTCGACGGTCGTGTCGCCGCCGACGACGAGCACGAACCGCCGGTCGAGGTCGGTCCCGATCGCTCGATCCTCGACCAGCACCCCGGGGGTTCCGGCCGTGCCCGGGAGGCGAAGGCGGACGAACAGTCCAGGCGTCAACCGGTGATCACGGTTGTGGAAGATGGCGCGGCCGCGGATCGTCCCGGTGGCCGGATCGAGCTGGTTGTCCAGGAACTGCAGCGTGCCCTGATGCGGGAAGCCCTGCTCATCGGCCAGCGCCATCTCGATGCGAAGGCTGTCTTTGCCGGCCCGGGCGCCCTGCCGGGCGCGATTGCCGTAGCGCAGGAACGCCTGCTCATCGGCGTCGAAGGCGGCGTAGATCGGATCGACGGAGACGACGGTGGTGAGGAGGGTGGCTTCGGCCTGGCCGCCCGACACCAGGTTGCCCCGGGTGATCAGCGCGCGGCCGACGCGGCCGTCGATCGGTGACACCACCCTGGTGAAATCCAGATCGAGCTGCGCGGCCCGCAGGGCGGCCGCCGCGGCATCGACGCGCGCGGTCGCCTCGGCGGCAGCACCCGCCCGGCGCTCGCGCTCCTCGACGGACATCGCGTTCTCGCTCGACAGGCGCTCCGCCCGCCGCAGTTCCACGCCGGCGCGATCGCGCGCGACAGTGGCTTGCGCCAGCTCGGCGCGAAGACGATCGACCTGGGCCTGGAAGGGGCGGTCGTCGATCAGGAACAGGGCCTGCCCCTGCCGCACCAGACTGCCTTCCTCGAACGACACCTCCGAGATGAGGCCCGAGACGCGCGGCCGGACCGCCACCGTCTGCACCGGCTCGAGGCGGCCGGTGAATTCATCCCACTCCGTGATGTCACGCCCGACCGACGGAGCCGCCGTGACCTGGGGAAGCGGCGGCGCGGTGCCGCTGGTTTCCACGCGCGCACAGGCGCTGATCGCGATGGCCGCGGCGCCAGCCAGCCCGAGGGCGCAGAATCTGAGAGGCGAAGAAGAGTGTCGAAAGACGCGGGTCGGTTGCATGTTCATGACCCAGGCAGCATGCTCCCGGCGGCGGGCTCTCACAATCCGGCGGATAGCGGAGGCGGACGTCATCCGAATGCGGCACGGCGGCCTCACCCGGGTGGAGCAGGCGGCGCTCGCCCAAAAGGACGAGTTCGCCATCGGGCGAACGATCGGTGGCGTGAAGGCGCGACTGGCCTGATAATCGAGCCATGCCAGCCGACAAAGACGTCGCTTGCGGAGCGGTCAGCCAGATCGAGCCGCTGCCGGACGGCGATCTCCCGCGGCTGCAGGCGGCGCTCTCGAGCCTGAGCTACGACAAACAGCGCGCCGAGTGCATGGCATCGATTCAGCGCGACGCCGTCCAGCTGGCACTCGACCTGCTCGTCACGCATCCCGACCTCCGCGGCTTCTTCCGGATGTTCATCAAGCGTCTGGTGGACGATGCCGGGGCGCATGGCTGCGGCGTGTGGCTGCTCGACGAGGCGACCAACACGTGCGACTTGTGGATGGCGAACCTCGGCGGCGAGACTCTGTTGGCCGAGAGCCCGGGTTGGCTCTCGCTCGATCTGCCGCGCGAGGGCATGACCGGGCATCTGGCGTCGTGTGCCGAGTGCCGGACCGCGATTCGCGAATACCAGGGCGATGATGTCGATCTGCCCGAAGAGGTCCGCCGGTTCAATCGCGAGGCCGGCGTGCGGACGCTGCTCGTCGCACCGATGAACCTGGCCGCGAAGACGCTGGGCTGGCTGGTACTCTCGAGCGTCGAGGACTCGATGTGCGAGCGCCAGTGGCTGGCCGCCCTGCTCGACGCCACCGCCCGGCAGGCGACGCTGGCCCTCTATTACAGCCGCGTCGTCGATCGCAGCCTGCTCGAGGCCAGACGGCAGGCGGTGCTCGAAGAGCGCAACCGGATTGCGCGCGATATCCACGACACGCTCGCCCAGGGCTTCGGCGCCATCCTGATGCAGCTGCAGGCGGCGCAGCGCGGCGCGGCGAGCCTTCCCCCCGCCGTGGCGCGGACGCTCGACACCGCCGTCGATCTGGCGCGGACTCACCTCGTCGAGGCACGCCGATCGGTGGCGGCGCTGCGGCCCCATTCCAGCGAGCGCGAAGACGTCCCCGCCGCGCTGCACCGCATGGTCGACCTGGCGAAGCGGACCAATGACGTACCGGTACACCTGGTCATCGACGAGCTGCCGGTGTTCGACGCCGGCGTCGAGCGCGAGATCATCGGCATCGCGCAGGAGGCGCTGACCAACGCGGTACGCCATGCGCACGCCCGCCGCATCGTGGTGCGGGCCGGAGCGGTTCGCGGCGTCGGGTTCCTGTTGTCGGTCACCGACGACGGCCGGGGGCTCGCCGGCGATTGCGCCGCCGGCGGCTTCGGTATGACGAGCATGCGCGAGCGGGCCGAACGCATCGGCGCGTCCCTGACGTTCGTGACCGCCCCGCGCGCCGGCACGGAAATCGTCCTGGCGTGGGAGCCGGCGGCGTTCGTCATTCCGCGAGCCGTCAATGGCGACTACTGAAGCGCAGGTGGCGCCGCCGGTCGCGCCGGCGCGGGCGCGGGTGCTGGTCGTCGACGATCACTCCCTGCTGCGGACCGGCGTCGCCAACATCATCAACCAGGAGATCGACTTGGAAGTCGTCGCCGAAGCGGCCGACGGCCGCGACGGGGTCGAGGCGTTCCACCGGTATCGGCCCGACGTGACGCTGATGGACCTGCGGATGCCGGCCATGGAGGGTGTCGAGGCGGTCCGCCGGATTCGCGAGATCGACCCGCAGGCGCGCGTCATCGTGCTGACGACCTACGACGCGGACGAGGACATCGCGCGCGCGCTGCAGGCTGGCGCGAAGGCATACATCCTGAAGGACATCGCCGCCGATGCGCTGATCGCATGCATCCGCGACGTACTGGCCGGCAAGACCTACCTGGCGCCGACCGCCGCCGCCAAACTGGCCGAGCGGGTGACCCAGGTCCAGCTGACGCCGCGGGAGCTGGCTGCGCTGCGCCTCCTGGCCAATGGCGAGAGCAACAAGGAAATTGCCACGTCGCTCGGGATCTCCGAGCGCACCGTCAAGACCCACCTCGCGCACCTGTTCGAAAAGCTCGGCGTCACCAGCCGCACCGAGGCGGTCCGCGTGGCGACGCGACGGGGGCTGGTGCGATTCGATTGATCTGGACCGACCGCCCACGGGACGGTCTGAAGACCGTCCCCTACGTTTGCTGACGTAGGACACCCCCTTCAGGGTGTGCCGCGGGTCGCCGTGTCAGGAGGCTGCGACAGGGCGAGAACAACATCCAGGTTCTACCGGCTTTTGGCCGTCAACGCCTACCTGAGGTGCTGCCCGCTCGCTTGCCAGCTCCGTCACCAGGTTTTTCCGTGCTCGTGCTGGAGCTGTCCTGGGGATCATCAGGTGTGATGCCGTCGGTGCCCGGCCTGCCGCTGGGCTTGGTCTTGTCCATATCCCATCCGGTCGCAGAACTCTGGCCCGGTGCTGCCTCGGCGTTGGGTACACCGTGCAGGCCCGTGCCGTCCGGCGCTTCTTTCGTGAGCGCGTCATCCCGGTTTTGCGGTTCAGTCATCACACCCCCCTGCGCACAAGTGCAAGCGCGAGGCCGTACACGGGTGAGCACTTGTGTACTGTTTCGACCACCCACAGAGGTCGCCCGCTGGCACAGCCATTGAATCCGTTGACGGGATGAGCGGGTCGAATCCATTCGCGGCGTCCGGCCGGAAACCAGCGGCCGGCGATATCGTCGTGACCAGGCGTCGGGACGGCTACTACATCGGCCGGGTTGTCGCGGGCACTGACGACGTCGCAGCCATCGAGATGATTCGCGAGCGGTCGGAGGCGCTCGCGTTCGCGTGCACCCAGGTGTCAGGCGGCCAACGCGTCGTCATCCACGATTTTGCAGGCTCGCGTCACCACGTCGAGGTTCCGTGCCGCCAAACGAGTTGATCGTTGCTTTCTTGGCGGGCTGGCACACCTGTTGAAAGCGATTGGACATGAGCTTGATTCCCTGCGCCGCGTGCGACCAGCCTGCTTTCACAGTCCTTCTGGCTCAGCGCGAAGACTACGAGGGTGTTCAGCTATGTGAGAGCTGCCGTGCTCGCTTCCACATGGTTGGGGTTCCGCAGGATACCGCGCTCCCAGAGACACGAGGCCCGCGCCGCGACAATGGAGGGCTCAACGCCGTATCAAGAGCCCCACGCTGACTGTCGCGCTTCCGGACAGATTGCGGACGAACTGACTACCGGTGAACATGGAAATCTCCGTAGCTCGGATTGAACGCCTCTAGCCGCGCGCGCAGGCCGCGGACCTCAGCTGAACGCCCGGCCTTCTGATTGATCGTCATGGCGTGAAACAGTAGATGCCCATCGACGCTGTCTCCCGCGAGGGCACGACTGCTCCGATCCAGCGCCTCGGCAAACTGACCGTTGCGGTACAGCGCCCACGCGAGCGTATCCTCGGTGGCGTCGTTCGGGCGGAGCAGCCAATCCTGTTTCGCCCATCTCACGGCGGCCGCGCCGTCCTGCCGCACGTCCGAGTAAAAAGTCGCGAGATGATGAAAGAACTGCACCTCGCCGTTGTCCACCGATGCCAGGTAACCGGCCAGCGCGCGCTCGTGCCACGTTCCTGCCTCGATGGGCCGGCCCATGGCGAGATAGAGATCGCCGAGCTGGTGGAAGAGATCCGGTCTCGGCGCCCTCGAGATCGCGTCCTGGTACCGAGCCACGGCCCGATCGAAGTCTCGACGCGCCCCAAGGAGCTCCGCCTCGTACTCGTCCGTCAGCCAGTATCCCGAAAACGCTCGCCGCGCGCGCTGGTAATGCCCAGCCGCCCGCTCATACTGACCTCGAGCAAAATACATCTGCCCCCGCTGGAGCTCCACCCAGGCGAAGGCAGGCATCTCTTTCGCCGTCAGTTCCGCCTCGGCTGCCGCGTATTGCTGATCGGCGCCGTCGACGTCGCCCTGGCGCGCCAGCAGCCACGCCAGGCGTGATCGGGCATCCCACGTTGGACGACGGTCGAGAACGGCGTCGATTCGCCGCCGGGCCTCCGCCGATCCCCGGTCCTGCAGAGCGATGTCGGCAAGCAGCAGTTGTGCGCTGTCGTCGTTGGCCGCGTCCTCGATCGCGTTGACGCTGTGGCGCGCGTCCTCCAGGCGATGAAAGCGCAGGTCGATCGTGGCGCGCAGCAGCAGGAGGTCGGGGGCCGGCCACCCGGACAACGCGCGATCGACGAGAGCCTGGACCGGCAGGAAATCTTCTGATCGCGCGGTCAGCGTGGCGCGGTGATAGAGGCGAAACGCCAATCGCGTGACGCGGTCAGGCGTTTCGAGACCAGGCGAGCGGAGCGCCGAGACCTCGGCGTCGAGGCGCTGCAGCTCGCGATCGAAATCGGTCGGATGCCACGCCGATCGCGCGCCTGGACCCAGCCACAGGATGGCGACGATCCCGACGAGCCCGGCGCTCAGCGCGGCCCGGGCGTATAGTCGGTCGGCCATGGCTCGGCCAGGTAGGGAAACGACGTCAGGAATTCCTTGTCGTTCTTCAGTGGATTGGGCGGAACCCTCGGCTCCATCGGCAGCGTGTCGAGCGCCGCCTGATCCGCCAGGGTGTCGATGTTGTAGCGCGTGCCGTCGGGGCCGGGTTCCATGTCGAGGAAGATGGACAGGAACCGCGTCGCGACCTGATCATCGAGACGCCTCCCGTACGGCCACGAGCCATTGGTGTCCATGTCGATCGCGGCGACATTCGGCACGAAGACCTCGAACGCCCGGCGAACGGCGATGTTGACGTCCTGGTGCGTGTGCCATGACTCGTCCGGCATCGTCATCGGCTGGAACAGCATGTGGGCGACGCGCGGGAACGCCTCGATGACCGAGTCGTAGGTCCGGTACACCGACACCGGCGAGTCGTCGTGATTGAACGATCCCCGGAGGCCGAGCGCGCTGACTGACGGCCCGAATCCCCAGCCGAGATGCGCGAGCCGCCGCACGAAAAGCGGGCCGAGCACGAGACTGTTCGGGCCGACCTGACGGCCGTTCTCACGCTCGTTGAGACCGGCGTCGGCGAACGGCTGGCCGTCGGTGTCGATCAGCTTGTAGGACTTCAGCTCGTCGGCCTGCGAAGCCTGGGCCAACGCCGCCTGCTGGCCGGGCCGCACCTGATAGAGCAGCGCGAGGGTGATTCCCGCGGCGATGACCAGGACGCCGGCAAGGGCGTGAAGGATCCGGCCGGATCGAGACACCGTGACGCCGCGGCGGAGTATGGCGCTCAACAGCCACACCACACCGGCACCGATGAGCAGGCCGCCGACCAGCCAGGCGTGCTCGAGCCAGAAGCTGCCCGGCAGCGTCGCTCCGTCAGCTGGGATCGTGTCGATCTTGCCCGAGGCGGTCCGCACCCAGCTTTCGCCCCACGCGTTGACGATGCGGTCGGCATCCGGCGATCTCGTCAGATAGCTGAGCGGCAGGTCCAGGACGATCGCGTTGATGTTCTGGCCGGCCTGGGCGTCCTTCCCGCTGTAGACGAATCGGTAGTTGCCGTTCGCGTTCTTCGCATAGCGATTGCCCGTCCATGTCAGCTGGCTGGCGGGCGGGAGATCGAGCTTGACACCCTGACCGTGCCGTGGATTCCCAGCATCGAAATTGAAGAGCGTGTTGCCTTCGAGCTCGATCAGCGTTTTCGGAATCTTCAGCTCGCGGGCGTCCGTCATCGCCTGCGGCACGCGATAGAACTGCGGGGCGTAGTTGATCGAGCGGAAGAATCCCGGCAGATCATTGAAGAAGGCATCATCGCGGCCGCCGACGAAGACCCTGAGATCGGAGCCGTCCGGGGCGCGCAGGGTCCGGGCTGAATCGACCTCGATGACCTGCGTGGTCGAGCCGCTGGGAAAGTCGATGAAATCAATCCTGGCGCGCGTCGGACTCTCGAACCGCACGCGAATCTCGGACGGCTTCAGCCGGAGGTATTTGTTCTTGACGGCGTCGAAGTAATCGAGCACTCCCGTCAGGCTGCGATCGCCCGAGAGCGGCGGCGCGACGCGCGGATTCGGCGCCACCAGGACGCGATAGAGCATGTCGGTGTCGAACACGCCCGCTCGCGGGACCGCCGCGAACGTCAGCGCGAGCACCAGCCGCCTGCCATCGTCGACCGGAAATCCGTACAGGTCGTAGAGATCGGCTGCGTCCTGCGGCACGCCGGCGAAGGTCGAATTGACGGCGTTCGGATCGTTGTGATCGGCCGACGAGGAGGGATTCGGACTCAGGATTCCAATCGCCAACACCACGGCCATCACCAGCGTCCGTCGCGCGTACTGCATGGCGAGGATTATTGATCCAGATCGATGGCGGCCGGTCGCGAAATTTCCGGCGCAGACGTCGCCCCGGCGGCCGGATGAGCGGCGTCTACCCGTGCTCGATCTCGTGGATGGTGCGGGTCCCGGGAATGAACTGCTTGCCCGGGCGCAGTCCGGCACTGCGGGGCGCCAGTGCCGGCGCGTCCTCGACCCCTATCGCGGCGGGGTCATCGCGGAGTACCCGCCGTGGCACCCGACGCAGGTGTTGTAGATCCGTTCCCCGGCCGCCAGGATCTGATCGGGACTCCGGGCCGCCACAGCCTGGAGCGTCGCCGCCGCGGCCGCGATCAGCGACTCCGTTTGACGGCTCCAGTCGCTGCCGTTGCCGACGCGAGTCTCCTTCTTCAGCATCTGCCCTGACTCGGCAAGAACAGCGGCGGCGTTCCTCAAGCCGCTCCACTCTTCGTCCGTTTTCGGAAATTTCTCCTGCACGCCGTCCACGGTGACGGTCGTCACCACGGCGGCCCACACCAGGTTCGCCGCCGGATCGACCATCGTTCTCATGACGTGGTCGACGCCGGCCGCCGGCATGAAAAGCGCCGGCCGGGCGCAACCGGGCGAGACCGACAGCACAAGTAATCCGAAGACCGCGATCGGGCGCATCATCGGTATCGTACAGCGAGTCCAGCCCGTCGCCCGCGATGCGATACAATCGGCGCCATCCTGCGCCATGGAGCCGGCGCTCCGTGGTGAATCCGTTTCATGTCCGGACCGTGCCGGGCCGCATGGGATGATGCATGCCTTGGACGAGTGCGAAGGAGACCAGACGTCTTGCAGGCCGTGAAACCCGGCGCCGGCGCCCCGGCGCGGCGGCGTCCGCGCGGCTCGCGATGGCGGCGCTGATCTGCTCGCTCTGGCCGGCGCTGGCGGGCGCCGCGGATGCCCCGGTCACGTCGACCATCAAGGAAGTGACGGTCGACCTGGCGGCCCACTCGGTCGTCCAGGTCCTGCCATTCGACGTGCCGTTCTTCATGACCGGCCAGGCGCCCCCCCGCACGCGCCAGGTCAGCGTCAGGATCATCGATGTCCGGACCGGCGGCGCCGGCCCCGCGGTCCTGTTTCCCTGGGACGCAGAGTCGATCAGCGAGACGGCGGTGCCCTTCCGCATCCTGATGCCGCGGCTCGACGCCGAGAACTACTATCGCTTCATGTTCGACTTCCGCCGGACGCTCGTGAAGGACGAGACCGACCAGATTCAGCGGCTCGCCATTCCGGCGCTCGAAGGGGTCATGCGCTCCTTGACACTGCGCGACGGCCAACTGGACCAGCGCGACAGCGCGGCACTGCGCGATCGCCTGACCGCGGCCGTCGAACAGCTGATCGGTCCCAGCCGGCAAATCATTGTCGAAGCGACGCTGTTCGATCGGAACACGCCGCACCAGGACGTTCTGGATCAGTTCAACCTGGCGGTCCGCGAGATCATCGCACCGCAGGAGGACCGCACGGACGTCGTGCAGGGATACGGCGCCAGACAGGGAGACTTCCGGCAGCCGCTCGACGTCATTCGCAACGATGCGGCCCTGGACCGCGTGATCGGCGTGATCGAGGCCTCGACCGACCCGACGATCGTCACCGCGCTCGGCCAGTCGCGGCCGGGACTCGACCTGGCCCGCCTCGACGCAACCCAGGCGGGCGAGCGAGCGAATGGCACCCAGCCGCTCGAACGGCCGACCACCCCGTTCACGTCGATCTGGGCCACCGGAGAGGCCGGTCCGTACGAGCGAAACTATCGCCGCACCCTGGCCGACCTCGAGGCGCTCCGGCAGGTGCTCGAGGCCTCACTGCCGGTCCTGCCGGCGCTTCCCGCCGCGGACCGCAGTGCCGTCCAGGCGCTGCTCGCCGCCGACGGCGCCATCCTGAACGCGCGAAATCTCGTCAATCGCCTGGTCGTGCTGATGGGACGGATGCGCAGCGATCTGGACGAGCGCAGCGTCGCCCTGGCGAACCTGTCGACGCTCGTCTCCGTCGAGGCCCGCAAGCTCGTCGTCGTCGACGGGACGACGGTCGCCGATTTCAGGACCGCCCAGAACTGGTACATCAGCATGGATGCGGGCTTTGCGTACGCGTTTCGGATCGGCACCCTGACGCCGTACGTCGGCGCCAACATCTACTTCCGGCCGGTCAACAAGGACGCGCCGCTCAGGCTGGTGGACAGCTTCGGCCGCCGCTTCGCCTTCACCTTCGGCATCACGCTCAGTTCGATCGAAGAGGAGTCGGTCAACGACACCGCCCTGGTCCGGGCGAGCCGGACACGATTCGATCTGATGAACATGCATCGGTCGCTGCTGCTCGGCGTCGGCTTCCGGGTGACCCAGTCGCTGCGACTGTCGGGCGGCGCGCTGGTGCTGAAGGAAAAGGATCCCAATCCGCTGATCACCACCATTGCAACGGCGGCCGTGCCGTATATTGCGTTCTCGCTCGACTTCGACGTCGCGACCGGGCTGAAGGGCGGTCTCGGCGGTCTGTTCGGCACAAGCGACAACAAGTAGGTGCGACAATGTCGGCATTCATCGTCGAGCGGCTCAAATCAAGTCCCGTGTCGTTTCGCTCCGGAGAGGAGGCCACCCTGCGGCTGTCGCTCCAGGCCGAGAGCGCGGCCGGCGAACGAACCGACGTGGAATACCGGCTCAATCCCAGCAATGAGGTCGTCTTCTCCGAGAATGGCGGCAAGGTCATCAAGGCGACGTTCACCGTCCAGTCGGTGCCGACCTCGGTTGACCGCAAGTATGCGCTGAACAGTTCGCGCGGCAAGATTGTGCAGATTACCGCCGTGGTGCTGCCAGAGCGGGACGAGCAAAGCAAGGAAACGGTGACGATTCTTTCGTGAACGGCAGGAGCATGAAACGCCTACTGCACACCGGATGGGCACTGCTGGCCCTGCTGACCGGCGCTTGCCACGATCCAAGTGCGTACGTCATCTCGCCCGACAACGCCGATCAGATCCTGCGCGTCGACGTGTCGGCGGCATCGATCCCGGCGGACGGCCTGTCGCGGACGACGATCAAGGCCGCGATCGCGCCAGGCGCGGCGGCCGATCGGCGGGACGTGACGTTCACCACCAATACCGGCACGCTGGTCTTCGGCGCCAGGACCGGCCTGACGGTGACCGTGACGGCCGACGTCGCCGGCGAAGCCGTCCTGCAGCTGCAAAGCAGTCCGCGGGTCGAGTCCGCCCTCGTCGAGGTGAAGGTCTTGACGATCGCGCGCACGGTGACCGTCGAGTTCACGCCGCCGGTGCCGGACAGTACGTTCACGCTCGCGGCCAGTCCGGAGACGATTCGTGCCGACGGCTTCAGTCAAGCGACGGTCTCCGCTCAATTGCAGCGGCTCGGCACGACCGAGCAGCGAATCGTCGAATTCAAGACCACGGCTGGAACGCTGACGGCGCCGGGGGTCACGGCAGGAAGCGTCATCCGGGTTGGCGCGAATGCCGACGGCCAGGCCGCCGCCAGCCTGCAGGCATCGAAGCTCGCAGAGACGGCCCATGTCACCGCGACCGCGCTGAACGTCACTCGCTCGGTCGACGTCACGTTCACGGCCGCCAACCCGTCGGACATCATCAGGCTCGCGTCGACCGATTCCTCGCTCCCGGCCGACGGCAAGAGCACCGCCCGAATGACCGCGACGATCGCGCCGGGACTGCCGGCCGACAAGCGCACCGTCACGTTCCGCATGACCGGCACCGGCGGCGTCTTCCTGCCGGAGGGTCAACAACAGGTGACGAGAGATGCCGATGCCAGCGGCCAGGCGCGAGTCGATGTCCAGGCCGACTCCAAGACCGGCTTTGCCCGCGTCGTCGCCGAAGTCGACAAGACCACCAGCAACGATGTGCTCGTGCCGCTCGTTCCAGCGCTGCCCGATCAGATCTTCTTCCGCAGTGACGTCGTTCGCCTGAGCTCCGGGAATGCTGAAGCGACTGTCACCGCTGAACTGCGGCGGAACATCGGCAAGGTCAACGAGGGAACCATCGTCAGCTTCTCGGCGGTGACGAATACCGGTACCGTCATCGGTGCGTTTCGGGACGTCAGGACGAGCGACGCGACCGGCAGTGCGACCGCCAGGTTCAGCCTGGGGACGACGCCGTATCTCGGCCCGATTGTGTTGACGGCGTCTGTCGCAGGTGGCCCGAGCGCGTCGATCACCTTGATCGTGCAGTAAAAGGGCGCAACGGCATCCGGCGACGCGATCAGGCTGGCGTCGCGGGCGACGGCGGCGTTCCACTGGTCGGGCTCGCGCTGACTGAATACCCCTCGCCAAAGTCCTGCCGACAATTCCCATCCCAAGACGAGCAGCACGACGCAGGCGGTGATCGCCGCGGTCAGCCACAGATCCGCTTGACTCACGTACCCGTAGATGTCCGATCCAGGAAGGCGCATATCAACACGCATCCCAGGACCGCGGCCAGGGCAGACGCGAGCCAGACGCGTATGCCGGGGCGGTTCGACACGATTCGTGCGCGAGTATCCCTTGCGGCCCGTGAGCCTGACGTTCTTCGGAGCGACCGGGCACGGCGTCCATGCCGCTGTCTTCATCCGGCGGATACAATGAGACGCACTGGAGATCGAGCGAGTGAGGGACGGCTCAACGCACGGCGAACAGCACGGTGGCACGGCTCGCACACGATGGCCGGTCGGGGCTCAGCCGGGCGCAGTGGCATTGGCGCTCGCCCTCGCCGCGATGACGGTCGCCGGTGCGCAGGCGCCGGCAGACGTCGACGACGTCCTGATTCGGGTCGGCGAACGGATCGCCGAGTTCTATCAGCGCGCGACGCACGTCGTCGGCATCGAGACGTCCACCGTACAGCGCGTCGACCTCAATGGTTCACCCGACGGGTTCGGGCGGACCGTCGAATCGGAGCTGCGCCTCGTCGCCGGCGACGATCGGTCCTCTGGCGAAGCGGCCGTCGTCCGCATGGTCCGAACAGTGAATGGGCGGACGCCGCGCGAGAAGGACAAGAAGGACCGCGCCGGGTGCACCGATCCCAATCCCCTGACCGCCGAACCGCTGGCGTTTCTCCTGCCCGCTCACCGGTCGGAGTACGAATTCAAAGCGGCGGGAACGGCGAAAGACCGGGGCCGGCTGGTCGTGATGATCGATTTCGCGTCGGTGGATCGCCGGAGCCAGATTGAGCTGATCGAAGACCCGAACGGACACGACGACTGCTTCGACTGGTCGGGGCATCTCGCCTCGAGGGGACGCATCTGGGTCGATGCCGGCAACCATGACGTCGTCCGCGTCGAGCGGGGTCTGAGAGGGCCGGTCGACGTACGGGTTCCCACGCTGATCCAGCGCCGTCACCTCCTTGGCAGCTCGATCGTCCTGATGCGGGACGATGTGACGATTCGCTACAAGACAGTCGCCTTCAGCGACCCCGAAGAGGTATTGCTTCTGCCGGAATCGATCGACTCGTTGACGGT
Source organism: Acidobacteriota bacterium (assembly GCA_039931615.1). GTDB lineage: Bacteria > Acidobacteriota > Vicinamibacteria > Vicinamibacterales > CAVVIG01 > JAHFUI01. The sequence continues at coordinate 135,466 of JBDTRR010000006.1, forward strand.
CATCAGGGGCGGTCTCGAGTCAGCCCGGCGACGTCAGACCTTCTCCGAATACAAGCGTTTCGTCACGGGAGGCCGGCTCGTGCAGTAACGTCAGAAAAGCAAAAGGGCCGGGTGGCTCCGGCCCTTTTGCGTCGATCCGCCTAACGCGACGCGATCACTTCGGTGTCACATGAATCAGGGCGCCGGCACTCGCGTCTTCCAGCATCCACAGTGAACCATCAGGGGCTTGCGCCACATCGCGGATCCGCTTGCCCACCGCCCAGCGCTCGGCGGTCTTGGCGCCGCCCTTCCCATCGAAGACGACGCGGGTGAGTGACTGGGTGGCCAGGCCGCCGATGAAGCCGCTGCCGTTCCATTGCGGGAATGTCTGCGTGCCGGTATAGAACATCAGATTACCGGGCGCGATCACCGGTACCCAATAGATCGCCGGCTTCGCCAGGTCGGGCCGCGTGTCGGGATTGGGGATCGCCACGCCGTTATAGTTCGGGGCATACCCGACGAGGGGCCAGCCATAGTTCTTGCCCCTTTCGATCAGGTTCAACTCATCGCCGCCGCGCGGCCCATGCTCGAGCTCCCACAATTCGCCGGTTGGTGAAAACGCCAGGCCGTAGGGCGTGCGGTGGCCCATGGTCCAGGTCTCAGCCGGGGTATTGTTGGGACCGGTAAAAGTATAGGTACTGACCACCTTCGCGGTCTTGGCGGCCTCGGTGTCAGTGGGCGGATCGATCAGCGGAATGCTGGCCGCGCCGGTCTTGCCGAAGTTGGGATTGTCCTGAGCGGGTTTGCCGTCCAGCGTCAGACGGAGGATCTTTCCGACGGGCTGGTCGGGATCCTGAGCGGGGGTGAAGCGCTGGCGGTCGCCGACCGTGAGGAACAGATACTGGCCGTTGGGCGAGAAGGCCAGCGCGCCGCCCTCCTGGCCGCCCTTGCCCTTGGGCAACTGACGCCACAGCACCGTCATGTTTTGCAGGCCGGCGCCGGTGGCGGTGAAGTTCAGTTTGGCGCGGGCCAGCGCCAGGCCGCCGCCGTAGTCGCCGGGCTCGGCATAGGTCAGATAGATACTCTGGTCGGTGGCGTAAGTGGGCGACACGAAGACGCCCAACATGCCGTTTTGACCCTGCCAATACACCGAGGGGGTATTGCCGACCAGGGTCTTCTGTCCCTGTTGGGAAACCAGCCACAGAGGTCCGACCTTTTCGGTGATCAGCATGCGGCCATCGGGCAGGAAGGCCATCCGCCATGGCAGGGTAAAGGTGGTGACCGTCGTCATCGTAAAGGGCAAGCTGGCTTCGGGCTTCTGTTCACCCGCGTTGACCTGAGCCCAGGCCGCCGTTGACGCCAGGCTGAAGTACACCGCTATTACCGCTGTTGCCAATTTCATTGTCATTTCGCTCTATGTCTCCTTGAATCTCAAAAGCTCGACCTTATCCAACGCCTCGTGTCTTAGCATGCGGGGCGCGTCGTCGTCAATTTGTGATGTCGAATCGAGCGCACCTCTGCATCACCGGGCCGCTTCGATTCTACTTCCGCAGGATCTCGCGGCGGCCAACAGCAAGGGCTCGTCCGACCATCCTTGTCACCACGCTCCCTGCCGCCCGTCGCTCGAAATAACCCACGTCGGCGACGACGATGAGCTTTCCTCGCGCCCGCGAGATTGCCACATTGATGAGATTCTGCGCCGCCGAGTGGACGCCGCGCTCGCTCAGCAGCACGCCCGGCTTCATCGGCTCTGCGTCCACGGTGTCCAGGATGACGACATCCCGTTCCTGTCCCTGGAAGCGGTGCACGGTGCTGCATTCGATCTGTCGCCCATCGCCTTGATCGCCAGCCCCGTCCTTGAGGCGCGCCCTGATGGCGCGGGCCTGATCGACATACGGCGTGATGATCGCCACCGACTCCGCACCTGCCCGCACCGCGCGTCTCGCGAGGTCGACACACAAATCGGCCGTGATGAGGTTGAGTCGGGATTGTCCCGCGGAGCCTGGCTGGCACGTCGTGCGGCCGTCGGTATCCAGCACGACCAGCGGTGATCCGGCATGGGGCTCGCGAGCCGCGATGCGTTCGCGCACCGCCGGATCGCCACCGTGTTTCAGCCGGCCGGCATAGAAGAGATCGGAAACCAGCTCGCCGATCTGATAGTGCATGCGATACTGCACGTCCAACATCGCGACCAGCGGCGACGAGAGTGGCTCCGCCACCGCCACCTCGAAGATATTGCGGCCCATCACCTTCCGGACGTATGCCTCATTCGATTGCACGATCGATGGGAGCTGGCACGGATCCCCGACCATCACGGTCTTGCGGCGGCCCAGGCAGGCGGCGTAGAAGAGCGCCGGCAAGACCGCCATCGACGCCTCCTCCACGATCAGCACATCGAATCGCTGCTCCGTCATCAGGGGCGAGAAGTAACCGTTGGTCAACGTCGACAGGATCAGCGACGCGCCGTCGACGATGTCGTGCTCCTTGTCGAGCAGGGCCTTCCTTCTCTCCGCAATGGCCTGGTCGTAGAGCGCCAGTGCCCTCACCAGTCGGTTGATGCGCCGCCGAATCAGTCCGGCCAGCGCCGCGGGAGAGCCGCCCTGCAGTGCGGTCGCTCGCCGTGCGCCGAAAATGTCTTCCAGCTGTGCGGGCGGACGCCGCGGGCGGGCCCCGCCGAAGAGATCATCTTGATACGGCACATCGGCGTCGGACAAGGCGGAGAGCGCCTCCTCGCACCTCCGCACGGCGAGGGCCACCGCCGGACGCCGGCTCGCCATCCGATCCAAGGCCTGCTGGTGCACGGCGTTGAGCCGGATCACGACGTCGCGCAGCGCGGCGCCGAAGGTCGGCCCATCGCTGCGACCGATTCGGACGACCGTCCCGGCGTCAATCGCTTCCGCCATCTCAGGATCTGCCGCGATCCGCTCGAGGGCCTGATCCAGGGCGGCATTTGTCGTCGACAGGACCAGCACTCGCAGCTTCTGCGCCAGCAGCTCGCTGACGATGTGAGCGAGCGTCGTCGTCTTGCCGGTGCCGGGTGGTCCCCAGACGAACGCCAGGTCGCTGTCCGAGCAGAGCTGGACAGCGGCACGCTGGCTGGCGTTCAGAGAGGCGTGCGTCCGGCTCAATGCCCGGGGCTCGAACGTCGCGTCAAGCTTGCCAAACAGCGTCATCGCCCGTTCGACAGCAAAGCGGTGAGGATCGATCTCATCGAGCACCTTGAGCAGTTTTTCGTAGAGAAACCACGGATAGATGACCAGGACGCCGTGCCCGTCCCTGAGTGCGATGGGGCGCTCGCTCCACAGCGTCACTTCGGCACCGTCGATGCGATCGATGCGGACCAGTTGTTCCACGTCGGACGCACGCAGGGTGCATTCGAGCCCCGCCACGAGCTTCTCGTCGATCGACAGTGCCCTGAATGTGTACGACGCACCACCGGCCGGCTCGTCGAGCACCTGGCGCTGGCCATCAGTCAACACGACCTCGAACGAGCCCCGGCGCTCGCGCATGGCCTCCATCTCCTGCCGGATGGCCCGTGTAAAATGAGAGACGAAACTGGACAGGAGGCCCGGAAGGGGCGTCGGGCGTATCCCATCCTTGACAGAAGTCATCGGCGAGGGATGATCGTAGCCGACATCGACCGCGTGCTCTTGATCGTGATGAGGTCAGGAAGAAGCGTCTGCCTGAACAATCACCAGATTCGGACACATCAACTTCAACACTCCTGCCGCGGCGGGGGGCAGCCCGACAATCTTCACATCGCGTCCCGCCCCCAGGACCTCAGTGAGAATGGTCTTGGCGATGGCGACCCATCCCCCAGGAGTCCTGTAACTGAGCACGCACTTCCCCTCTCTTCGATCGCTCAAGAGTTGCGGCTCGTCATGAGCATCAGCCTCGGGCGCGGCCACAATCCGCCTGTCTGACGATGCGACATACCGAAGCGGAAGATCTGGAATCGACAACGCCTTCGAATCGACCGGTCGATCATCCCCGGGAAATATGAACAGGCGCCCGGTCCGAACGACAGCGTCCGTCCCGTCATCAGCAGCGCGCCTGTGTAACGCCTGCTCGATCCGAGCGAAGATGTCTTCGGCAAACTGCTGCGGGTAGTCGAACAGCTTTTCCACATCCCGGTCGAGGTGCGGCAACTTCCGCCAACCGCTCACCCACGCGAGCTTGTCGGCGTTGACGTCCCCACCGACAAAGACATCTTCCAGACTGAACCGGGTTACGGCATCGGGCTGTAGCGTCTTGAACGCCATATGTTCCATGAGATCAGATGAAAACCCGTAGAGCACCCCATATGGAGAATACGCGCCGGCCACGGGTCGGAACTCTGGACAATCGTCAGACAACGGCTTCGACAAGCGACCGATCCTCGCTTCGTATTCCTGGATCAGCTGGACGTGTCGCTGTCCCATCGGCGTATAGGCAGCCCGCCCGTCGCCATCAGTCGTGATGAAGAGCGGCTCGAGCATGCTGTACGGACCCAGCAACTCGACGCGATTCAGGAACAACTCGGGATCCGGAGAGATCGCCTGACAGATGGCGTCCGCCAATTCGAGCCTCTTCTCACCATCGGCGCCGTGCCAGGCGCTTTCATAGGCCTCGAGCAGCGGCACGAGATCTTGAATCAGCAGGGCGAAATCAAGGGCATTGGAGCTGCGGGTGACCAGAATCAGGCCATCGTCATTCAGGGACACAGCCTTCTTCGTGGAGTAGTAGCGAATCTGTGAGCGTAAGTGCCCGGCAGCCATTCGAACACCGGCTTTGTGGATTTCGAGCCGGTCGTCTGGCGAAAGGCTGTCTGTCAGTCTTGCCGCCACGTCAAAGTAGGCCCCGAGTTCATCGGTGGCGGGGCTCTGCGCCATCTGGATCAACCATCGCGCATCTCGCACAAGCACCGGCTGATCAGCGGCCCTGATTGTCCACAGCCGGTCGAGCACGCCTTGAACCTGCGCGAGCCGATCGCCGGCGCTGCCCGATCCGGCATCCCACGAGCGCATACTCAAGAACGTGAGGGATCGGACCAGATAGAGGTTGAACAGCGTGTGCGCATAGCGGAGCCGGCCATTGCGACCCGGCCAACGCGTCTGCCGCCATAAATGAAAGGCGCGGATCATCATCTCCGCCGGGTCGGCCAGGCCGTTGTGCAGTCCCGGAATCGCACGAGGCCGGAATCCACCTGCCCAATGCGCTTCTTCCAATTGACCGCGAAGACGCGATTGGCCGTGATTGACCCCGGCCAGCGTGAAAAAACAGTCCTCGAAGTGACGAGACAGGAGAGCACCGTCCTGCAGGTATTCGATCGGCTTTCGTTGCGCGTTCAACAGCCCCTGGATCTTTTCGACGATTTCATCGCGATGCTTCAGGAACAAGTGCAAGAGATCGAGATGGGCTTGAAACGGCACTTCGCCAGGACGCAGTCCGGCTGGTCCCTGTTCCGGCGCTCGACCGGTCCAGAGCGCGTCTGGCGTTGCCAGTTGGGGGTCACGCATGACGGCAGCCTGGTGTCCTAGACGCCGGCAAACCAGTGGAGGCCGAAGTCCGAGTTGGTGCCACCCGTGCCCCAGGCGACGAGGTTGATCCAGTGACAGATGCGCACGCTGTATGAATGAACGGGGCTCGAGGCCTCGGCGGCTGGGCGGGTCGTGTCGGGGATCACGGCGTTGAGCAGAGTATAGAGGGTTGGCGTCGGCTCGGCCGCGCCAAACTCATGATTGAATGGGTGGAGCCGCATGACCAAACCGTTCACCGGGAACTCGAAGGCCGAGGACGAGGACGAGGACGAGGACGAAGATCACGCCGCCGTCGAGGCCGGCGATACTCCGGTCGCAGGCGTCAAGAACTACATCACGCCGAGCGGATTGCAGCGACTGTCAGACGAGCGACGGTTTCTGCTCACCCGGGAACGGCGGGCGGTGACCGAGGTGGTGGCCTGGGCGGCGAGCAACGGCGATCGCAGCGAGAACGCCGACTATCAATACGGCAAACGGCGGCTGCGCGAGATCGATCGGCGGATTCGCTTCCTCACCAAACGCATCGATGCGGCGGAGGTGGTGGACCCCGCCGCCCCGAGAGCTGGACGAGCGGCGACGCACGTCTTTTTCGGGGCGACCGTGCGCTACGCCAACGCCGCTGGCACGGAGCGGTCAGTGAGCGTCGTCGGCGTCGACGAGGTCGACCTGGATCACCACCGCATCAGTTGGATGTCACCACTGGCGCGGGCGCTGATGAAGGCTGGACCTGGCGATCGCGTCGTCCTGCGCGCGCCGGGCACGACCGAGTCACTGCAGATCCTCGACGTGCGTTACGAGCCCATTCCCGTGGAACCCTTCCGCGAGCCACCGGGAGCGGAATCCGCGCCCAGGCCCCGTGCCCTCGCCGGAGGCCAGCCGCGATAGCGGTGGGTCGAGGGCCCGGAGCGGTGAAACATCAGATGAACGCAGAACCTGATCGCACCCGACGTTTCTTCGTGCTGGAAGAGGCGGTCGCCGTTCTATCGAGAACTCCGGCGACGCTCGACGCCCTGCTCCGCGGACTGCCCGACGGCTGGATCGTCGCGCACGAAGGCGGCGACACGTGGTGCCCGTTCGACGTCATCGGACACCTGATTCACGGCGATCGAACCGACTGGCTGCCGCGCGCCCGGATCATCCTCGAGCACGGGGACGCGCACCCTTTCGAAACGTTCGACCGCGCCGCGCAGTTCACCCTCTGCAAGGGACGAACGCTGGCCGGCCTGCTCGACGAGTTCGCGACGCTTCGCCGCCAGAGTCTCGACGAACTGGCAGCGCTGCGCTTGAAGGAGGCTGATCTCGATCGCCGCGGATGGCACCCGGAGTTGGGCGGCGTGACGCTGCGCCAGCTGCTGGCGACATGGGTCGCCCACGACCTCGATCACATCGTCCAGATCTCGCGAGTGCTGGCCCGGCAGTACTCGGATCAGGTCGGTCCGTGGCGGGCCTATCTGCGGATCATCAGCGGCACTCAGGGGTGACACGGTAACACCGCCAACTGATCGTCGACGAGTCTGAAAGGACCAGGAGGAACTCGAGCGCGGGCCGCTCGAGCCCTTCCTGTTTTCAAGAGACAGCAGCGACTTACGGTTTCTGCGTGAGCACGGTTGAACCGGGCGTCCAGGTCCCGCCGCTGTAGGTGAAGATACCAGGACCGACGCTGGTCGCCTGGACCCAGACGCCGCCAGCCTCGCTCAACAGGATGTCGGCGCGGCCGTCGCCGTCGGCGTCGGTCACACCCACCGTCCACCCCGCACCCCAGTGGTCCTGCTGATAGGTGAAATCGCCGGTCCCGTCGCTGTAGGCTACCTTCCAGGCGCCGGTCGCGGCGTTGTAGAGAAACAGATCGGTCCGACCGTCGCCGTCGAGATCACCTGTGGCAATCGCCCAGCCCACCTCCCACTGCCCTTCGACCGGATAGTCGAACGCCCCGTCGGGCCGGCTCAGCGCCGAGATGTGGAAGCCCGCGGCCTCGCTGAGCACGAGATCGGTACGGCCGTCACCGTTCAAGTCTGCCGCCTGGATCACCCACCCCGGCCCCCATTGCCCGCCGGCCAGGAAGTCGAAGGCCCCGAAGCCTGCCTGGCTGACCGCTTTGGCCCAGGCCCCATTGTCCACGTCGTAGAGGAAGAGATCGTCCCGGCCGTCGCCGTTGAAGTCTGCCCTGGTGAATCCCAAACCTGTACGCCAGTTCCCGAACGTGTAGTTGGCAAAACCGCCGCTGCCATCGACAAAGCTCTTCGCCCAGACCCCGGTTGCGGGCTCGTAGAGGAACAGGTCGGTGATGGCATCGCCGTCGAAGTCGGCCGGGTGGACCTGCCAGCCAGGATCCCAATTTCCCACCGTGTAGCTATAGCCGCCCGATCCGAGACTGAGACCCTGCACCCACAGACCGGTCACGGGATTATAGAAAAAGAGATCCGTCGAGGCATCTGTATTGAGATTGAGCGGGAAGATCTGCCAGCCGGCGTCCCAGGACGCGGGGAAGGCGGTGAACCCGCCGCTGTGGTCATTGACCTGACTGGAACCGCCACCCGTCGCCGGAGCGTAGAGCACCACATCCCCCAGACCGTCGCCGTTCAGATCGATCCACGGCGCCCTGCCCCCACTCGGGGCCGAGGCGCCGACGATGAAGCTGGTCGGATTGGCGGCGCCGTCCACCGTCGGATCATCGGTCGGCGCGACCGACTCGTTGCCGCCGCTCGCGTCCGCATCGAACACGACCGTGCCCTGATTCGAGATCACCGTGCCGGCGGGAATGGCCGCGTCGATCCTCGCGGTGATCGTGATCGTCACCGACTCTGCCTCGCCCAATTCCCCATCCCAATACGCGACCGGTCCGAGTGCGCCGACTGCCGAATTCGGAAAGCCCCTCGTGGCGGTCACATCGACCACTGTCAGACCGGCCGGCAGGAGGTCGAAGAACTCGGCGCCCTCTTGATCGTTCTGGAACCCGGGTCCCGCGTTAAAGACGACGACTGTGTAAGTGACGAGGCCGCCGGGAGAGAACGTCCCGGTCACCGTCTTCGTTCCCGTCACGGTAACCGTGGGGATGACGGTGAAGCTGGTCGGATCGGCGGCCCCGGCCACCGTCGGATCGTCGGTGAGGGCGCTGGACTCGTTGCTGCCGTTGTCGTCGGCGTCGAACAACATCGTGCCCTGATTCGAGATCACCGTGCCGGGCCTATTCAGCGGGCCGACCTGCGCGTCGATCCTGATCGTTACCGATCCGTTGCCGGGCAGGCTGCCGTTCCAGGTAATCGCGTTGCCTGGCAGCAGCAGCACGGTGCCGCTCGTGGCGCTGACCTCGTTGAAGGTCACATTCGGCGGCAGGATGTCGAAGAACTCGTTCTGCGGATTGTCCGGCTGGGCGGTGGGTCCGGCGTTGAACAGAACGATGGTGTAAACGATTTGACCGGTCGGATTGAGGTGGCCGACCACCGTCATCGTGCCGGACACGGTTGCCGCGGCCGCGGGCATCGCCCGTACCCCCAGACACAGCGCTGCCAACAGAATCGTCCTGACCACGGCGGTCCGACGGACAAAGCACGCACGAATCCTCATCATCGATGTCCTCTCGTATGAAAGCCATTGACGCGGCCAGACTCAACGTCCGAACGCCCCGCAGAACGGGCGCCCCGCCGGACTACGGCTTGCTGGGATCGATCGCCGGCACGTAGAGTGCGGGCTCGACGACATCGTTGTCGTCGAACGCCGGGCTGTTCGCTCCGCCCGGGCCGGCGTCGTTCATCAGCTTGTACAGCTGGCCGTTAGGGTAACAGAGACGGGTGGCGGAAAAGCTGCGCCCCTGCCACAGGATGATGTTCTCGCCACTGTCTTTGATCAGCAGCCCCGCACCTTCACCACGCAGCAGCCACGCCACGCGCTTGGTGACCTCGAAATCGCCGACCGAGTTGGTGGGGCGAATCGCGTTCCACACCCAACGCCAACGCTTGTCGCCCTCGCACAGACACTCCTTGAGCAGGCCCCCGAATCCCGTCCCTCGCTGCCTGCCGATCATACGCGACGCCGCGGCAATTTCAATGCGGATATTGGCATGCTCATCTTTTTCAATTAGAAATAGCGCTACACTAAGCTTCCTCATGAAAGCGATCCGGCCCGGGCCCGGCCGACCACCGAAGTACGACCGGCCGTCACGGCCGGTGACGATGACGCTGCCGGAAGACGTCCTGGCGCGTCTGGCTGCGGTGGACGCGGATCTCGGGCGGGCGATCGTCAGGCTGGTCGAGCGCAAGGTGACCGCGCGCCTCAGCACGAGCGAACCGGCGGCGATCGCCAACTACGGCAATCACGCGGTCATCGTCGTCACGCCGGTGAAGGCGCTGCGTCGGCTCGTCGGGGTGGAGCTGATCCCGATCGGCAACGGGCGGGCCCTGATTTCGCTGGCACACCCCCATTCAATCGCCCAGCTCGAGCTCGGCCTTCGCGACGTGCTCGAGCGCGGCGACGTCGACGAATTGGAGCGTGAGACGCTCGAAAAGATCGCGGACATCCTGCGGCAGACCCGGGGCTCGCGGGCAGTCTCACTCGCCGAGCGCACGATTATCGTGCTCGAGTCGAAGCGGCCACGGCGACGTGCCCTAAAGGGAAACTGATGACGACGACGAGGACGATCGTGACGCTGATCGGCCTGGCACTGGCGAGCGGACCCGGCCTCGCCGCGCAGACCGCCGACGCCAGGGCTTATCTCGACCTGAACGTGGCCGGCCAGACCCAGTCGGTGACCCTGGCCACCAGTTCCGCGGTGGGACTCTTCGATGAACTGGCGACCACCAGCACCAGTCAGACGGTCGGAAAGGGGCTGCTGTTCGACGGCGGAGCGGGCTATCGTGTCCGACCCAACCTGACGATCGGGATCGCGGTGTCCCTGTTCAACCGGGCACCGGTCGGCACGATCGTGGCGACGATTCCGGATCCGCTCGTCTACGGCCGCTTCAGCTCGGTCGGCGCCGCGCCGAAGTTGACCCACACCGAGCTGGGCACCCACGTCAAGGTCGGATACGTGAAGCGCGTCAGCGACACGATCGATCTGGCGATCTCGGGAGGTCCATCGTTCATCCGTCTCACCAAGGACATCGCCAGCGCCACCATCGCCAACGGCGGCGCGCAGATCACGGTGGGACGGCAGACCGGCACCGCGGTCGGTGTGAACGCGGGCATCGACCTCGGTTACTTCTTCACCCGCCGGCTGGGCGGCGGCATCTTCGCGCGATACGTCGCCGCCAAGGCGGATCTGCCGGCGGCTGCCGGGGTGTCCGTCGGCGGCTTCCAGGGTGGCCTGGGACTGCGCGTCCGTTTCTAGCGAGGGATCAAACGGCCATCTCGCGTGGCTCGTCACCACATTGGGACAACGGACAGCACATCGCTCACAGCCGGACGCTCACCGGCAGGCCGGCCTGAGGAACAGCAGCATGAAGGACTTTCGCCTGACGCGCGACGAGCGGAACCGGTTGTTCATGAAAATCCAAGAGATCGGCCTCACGCCAGCACAATTCGTCTGGTCGGCAAAGATCCAGCCGAACGCCCTCTGCGACACATTGACCCACCAGTCGACCCGGTATTTCTTTGAATTTCACGTCTCCCGTGCGCCGGACGGCACGCCTGTCTATCATTCACACTGGTCGCCGCCGGTGGCCAGCCTGGTGACCGCAGAATGGCGTTCCAGAGGTGAGCAGATCGACTGTTCGTCAGATTGGCTGAGGGTCGTCCAGACCGAGCACGAAGAGCTCGGTCTCTGGAGCACGGTGGCGGCGGAAGCCGGGCTCGTGACAGGTGACCCGGTTGACGACGAGCGTTCCTTCACACCCGCTGCACGCCAGGCCCTCAAGGAGAAGCTTGCCGACTTCGAGGCGTTCATCGTGAGGACGCAACAGCTCACGCCGGACGAAGCGGGCTCGGTTCATCGCCGTTTCGAAAACGCTTCGGAATCAGCGGATCGCCTGACGCCGAGGGATTGGCTGTCGGTATTTCGCGGCCTCATGACCTCGGCCCTGATGGCCTGGGCGAGCTGCGCACCCGTCTTGTAGGAGGGACTCTCCCTGGAGGAGGCGCTCCTCGAGCCGTTCAGCGTTGCGCGGGCCTAGAACGAGTACTTCACCGCCAGCTGTACCAGCCTGGGCGGCGCCGCACGCACGATCTGGCCGAAGGTCGAGCTGCTGACGTTGCCGTCCACCGAACCGGCGCCGTAGAACTGCGCGGTGTTGAACACGTTGAAGGTCTCGAGACGGAACTGCACCGCTTGCCGCCGGCCAAGCGGGACGCTCTTCATGAGCGTGAGGTCGGTGTTCACGATGCCGGGGCCGTAGAAGAATCGCCGCGGCGCATCGCCGAGCTGTCCAGCGGCGGGAATCGAGAAGCATGCCGTGTTGAACGCCGCTCCCTTCGCCGGGTCGTGATTGATCGCGAGATCGCAGCCCGGCGCGTAGTCGGGCGTGTCGAGGAGATGGTTGTTGACGCCGTTGCCGAACGTGCCGAGCAGCGAGGAATCGGTGTCGTTGTAGAGCGTGACCGGGAAGCCGCTGCTGAATCGGGTAATCCCGGCAATCGCCCAGCCACTCGTCCAGCCATTCTCCCGATGGAACAGGTGCTCGACCGGCAAGCTGTAGTGGTAGCTGGCGATGAAGTTGTGCCGCACGTCGAACGCCGACGGCGCCCACGTCGCCTCCGGATCGACCGGGTTGATCTGTTCGCCGATGAACGAAGACGTGTCCATCGACTTGCTGAGCGTGTAGCCGAACAGGAAGCCGCCCTGCCGCCCGCCGTAGCGCAGATCCGCCTCGAACGCGTTGTAGAGCGACCGCCCGATCGTGCGCTGCGCGGTGATGCTGCCGAAATCTGGCGCGAACGGCCGGGTGCCGTTGATGACCGTGCCGTCCGTCCGGGTGAAGACGCCGTTCTCCGAGAAGGGTCCGCAGGTCGCGCTCCCGGGCGCCACCTGGCTTTCCTGGCTGACGCTCAAACAGAGCGCCGGATCACCGGGATTGGTCGCCTGCACCACGAGCACGTTGCGGCCCTGACTGCCGACATAGCTCAGCGTCATGACGAGACCGGCGCCGAGCTGGCGATCGATCGAGAACATGTAGTTGCGCGTGAACGGCACGTCATTGTCGTGGTAATAGTACGGATCGCCGTTGATCGGCAGCAGCCGCGACCAATCGACGGCGGTGCCGGGTTTGCCCGGCGACGCATCGAGCGGCGCGGGCGTGTGCGGGAACGGCTGCCCGTTGTTGGTGCCGTCGGCGGCCGTGATGAACGGCGTCTCGAACAGCGGCGGCGCCGGGCTGAGGTAGTTCTCGCCGTAAGGCGGAATGCTGTACATGATGCCGGCCGACAGTCCGGGGACCGCGGTGTAGAACACGCCGAAACTCGACCGGATGCTGCTCTGCCCATCGCTGCCGAACAGCGTCTTCAGCAGGCCGTCCGAGAACGAGGGGACGAACGCGATGCCGACGCGCGGCGAAAACTTGTGCCGAGCCGGAGACAACGTCCGGGGAATCCCCTCGTCTCCGGGGTAGACGAACCCGGCGGGTCCGGTCGGATAGACGACCGACTGGCGGCCCGGAATGAACGTCTGGATCTGGTTGTATTTGTCGTACCACGGTTCCATGAAGTCGTAGCGGACGCCGTAGTTCAGCGTCAGGTTCGGCCGCACCCGCCAGCTGTCCTGTCCGAACCCGCCGGCGTACTTGTTCCTGATGAAGAACGGCGTGCCAGCGGCCTGGATGTAGCCACTCGGCGCGCCGAGCAGGAAGTCGGCGAAATCCGATCCGGTCTCGGTGCCCTGGAAGGAAAAGGTGCCGTTGAACTGCGCGTTCGGATCGATATCGACCTGGGCGTACTGGAACTCACCGCCCAGGCGCAGGGTGTGGGCGCCGATGACCTTCGAGACGTTGTCGCTCCACTGAAACGTATTGTTCACCTGATTCACGTTGGTGGTGGTGACACCAAAGACGAACTTTTCGAAGGCGACGTTCTCGATGCCTTCGAACTGCGGCGCCTGGACGACGATGCCGGGCGTGCCGGGACCGGTGACGAAGCCCTGCGACGCAATCGGCACCCCGAGACCGCCCTGCGGCGTGCCGATGTTGTTGACGTTCCGCATCAGGCTGAAATGGAACTCGTTGACCAGGCCTGAACCGAACACCTTGTTGCTGCCCGCCGCCAACAGCTGGGCGCGCCCGATGGTCAGCGCGTCGAACCCGGGCACACTGGCGCCGCCCTGCGCGCCGGGATAGGGATTGTCCAGCCGGTAGTCGTCGACGAAGTAGTACCCGGACAAGAGACCGAGCCGGCTGTTGCCGTCGACGCGCACCGATCCCTTGTCGTCGCGCACGGTCTGCGGGAACGCACCGGTCGAGAAGGCCCCGTCTCCTGAATTGGGCGTCGGAATGTACTGGAGCAGCTGCCGGGCCGGCGACGACCATGCCCCCATCGGCACCATCGCGTTCGGAAGCACACAGTTCGTCGCGCTCGTGCAGCCGGGCAGGTAATAGGGTTCGCCGGCCGACACCGGGTAGCCGAGACGCTGCGAGAGGAGATTCGCAAAGTACGGGCCGTTGACCGTGCCGGTCAGGGCGCCGGGGTCGAGCGAGAAATTCCCGGACCGTTCCGCCAGGGTCGGCACCGGAATCAGGCCGGTCTCGATTCCCTGCGTCGTGCGGGTGCCCTGATAGTCGGCGAAGAAGAACACCTTGCCCCTCTTGACCGGCCCGCCGACGGTGCCGCCAGGCTGCTGCTGCTTGAACGCCGCGCGCTCGGGTGAGAAATAGTTCTTCTCGTCCAGCGCGGTATTGCGGACGAAATCAAACAGGCTGCCGTGGAAGACATCGCTGCCCGACTTGGTAATGACGCTGACGATGCCGCCGTTGTAGTTGCCGTACTGCGGATCGAAGTTGCTGGTGAGCACCCGGAACTGATCGACCGAGTCGAGGTCGGGCACGATCGAGGTGCCGCCGTTCATCCGCTCCTGCACGTCGCTGCCGTTGACGAGGAAGCTGTTGGCCGACTCGCGCTGGCCGCTGATCGACAGATTGCCGGGATTGAGCTGCCCCGACGGGGCCACCGCACCGGTGACCCCTGCCATGATGATCGAGTCGGACTGCATCGTCGTCATCGGAATCACGCCCGGCTGGATCGCCAGCAGGTCGGTGAAGCTCCGGCCGTTGAGCGAGAGCGTCGTCATTGTTGCGGCCGGTACGACCTCGCCAATCTGCGTCGACGTCGTCTCGACGTGGACGGTCGTCGCGGTGACCGTGACCGTCTCGCTCTGGCCGCCCACCTCGAGCGTCGCGTCGATCTGCAGGCGGCTGTTGATGTCGACGGCCAACCCGGCGCGGCGCTGCGGCTTGAAGCCGTCGAGGGTGATCGTCAGGTCGTAGCGGCCGACCGGCACGTTCGGGAACGAATACCCACCCTGCCCATCGGTCACGGCCGTGAGCTGGTTGCCGAGCGCCGTGTTCATCAGCGTGACGGTCACGCCAGGGATGACGGCGCCGCTCGGATCCTTGACCGTGCCGGTCAGACTGCCGCCAGCCTGCGCGGACGCCTGCGGAATCCCGATGAACGTGACCAGAACAGCCAGGACCAGTGTGCGCGCGGCACCTCGGTAGTTCGCCAGCAACGGTTCGCCATGCCGAGTGGCCGGTGACGGCCGTCGCACGGGGGAGTGACGCATACGCGTACGTTAATACGCTGACCGCGCGCCACTCCCTGAAGAGTTCCTGAATAGTTGTTCAGGGGAACTATATGAAGGACTTATGTGAAAGGACTTCGCATTCCAGAATCGTACGTGGGATCCGACTTCAGTCGGACGACGGATCAATCCGGCTAAGCCGGATCCCACGTACCAGGGGGTCCACCAACAGCATGCCAGGCTCGCGGTGTTACTTTTCGCCGGCGTCTCGGCCGTCCGTGGGCGCGCCGGTCCCCGACGATCCGACGAACAGCTTGCGGCCGTTGGGCAGCGTGATGTCACGCCCGTTGGCCCGGTTCGATCCGTTCTTGGCGCGATAGCCGTCGACGACGATCTCCGTGCCGGCGGGCAGCGAGTTCTTGTCGACGCCCCGCCTGAGGAGCGTGTTCGGCGTACCGCCCTCGATCATCCACTCCGTCGACTTGCCGTCGGCGCTCTTGACGGTGATGTGAATCCAGGTGTGCGGGTTGATCCACTCGACGCGCGTCACGGCGCCGCGCAGCGTGATCGGCTGGTCGGCGTCGAATTCCGCGGCGAACGCATGATGGGCCTGGATCGGAGTGACGACGAACCATGCCGCGGCGACGCCGGCCGCGATGACGACCGCAAGACTCTTGACCTTCATTACTTCGCCTCCTCGACGCGTGCGCCGCTCAGAATGCCTTCCATGCCGTAGTTGCCCTCGTGGCACGCGTACTCGAACAACTGTTCGTCGGTGCGCAGATACGGCACCGACGCGGTCCATGGCCGGACGAAGGTGGTGGGATCGGTCACCGTGAACTGATATTCGAGCGTGTCCGGATCGACCCTGGTGAACCGCTCGACCAGCGTCAGGTTCTCCGCGGCGCCGCGGTAGAGCGTGCGGTTCGTGAAGTTTGTCGTCTCCACGACCAGGGTGCTGCCTTCCCAGTGGCCGCGCGAATCGCCCATATATTGGCGCAGCGAGCCGTGCACGTGCGCGCCGCCGCTGGTCGGAATGAGGCGCGCGCCGCCGAGCATCTCGATCTGGATCGCAACGTAGCCGGGACTCTGCACGATGCGGTAGTTGTTGTTGTAGGCCGTCGGCGACATCGCGCCGGGGAGCCCGCGCGTGATGCAGCGCTCGAACAGGCTGCGGTCGGTCGTCCAGTCGGCACCGCGGCCGTTGGCGCCGCCGCCGCGATAGATCGGCTGCCGCCATTCCTCCTCCGCCCGGCGCTGCGCCTCGGGCGTAAGCGGCGGCACCCGCCCATCGGCGGGGTCGATGATCAGCGACGATCGATTGGTCGTGACCTTGGTGCCGCGGTCCCACCAGAATTCGTTGTAGGCGCGGCTGACGTCGGAATCGGTCCCCTTGGCGTCGCGCTTGTCCGCGCTGCGGTCCGCCACTCTCCGCTCGAGTTCTGCCGTCTCCTCGCCGGTCAGCTCCGCCTTGCCAGCGAATTCGGCCGGCCGCTCGAACGGCGTGATGGTCTTGTTCGAATACACACCCTGCAGGTCCGGCTCGCCCCATGGCGTCTTCGGCGGAGTCCACGCCCGTGGCGCCGGCTTTGCCCTCGCCGCCGAACTGCTCTGTGCGGCGGCATCGGCGGGGGCGAGCGCCAGCATGCCGGAGACGACAATCACTGCACCCGCGAATCTTGCGTACCGGTTCGTCATCGCTCAGCCTCCAGGAAATTCCGTGTGCGACGCCTTCCTCGTATCACCTGCGCAGCCTGGAATCAAGGGCGCCATGATCCTGGCACGCCTCGCCGCCAGAATCAGCGTCGGCGCACCAGCCGCCGCCCGACGTGAACGCCCCAATTGTACGCTGGCGGGCCTTCGAATGGTTCCTCTCTCTCTTCTCCATGTAGGATATCGACGCGTCAACTCATTGACGACAGGACAGGAGTGCCATGCGCAGGCTGATCTTGGCTTCGACCGTGGGAATGCTGGTCGTTTCGTTCATCGCGACGGCACGCACGCAGGCGCCCGCCGGGCCGGCGTTTGCCGGCAAGCCGCTCGTCGACAACGACCGGGTGAGGGTTCAGCGGTTGTCCGTCCCGGTGGGCTTCCGGGAGCCGCTGCAGATCGTCCCGAACGACCAGATCGCCATCCAGGTGACGCCCGGCGATCTGGAGGTGGTGATCAGCGGTCAGAAGACCGTCGGTCGGGTGGAGCCCGGGACCACGTTCTATGTGCCGAAGAACGCGCCGCATCAGTTCCTCAACGTGGGCAAGGCGCCGTACGATGTCGTCGTCGTCATGCTCAAGTAGCAGCGACGCTCCGGGCGGACCGTCTACGCCAGCCAGATCCACGCCGTGGAAGCGTTCATGCGGATCCTGCCGGTGGAGAAACGCAACGGCGGGTGGGACTGGAGCTCAATCTGCTCCTCCCTTTGCCAGCCGTCTCGAGGAGATTTTGTATGGGGACCCTTTCGTGCCGGGCGGTCCGGATATTCTGCGCGGCTTGCGCATTTTCCTTCCCGGTCCTGTTTGCGGTCGAGGCCCGGGCCCAGCGGGTCAACCTGCTTCCAAACGGCAGCGTCGAAGATGGCTCCTTTGCCGGTGGGCCCTTCGGATGGACGCGACAGGTATTCGACCCGAGTGGCTCGCTGACGTGGGATCAAAGTGTCGCGCACGACGGTAGCCACAGCGTCAAGATCACTGCCACTCGGCCGAATGACGCCGCCTGGATCCAGACCATCAGCCTCCAGCCGGATACGAACTACCTGCTTTCAGGTTGGATCAAGAGCGAGGATGTCCAGCACACATCCGAGATTGTCGACGCCGGGGCGAACCTCTGTCTCTACGGCACCTTCGACCACACGACGGCGGTGACCGGGACCGCCGATTGGACCGAAGTGAGGATGACCTTCAACTCAGGCCCGACCGGCAGCGTCGCGATCGGCGCGCGCCTCGGTTACTCGGCAGGCACGACGACCGGCACCGCATGGTTCGATGACCTGCGCGTGACGGAAATCCTCCCCACCGATCCCCATCCGCGCTGGAAGGTACTGGTGCTCGTCTACGACACCACCGACTTCAACTACGTAGACAACGCGACGACGCGGCATGTGCTGGGACGGATCGATCAGCCACAGACAGCCGCGGCGGCGGCGGCGACGACGCGTTTCGTCCTGACAGACATTCCTTTGTTGACAAGCGGAAACATGCGGCCGGACGTCACGGTCCGCTACCCGGGTACGCTGGCGCGCCTGTCGCCGAACGGCGGCGGGTGGTGGCCGTCACCGGCCGACACGGCACCCGATCGCGATCCCGCGTTCGATAGCGTCATCGTCATCTGGCAGCCGACGGTGACCGACCAGAATACTGGCGAATCACTCTGGATCGGGAGCGCCGCCGGCCTTACTCCGTCGATGGGTCTGAGCCAGACGTACGCGACCCTGATCATCGAGGCAGCGACATTGTATGGACACCTGAACGTGTTCAAGCACGAGTGGGGACATTCAATCCTCTCCTACTTCGACGCCACACGCACCGCGCCAACGCCAACCGTGTCGAACCATGCCGAGAGCACGACGTATGTGAATTGCCAGACCGGACAGTATTACGCCTGGGTCGACGAGACCGACACGAACCTGATCCCGAACTCGATCTACCACAACGACTCCGGATTCACCCACGACTACTACTCCGGCACGACCGCCCTTTCGACGAACCCGACGCGGTGTCTCGGAATAACCGCCGCAGCGTGGACCACCGACGGTCCGGTGAGCAAGTCGGTGATCGATCTCGACACCCCCCCCGGATCGGACCCGACTCCGCCGACGACGACGGCGAGTGTCACTCCGCCGGCCAATCCGGCCGGATGGCACAGTGCCGAGGTGACCGTTGGACTGGTGGCTGTGGATGGGGGCGCGGGCTCCGGAGTCAAGCAGATCACCTATAGCATCGCCGGCGCGCAGTCGGTTCCGGTGACGACCGTCGCCGGCGAGACCGTCCCGGTGCCGATCGTCCTGCCGGGTGTCAGCACCATCACCTTCTTTGCCACCGACAATGCCGGCAACGTCGAGCCGGCGCATGTCGTCACGGTCAAACTCGACCTGAATCCACCGGCACTCACGTCGACGCGCACCCCCCTGCCGAATGGGTATGGCTGGAACAACACACCGGTGAGCATCGCGCTGCACTGCACGGATGCGCTCTCTGGAGTGGACGGGCCGTCGACGACGACCACCACCGTCACGGCCGAAGGGACCGATCAGACGATCGAAGGCCGCTGTTCCGATCTGGCCGGACTCAGCACGACGCTGGCGGTTCACGGGATCAGCATCGACCGGACGCCGCCGGCACTCGCTGCGGCAGCAAGTCAAGTGGTTCGACAGACCAGCGGGGCAGGCGCCGCCGTCACCTTTGCCTTCCCGGACGCCTTGGAAACCGGCAGCGGTGTGAGCGCCAGGTCCTGTGTGCCCGCCTCGGGGTCGACGTTTCCGATCGGCGTGACGACCGTAACCTGTACGGCGACCGACCTCGCGGATAACACTGGCTCGACCCAGTTCACGGTCACAGTGACGCCCACGCTTCCTCCCTCTGCCCGGATGTCCGGGACCGGGTTCATTGTCCGGGGAAAGACCGACCACCGTTTTGTCTTCTGGGTTGCCCAGACCGGCCATCGGAGCAACGGGCGATTCGAGTACTGGGCCGACCTCCGCCCGCGATGCTCGTCCGACGGCGACCTCCGGCTACGGGGACGCGGCGGCAATCACCACTGCGATGACGAACGGCAGCACCATCCAACGGACCACTTCGAGGCCACCTCAATCAGCAGCGTCGAGTTTTCAGGCGATCCGCAACTCCGGTCGAACGGCCGCCCCGAGAAGGCGGTGCATTCTGTGTCCTTCAAAGGGAGCGGCAGCTGGAACGGACGACGAGGGTACAGGTTTGAAGTCTCGGCGGTCGATGGCGGAGAATCGCGCCGCACGCCCGACACGTTCTCGATGGTGATTCAGGATCCCCTGCGCAGGGTGGTGGCACGCGTGACGGGGACTCTGGACGGCGGAACCATCGATTTCGATCCGCCTGGCTGTGGGTCGACGGCGGCTTGTGCAGATTGACGAATGACAGCTCACTGCGCCCCGAATGGGCTGTCCGATCAGCCGAGCAGGGCGCATCCTTCTCGGGGAAGTTGTCTGGCGGTAGAGCCAGAACTGGGCTATCTCACGCGTCAAACCAGCTGGAATCAACTCACGAACAGCCGCCAGTATCCGGCCGTCGTCGCGTGAGCGACGGCTGTCCCGGAGATCATCGACGGTGACGGCGCGGGCGCGAAATCGGGATCAGGCGTCTACTTCTTCAGCCGCAGGATCTTCCCGCCGGCCCCGTCCGTCAGCACATAGAGCGCGCCATCGGGACCCTGACTGACGGCGCGGATGCGCGCGTTCTGATCAGCCAGCAGCCGCTCTTCGGCGACGACGCGGTTGCCGTTCAGCACGAGGCGGAGCAGATTCTTTCCCGCCAGGGCGCCGACGAACAGACTGCCATCCCAGGCGGGAAACATCTTGCCGGTGTAGAAACCGATGCCGGCCGGCGCGATATCGGGCGTCCAGAAGTAGACCGGCTGCGCCATGCCCGTCTGCGCGGTCTTGTCGCCGTTGATCGGCTTGCCGGTGTAGTCGCGCCCGTAGCCGACCACCGGGAAGCCGTAGTTCTTGCCCTTCTCGATCTCGTTGATCTCATCGCCCCCGCGCGGACCGTGTTCGCTCGCCCAGAGGCGGCCGGTCTTCGGATGGATGGCCATGCCCTGATCGTCACGGAACCCCAGGGCGTAGATTTCGGGACGCGCCCCGGCTGTGCCGACAAACGGATTGTCCTTCGGGACCGAGCCGTCGGGATTGATCCGCAGCACCTTGCCCATCAGGCTGTCGAGTTGCTGGGGCTGCGGCCAGTCTTCCGACTTGATCCCCAGTCCGGCCGGCACCGTAGAGGTGACCAGCAGCGTGCCGTCGGGGCCCTGAACCACCCGGCCGCCCGTCCCCTCCGCATCGAGCAGATCCTTGACTTCGTCGAGGCGCGTGTCATCGGGCGAGATTCTCGCGCTGGCGACGTGCACGTGCGCAGGCGAGCGCTGCGTCGCCGGGTTCACGCCGGCCGGCAGCACCGCGTAGGTGAAGTAGATCGTGCGGTTGGTGGCGAAGCTCCGGTCGGGCTGGACGTCGAAGACGCTCTGCCCGGTCGGGAACAGGTTCGACGGCAGGCCGGCCAGCGGCGCCGAGAGTGTCCCGTCCCGGCCGACGATCCTGATCCGGCCGTCGCGCTCGGCGACGATGATGCGGCCGTCGGGAAGGAAGCGGAAGTTCGCACCGGTCAGGCCGCTGACCACCGTTTCGACGGTGTAGGTCTCGGTTTTCGCCGGCGCCGGCGCCCGCGTCTGACCGAGCCACAGCGGAACGGGTTGATAGCCGTCCGGCCCCGCGCTTTCACCGGGCGGCTGCTGCCCCGGGATCTGGGCGGGGGGACGTGGCACCACCCTGGTCTGCGCGGCAAATACCACAGAGCCAAGCACCACACACGCGGCGACGGCGATGACGGTCCTTCGAATCACGACACCTTCGAGCATCCGACCTCCTGCGCCGCCGACTCTGCGGCGGCACGATCTGACCGCTTATGGCACCGGTTCAATCCGCAGCACGGTTCCGTCCGGTATGACACCCGTCGACACCCGCTCCGTAGCGACGTAGAGAAAGCCATCGGGCCCCTGCTGGACGTCGCGGATGCGGACGTCCAGGGCGAGCAAGCCCCACTGATCGCATGAGAAGCAACGCGGCCAGGGCGGCGACCGGTGGCCGCCGGATACTCGAGATCAATTGGCGCCCCATTTGAAGAGCCTGACTATTGCTGCTTCGGTCCGGGCATCACGCCCACGGTTCTGGTCCGGATCCGGTACACCACATCGCAGGCTGTGATGTACAGACTCTGGCCATCGGCATCGCCGAAGGCGACGTTCGTCGCGCAGATCTGCCGCTTCGGCTCGGCGTCGGAAATCGGCAGATTGAGGTAGCCCAGCACCGTGCCGGTCGGCGCCGTGATGCGGATGATCCCCGGGCCGCCGCCACTCGTGGAGTAGACGTTGCCCTGCCGGTCGACTTTCATGCCGTCGCCGATTCCAGAGCCCTGGGTGAACAACGTCCCGGCACCGAGCGAGCCGTCCGGCTTCACCTCGTAGCGCATCATCTTCTGCATCGCGGTGGTGAGATACAGGTAGCGCTCATCAGGTGAGAGCGTGATGCCGTTCGGGATCCCGCCGAGCGTCGCGGCGTCGAGCACCAGTTTCGACTGCCCCTCCTTGATCAGCCAGACGCCGTTCGGCATCTGTTTGTCGGGATTCCTGCCGCCATCGCGCAGGCCGAAGTCGTTGTCGGTGAGATAGACGCCATCGTCGGACCGCACGGCGATGTCGTTCGGGCCGCTGAAGCGCTTGCCGTTCAGGCCCGACGACAGCACCGTGCGCGACCCGTCCCGCTCGAGGCGCAGCACGGTGCGGTCGTTGTCCGCACACCAGATCAGCCGGCCCTGGGAGTCGAGGCTGGCGCAGCTCGGACCAATCAAGAGGACGTGCGAACGGCCGCTGCGCGTTTGCGCCCCGACGTGGTCGACGTCCGTGCCGCTGTAGCCGGCCTTTTCGAGCAGCACCGACACCTTCCTGTCGGCGGAGACCTTGTAGAGCACGTTGTCCAGCAATCCACTCACGACCAGGTAGCCGGACGCCCCCTCACGAACCCACACCGGCCCTTCGTTGAGGCCGAAGCCGCTCGCGATCACCTCGGCGCTGGCGTCGGCGGCCACCACCGTGTCGAGCCCGGGATCCAGGCGGGTGATGCTGAACGGTTTCGCGGCCGGCGGCGGGCCATCGCCGCGCATCGCCGGCGCCCCTTGCTGCGCCAGGGCCGCAGCCGCCGAGAACAGCACACCGACCGCCAGCAGATTGGTCAAGTGAACGTTTCGCATATGCACCGCCTGTCGCCTTCCGCCAGTCAAGCGGAGCGTCCTGGATCAATCCGGCTGAAGCGGGATCCCACGGACCAGGCGCGCCGAACGGACCACGACCCTCGCAGAAGCCCGCCGACTGTAACACGCGGCAGTGTGTGCCGGCATGAGGAAAGCGCGCGGTTCCTCGATCCATCTTCTATGCTACCGTCGTTGTTCGATCGCCGGAGCGCCGGCGGCCGGGATGGTCGGTGAATTGCGCAGGAGGGTTATGAAATCTTGTCTTGCCCTGGTGGTCGCCACGCTGACTTCGGCCACGTTCGCTCCCCCGGCCTGGGGCGGGCCGGCGCCGCTGCCAACGGCGATGCCCGAGAGCGTGGGCTTGTCGAGCGCACGGCTCCAGCGGCTCGCAGAGGCGATTCGACGCGACGTCGCGGCGGGCAGGATGCCGGGGGCCGTCGTGGCGATCGCACGGCACGGCAAGCTCGTATATCACGAGGCGTTCGGGTTCGTTGACAAGGCGGCGAACGCGCCGATGCCAAAGGACGCGATCTTTGCGCTGGCGTCGATGACCAAGCCGATGGCGGCGGTTGCAGCGTTGATGCTGGCCGAGCAGGGTGATCTCCTGCTGAACGATCCGGTGAGCAACTATCTGCCGGCCCTCAAGAACATGAAGGTGGCCACCGCGGCCGGCACCGAGCCGGCGCGGCGGCAGCCCACGCTCCAGGACATGCTGCGCCACACCGCCGGCGTCAGCTACGGCAATCGGGGGGATAGCCCGCTGCACAAGCTGTACTCCAGCCGTCTGCAAAGCGCCGACACCCAGACCGGCGGCGAGTTCCTGGAGGCGCTCGGCACACTGCCGCTGCACTACCAGCCGGGGTCGGTCTGGGAGTACAGCCATGGACTCGACGTCGCCGGTCTCGCGGTCGAGGCGGTGACGAAGAAGCGCCTCGGCGAATTCCTCCAGGAGCGGCTCTTCATGCCCCTGGGTATGGTGGACACCGGGTTTGTCGTCGCCGCGTCGAAAGCCGCGCGCATCGCCAGGCCGCTCCCGATCGATCCGGAGACCGGCCGCCCGCCGGCGTTTCGCCTGCCGGTGAAGCCATGGCAGTACGACTGCGGCGGTGGCTGCGCGTCGGGAACGGCCATCGACTACATCCGTTTCGCCCAGATGCTCCTCAACCAGGGAACGCTCGACGGCACGCGCGTCCTATCCCGCAAGACGGTCGAGTACATGACGGCGGATCAACTCGGCCCCACCGTGGATGTCTCGCGCCTGCACGAGTTCGCCGTCGAGCACATTGACGGATTCGGCTTCGGTCTCGGCGTCGCGGTGCGGCGGCAGACCGGCCTCGCGGGCGTTCCGGGAACACCTGGAGAGTTCCTCTGGAGCGGCGCCCAGGGCACGATGTTCTGGGTGGATCCCAAGGAGGAACTGGCCGTGGTCTTCCTGGCCAACACCCCTGGACCCGTCCGGCGGCACTATCGCGAGCTGGTCAAGACACTGATCGTGCAGGCCATCGCCGACTAACCGATCCTGCAGTTGCTGCTTCCGCACCCGGGCATGGCGGACGCCAGGTATTTCTGCCGGTTGTCGTAGAAACGGAATGGCGGCGCCTCGCCAGGTCGCGGTGGCACCGCCGTCCCTGGCCCTGGCTTTCCTGAAGACTCCGCCGAACCGCTCATCCTGGTCGCCTGATTTCGTCTGCTCGCTGCAGTGATCGCGGGTTGCGGTCAGACTAACTTAACTAAAGCAATGTCACAAAATCGATTCTGAAGTAGTGCAGACCTTCGAGTCTGCCAGAAGCGGCAGGCCTGAAGGCTGCACGACATCGACCCTTTTTGCACGCTCTAAAGCCGGACACTACGTACCAAGCGAACGCACTAGAGCCCAGCCCCGGCCTTGAGCGCGGCCGCCTTGTCGGTCCGCTCCCAGGTGAACT